>NZ_VWXE01000003.1:0-459904 GCF_011752675.1 Pantoea sp. Acro-807 | reverse complement strand
CAACCACTTTTTTCAGCGTTTTCTCCGGCGGGGTGAATCGCTTCACGCCCTGCTGAGCCCGTCTGCGTTGCCGCTTTGCCGTCTCAGTGGTGGCGCATTATAGGGAGTTCTCGCCGGGTGACAAGTGCTAATTTCAACTTTTTTGCTCGGGCGCTTACTTTCCAGGCAATGCGTTGTAAAAACCAGCTCAGCTGTATATTAAAGAAACAAAAAACGGGCCCGCAGGCCCGTTTTTATGCACAACACTTACTGGTGAGCGACAATTTCGCCTTCGCTTACATCCATCTCGATGGTTTTTCCTGGCACAAACGCCCCGGAGAGTATCTTCTGCGCCAGCGGGTTCTCAATATGCTGCTGGATAGCCCGTTTGAGCGGACGCGCACCGTAAACCGGATCGTAGCCATTCTCACCAAGCAGTTTCAGTGCTGCTTCGGAGATGTGCAGCTGATAGCCGCGATCTTCCAGACGCTGATAAAGCCGCTGCAGCTGTATCTGCGCAATAGAGGCAATGTGCTGCTCTCCCAGCGGATGAAATACCACCACTTCATCGATACGGTTGATAAACTCAGGACGGAAGTGGTGTCCGACTACCGTCATTACCGTTTCTTTCATCGCTGGGTAATCAAGCGCACCGAAGCGCTCCTGAATTAAATCCGATCCCAGGTTCGACGTCATGATCACCACTGAGTTGCGGAAATCTACGGTACGCCCCTGACCATCCGTCAGTCGTCCATCATCCAGCACCTGCAGCAGGATGTTAAATACATCCGGATGCGCTTTCTCAACTTCATCCAGTAAGATGACGGAGTAAGGCCGGCGGCGTACCGCTTCAGTAAGATAACCGCCCTCCTCATATCCGACATATCCCGGAGGTGCACCCACCAGCCGCGAAACCGAATGTTTCTCCATAAACTCAGACATGTCGATCCGCACCATCGCATCGTCGCTGTCAAACAGAAAATTTGCCAGCGCTTTACACAGCTCGGTTTTACCTACCCCGGTTGGACCGAGGAACAGGAATGAACCAATCGGGCGATTGGGATCGGACAAGCCTGCCCGGCTGCGACGGATGGCATTTGAAACCGCCTCTACCGCTTCGTTCTGGCCGATAACCCGCGCATGTAATTCCTGCTCCATACGCAGCAGTTTGTCGCGCTCACCTTCCATCATGCGTGCTACCGGAATACCGGTCCAGCGCGCCAGTACGTCGGCAATCTCAACATCCGTTACGCGGTTGCGTAGCAGCTTCATGATTTTGCCTTCAGCCTGAGTGGCACTCGCCAGCTGCTTTTCCAGCGCCGGAATTTTGCCATACTGCAGCTCTGACATTTGCGCCAGATCGCCTGTGCGCCGCGCCTGTTCCAGCGTCAGTCTTGCCTGCTCCAGCTCCGCTTTAATATTTTGCGTACCGGTGAGTGACGCCTTTTCAGCTTTCCACTCCTCTTCCAGTTCTGCATATTCGCGCTCTTTCTGATTCAGCTCCGTCTCCAGCATCTCAAGACGCTTGACGCTGGCATCGTCAGACTCTTTCTTCAGCGCCTGCTGCTCCAGTTTCAGCTGGATGATACGGCGCTCCAGACGATCGAGCGGCTCAGGTTTCGAATCGATCTGCAGACGAATACTGGATGCAGCTTCATCAATCAGGTCGATCGCTTTATCTGGCAGCTGCCGGTCGGCGATATAGCGATGTGACAACGTTGCTGCTGCCACAATAGCCGGGTCGGTGATCTGCACATGGTGATGCAGCTCATAGCGCTCTTTCAGACCGCGCAGAATAGCGATGGTATCTTCGACGCTGGGCTCTGCCACAAATACTTTCTGGAAGCGACGCTCCAGGGCAGCATCCTTTTCTATATACTGCCGATACTCATCCAGCGTGGTTGCGCCAACGCAGTGCAGTTCACCACGCGCCAGAGCTGGCTTCAGCATGTTTCCTGCGTCCATCGCGCCATCAGCTTTGCCTGCGCCTACCATCGTGTGCAGCTCATCGATAAACAGAATGACATTGCCTTCCTGCTTCGCGAGATCGTTCAACACCCCTTTCAGGCGCTCCTCAAATTCACCACGGTATTTGGCTCCCGCCACCAGCGCCCCCATATCCAGCGCCAGTACGCGACGACCTTTCAGGCCTTCAGGCACTTCACCATTGATAATGCGCTGAGCCAGCCCTTCAACAATGGCGGTTTTACCCACGCCGGGTTCACCAATCAATACCGGGTTATTCTTGGTACGGCGCTGCAACACCTGGATGGTACGGCGGATCTCTTCATCGCGTCCGATTACCGGGTCCAGCTTGCCACGTTCGGCGCGCTCGGTGAGATCGATGGTATATTTTTTCAGTGCCTGGCGCTGATCTTCAGCTCCCTGGTCATTCACGTTTTCGCCTCCGCGCAATTGTTCGATAGCGTTCGCGAGTTTGTCAGACGTCACGCCGGCAGCTTTAAGCAGATCCGCCAGTGAACCGCGTGAATCCAGAGCCGCCAGAACAAATAATTCAGATGAGATAAAGTTATCGCCGCGCTTTTGCGCCAGTTTGTCACACAGGTTCAGCACCCGCACCAGATCGGCTGAGGGCTGTACATCCCCCTCGGTGCCTTCGACCTGGGGCAGACGATTGATTGCCTGTTCAATACTGCTACGCAGAGTGGCGACATCGGCTCCTGCTGCGCTAAGCAGCGGACGCACCGATCCCCCTTCCTGGTTGAGCAGAGCGCTCATCACATGAAGTGGTTCAATAAACTGGTTATCCTGTCCCAGAGCCAGGGACTGGGCATCAGCAAGGGCTAGCTGGAATTTGTTGGTAAGACGATCCAGACGCATAATTCCTCCCGTTACAGGTCAAAATGCTACTGGAGATTAAGATGAGGTCAGGCCTCAAATTTTCAAGGTTTCTGACCTGACATTGTGAGCAAAAAACAGGCTACCCGGCTCGTCTCCGGGCGTAAGGTTATTGCAGCCAGATTAATGTAGCCATACGCCCGGTAACACCGTCGCGGCGAAAAGAGAAAAAATCCTGCTTTTCTGTGAACGTGCAGCGTCGTGAACCGCTGACAGAGGTTACGCCTGCGCTAAGCAGACGCTGTTCGGCCAGCAGCCAGATATCCGCAAAATATTTTGCGCCTGCCGGACGAAAGGCCACTTCTGCGCGCGCATCGTGGGCCATAAATGCCTGACGTACTTCCGCTCCTACTTCAAACGCACCGGGTCCGATAGCCGGGCCCAGCCAGGCATATACCTCGCTGGCCGGACAGTGAAACTGCGCCAGCGTCTGTTCCAGCACGCCGTTACAGAGGCCGCGCCAGCCCGCATGGGCTGCTGCGATTTCACTGCCATCTTTACTGCAAAACAGCACCGGCAGGCAGTCAGCCGTCATAATGGCGCACACCACGCCCGGCTCCCGGGTAATGGCCGCGTCAGCCTGTGGCAGCGCACAGGCTGCAGGCAGGCGCACTACCGCATTGCCATGTATCTGATCCAGCCACTGCGGCATCGCAGAAAGCGCTAATGTTTCTGCGATGTGCTGGCGATTACGCATCACGTGAGCGGGCGCATCCCCGACGTGAGCCGCCGGGTTGAGCGAATCCCAGGGCGCCAGGCTATGACCGCCCCGCCGGGTCGTGGAGCAGGCCCGAACGCGCTGCGGAGCAGGCCAGTCCGGGATGATCCATTCGCTCATAGCCAGTCCATGCGATCGCGGAACTCTTCCGTATCGGCTTTTAAGGCGTCAATCAGATCAACCATGTCCTGCGGCAGCGGAGCATGCCACTCCATTTCAATACCGGTTATCGGATGATAGAGACGCAGCATTGTCGCGTGCAGCGCCTGACGATCAAATCCGCGCAGCGTATTAATGAACGCCTCTGACGCCCCTTTTGGCGGACGCGGCCGGCCACCGTAAAGCGGATCGCCCACCAGCGGATGGTTGATATGCGCCATATGAACACGGATCTGATGCGTACGGCCCGTCTCCAGGCGCAGGCGCAGGCGCGTATGGGCCCGGAAATGCTCCATGATGCGGTAGTGCGTGGTTGCCGGTTTTCCCATCGGATGGACGGCCATATGGGTACGCTTGGTGGAGTGTCGCGCCATGGGTTCATCAACGGTGCCGCCAGCCGTCATCGTACCGATGGCAACCGCTTCATATTCACGCGTGATTTCACGCAGCTGCAGCGTTTCCACCAGATGGGTCTGTGCCGGAACCGTTTTTGCCACGACCATCAGGCCAGTAGTGTTTTTATCCAGGCGATGTACGATACCGGCGCGCGGTACATCAGCGATCGGCGGAAAGTGGTAGAGCAGTGCATTCAGAATAGTGCCGTCAGGATTACCTGCACCGGGGTGTACCACCAGGTCGCGGGGTTTATTGATAACCAGAATATGGTCATCTTCATAAACGATATTAAGAGGGATGTTCTGCGCTTCCCAGCGCTGTTCCTCTTCAATTTCAGCATCAATAGCCACCTGCTCACCGCCCAGAACTTTCTCTTTCGGTTTATCGATGATAGTGCCGTTGACGCTGACGCGGCGATCGAGGATCCACTCTTTTATGCGGGAGCGTGAATAATCAGGGAACAATTCTGCCAAAGTCTGATCTAAACGTTGTCCAAGCTGTGCTTCGGACACCGTTGCGGTGAGTTGAACTTGTTGTGCCATATACAGCTTCTTCGTTAACGTTGGGTTTTACGGCGATGCCGTTTAATATAATGTGCTATCGTACTGGTCATTACCGGGAGCTATACGGACAGCTTCCGCCATAACATTTTGAGGATAATCATTTCGTCATGACGCGTATGAAACATCTGGTGGCTGCCGCCACATTGAGCCTGGCCCTGGTAGGCTGCTCCGGCTCATCTGATCCGGTTCCGGACAGCCCGCCGTCTGAAATTTATGCCACAGCTCAGCAAAAGCTGCAGGACGGTAACTTCAAAGCGGCAATTAAGCAACTGGAAGCGCTGGATAATCGTTATCCATTTGGTCCTTACTCGCAGCAGGTGCAGCTGGATTTAATCTACGCGTATTACAAAAATGCCGATCTTCCGCTGGCGCAGGCTGCTATCTCGCGCTTTATGCGTCTGAACCCGACTCATCCGAATATCGATTACGTCATCTATATGAAAGGTCTGACGGATATGGCCCTGGATGACTCAGCTCTGCAGGGCTTCTTTGGTATCGATCGCTCCGATCGCGATCCCAACCATGCGCGCGACGCCTTCCGTGACTTCTCCCAGCTGCTGCGTAGCTACCCAAACAGCCAGTATGCGGCGGATGCTCAGAAACGCCTGACCTATCTGAAAGATCGTCTGGCGAAATATGAACTTTCGGTGGCGCAATTCTATACCAAGCGCGGGGCTTATGTCGCTGTTGTTAATCGTGTGGAAGGCATGATGCGTGATTATCAGGATACGCAGGCAACACGCGATGCGCTGCCGCTGATGGAGAATGCTTATCGCCAGCTGCAGTTAACGGCCGAAGCTGACAAAGTTGCGAAAATTATCGCGGCCAATAACAGTTAAAAAAGTGGTTGATAACGTGCTTAAAAAGCAGCCGTTTGGCTGCTTTTTTTATGCCTGCAAAGGGCATTTGCGTTGCGGTTAACCCGTCAATCCTGCCCTGCTGTAGTGCTGGCTTCAAGCAATTTTTAAATAATCTCCGGTCTTTCTCGCAAATCCTCTGCGTTGACAAAAAGTGACCTTTCTATGTGATCAAGATCACATAAATTCCTGTGGGGCGCGGTATGCTGACTCTACCCAGACGGAAATGACAGAGAGGTTTAACTATGATTCTGAACATTACCAGTAAACAAATGGAAATCACTCCGGCCATCCGCAGCCATGTCGAAGACCGTCTCGCTAAGCTGGAAAAGCGGCAAGTCCACCTCATTAACCCACACATCGTGTTGTCAAAAGAGCCTAAAGAGTTTGCGGCAGATGCCACGATTAATACGCCTAACGGTACTCTGGTTGCCAGTGCCAAACATGGTGATATGTATACCGCCATCAATGATTTGATTGAGAAACTGGGGCGCCAGCTAAATAAAGCTCAGCACAAGCCTGAAGCACGCCGCGCTGCCAGCAGTGTTAAAGATTTTATTCCGGCAGGATAAACGCTGTAGTTATAAAAAACGCGCCAGCTGGCGCGTTTTTTATTGACAGCTTTTAAGCAGTACGATTACTCTCAGAACACTTTCCTGCCGGAATCAGACATGAAACATCAGCCATTTTTCTTCGCATTCTTTTTTACCTTCCCCTGAACGGGAGGCGTGTCGTCATGCGAAAATGAATGCGAAGACGAATGACAAAGCCTCCCCCAGCGGGAGGCTTTTTTTTTAACTGTATTTACAGGTGAGCTTAATGAGTATCGATAATCCACTGCTGGTGCTGCGCGATAAAATCAGCGCAGTTGACAGCAAACTACTTACGCTGCTGGCCGAGCGACGGTCGCTGGCAATCGAAGTTGCCCAGGCGAAACTGACCACGCTGCGGCCCATACGTGATATTGAGCGGGAGCGTGCCCTGCTGGAAAATCTGATTTCCCTCGGTAAGCAGCAGCAGCTCGATGCCCACTACATTACCCGTCTGTTTCAGCTGATTATTGAAGATTCGGTGCTGACGCAGCAGGCGCTGCTGCAGAAAAACCTGAACCACCCGCATGCGCTGGCGCCCCGCATCGCCTTTCTGGGACCTAAGGGATCTTATTCGCATCTGGCCGCCCGTAAATATGCGTCACGCCATTTTGCTTCATATGTTGAAAACGGCTGTCTGAAATTTCAGGATATTATCCAGCAGGTTGAGGCTGGCCAGGCTGACTATGCGGTGATGCCAATTGAAAACACCAGCTCAGGCTCTATCAATGATGTTTACGATCTGCTGCAGCAGACGTCGCTCTCAATCATTGGCGAACTGACCATCCCTATCGAGCACTGTGTACTGGTAAAAGAGACCACCACGCTTAAACAGATCAAAACCGTCTACAGTCATCCCCAGCCTTTTCAGCAGTGCAGTCAGTTTATTAACCGTTTCCCGCAGTGGAAAATTGAGTACACCGAAAGCACTGCCGCAGCCATGGAGAAAGTCGCCGCGCTTAATTCCCCAGAGGTTGCCGCCCTGGGCAGCGAAGCAGGCGGTGAACTCTATGGGCTGCAGGTGCTGGAGCGTAACCTGGCAAATCAGCAGCAGAACCACACGCGTTTTATCGTACTGGCGCGCAAGCCGGTTGACGTTTCGGTGCAGGTCCCGGCCAAAACCACGCTGATCATGGCTACCGGTCAGCAGGCGGGTGCGCTGGTAGAGGCCCTGCTGGTACTGCGCAACCATAATCTGATTATGAGCCGGCTGGAGAATCGCCCAATTAACGGTAACCCGTGGGAAGAGATGTTCTACATTGATGTGCAGGGCAATCTGCAGTCGGAAAATATGCAGCTGGCGCTGGCAGAATTACGCCAGCTGACGCGCTCACTGAAAGTGCTGGGCTGCTATCCTGGTGAAAATGTGGTTCCGGTTGAACCCCGCATATAAGCAGAAAAGGCACCGCTGAGGGTGCCTTTTTTTATTGCCGGCTATCGTTAGCCGAGCGTAACAGACTGCGGCTTTCAACCAGAAAACGCTGGGCGTGATCGCCAAACCACTGTTCCACGCGCTCAAAACTGCTGATAAACGCCTGCTTATTGCTCTGTTCCAGTAGCGATATAGCTTCACCAAAGCGCTGATGGTAACGTTTTATCAGCGCCAGGTTGCTTTCTGAAGCCATAATGATATCGGCATAGAGCTGTGGATCCTGCGCAAATAGCCGCCCTACCATGGCCAGCTCCAGCCGGTAAATAGGTGAAGAGAGCGCCAGCAGCTGATCCAGGTTCACATTCTCTTCAGCCAGGTGAAGGCCGTAAGCAAAAGTCGTAAAGTGACGCAGCGCCTGAATAAAGGCCATGTTCTGATCGTGCTCTGCGGCGCTGATGCAGTGCAGCCGTGCTCCCCAAACCTGAATCTGTTCCAGGAACCACTGATACGCTTCCGGCTGACGACCGTCGCACCAGACCACAACCTGTTTTGCCAGACTGCCGCTGTCGGGCCCAAACATCGGGTGCAGCCCCAGTACCGGTCCGGCGTGCGCGGCAAGCATGGCCTGCAGCGGCCTGTTTTTTACCGATGCAAGATCGACCAGGATGCAGTCGTCCGGCAGCGCAGGCAGATCGGCGATGATCTTCTCGGTAAGATGGATTGGGACACTGATGATCACCATGCCCGCATCCTGCAGCAGCCGATCGGCGCGATCCCAGTCCTCTTTGTCCAGAATGCGCACCTGATAACCGGACAGTGTCAGCATTTTTTCAAACAGACGCCCCATCTTGCCGCTGCCGCCGACGATCACTACCGGACGCAGTGAAGGACAAAGGGTTTTGAAACCTTTGTCATTCTCATGGGTATAGGATTCCCGCATCAGACGACGCAATACATCTTCAATCAGATCGGGAGATACGCCGAGCGCTTCTGCTTCGTGCCGGCGTGACGCCAGCATGCTTGCTTCACGCTCGGGTACATAAATCGGCAGGCCGTAACGGCTTTTTACTTCGCCAACCTGTGCCACCAGCTCCAGTCGTTTTGCCAGCAGCCCAAGCAGCGCCTGATCGACTTCATCAATTTGATCGCGCAATGCGGTCAGTTCAGCCACCATGACTCTTTATACCTCGTGTGACAGACGCGCCGACAGCACTCCCTGCAGATCCTGATGGATCGTGCGCAGCAGCGTTTCGGTAGTATTCCAGTCAATGCAGGCATCGGTCACCGAGACACCATACTTCATTTCGCTGCGCGGCTGCTCTGAAGGCTGATTGCCTTCGTGAATATTGCTCTCAAGCATCAGGCCAATAATAGAGCGGTTTCCATCTTTGATCTGCGCAATAGCCGATTCGGCTACGCCAGGCTGACGACGATAGTCTTTGTTAGAATTGCCATGGCTGCAATCTATCATTAAGGCCGGGCGCAGTCCTGCTTTCAGCATCTCTTTTTCACACTGTGCAACATCGTCCGGGCCGTAGTTAGGCGCTTTGCCACCGCGCAGGATCACGTGTCCGTCCGGGTTGCCCTGCGTCTGCAGCAGGCAGACCTGCCCTGCCTGGTTAATGCCGACAAAACGGTGAGGCATCGCTGCCGCACGCATAGCGTTGATCGCCGTGCCGAGACTGCCATCGGTGCCGTTTTTAAAACCTACCGGCATTGAAAGACCAGACGCCATTTCACGGTGCGTTTGTGATTCCGTGGTGCGCGCACCAATGGCTGACCAGCTAAACAGATCGCCGAGATATTGCGGGCTATTAGGATCCAGCGCTTCTGTCGCCAGTGGCAAACCCATTTCAACCAGGTTTACCAGCAGCTGACGCGCAATGTGCAGCCCGGCTTCCATATCAAATGAGTTGTTCATGTAAGGATCGTTGATCAGCCCTTTCCAGCCTACGGTGGTGCGGGGTTTTTCAAAATAGACGCGCATGACGATATAGAGCTGATCCTTCAGCTGCACAGAGAGATCTTTTAACTGACGGGCGTACGCTAACGCTGCTTCCGGATCGTGAATTGAGCAGGGACCGCAGACCACCAGCAGACGCGGATCGCGCCCGGCAATAATGTCCGCAATAGTTTTACGCGAAGCAGTAATCTGAGCTTCCTGCTCTGCCGTCAGCGGAAAGCGTGCTTTCAGCTCCTGCGGCGTAATTAAAATCTGTTCGTCAGCGATATGTACGTTATTCAGCGCGTCTTTCTGCATGGTGGCGATCCTTTTTACTCATCTGTGCGGTTTGGATCCTCAGTGAGGATGACGCTTACTCTATCACAGGCTGTATTGTATGCAATCCATGCGTGTACACTATTTTTACCACCTGCATTGCACCACGGTATAAATTTGCATTTAAATTTATATTTATCAGATATATATAAATAAATGACACTGTATACCTTGCCGGATGTGTGTAAATATAAAATTACACTATCGTAGAGCTGCGACTCGTTTTTCACTGCGCGCTCAGTTAATATTCTGTAATTCCTCACAATTTATGAAGGCTGACTGATTATGACTGAGATAATCCTGCGTCCCTTTGCGCTGTCAGATGCAACTGCTTTTGCTGAGGCCGTCAATCAGTCTCTTGATACCCTGCTGCCCTGGATGACGTGGGCACATGAAAATTACCGGCCGGAAGAGGCAGTAAGCTGGTTTAATTTCGCTCACGCAGAGCGTGTCAGAGGTGAGGCCGAAAGGTTTGCGATCGCAGACAGCCGTCATCGTCTGCTGGGAGGGGCCGGGATCCGTTTTGCCCGTCAGCCCGGCGAGGTTGCAGCGCTGGGCTACTGGGTACGCAGCGATGCGCAGCGTCAGGGCGTGGCTACACGCGCGGTAGCGCAACTGATAACCCTGGGTTTTAGCCGGCCAGATATCACGGAGCTGGAAATCCTGGCCGCCACAGATAATGTCGCCAGCCGCGCCGTGGCATTACGCAGCGGGTTTACGCTGACAGGCTGCCAGCACGGGCTGATTGTGCTGCCGGACGGGCCGGTTGAGGCCGCGGTTTATCGCTTAAAGCATCCATAAAAAAGGGGCTGGCATTATGCCAACCCCTTGTTTGCTATTAACTTTGAGATGTCGCTTACGCGCCAAGACGCTCTTTGATACGAGCTGACTTACCGGTGCGCTCACGCAGGTAGTACAGTTTGGCTTTACGCACAGCACCACGACGTTTGACAGTAATGCTGTCAATTACCGGAGAGTGAGTCTGGAAGACACGCTCAACGCCTTCGCCGTTGGAAATCTTACGAACAGTGAATGCAGAGTGCAGACCGCGGTTACGAATAGCGATAACCACGCCCTCGAATGCCTGCAGACGTTTTTTAGAACCTTCAACGACCCATACTTTCACTTCCACGGAATCACCCGGACGGAATGAAGGTACATCCTGTTTCAGCTGTTCTTGTTCAATTTGCTTGATAATGTTGCTCATAATTAAATCTCATATCCTGGGTAAACTGATAGTCAGGGAAGATTACTCTTCCGCTTCATCGTTTTGTTGCTGCTGCTGTTCCCGCTGGAACTCATTCAGCAACCTTGCTTGCTCTTCAGTCAGAGCCAGGTTTTCCAGAAGTTCAGGTCTTCTTAGCCAGGTACGGCCTAGCGACTGTTTCAGGCGCCAGCGGCGAATATCGGCATGGTTGCCCGACAGCAGAACTGACGGTACTTCCATCCCTTCTAACACTTCAGGCCGGGTATAGTGCGGGCAATCCAGCAAACCATCCGAGAATGAGTCTTCATCGGCGGACGCCTGCTTGCCCAGTACGCCGGGAATAAACCGGGCGACGGAGTCAATCAGCGTCATGGCTGGCAGCTCACCACCACTGAGAACGTAATCACCGATTGACCACTCTTCGTCAATCTCTGTATGGATCACGCGCTCATCAATACCTTCGTAGCGACCACAGACCAGAATCAGTTTCTGGTTAGTCGCCAGTTCGCAAACGCCCTGCTGGTCAAGTTTGCGCCCCTGAGGTGACAGATAAATCACCTTAGCACCTTCTCCCGCCGCTGCTTTCGCTGCGTGGATCGCATCCCGTAAGGGTTGCACCATCATCAACATTCCCGGTCCGCCGCCGTAAGGACGATCGTCCACGGTACGGTGCCGGTCGTGCGTGAAGTCACGAGGACTCCAGCTCTCAATGTTGAGCAGGCCATTTTTAACTGCCCGGCCAGTTACCCCGTACTCGGTAATAGCGCGAAACATCTCTGGAAACAGGCTGATAACACCAATCCACATCGCGTTCGCCGTTACGTTACCGGATTGTCCGGAGATCAAAAACCAGGATCCCAGTCTACTTCAATAGTGCCAGTAGCGAGATCGACTTTCTTGATAACCTGTTCATCGAGAAACGGTATTAACCGCTCCTGTACACCGAATGCATCTTTCAGGTTCGCCTTAACGACGAGTACATCGTTTGAGCCGGTTTCCATCAAATCAATGACTTTGCCCATCTCATAGCCGTCGAGGTTAACTACTTTACAACCCATAAGGTCTTTCCAGTAGTAATCACCCTCTCCCAGCGCAGGCAGCTGCGTGGAGTCAACCGTGATTTCACAATTGGTTAACTGCGCCGCCGCGTCCCGATCGTCAATGCCGTTGACTTTGATAATCAGGTCCTGATTGTGGTGCTTCCAACCTTCCAGTTCTACCTGCTGCCATTTACCGGCGCGCTGGATAAACCAGGGTTGATAGTCGAAGATGCTTTCAGCGTCTTCAGTGGAGGAAAACACTTTGAGCCAGCCCCGAATTCCGTAAGCGGCACCCATTTTGCCCAAAACGATGGGGTTAACAGGAGGCTGTGCGGCAGGTTTACTGGTCATGCTCACCACCGTGACAGATTAAGCTGCTTTTTTTGCTTCTTTGATCAGCGCGTTAACGCGATCGGAAAGCGTTGCGCCCTGGCCAACCCAGTGCTCAATACGGTCCAGGTCCAGACGCAGACCTTCAGCCTGACCAGATGCGATCGGGTTGAAGAAACCAACGCGCTCAATGAAGCGGCCGTTGCGTGCATTGCGGCTGTCAGTGACGACGACCTGGTAGAACGGACGCTTTTTTGCGCCGTGACGTGCCAAACGAATTGTTACCATAACATCCTCTTTAGTTAATAAAACAACCGGGCCCCATCGAGGAACGGGGCCCGGGTGCAATATAAAAAGCCCGAAAATTTTACTCATTTTGGCGCAAAAAGCAACCGCAGTAGCATACTTTTCTGGCTGTGTAGCGATATCTTAACGGCCCGGGAAACCTGGCGGCATCATACCCTTCATGCCGCGCATCATTTTTGCCATGCCACCTTTCTTCATCTTTTTCATCATGCGCTGCATATCATCGAACTGCTTCAGCAGCCGATTGACATCCTGCACCTGCATACCGGCGCCGGTCGCGATGCGACGCTTGCGTGAACCCTTGATGATTTCAGGCTTCTCACGCTCTTTACGCGTCATGGAGTTAATGATGGCTTCCATGCGCACCAGCACCTTGTCATCCATCTGCGATTTAACGTTGTCCGGCAGCTGCCCCATACCCGGCAGTTTGCCCATCAGGCTGGCCATACCGCCCATATTGCGCATCTGCTTAAGCTGCTCAAGGAAGTCATTGAGATCGAAACCGTCACCGGTTTTCAGCTTTTTCGCCAGCTTTTCCGCCTGATCGCGGTCAACCTTGCTTTCAATATCTTCAATCAGCGACAGGACATCGCCCATGCCCAGAATGCGCGAGGCGATACGGTCGGGATAAAACGCTTCCAGCGCCTCGGTTTTCTCACCCATCCCCATAAACTTGATCGGTTTACCGGTGATGTGACGAATCGAAAGCGCGGCACCGCCGCGTGCGTCACCATCAACCTTGGTCAGGATCACCCCGGTCAGCGGCAGCGCTTCATTAAATGCTTTAGCCGTGTTCGCGGCATCCTGACCGGTCATGGCATCGACAACAAACAGCGTTTCCACCGGATTAATGGCGGCGTGGACCTGTTTGATTTCGTCCATCATCGCTTCGTCTACGTGCAAACGACCGGCGGTATCCACCAGCAGCACGTCGTAGAACTTCAGCTTCGCCTCTTTCAGCGCATGCTTAACGATGTCAACCGGCTTCTGGCTGAGATCGGAGGGACAGAAATCCACCCCCACCTGCTGCGCCAGCGTCTCCAGCTGTTTAATCGCCGCCGGGCGATAAACGTCAGCTGAGACCACCAGCACTTTTTTCTTGTGCTTTTCACGCAGAAACTTACCGAGCTTACCCACACTGGTGGTTTTACCGGCACCCTGCAGGCCCGCCATCAGCACCACGGCCGGCGGCTGCGCATTCAGGTTCAGGGTATTATTTTCAGCCCCCATTGCCGCAATCAGCTCGTTGCGGACAATCTTGATAAACTCCTGACCCGGCGTCAGGCTTTTATTGACGTCGTGTCCGACCGCGGCTTCTTTTACGCGGTTAATAAATTCACGTACTACCGGCAGCGCAACGTCCGCCTCCAGCAGCGCCATGCGCACTTCGCGCAGGGTATCTTTGATGTTCTCTTCGGTCAGCCGTCCGCGGCCGCTGATGTTGCGCAGGGTTTGCGACAAACGATCGGTTAAATTATCAAACATGCTCTCTCACTTAATACCGTAGCGAGGCCGCCTGAGCGACACAATGCGCCGGATTATAACACGAAGCCTGAGCGATCTCTGCAATTGACCGTGAGATCGTTTGGAGCATACTGCCGCTGACGCTATACTGCTTTTTTCCTTATCTCATCACTCTCAGAAAGGATCTATGTTCGTTTTCGCGATCGTGGCGCTCTTCGCCTACTCCCTCAGTCTTGCACTTATCATCCCCAGCTTACTGAAACGTAACAGCGGCTGGCGGCGATTTGCTGTCCTGTCCGCCTGCGTTGCGCTGATTGCGCATGCTGTCGCGCTGCAGCAGCGGATATTTGCTATCGACAGCGGGCAAAATCTCAGCTTACTTAATATCGGATCGCTGGTGAGCCTGCTGATTTGCGCCATTATGACTATTGTGGCTTCACGTAACCGTGGCTGGCTGCTGCTGCCGGTGGTTTATAGCTTTGCGTTAATTAATCTGGCGTTTGCCACCTTTGTCCCGAATGCCTTTATTACGCACCTCGAGACCACGCCGGGCATGATGGTGCATATTGGTCTGTCGCTGTTTGCTTATGCCACGCTGATTATTGCCGCGCTCTATGCGCTGCAGCTGGCGTGGATCGACTATCAGCTGAAAAACAAAAAGCTCGCCTTTACGCAGGATATGCCGCCGCTGCTAAGCATTGAGCGCAAAATGTTTCATATCACGCAGATTGGCGTGGTGCTGCTGACGCTGGTGCTCTGCACCGGGCTTTTCTTCATGGATAACCTGTTCAGCGCAGAGAACATTGATAAAGCGGTGCTCTCCATTCTTGCCTGGTTCGTCTATATCGTGCTGCTCTGGGGGCACTACCGTGAAGGGTGGCGCGGACGGCGCGTGGTCTGGTTTAACTGCGGCGGTGCGCTGCTGCTGACCATGGCTTACTTCGGCAGTCGCGTACTGCAGCATCTTCTCACTTCCCACTAAGGAATTTTTCGTTGGAACATGTTTCAACCACCACGATGATTATCATTCTTGTCATCATGGTGCTGGTCTCAGCGTACTTCTCCGGCTCTGAGACCGGCATGATGACGCTCAACCGCTATAAGCTGCGGCACAAAGCGAAAAGCGGTAATCGTGCAGCGCGGCGCGTTGAGAAACTGCTGCGCCGGCCCGATCGCCTGATTAGTCTGGTCTTAATCGGCAACAACCTGGTCAATATTCTCGCCTCCGCACTGGGGACTATCGTAGGGATGCGTCTGTATGGTGATGCCGGGGTTGCTATCGCCACCGGCGTGCTGACCTTTGTTGTTCTGGTTTTTGCTGAAGTCCTGCCTAAAACTATCGCAGCGCTCTACCCTGAAAAAGTGGCCTACCCCAGCAGCGTTTTACTGGCGCCGCTGCAGTATGTGATGCTGCCACTGGTCTGGCTGCTTAATACCATTACGCGCATGCTGATGCGTATGGTGGGGATTAAAACAGAGGGCTCCGTAAACTCCGCGCTGAGCAAAGAGGAGCTGCGCACCATTGTCTACGAGTCGCGCTCGCTGATGTCTCGCCGTAATCAGGATATGCTGCTCTCCGTGCTCGATCTGGAAAAAGTCAGCGTGGATGACATCATGGTGCCGCGCAATGAAATTGTTGGTATCAATATCAATGACGACTGGAAATCGATTGAGCGTCAGCTGAGTAACTCACCGCATGGGCGTATTGTGCTGTTTCGCGATTCGCTGGACGATACCGTGGGCATGCTGCGCGTGCGCGAAGCCTGGCGCATGATGACGGAAAAAAAGGAGTTCAATAAGGATCGTCTGCTGCGCGCGGCTGATGAGATCTACTATGTGCCGGAAGGCACGCCGCTGAATGTGCAGCTGGTTAAGTTCCAGCGCAATAAGAAAAAAGCGGGTCTGGTAGTGGATGAGTATGGCGATATTAAGGGGCTCATCACCATCGAAGATATTCTGGAAGAGATCGTTGGCGACTTTACTACCTCCATGTCCCCTTCTCTCGCAGAAGAGGTGATGCCGCAGAATGATGGCTCGGTGCTGATTGAAGGCAGCGCTAACGTGCGCGAAATCAATAAGGCGTTCAACTGGACGCTGCCGGAAGAGGAAGCGCGCACCATTAACGGCATGCTGCTTGAGGCGCTGGAAGAGATCCCGCAGACCGAAACGCGGGTACAGGTTGGCAGCTATGACATCGATATTCTCGACGTGCAGGACAACATGGTGAAGCAGGTGCGGGTTACACCGCAGCAGCCGCTGAAAAGCTCAGTGGGATCGTGATACAAAAAAACGCCGCAGAATATGCGGCGTTTTTACAGAAAGGGCTAATCAGATATGCAACTCTTTCAGCTTCTCTGCTGGCAGCTTCAGATCTTCGTTGCGATTAATACCGATCTCGTGTGACAGAACATTACGCGCAATCTGCTGCGCTTCGTCCAGGGAGTGCAGCTTGTAGCTGCCACACTGATACTCATTAAGCTCCGGGATCTGATTCTGATCTTTGACTTTCAGAACATCTTCCATCGCCCCTTTCCACGCCTGCGCCACGCGCTGCTCGTCTGGCGTGCCGATCAGGCTCATGTAGAAACCGGTACGGCACCCCATTGGAGAGATGTCTACGATCTCCACGCCCTCACCGTTGAGGTGATCGCGCATAAAGCCGGCAAACAGATGCTCCAGCGTATGGATCCCGCGCTCGGTCAGAATGTCGATGTTTGGCCGGCAGAAACGCAGATCGAAAACGGTGATGGTATCGCCATGCGGAGTTGTCATGGTCTTTGCCACGCGTACTGCCGGCGCGGCCATGATGGTGTGATCAACGGTAAAACTGTCCAGTAGTGGCATACGTCACCTCCTGTTTGAAAAATTTTTTCTGAACGATGAAACTTTTCTCGTCGTTCTGCGTCTGAATATATGAAAGACGCGCATTTGTTATCATCATCCCTGACAACAGAGATGTTAATTTTGGCCACAGTGATGTGGCCATTTTCTTTTTCAGCCTTCCCGACCTGCCAGATAATCCTCAAAGCTTATGCTATCACTCGCTTCCAGCGCCTGCTGTGCAGCAACAGACTCCTGCGCCTGCTGAGTGAAATCCGCTTCGGTCAGAATTTCCAGTGGCTCCGCGCAGAGCATCTGCCGGTACTGCTCCGCCAGTGCAACACCTGCTCCGGTCAGGCCGTTCTCTTTAATAGCGTGAAGAATGCGCGCCGAGTAGGTTAGCTCAGGATCGTCAAAAGAAGCTACCAGTTGATCGCATACCTGCTGATATTGCGTGCTGCCCTCATTGCTATCCAGCACTTCCGCGACGCGACGCAGATCGGCAAAGAGCGCTTTGCCTACTTCAACCAGCGAATGTTCAGTGTCGCTGCAGCCAACGCCAATAACCAGCCCTGGCTTACGTCCTTCCATCACCACGCGGTTCCAGTTTTTGCGACTGCAGAGCAGCTCGCTGGCGCTCAGTTCAGGGGCATCGGCCAGCGTACACCAAATCAGGAACAGATCGAGGAAGCGCGCCTGATCGGCATCCACACCTACCGGTGAGAACGGATTGATATCAAGCGAGCGCACTTCAATATACTCAATGCCGCCACGCAGCAGCGCATCAGAAGGGGCTTCTCCCGAACGGGTAACGCGCTTCGGACGGATAGGCGCATACAGCTCGTTCTCAATCTGCAGTACATTAGTATTAAGCTGCAGCCAGTTGCCTTCAGCATCTTTGACGCCCATGGCTGCGTACTCTTCAGAAGGGGTTTTGATTGCGGCCTTCAGCGCGCTCACATACCCTTCCAGCGAGTTGAAGGTAATACCGAGATTACTTTGTGACTTATTGGTATAACCCAGGTCACTCAGGCGCAGAGAGGTCGCATACGGCAGCCACAGCGTATCTTTACCATCCGTTTCAAACGGCAGCTGGCTCTCACGCCCCTGAAGAAATGAGGAGCTGATCGCCGGCGAGGCACCAAACAGATAAGGGATCACCCAGCCGAAACGATAATAGTTGCGGATCAGGCGCAGATAGCCCGCAGAGATGGTCTCTTTACCGCTCTCAGCATCTTTTACATCCGCCCACTCCTGCCAGAAAGAGAGCGGCAGCGAGAAGTTGTAATGCACGCCAGAGATAATCTGCATCAGCGCGCTGTAGCGGTTTTTCAGCCCCTGCCGGTAGAGGGTCTTCATCTGGCCCACGTTTGAACTGCCATACTGCGCCAGCTCAATTTTATCGGTATCGTCAACGTGACCGGGCATACTGAAGGGCCACATGCGCTCTTCACCCAGCTGTTTTGCCACATGGCGATGGATGTCGCGCAGGAAGGTCAGCGAGCGATCGATATTTTTATCGACCGGCGTAATGAACTCCAGCAGCGTTTCCGCAAAATCCGTGGTGATCCAGTCATGCTTCAGCGCCGAGCCAAGCGATGCCGGATGGCCGGTAGTAGCCAGATGACCATCGGGCCCGACGCGTAACGTTTCGCGTTCGATGCCACGGCCGATACCCTTTAACGCGTCGGGATGCGCTTCCAGCCAGGAGAGCGCTTTTGATACGTCCGGGATCACATTAACCTCCCGCTGTGAGAATAATTTATTTTTGTTCAGCATAATGTTAACCGTAGCCTCGAATCTGTGCGAATCAATGCCACCACTCCATACCCTGTATTGTGGCGATCGCGATAAAGATATAACGCAGCGTTTTGCCGAGAGCGAGAAACAGCATGCAAGGCAGCCAGCTGAAGCGCAACCAGCCTGCGAGAACGCAAAGCAGATCGCCAGCAACCGGCAGCCAGCTAAAGATCAATGCCGCAGGGCCCCATCGGTGTAACCACGTCAATGCTGTGTCATGCCATCGCCCCTGCCCGTTCTGCGGCATAAGGCGACCAAGAAAAATGTTGGTCAGGCCACCCAGCGTGTTTCCCACTGATGCAGCCAGCAACAGGCCATATACCGATCCTTTCTGAGCAACCAGCAGCGCTATCAGTACAGCTTCTGAACTGCCCGGAAGCAGCGTGGCGCTCAGAAAGCTGCTGCCCAGCAGCGAGCCATAAATCAGGAAATCATTCACGGTAATGGCATATCGCACGTACGACAAAATGAGCCATTACTTTAGCTTAATGCGCTCAGGTTGTCGCCAGGCAGGCTTAACCGCAAATGCTTTGAAAGCATTAGGAATTTTCGTTTTCAGAAAAAGGTCAGGGAACAAAACCGGGCATAAATGGCGGTAAATGCAGCATTTTTCAAAACAGAGTACAAAAGAGAGTCAGCATTCCTATTAACGCCAGTGAACTCTGGCGGCGCTAAAATCGCTGAACAGAGACGGGTTAATTGCGAAAGCGGCTGGTACTGCCGGGGAGATTTGGAGAGCACAGCCCGGGTGCTGAAGCTGTCGGTAACGGGTTTAACTGAAGCATATGGGGAAAAAGCAGAGAATGGTGCATCCAGGAGGATTCGAACCTCCGACCGCTCGGTTCGTAGCCGAGTACTCTATCCAGCTGAGCTATGGATGCATTGAGGTATTTCTTACGATGGACTAACTGCAACAAGCCTGAAATGATACAAAGAATGGTGCATCCAGGAGGATTCGAACCTCCGACCGCTCGGTTCGTAGCCGAGTACTCTATCCAGCTGAGCTATGGATGCATTGAGGTAATTCTTGTATTACGCAGGGTGCTAACAACTCACCATGAAAGGAACTGCTCGTTCACTCTTTAACTTTATCCGCTACCATCTAAAAGATGGTGCATCCAGGAGGATTCGAACCTCCGACCGCTCGGTTCGTAGCCGAGTACTCTATCCAGCTGAGCTATGGATGCATCGGAAATGGCGGTGAGGCGGGGATTCGAACCCCGGATGCAGCTTTTGACCGCATACTCCCTTAGCAGGGGAGCGCCTTCAGCCTCTCGGCCACCTCACCTTACGCGTTCTTCCGAACCGTGCTTCTGAACTTGTTTCTGCTCATCGGCACTGCGTGGCGCACATATTACTTTCCCGGACTTATAAGTCAAACAATTTCTCCCGACTTTTTTCACTCACGCGTTCGATTGCACAAATGACGCACAATTCGGCTGATTTAACGGCGAAAAGGGTGATTTATCAACAGCAAAAGCCAGAGCAGTAATGAAAAAAGCGAGGAAGCTAAAACAGAAATAAACGGATGGAGGGAGCAGAAAGGTAGCGTCTCGCCCATGAGCGAGACGCTGAAAACGTTAGTAACCCGTGGTTTGTGTTTTTTCAGCCTGAATACGCTGATAAATCTCTTCACGATGTACCGATACTTCTTTTGGCGCATTAACGCCAATGCGGACCTGGTTACCTTTAACGCCCAGCACCGTTACAGTCACCTCATCGCCAATCATGAGGGTTTCACCAACTCGACGAGTTAGAATAAGCATTCTTTGCTCCTTGAAAGATTAAAAGAGTCGGGCCTGTTCGGGCTCCCGGCCATATCCATCATATACCGCTGAACAATACCTATGACAAATACACCATTGTGATTTGTCACACCAATACATTCTGCTGATAATCAGTTTAGCCGAAATACACTACATCGACCGGACTTTGTCATTACCTGGTGTCCATTGCACTAAAAAGCGCCGGAACAGACGTTCCTGGCGCTATACAACGCTTAATTTTAATTGTTACAGCCGGCTGCTTACCCACTCCTGTACGCCTGCCAGCGCGCCTGCCAGCGCCTGCGGATTGGTACCGCCCGCCTGCGCCATGTCAGGACGTCCACCGCCTTTTCCGCCCACCTGAACGGCCAGCGCGCTAATCAGCTCACCTGCTTTCACGCGGTCGGTCAGATCTTTGGTTACGCCTGCAATCAGCGAAACCTTACCTTCTGCTACCGTTGCCAGTACGATCACGGCAGACCCAAGCTGGTTTTTAAGGTCATCCATAATCGTACGCAGCATTTTCGGTTCAGTGTTACTCAGCTCACTTACCAGCAGTTTAGCGCCCCTGATTTCAATGGCGCTGCTGCTCAGCGATGCGCTCTCCTGGGCTGCCTGCTGATCGCGTAGCTGCTGCAGCTCTTTCTCCAGCGCGCGTACGTTATCCACCAGACCGCGCACCTTCTCACTGAGGTTGCTGCTGTTGGCCTTCACCACCTGAGCAATGTCAGCCAGCTGATCGCTCTGTGCATGCAGCTGAGCAATTGCCGCTTCACCGGTCAGCGCTTCGATACGACGAATACCGGCAGCCGTGCCCGACTCAGACTGAATGCGGAACAAGCCGATATCACCCGTGCGCGCAGCGTGCGTACCGCCACACAGCTCCACTGAATATTCGCCCATGCTGACCACGCGCACCCGCTGATCGTACTTCTCGCCAAACAGCGCCATCGCCCCACGCGCTTTAGCCTCTTCCAGATCCATGATATCGGTCTGAATCAGCAGGTTGCGGCGGATCTGTGCATTGACGATATCTTCAACTTCACGGATCTGCTGCGGCTTCATCGCTTCAGAATGGGAGAAGTCAAAACGCAGATATTTATCGTTATTCAGCGAGCCTTTCTGCCCGACGTGATCGCCCAGCACTTCACGCAGTGCTTCATGCATCAGGTGCGTTGCCGAGTGATTCAGGCGAATACGTGCCCGACGTGCTTCGTTTACCTGCGCCTGCAGCGCATCACCGATACGCAGCTGACCATGAGTGAGCTTACCGATATGTCCCAGTGCTTTGCCATACTTTTGCGTATCCTGCACGCTAAATTCAGCATTCTGCCCTGTCAGTACGCCAGTATCCCCCACCTGCCCGCCTGATTCACCGTAGAACGGCGTAGCGTTCAGGATCACGACAGCATCCTGTCCCGCGGTGATCTGTTCTACTGACTGACCATCAACAAACAGCGCTTTAATCGTGGCGTTCAGCGTCAGCTCTTCATAACCTTTAAATTCGGTTACGGCATCAACGCGAATAACGCTATTGTAGTCCGCGCCAAAGCCGCTGGCTTCGCGCGCGCGCTGGCGCTGCTGCTCCATGGCGGCTTCAAATCCCGCCTCATCAATCTTCAGATTACGCTCGCGACAGACGTCAGCGGTTAAATCCGCCGGGAAGCCAAAGGTGTCATAAAGACGAAAGACGGTTTCACCATCCAGCGTGTCGCCGCTCACTTTTGCCAGCTCATCATCCAGCAGCGCCAGACCACGCTCCAGCGTTTTAGCAAACTGCTCCTCTTCCGCTTTCAGCGCATTTTCTACCAGTTTCTGCTGACGCTTCAGATCTTCACCCGCAGCGCCCATGACCTCAATCAGCGGTGCCACCAGCTTATAGAAGAATGCTTCTTTCGCGCCCAGCATGTTGCCGTGGCGGACCGCACGACGAATGATGCGACGCAGCACATAGCCACGGTTCTCATTCGATGGCATGACGCCATCGGCAATCAGGAAGGCGCAGGAGCGGATATGATCTGCGATAACGCGCAGCGATTTGTTATTGAGGTCGCTTGCGCCAGTGACCTGAGCAACAGATTTGATCAGCTGCGCAAAGAGATCGATCTCATAGTTGGAGTTCACATGCTGCAGGACTGCCGCGATACGCTCCAGCCCCATGCCGGTATCCACCGACGGCTTAGGCAGCGGTTGCATGGTGCCGTCAGCCTGACGGTTGAACTGCATAAACACGATATTCCAGATCTCAATATAGCGATCGCCATCCTCTTCCGGGCTGCCCGGCGGGCCTCCCCAGATATGGTCGCCATGATCGTAGAAAATTTCAGTACAGGGACCGCACGGACCGGTGTCGCCCATCTGCCAGAAGTTATCAGATGCGTATGCGCTGCCCTTGTTGTCGCCAATACGAATAATGCGTTCGCGCGGCACACCGATCTGGTCAGCCCAGATATCAAAGGCTTCATCATCGGTTTCGTAAACGGTTACCCATAAACGCTCTTTTGGCAGGCTGAACCACTGCTCACCCGTCAGCAGTTCCCAGGCATAAGCAATCGCCTCCTGCTTGAAATAGTCGCCGAAACTGAAGTTGCCCAGCATTTCAAAGAAGGTGTGATGGCGTGCGGTATAACCCACATTTTCCAGATCGTTATGCTTGCCGCCTGCACGCACGCAGCGCTGCGAGGTAGTCGCACGCGTGTAATCACGCTTGTCCTGGCCAAGGAAAACGTCTTTGAACTGCACCATGCCGGCATTGGTAAACAGCAGCGTTGGATCGTTATTCGGTACGAGGGAGCTGCTGGCTACAACCTGATGTCCCTTGCTATGAAAAAAGTCGAGAAACGCTTGACGGATCTCAGCAGTGCTCTTGCTCATAAAATTCCTGGAATCACGCTAACGAACGTTCCCTTTCGCTGACAAACCCTGTCTATCCGGTCCGTCGCTGACTGAGGAACAAAAAGTGGGAATAAGATAAAATTTCTGCAATAGGAAGTAAAATCACATTGCCTTTCAGTCGTCACTATTTCTGAAAACCGCCTGAATATCTTCCATCATAAAGCCTTTTGTCATCAGAAAACGCTGTACTTTGCTTTTTTCTGCCCAGGTTTGCGGCAGCGGCTCGCCAAACTTACGTCTGGCAAGCTCTGCAGCACACGCTGTCCAGTCTACGTCACTTTCTGCCAGCGCCTGATTGATCTCGTCGCGTCCGATGCCTTTTTGCTGCAGCTCCATCCTGACGCGCTGCGGACCATATCCTTTGCGCGCCCGGCTCTGGATAAAACGCTCAGTAAATCGATTATCGTTCAGCCAGCCATTTTCCTGACACCAGTCGAGCACTTTTTCCAGCAGCTCATCCGGAATCGGGATATTTTCCTGCTGCTGCAGATAGGCCGCACGCTGGCCGGAGAGCTGCAGTTTGCGCTTCAGCTCGCTGCGGCTGTGATCGCGCTGTGAAAGCAGGCGCATAGCGCGGTCAAGTAAACGGGAGAAGTCAGGCACCGGTGCCTGTGATGATGTTGATGACATACACATTAGCCTTACTGTTGGTAACGGACAGGGTAAAGCATGGGGGGCAGAGAGCGGAAGGCGTGCAGAGGAGTAAAAAAGAAAACGGGAGCATTGCTGCTCCCGCTGATATTAAAAGTCTTCGTTAGTTTCGCCTGCTTTTTCAAGCTCAGCGTCAGAAGGCTCTTTAGTATTTGCCTCTGCTGTCGCACCTGTCAGCAGCGCCTCACGCAGTTTGCTGTCAATCTCGTTCGCAATTGCCGGGTTCTCTTTCAGGAAGTTGGTCGCGTTTGCTTTACCCTGACCAATCTTATCGCCGTTGTAGCTGTACCACGCACCGGCTTTTTCCACCAGCTTGTGTTTCACGCCCAGGTCTACCAGCTCACCAAAGGTGTTGATCCCTTCGCCATACATGATCTGGAATTCTGCCTGCTTAAACGGTGCAGCGATTTTGTTCTTCACCACTTTCACGCGCGTTTCGCTACCTACCACTTCGTCGCCCTCTTTGATCGCACCGATACGGCGGATATCAAGACGAACGGAGGCGTAGAACTTCAGCGCGTTACCACCGGTGGTGGTTTCCGGGTTACCGAACATCACACCAATTTTCATACGGATCTGGTTGATGAAGATCAGCAGCGTATTGGACTGTTTCAGGTTACCTGCCAGCTTACGCATCGCCTGGCTCATCATTCGTGCCGCCAGACCCATATGCGAGTCACCGATCTCACCTTCGATTTCCGCTTTAGGCGTCAGCGCCGCAACGGAATCAACGATGATGACATCAACGGCACCTGAACGTGCCAGCGCGTCGCAGATTTCCAGCGCCTGCTCACCGGTATCCGGCTGTGAACAGAGCAGATTATCGATATCCACGCCCAGCTTTTTCGCATAGACCGGATCCAGCGCATGCTCAGCATCGATAAAGGCGCAGGTTTTACCTTTACGCTGTGCAGCCGCAATAACCTGCAGCGTCAGCGTGGTTTTACCAGAAGCTTCCGGTCCGTAGATCTCTACGATACGGCCCATCGGCAGACCACCCGCACCCAGTGCGATGTCCAGCGACAGGGAGCCGGTAGAAATAGTTTCTACATCCATCGAGCGGTCTTCACCCAGACGCATGATGGAGCCTTTACCAAATTGTTTTTCAATCTGGCCCAGTGCGGCAGCTAAAGCCTTCTGTTTGTTCTCGTCGATCGCCATTTACACTCCTAATCATGCCGGGTGAGCAAACACTGGCTGTGTCCGCTCGTTCTGTTGCCAATAATTATACTGTATAATCATACAGTATCAAGCCTAATTTATCAGAAATTGATCAAGCAGCGTCTGCAGCGCCCACGCCACCGACTGGCGCCGCACCGCCTCGCGATCGCCTGCAAAAACACAGCGTTGCGCAAAGATACCTTCCGGTCCGGCAAGGGCAAACCAGACGGTGCCCACGGGTTTATCTGCGCTGCCGCCGCCCGGTCCTGCAATGCCGCTTACAGCGATCCCATAAGGTGCCTGCGCCGCCTGACACGCGCCTGCCACCATCTCACGTACCGTCTCTTCACTCACTGCGCCATAGCGCGCAAGCGTGCTCGCCTGCACGCCTGCCATCTGCTGCTTGGCACTATTACTATAGGTGACAAATCCGCGCTCAAACCAGGCAGAGCTGCCGCTGATATCTGTGAAAACTTTGGCAATCCAGCCGCCGGTACAGGATTCAGCCGTCGTCACGCTGGCGTGGCGCGCTATGAGCTTTTCGCCAATCTGACGGCTTAACTGCTGCAGCTGTTCATCATTCATCGCTTTCTCCTTTTGCGGCGCAACGTTAGCAGTAAATGGAGCGGCAGACGGCGCTTTTCAACCAGCAGCAGTGAAATTTGCGCCCCTGCTTCCGCTGCCTCCGGTCCGGTTTCATGCCATCCTGACCGGATGCGGGGAAGCGCACAGCAGCGTGCCGTTGCCGCGTGCCGGATCGGCCGGAGTCAGTACCGCTTAATCAAGCATAGTCGCGATCTGTGCCAGGCAGGCGCTGACGTTCAGCAGTGAGTGAGACCGGAGGTGTTCAGTACAGAGGGTGGCGCAGCAGGAACCGAAAGCGGGAGGCGTAAATACCTTCAGGGTAAAAAACAGGACGGCCTGCGCCGTCCGGCCATCAGCTCTTTTTCACAAACTCAGATTTGAGTTTCATCGGGCCAAAGCCCTCGATTTTGCAGTCAATATTGTGATCGCCTTCAACCAGACGAATACTTTTGACCCTGGTACCAATTTTCAGCACCGAAGAGCTGCCCTTTACCTTTAAATCTTTGACCACGGTGACGCTGTCGCCATCTGCCAGCGTATTGCCATTGGCATCGCGTACCAGCAGCGTATCGCTCGCTTCTGCCGCGCTGGCAGACCAGATATGGCCGCACGACGGGCAGTTAAGGTTGTCGCCATCCTGCCAGGTATAATCAGCCTGAGACAGCGGACAGGCGGGTAAATGCTCCATAAGTGCTCCTGATAATCTGCATGCGGTGAAATGGCACCGCAAAGAGGGTGCCATATTATATCCTCACACTTTATAAGGACAGCATTAAAGCAGATTGCCCTGCCGCGCTTTGGCGACCTCCTCTCCCAGCTGCCATACGGCCATCGCGTAATGGGTGCTGTGGTTATAACGCGTAATCACATAGAAGTTAGGCAGGCCGTACCAGTACTGATAGCTGGTGCCCAGATCGAGTCGCAGCAGGCTGGCTTCGCTGTTGCCATTCAGTGAGCCCTGCGGGGTCAGACCGCTCGCCGCCAGCGTGGCAACCGGATAACGCGTTTTGAAGCCATTCTCCAGCGCGGGTGCCTGTCCGCTCGCCGGTACGGCGACTGTCTCACCGCTGCGCCAGCCGTGCGCTTTGAAATAGTTTGCGACACTGCCAATCGCATCAACCGGATCCCAGAGATTGGTATGACCATCTCCGTTGAAATCCACCGCGTACTCTTTATAGGATGAGGGCATAAACTGGCCATAGCCCATTGCCCCGGCAAAGGATCCGCGCAGATCCAGCGGATCGTCCTGTTCGGTGCGCGCCATCAGCAGAAAGGTCTCCAGCTCGCTGCTGAAATAGGCGGCGCGGCGCGGATAGTTAAACGAGAGCGTCGCCAGCGCATCCAGCAGACGAGTTTTGCCCATCACCCGGCCCCAGCGCGTCTCAACGCCGATAATGCCGACGATAATTTCCGGCGGTACGCCATAAACCTGCTGCGCCCGCTGCAGAGCATCTTCATACTGATTCCAGAACGCTACGCCATTCTGTACGTTATCGGGCGTGATAAATTTTTTCCGGTAGCGCAGCCAGGCGCCGTTTGGCCCCGCTGGCGGCGTATAGCTCGGTGCCTGCTGATCCATCAGGCGCAGTACGTAATCAAGCCTCTTTGCCTGGCCGATAACCGCATGCAGCTGATCGCGATCAAAACCATGTTTCGCTACCATCCGATCGATAAATTGTTCTGCTGCCGGGTTGCCGGCAAAGTCACCAAACATCGGCTGAACCGCATGCGACGAATCCAGCAGGAAGCCGCCTTTAGGTGCCGGCACAACATCGCCTTGCTGATGAGGCGCAGGCTTGCTGCTGCAGGCAGCAAGCAGGAAAAACAACGGAATGAGGGCAACCTTAATACGCATTAGATATCCATAAGCGAGCAAAAAACCTGAACGCATATGGTAGTCGTTCAGCGCATTAACGGACAGAGTAATGTCGTAACTTTACGCGGTGTGTGCGCCCCTCAGGACGAGGTGGCGCACGTAACGGTTCAGGGTACCAGCAGCACTTTGATCGATTCGCGACCTGATGCCATCGCAAACCCCTGCTCCCACTCCGCCAGCGGAAAACTGTGCGTAACAATGCCTTCTGCGGTGAACCATTTTTTCTCAAAAAAGCTGATGACCGTTTCATAGCAGTGCGGGCCAAGATGTGAGCCGCGCACATCCAGCTCTTTGCGGTCGCCAATGATCGACCAGTCTACCGTTGCAGGCTTACCAAACACGCTGAACTCGACATAGCGGCCCATGCGCCGGATCATCTGCAGTCCCTGATTAACTGCCAGTGGGTTGCCGGTCGCCTCTATATAGATGTCGCAGCCGTAGCCGTCAGTGAGTTTGCGCACCTCCGCATCCACATCCTGCTCCAGCGGGTTGAAAACCAGATCGGCCCCCAGCTTTTTCGCCAGCGCCAGACGTTCCGGAATGGTATCCAGTACAATAAACAGCTTGGGGTTTTTGAGGCGGATAGCCTGAATCATGCCGGTGCCGAGCGGGCCAGCCCCTGCCAGCACCACCACATCATTGAATTCAATCGCCGCGCGGTTCACCGCGTGGACCGCACAGGCGAAGGGCTCAATCAGCGCGCACTCTTCGTGCGTCAGCGTATCAGGAATTTTATGCACCCGGCTGTTGGCTTTGAACAGCATATATTCGGTCATACCGCCATCAGAGTCCTGCGTCTGAAAGCCGTAGATGTCGTGCTTTTCGCACATCCAGTATTTGCCATCTTTGCAGAAGCGGCACTGATTACAGGGAATAATCTGTTCAGCGATGACGCGGTCGCCAGGCGACACGCCAAAATGCTCCAGCGCGCCCTCGCCATATCCGACGACCGTGCCATAAAACTCATGCCCCACCACTACTGGCGTTTTAACCCAGGCTTTTTCCGGATTACCATCTCCCCAGTACATTGGCGCCCCGTGCCAGCAGTGGACGTCAGACGCGCAGATACCACATGCCCCCACTTTTACCAGCAGCTCGCGTGCTTTTGGCTCAGGCAGCGGTAAGGTTTCCAGGCGATAATCGCGCGGGCCATAGTTCACCAGGCTTTTGATCTGTTGCGGCAGAATATTCATAGCGTATCCTTTTCGATAAATGTTAACGTCAACATTGAATGACAGAGAGAGAGCCCGCAGGCTATCTTAACGGTGTGCTTTACGCTTAACGGAACTCAGCCAGATCGCGCCCAGAATGATCCCGCCTTTAATCACAATCTGCACATAGGGTGAAACCCCCATCAGATTCAGGCCATTATTGAGGATGCCGAGCATCATCGCGCCCACCAGCGTCCCAAGAATGGCACCTTTACCGCCAGCTATTGCCGCCCCGCCCAGCACGACAGCAGCGATCGCATCCAGCTCAAATCCGTTACCGGCGTTGGGCTGTCCGCTCATCAGACGCGAACTGAGCACAATACCGGCCACCGCCGCCGTGAGTCCGCTGATGATATATACCCAGAGCTTGGTGCGTGAGACACGGATACCGCTCAGGCGCGCGGCCTCTTCATTGCCGCCCAGAGCGTAGACGTGACGACCAAAGGGCTTCTGGTGCAGCAGGATCCACGCCAGCAAATAGACCACCAGCATGATTAAAATGGGCACCTGAATACCCAGCAGGCTGGCACGGCCAAACATCATGAAGCTTTCCGGCAGGCCGGAGATGGGATATCCCCCGGTATACATCAGCGCCAGTCCCCGTGCGATCCCCATGCTGGCGAGCGTAACGATGATGGGCGGCATCCGCAGCCAGGCGATACAGCCGCCGTTCAGGGCGCCAAAGCCCATACCGATCAGCAATCCAGCCAGCACCGCCAGCGGCATCGGAATTCCCGCCACCATCAGACCGGCGGCCACTGTGCCGGAGAGCGCCATCACCGATCCCACCGACAGGTCGATCCCGCCAGTTAAGATGGCACAGGTCATTCCCACGGCAATAATGGCGTTGATAGAGACCTGACGCGCCACGTTGCTGAGGTTGTTCGCGGTCAGAAAGCTATCGTTGAGAAAAATCATCACAATAAACAGCAGCACAAAACCGACAAACGGCAGGAAGGCGGGATGGTGCAGACAGCGGTCAAGCCGGCCGCGCCTGCGCGACGTTTGTGACAGCATGGAATTAGAGAGAATACTCATGATGCGTTCCCCGTAGCGTGTAGCATGATGGTTTCAGCGTTGATTGCCGTATCGTGAAGCTCCTGCGCAATATGTCCGTTGCGAAACACCAGCACCCGGTGGCAGAGGCCAATAATCTCCGGCAGCTCAGAAGAGATGACGATGATGGCGATGCCCTTACGGGTCAGCTGCTGCATCAGCTGATAAATTTCCATTTTTGCCCCCACATCGATACCGCGTGTGGGTTCGTCAAAGATCAGCACCTTGCAGTCATTATTCAGCCAGCGCGCAATGACCACCTTTTGCTGATTGCCGCCGCTAAGCGTATTCACCTCCTGCTCCGCTGACGGCGTTTTCACGCCAACCCTGCGGATAAGATCGCTGACCACTTCACGCTCGCGCACATGGTGCAGAAATCCGCCGTGGGTGATCTGCCGGTTCAGCGTGATGTTATGCGCCACGCTAAACGGCAGTACCAGCCCTTCGGTTTTGCGGTTTTCCGGCAGCAGTCCGATCCCCTGCTCTAAGGCATCGGCGGGCGTACGCAGCCGCAGCGGCTCGCCATTCAGGCGCACCTCCTTTTGCCAGCACGCCTGTGCACCCAGCATCGCGCAGGCGGTTTCGGTGCGGCCCGATCCCACCAGCCCGGCAAAGCCGAGAATTTCTCCGGGCCAGAGCTGAAAAGCGTCTGCGGGTCCCTGGCGCTGGCGCTGCAGATTGACGTCCAGCAGCGGTAGCGTTGCCGCCGGCAGCGGCAGCTTATTGGGGAAATGCTGTGCCACCTGACGGCCCACCATCATTTTTACCAGCTGCTCGCTGCTGCAGTCGCTCACCGGGAGGGTGCCAACATAGCCTCCGTCGCGCAGTACCGTGATGGTGTCGCATACCGCAAAGATCTCCTCCAGATGATGCGAGATGAACAGCATGCCCACCCCCTGCTGTCGCAGGTCGCGCATCACCCGGAACAGATGCTCAGCTTCACCCGGCGTCAGCGTTGCCGTAGGTTCATCAAGGATCAGGATCCGCGCATCCAGCGCCAGCGCTTTGGCAATCTCAACAAACTGCTGCTGCGCCACGCTGAGGTGCGTTACCGCAATGTCCGGATCGAGTTCAACCCCCAGCCGCGCCAGCAGCGCCAGCGTACGACTGCGCATCGTCTGGCGATCCAGCCATCCCCAGCGGGTACGCTGTTCGCGATTCAGAAAAATATTCTCGACGGCATTAAGACCCGGTATCAGCGAGAACTCCTGAAAGACAATTCCCACGCCAGCTGTTATCGCCTGACGATAGCCAGCAAACTGCTGCGGCCGATCGTCGATAGCGATTTCGCCGCTGTCAGGCTGATAAATACCGCTCAGGATCTTCATCAGCGTGGATTTACCCGCCCCGTTTTCACCGAGCAGCGCATGGATTTCACCGGCGTGCAGCGTCAGGTTGATGTTGTTTAACGCGCGTACGCCCGGAAATGATTTACTGATTCCGCTGAGTTGCAGTAACGGCATGGCAGCGCCTCCCCGGAGTGATTACCAGCTAAAGCCGCTGGCGTTCTCTTTCGTGATCAGTTTTACGTCAAGCGGTACTGCAGCCGGCACCTGACTTCCCCAGTGCTTCGCCATCGCCACGCCCAGCCCCAGCCGTACCATGTCACGCGGGAACTGCGCAGAAGTTGCAATAAACGGCGATCCCGCTTTCTCAATCTCTTTCACCGCTTCCGGCTGACCATCGACGCTGACCAGTTTCACATCTGCGCCGTTCGCCTGAATCGCCGCCAGAGCCCCGAGCGCACCGGTATCGTTGACGCTAAAAATGCCGGCCAGATCCGGCGCTGCCTGCAGCATATTTTCGGTAACGCTTAGCGCAGTATCACGCTCCTGTTTGCCGTTCTGACGGTTAACGATTTTGATGCCGGGATATTTCTTCATTGCATCTTCAAACCCTTTAACGCGTTCGATGATCGGCACCACCGGAATACCATCAAGAATGGCGACCTTACCTTTACCGCCCAGCGCTTTCGCCAGAAACTCTCCGGCCTGCAGGCCGGCATCATAATTTTTGGAGCCAACAAAAGAGTCGATTGGGCCTTTAGCCTGAGCGTCAATCGCCACTACCACTACGCCCGCTTTTTTTGCCTCGTTTACCGCGTTTTCCACCCCGTTGGTGTCCGCCGGATTAATCAGCAGGATGTCGACTTTTTTCTGCAGCATATCTTCAATGTCGTTGATCTGCTTTGAGACATCGTGACGGGCATCTGCCTCAATCACCGTAGCCCCCATGCTGCCGGCTGCAGCCTTGAGCGCTTCCTGCATGGTGACAAAATAGGGGTTATTCATCTCCTGGAAGGACATGCCGATAGTCAGCGGCTTTGCTATCGCCAGTGCAGATGCCAGCATTAAAGGGGTCGTTACACAGAGCGCCAGCAGGGTGTTCAGTTTGCCTTTCATAATTTTCTCCGGGTCTTTTCAGTTAACTGCTTATCGTCGTTACGAAATAAAGCCGGTACAGGAACACTGCGCAACCACACCTGAAATGTTGACGTTAACATAAAGATAAAAACGTCCTGTATGCCAGGAATACGCTATCTGAGGATTGTTAAATTCATCGCCACAGACATGAGATCAAAATTTAAACACCTGAAATGACAACGTCAACATTCTCAGATGGACAAGTTTAAGATCCTTGCGGCATGTCACATCTTATTAACATCGCTTTCAGTGTTGTTACAGAAAAAACCCGGCAGGCGTCTGAAACTAAAGGTTTTTCAGGAAGCCATTAAGCATCACGCGGGTTTCGTAGGGACGGCCCTCAATAGCAGAGATGATATTTTCTGACACCACCCGCGCCCACTGGCCGGTATCATGAGCGACATAAGGAATAACCTGATTAAAATCTTCGGCGCAGGGTACTTCATCAACAGAGATAAAGCCGGTGTCGTGCATTCCCCACTTGTTGGCCAGATTAATAGCCGCCAGCGTAATCATGCCGTTTAATCCGACAATTGCATCGTAGCGTTCATGGGTGGTAGAGAACCATGACTGAATCATCGCCTTAGCATGTTCGTAGCGGTAGTCGGTATAAAGCGTGTGCAGAGTAACGCGCTCGTCAATCCCGCTTCGGATCCCGTCAATACGCTGCCGGGTAATGTGAGAGTGTTCGCTGCCGCCAATGACCAGCACATTGCGAAACGCTTTTTTCATTATCGCTTCTGCAACCAGCTCACCGGCACGGCTGTTGTTGATATAGACCGCCGGCAGCAACGTATCAAACTGACGATCCAGCTGGATAAGCTGGCTTGAGGAGTGGCGCACCACGTCGATATGGCTTTTATCGTAGCGGTCAGAATCCTCCACTACCGACAAAATAATCCCGGCCGCTTTATAGCTGACCAGCGTCTGCAGCGCGCGCGCCTCAATCTGCCGGTTGCCGTTCGTGGTAAAGAACATGACCGAATAGCCTTTGGCATCTGACAGGCGGCACACCTCTTTGATGATATGGGAATAAACAATATTAAAGGTATCGTCGGTAACCACGCCGATAATAGGGCTCTGGCTGGCTTTGATATTGCGGGCAAACGCGTTAGGCACATAGTTAAGCGTGCGTGCTGCGGCCAGGATCCGCTCGCGCGTTTCGGGTTTAACCTTATCAGGGGCAGTAAACACGCGTGAAACGGTAATATTGGTTACGCCGGCAATCTGCGCAATATCTTTAATGGTGGCCGCTTTGGTACTTTTTCGGGTCATAACATTCGCTATCGGCAGTGTCAGCAGGAGTAACGCGATGGTAGCAGCTTTCGTGAAATGTTGACGATGACATTTTGCGCCCTCAGCGCAGAAACAGTACCGGCTCATTCTGCAATTCTGAAGCCTGCCCGAAGAAACAGCCCTGCGCGCCGGTTTTCCTGCTATACAGACTCCGTTATCATAATCAGCACGTACTCGTGAACACATTCAGGTTACTGCCCGCCCTTCAGCCAGCCTCTGGCAACCACGCTGAGCCTTAAGAGGGGCAGATAAAAGAGAATCAGAATCATGTATCGCGCTGCTTATGTTTAAACATGGACACCCTAATACTATGAGTACATTAGAGAATATCAGCGCTCACACGCCAATGATGCAGCAGTATCTGCGCCTGAAAGCCGATCACCCTGACATCCTGCTGTTCTACCGCATGGGCGATTTCTACGAGCTGTTCTTTGATGATGCAAAGCGCGCCTCGCAGCTGCTGGAGATCTCGCTGACCAAACGGGGTGCTTCAGCCGGTGAGCCCATCCCGATGGCCGGTGTGCCCTATCACGCCGTAGAGGGCTATCTGGCAAAGCTGGTTCAGCTGGGCGAGTCAGTAGCGATTTGCGAACAGATTGGCGATCCGGCGCTGAGCAAAGGCCCGGTTGAGCGCAAGGTGGTGCGGATTGTCACCCCTGGCACTATCAGCGATGAAGCGCTGCTGCAGGAGCGCCAGGATAACCTGCTGGCCGCTATCTTCCAGAGCCAGCGCGGCTTTGGCTACGCCACGCTGGATATCAGCTCCGGGCGTTTCCGCCTGAGCGAACCGGGCGACGCTGAAGCGATGGCAGCAGAACTCCAGCGCACGAATCCTGCGGAGCTGCTCTACCCTGAAGACCTGCAGGCGATGTCGCTTATTGACCAGCGCCGCGGGCTGCGGCGGCGTCCGCTGTGGGAATTTGAGATCGACACCGCGCGCCAGCAGCTGAATCTGCAGTTCGGCACGCGCGACCTGCGCGGATTTGGCGTGGAGCAGGCGCATCTGGGACTGCGCGCTGCGGGCTGTCTGCTGCAGTATGCCAAAGATACTCAGCGTACCACACTGCCGCACATTCGTTCCCTGAGCATGGAGCGCCAGCAGGATAGCGTGATCATGGATGCGGCCACGCGCCGTAATCTTGAAATCACCCAGAATCTGGCCGGCGGGATCGATAACACGCTGGCAGCGGTCCTGGATAAAACCGTCACGCCGATGGGCAGCCGTATGCTGAAGCGCTGGCTGCATATGCCGCTGCGTGACCTTACGACAATTGTCCGGCGTCAGGATGCGATTGCAGAATTGCTGTCGCTGAGCGACGCGCTGCAGCCGGTCCTGCGTCAGGTAGGCGATCTGGAGCGCATACTGGCACGCCTGGCGCTGCGCACCGCGCGCCCGCGCGATCTGGCGCGCATGCGGCATGCGTTTCAGCAGCTGCCGGAAATCAATCAGCTGCTGGCCGGAGCAGAGGCGGAACGGCTGGTGAGCCTGCGCACGCAGACGGGCGAGTTTGCTGAGCTGCGTACGCTGCTGGAGCAGGCAATTATTGAATCACCGCCGGTGCTGGTGCGTGACGGCGGCGTCATCGCGCCTGGTTACAACGCTGAACTCGATGAGTGGCGGGCGCTGGCTGACGGTGCCAGTGACTACCTTGACCGGCTGGAGATCCGCGAGCGGGAAAAACTGGGGCTGGATACGCTGAAAGTCGGCTTTAACGCGGTACATGGTTACTACATTCAGGTCAGCCGCGGTCAGAGTCACCTGGTGCCCATCCACTATGTGCGCCGCCAGACGCTGAAAAACGCCGAGCGCTATATCATTCCTGAGCTGAAAGAGTATGAAGATAAAGTTCTGACCTCCAAAGGCAAGGCGCTGGCGCTGGAAAAAGGCCTTTATGAGGAGCTGTTCGATCGCCTGCTGCCGCATCTTGAAGCGCTGCAGCTGAGCGCGGCCGCGCTGGCCGAGCTGGATGTACTCGCCAGCCTGGCAGAGCGCGCCTGGACGCTGAACTACTGCCGGCCGGTGCTGCAGGAGAAAGCGGGTATCCGCATTACCGCAGGCCGGCATCCGGTGGTGGAACAGGTGCTGAAAGAGCCCTTTATTGCCAACCCGCTCTCGCTGTCGATGCAGCGGCGCATGCTGATCATCACCGGACCAAACATGGGCGGTAAAAGCACCTATATGCGTCAGACCGCGCTGATTGCGCTGATGGCGTGGATAGGCAGTTTCGTACCGGCTGAAGAGGTCGTGATTGGTCCTGTCGATCGCATCTTTACCCGCGTCGGTGCGGCAGACGACCTTGCCTCCGGCCGCTCAACGTTTATGGTTGAGATGACAGAAACCGCCAATATTCTGCACAATGCCACGGAAAATAGCCTGGTACTGATGGATGAGATAGGTCGCGGCACTTCAACCTATGATGGCCTGTCACTCGCCTGGGCTTGTGCCGAAAGCCTTGCCAGTCGCATCAAAGCGATGACGCTGTTTGCCACCCACTATTTCGAGCTGACCACGCTGCCGGAAAAACTGGAGGGTGTTGTGAATGTGCATCTGGATGCGGTTGAACATGGCGATACCATCGCTTTCATGCACAGCGTGCAGGAGGGTGCCGCCAGCAAGAGTTATGGCCTGGCGGTTGCGGCGCTGGCGGGCGTGCCAAAAGAGGTAATCAAGCGCGCGCGGCAGAAGCTGAAAGAGCTGGAGGCGCTTTCCGGCAGTCAGAACGCCTCGGCAGCCAGCGGTGCGCAGCTGCCTCTGCTGGTGGCAGAGACCTCGCCGGCGGTGGACGCGCTGGAAGCGCTGGATCCTGACAGCCTGACGCCAAAGCAGGCGCTGGAGTGGATCTACCGGCTGAAAAGCCTGGTCTGATCGCAGCAAAAAAAAACGGTGACCAGACAGGTCACCGTTTTTGCTGCTGATTATGGCTTATTCACGAAACAGTGCTTCGATATTAAGGCCCTGTGTCTGCAGGATTTCCCGCAGGCGACGCAGCCCTTCCACCTGAATCTGACGAACGCGCTCGCGGGTTAACCCGATTTCGCGACCCACATCTTCCAGGGTTGCCGCTTCATAGCCTAACAGGCCGAAACGACGCGCCAGCACTTCACGCTGCTTGGCATTGAGTTCAAACAACCACTTAACGATGCTCTGTTTCATGTCATCGTCCTGCGTGGTGTCTTCCGGGCCGTTGTCTTTCTCATCGGCCAGGATATCCAGCAGCGCTTTTTCGGAATCACCACCCAGCGGGGTGTCAACCGAGGTAATACGTTCATTGAGACGCAGCATACGGCTCACGTCATCAACCGGCTTGTCCAGCTGCTCGGCAATCTCTTCCGCACTCGGCTCGTGATCGAGCTTGTGTGAAAGTTCACGCGCGGTACGCAGGTAAACGTTCAGCTCTTTGACAATATGAATCGGCAGGCGAATTGTACGGGTTTGGTTCATGATAGCCCGTTCAATAGTCTGACGAATCCACCAGGTAGCGTACGTTGAGAAACGGAACCCGCGCTCCGGGTCAAATTTCTCTACGGCACGAATCAGGCCGAGGTTACCCTCTTCAATCAGGTCCAGCAGGGCCAGACCACGATTGCTGTAACGACGGGCAATCTTCACTACCAGGCGTAAGTTACTTTCGATCATGCGGCGGCGAGAAGGAATATCGCCTCGTAAAGCACGACGCGCAAAGAAGACTTCTTCTTCTGCCGTCAGCAACGGGGAATAACCGATCTCTCCGAGGTAGAGCTGCGTCGCATCCAATACTCGTTGCGTCGCACCCTGTGACAACAGCTCTTCTTCTGCTACTTCGCTATCACCAGGTTCGTTCTCAACAAGAGCTTTCTCATCGAAAACTTCAGCTCCGTTCTCCTCGAATTCCGCATCTTCATGTAACTCATTAACTTTCAGCGTATTCTGGTTCATAAGCGGCTCCTACCCGTGATCCAAGGGCAGAACACCAAAGGTTCTGCCGGATTATCGCTGCGGTAAATAACGCAACGGATTTACGGATTTCCCCTTGTAACGAATTTCAAAGTGCAATCTAACTGAACTGGTACCGGTGCTACCCATGGTAGCTATCTTTTGCCCCGCCTTAACTTCCTGTTGTTCCCGGACCAGCATTGTATCGTTGTGGGCGTAGGCACTCAGATAATCATCATTATGCTTAATGATGATCAAATTACCGTACCCGCGTAACGCGTTACCTGCGTACACCACCCTTCCCGATGCGGTAGCGACAACAGATTGTCCGCGAGACCCGGCGATATCGATACCTTTGTTTCCGCCTTCCGCAGCAGAGAAGTTATCGATGATCTTGCCATCAGTCGGCCAGCGCCAGCTCCCCACCGGGGTTGAGCTATTTGAGGTGCTGCTGACTGTAGGCGGTGCGGTAACCGGAGCTGTGGTCGTTGCCACATTAGTTGCTCCTTTCGACGGTAGCATTTTCCCACCTGTCGAACCTGAATCATCAGAATACGTAATAACAGGTTGCTGTGCAACAGCAGGGGATTTTATTTGCGTTTGCGCCGTTGTTCCGGTGGCTCCGCTCTGGCTGGCATCGGCTGCTGTAATCGCATTTCCACCGGTAATTGTCTGACCGTTACCGTTGCCTACCTGCAGGGTTTGCCCTGCGCTCAGGCCGTATGGCGCGGGAATATTGTTGCGCTGAGCCAGATCGCGGAAGTCATTGCCGGTGATCCAGGCAATATAAAACAGGGTATCGCCATGTTTGACGGTATAGGTTTCACCGCCGTAGCTGCCTTTCGGAATATTCCCGTAATTGCGGTTGTAAACAATGCGTCCGTTTTCAGTCGCTACATTATTACTGGCACTAATCATTCCACCCGCAGGAGCAGCAGAAGATGTATTACTGCTTAACATTCCGCCCTGTGGCATAGCGGGCACCGGCGAACTCTGCCCGGAAACCATACCACCCCCTTGTGGAGCGACCATACCGCCGCCCTGAGGGGTCAGCATACCGCCGCCATTATTACTGCCAACCTGACTGATAGGCGCCTGCGTATTATCGCCAGAGCTACAGCCAGCCAGCCAGAAACCTACCAGTGAGACTGCCGCCAGACGGCGTAATTGAAATGCGGTGCTTCCTGTGCTCATTGCTCCCCCGTGATGGCAATACTGGTCAGAACTCTCTCGCGGCCTGAACCGCATAAATCTCTACGCGAATAGGCTCAAACGCGCATCGGTATCGAAAAAGAGGATAGTAACAATATCACCTGCGCCATGCCACGCTGTGATTGTGAAGAAATACGTAAGATCGCCCTTACGCCAGGTCACCCTGCACCAGCGGAACAAAGCGTACCGGCTCGATAATCTCTTCCGTCAGCTCGCCCTTGTGGCGGCGCAGACGCTTAAGCACCTGATGGTCCTCCCCCACCGGCAGCACCATTCTGCCACCCTTACCCAGCTGTGCTATCAGCGCAGTCGGAATTTCGGGGGGCGCTGCGGTAACAATGATGGCATCAAACGGCCCGCGCGCGGGCCAGCCGAGCCAGCCATCACCGTGCCGGGTAGAGATATTATGCAGGTCGAGCTGCTTCAGACGGCGTTTAGCCTGCCACTGCAACCCTTTGATGCGCTCAACGGAACAGACGTGATTGACCAGATGCGCCAGAATAGCGGTCTGATAGCCGGAGCCGGTGCCGATTTCCAGTACGCGGGAGTGCGGGTTCAGCTCCAGCAGCGCGGTCATACGCGCTACCATATAGGGCTGGGAAATGGTCTGTCCGTTGCCGATAGGGAGTGCCATGTTGTCCCACGCCTTGTGCTCAAACGCTTCATCTACAAAGCGCTCACGTGGTACATCCGCAATCGCCTGCAGCAGACGCTCATCTGTAATGCCCTGCGCCCGCAGCTGGGCTAACAGCGTGTCGATGCGCCGGTTTATCATGCCAGTGAGACCTCTGCCTGCAGCAGCCAGTCATGCAGCACGCTCTGCGCGGCGTGTGCGGTGAGATCGACATGCAGCGCCGTCAGCGAAACATAGCCGGCGTCTACGGCGGCAAAATCGGTGTCGGGGCCGGCATCAAGCTGTTTGCCTGGCGGGCCTATCCAGTAGAGCGGCTGGCCGCGCGGATCTTCAGTGCAAATCACCTGATCTGCCGGATGGCGGCTGCCGCAGCGCGTGACGCGAAAACCTTTAATCTGCGCCAGTGGCAAATCGGGCACATTAATATTGAGGATACGTCCGGTACGCAGCGGTGCCCGGGAGAGCGCACGCAGCAGCACGCAGGTTACGGCTGCCGCACTGTCATAGTGCGTATGACCATTCAGCGACACCGCCAGCGCCGGCAGGCCGAGATGGCGCCCCTCCATCGCAGCTGCAACGGTACCGGAATAGATCACATCATCGCCCAGATTGGGACCGGCATTGATGCCTGAGACCACAATGTCAGGACGCGGTTGCATCAGCTTATTCACGCCGAGAAAAACGCAGTCGGTGGGTGTCCCCATCTGTACAGCGATATCGCCGCTGGCATGCGTGAAGGTACGCAGCGGCGTTTCCAGCGTCAGTGAATTTGAGGCACCGCTGCGGTTGCGGTCGGGTGCCACCACCTGTACCTCAGCAAATTCCCGCAGCGCGTGCGCCAGCGTCTGAATGCCGGGCGCATGGATTCCATCGTCGTTACTCAGCAATATCCGCATCTGTTTCTGACCTTTGTTCATTCACCGGTCCCCGCCAGCCGGTGCCGGCTGTGCGAAAAATCGGGCGTAGTTACGCCAGCGGCCGGTGAGACAGGGATAGATGCATTCTAGCGATGAGGCGTGGGAAGTGGTAGACGTAAATCGTGACAGAGGCAGGGTTTGTCTCTGCAGTGGTCAGAACCCGGCCAGCGGCCGGGTGAATTAACGCGCCGGGCGTCAGCGCTACTCGTCGCCGAGCGGTGCCGCAGCGCCGTTGCTCAGCAGCTCGCGCACCAGGCTGGTGGCGAAGCTGCCGGCGGGCAGCCAGAACTGCAGGGCCAGCGTGGCGTCATCCTGCCACTGCCACTGCAGATTATCCGGCACCACCAGCATCGCGCGGCGGGCGGTATCAACCCGTTCACGCGTCAGCAGCGTCAGCAGTGCCGGCGACTGCGCCAGCTGCTGCTGCTCGAATGTGGCAACTTCTCCCTGCGTGCCCGCCTCACCGCGTCCCGCCAGCGGTGCCGTGATGCGCAGCTCATGCGCGGCCACGCGCTGCTGCAGCGCTGGCAGCTCATCGGCGGCGGCGACAAACCAGCTGCCGCGTCCGGCGAGCTGCAGCGCATCGCCTGCCTGCGCCAGCTGCAGTGAGCCGTCGCGCTGCAGACGCGCGCTGGTCACCTGATTAAACAGGTAGCTACGCGCGGCTGACAGCAGCAAGCCTTTCATATTCCGATCGCGCGGATGAAACTGCTCTTCTGCCCAGCGCTGCGCCTGCTGCAGGTTATTCCCGCCGCGGCCAAAGCGCTGCTCGCCAAAATAGTTGGGAACGCCCTGAGCCTGAATCTGCTGCAGGCGCGCGTCAACGTCGGCGCGATCAGACACGTCGCGGATCACCAGCCGAAAGGCATTTCCCGCCAGCGCGCCGGTACGCAGCTTACGCCTGTGCCGGATCACCTGCAGGATCTCAACCCCTTCAAGCTGAAAGCCGCTCATTACCGGCATTGCGTTACCCGGCAGGCGGAAACAGAGCGTCTGTTCAGTCACGGCGTGGCGATCTTTCATGCCGGCATAGCTCAGGTCGCGCGCCGGCACGCCCAGATATTTTGCCAGGGCTTCAGCAACAAAACGCGTGTTGCAGCCCGTTTTGCGGATGCGTACCAGCAGCTGCTCGCCGTCGCCGTCATAGGGATAACCGAGATCTTCGATCACCACAAAATCATCCGGACGCGCTTTAATTATGCCAGTGGCAGCAGGCACGCCGTGCAGATAGTGCAGCTCACTCATGCGTCAGCCTTTACCAGCAGAGCCACTGCCTCGCAGGCAATACCTTCACCGCGTCCGGTAAAGCCGAGCTTTTCGGTGGTGGTGGCCTTCACGTTAACCGCATCCATGTGGCAGCCCAGATCTTCGGCGATATTGACGCGCATCTGCGGCACGTGCGGCAGCATTTTAGGCGCCTGCGCGATAATCGTGACGTCAACGTTGCCAATGGCGTAGCCTTTCGCCTGAATACGACGCCACGCTTCGCGCAGCAAGCCGCGGCTGTCAGCTCCTTTAAACGCCGGATCCGTATCCGGAAAAAGCTTGCCAATATCGCCCATCGCCACCGCGCCCAGCAGGGCATCGGTCAGCGCATGCAGCGCAACGTCGCCGTCGGAGTGGGCAATAAAACCGTGCTCAAACGGGATACGCACCCCGCCAATCACCAGTGGACCTTCACCGCCAAAAGCGTGAACGTCGAAGCCGTGACCGATACGCATTATGCGTTCTCCTGTCGTTGAATCTGAGTAAGGTAAAAGGCCGCCAGCGCCAGATCTTCCGGCCGCGTGACCTTGATGTTGTCGCTGCGCCCGCTAATCAGCTGCGGATGATAGCCGCAATACTCCAGCGCTGACGCCTCATCCGTGATCGTAGCGCCTTCGCTGAGCGCCCGGCTCAGGCAGGCAGTCAGCAGCCTATGCGGGAAAAACTGTGGCGTCAGCGCGTGCCAGAGATCGTCACGCTCCACCGTATGTGCCACCGCCGTTTTGCCCGGCTCAGCGCGCTTCATGGTATCGCGTACCGGTGCTGCCAGAATGGCGCCGGTTCTGCTGTGCTCCCGCACGGCCAGCAGCCGTGCCAGGTCGTCAGCATGAAGGCACGGGCGCGCGGCGTCATGCACCAGCACCCATGCGCTCTCTCTGATGTGCTGTAACCCTGCCAGCACTGACTCGGCCCGGGTTGCGCCGCCGGTGACCCGCACCACGCGCGGATCGTGCGCCAGCGGCAGCGAATCGAACCAGCCGTCGTCAGCGCTGACGGCGACAATCACCTGCTGCACTGCGGCGTTAGCCAGCAGGCGCGCCACGCTGTGTTCCAGCAGCGTCATGGTACCAATAGTGAGATATTGCTTGGGAAACGCCGCCTGCATGCGACTGCCGACACCGGCAGCCGGCACGACGGCAATCACATCCGCAGCGTGAGAGTGGTGAGTCATGTTGTTATCGTTGCTGATTTTGCGCAGACTGCTGCGCATTTCGTTTGTTCTGGTCTGCCACCAGGCGATAGAAAGTCTCGCCGGGTTTAATCATGCCCAGCTCGCTGCGTGCGCGCTCCTCAATCGCCTCTGAACCGCCATTGAGATCGTCAATTTCGGCAAACAGCTGATCGTTTCGCGCTTTGAGTTTGGCGTTATTCGCCTGTTGTGACACCACGTCTTCGCTGACGCGTGTGTAATCATGGATACCGTTCTTGCCCAGCCACAGGGAATATTGCAACCATCCCAGTAGCGCGAGCAGCAGTAACGTCAGTTTTCCCATCCCCGCCCCCTGAAAAACGGCCCAATCATCCCATAACTTGAGCCCGGACTCCACTGCGGCAGCGAAAATGGCGCGTAAGCAGATTTATCCGGATTATTTATAGCAGGCGGTCACGAAAAACAGCAGGCAAACTTTTGTAACCAGCGGATGCGTTTGCACATCTCTGCGCTTACCAGCCGGACAGATAGGAGAACACCAGCCAGAAGAGGCAGATGACCAGCAGACCGGTCGCCAGGGCGCACCAGAAGAGGTGCCCACGCATCATCAGGCTCAGCACGATGCCGGCCAGCACCGATACCGGCAGCAGCGCAAGGAAAAAAGGCCAGGTATAGAGAAAAAAGAATAGCGTATTGGAGCCGTAGAGCAGAAAGGGAATGGCCAGCGCGCACCAGTAGGCAAAAAAGCCAATAACGCCGCCGGGTAATGAGGAGCGCGGCTCTTCGGGCAAGCTGTCGTCTTTGCGTGCGAGCATGGGAGTGACGTTCTGCATAGAGATCCTGTTGACGCTAAAATGCGGCAAACCCGGAGAAGGCGTTTGCCGCGTCGGTTCAGGATCTGATGATATCGCGGCGGCGCAGCAGGTCTAACAATTGGGCCGCGAGTTTTGTAACCAATTGTTCGCCATCCAGTGTGATATCAGCGGCTTCGGGCGCCTCATACGCGCCGTCAATACCGGTGAAATTACGCAGTTCACCGGCGCGCGCTTTTTTATATAACCCTTTCGGATCGCGCGCTTCACACACCGCCAGCGGTGTATCGACAAAGACCTCAATAAACTCACCTTTGCCCAGCAGATCGCGCACCATCTGCCGCTCAGCCCGGTGCGGCGAGATGAAGGCGGTGAGCACCACCAGTCCGGCATCGACCATCAGCCGGGCCACCTCACCCACGCGCCGGATATTCTCCCGGCGATCGTCATCGCTGAAGCCGAGATCGCGGCACAGACCGTGGCGCACGTTGTCACCGTCCAGCAGGTAAGTGCTGACGCCAAGCTGATGCAGCGCCTGCTCCAGCGCACCTGCCACGGTGGATTTACCCGAGCCGGAGAGCCCGGTAAACCACAGCACTACACCCTGATGACCATGCTGCTGCTCACGCGCCGCCCGGGTGACCGGATGGTCGTGCCACACCACGTTTTCATCATGCTGCGCCATTACGCACCGCCCAGCAGATCGCGCGCGTTCCAGTGCGGGAAGTGACGACGCACCAGCGCATTCAGCTCCAGCTCAAAGGCGCTAAAGTTACCCGCTGTAGCAGGTGCTGCGCTCTGCGGCTGGTTAATCATACCGGCGCCCACGGTGACGTTGCTCAGCCGGTCAATGAAGATCATGCCGCCAGTTACCGGGTTTTGCTGGTAAGGATCCAGCACCATCGGCTCATCAAAGGTGATTTCTACCAGTCCGATACCGTTCAGCGGCAGGCTGTCAACGGTGTGCGTTGCCAGGGTATTGATCTCCACCTGATGCAGGATTTTTTCCACCCGGCCGCGCGCTTTTTTGCCCGCAATTTTGATTTCATAGCTTTGACCCGGCTTCAGCGGCTGCTCCGCCATCCAGACCACGTCAACCGTAGCGCACTGTACCGCCTGCAGTTCAGCATCGGCAGCAACCAGCAGGTCGCCGCGGCTGATATCGATCTCATCGTTCAGCACCAGCGTAATCGCTTCACCCGCCGCAGCTTCCGGCAGATCGCCGTCAAAGGTCACGATACGTGCGATAGTCGACTCCACGCCAGAAGGCAGGACTTTTACCCGATCTCCCGGCCGTACGGTGCCTGACGCCAGCGTTCCGGCATAGCCGCGGAAATCGAGATTAGGACGGTTAACATACTGCACCGGGAAACGCATGGGCTGGTGATCGACAACGCGCTTCAGCTCAACCGTTTCCAGTACGTCCAGCAACGTCGGACCGCTGTACCACGGCATAGTCGTGCTCGGGGTAGCGACATTGTCCCCTTCCAGCGCGGACATCGGTACAAAACGAATATCCAGATCGCCCGGCAGCTGGGCCGCGAAGTCGAGGTAATCCTGTTTGATCTGCTCAAATGTCTCCTGGCGATACTCCACCAGATCCATTTTGTTGATCGCCACTACCAGATGTTTGATGCCCAGCAGCGTTGAGATAAAGCTGTGGCGCCGGGTCTGATCCAGCACGCCTTTGCGCGCGTCGATCAGCAGAATAGCCAGATCGCAGGTTGAGGCGCCGGTGGCCATATTGCGGGTGTACTGCTCGTGCCCCGGGGTATCCGCGATAATAAACTTGCGTTTTTCCGTCGAGAAGTAGCGATAGGCGACATCGATAGTGATGCCCTGCTCGCGCTCCGCCTGCAGGCCATCCACCAGCAGCGCCAGATCGAGTTTTTCACCCTGGGTACCATGACGTTTGCTGTCGTTATGCAGAGAGGAGAGCTGATCTTCATAAATCTGTCGCGTATCGTGCAGCAGGCGGCCAATCAGGGTGCTCTTGCCGTCATCTACGCTGCCGCAGGTCAGGAAACGCAGCAGGCTCTTATGTTGTTGCGCCGTCAGCCAGGCTTCTACGCCACCCTGCTCGGCAATCTGTTGTGCAATAACGGTATTCATCTGCGTCTCCTTAGAAATAACCCTGGCGTTTTTTCAGTTCCATCGATCCCGCCTGGTCGCGGTCAATCATGCGTCCCTGGCGTTCGCTGGTGGTGGAGACCAGCATCTCTTCGATAATCTCCGGCAGCGTCTGCGCTTCAGACTCTACGGCGCCGGTCAGCGGCCAGCAGCCCAGCGTACGGAAACGCACCATGCGCTCGGTGATCTCTTCACCTGGCTGCAGGTTGATACGATCGTCATCGATCATCATCAGCATGCCGTCGCGCTCCAGTACCGGGCGCGGCGCGGCCAGGTAGAGCGGTACGATTTCGATGTTTTCCAGGAAGATGTATTGCCAGATATCGAGTTCGGTCCAGTTAGAGAGCGGAAATACGCGAATGCTTTCGCCCTTGTTGATCTGGCCGTTGTAGTTATGCCACAGCTCAGGACGCTGATTTTTGGGATCCCAGCGATGAAAGCGATCGCGGAAAGAGTAGATGCGCTCTTTCGCGCGCGATTTCTCTTCATCACGGCGCGCGCCACCAAAGGCGGCATCAAAACCGTATTTGTTGAGCGCCTGCTTCAGCCCTTCCGTCTTCATAATATCGGTATGTTTGGCGCTGCCGTGAACAAACGGGTTGATCCCCATTGCCACGCCTTCCGGATTACGGTGCACCAGCAGCTCGGCACCCATGTTTTTCACCGTACGGTCGCGAAACTCATACATTTCGCGGAATTTCCAGCCGGTATCCACGTGCAGCAGAGGAAACGGCAGGGTTCCCGGGAAGAATGCTTTACGCGCCAGATGAAGCATTACCGAGGAGTCTTTGCCGATGGAGTACATCATCACCGGATTGCTGAACTCGGCCGCCACCTCGCGGATGATATGGATACTCTCTGCTTCCAGCTGACGCAGATGAGTAAGACGATTTTGGTCCATAGTTTTTCCTCAAGCCAAATTGACAACGGCGGACTCGCGAGCCCCCTGCTGTGCAGAATGTTGAAACCAGGCTAATTGCCCGTGCAAGTTCACCACTTCGCCAATCACTAACAGCGCAGGCGTCGGCGCGGCGGCTGCCAGCACCTCAAGTTGATTCAGGGTTCCGGTCAGCACCTGCTGATCCTGACGCGTGCCGCGGCCAATCACCGCCACGGGCGTCAGCGGATCGCGGCCGTGGTCAATCAGACCGGCGGCAATTTCCGCTGCTTTTACGGTGCCCATATAGATAGCCAGCGTCTGGCGCGCACGCGCGAGGGATGGCCAGTCGATGCCATCGCCGTCAGCGCGGCAGTGGCCGGTAATAAACATCACGCTCTGCGCATAATCGCGGTGCGTCAGCGGAATACCGGCATAGGCGGTCGCGCCTGCGGCGGCAGTAATACCCGGCACCACCTGGAACGGAATGCCTGCCGCTTTCGCCGCCTGCAGCTCTTCGCCGCCGCGGCCAAAGATAAAGGGATCGCCGCCTTTCAGACGCACGACGCGCTTGCCCTGCAGCGCCAGTGATACCAGCAGCTGGTTCGTCTCTTCCTGCGGCACCGAATGGGCGCCGGCGCGTTTTCCAACACAGATGCGGTCGGCATCGCGCCGCACCAGATCCAGCACCTCATCGCTGACCAGATGGTCATACAGCACCACATCAGCCAGCTGCATCACCTGCAGACCGCGCAGCGTCAGCAGACCGCTGTCGCCAGGACCCGCGCCGACCAGCGCAATTTCGCCCTGGTTATCGCTGATATGTTCCAGTTCGCGATCGAGCGTCTGGCGTGCGGCGCTGACGTTACCGGCCGCCATCTGGCTGGCAAACAGGCCATTAAAGGCGCGCTCCCAGAAGCGGCGGCGATCGGACATTTTGCGATAGCGCTGTTTGACTTTGTCGCGCCACTCTCCTGCCAGCGCGGCCATCTGACCCAGGTTTGCCGGCAGCAGCGCTTCGATTTTCTCCCGCAGCAGCCGCGCCAGTACCGGCGCGGTGCCGCTGGATGAGATCGCCACCACCAGCGGTGAGCGGTCAACAATAGAAGGGAAGATAAAGCTGCATTTAGGCTGGTCATCCACCACGTTAACCAGCTTGTGCCGCGCGTTGGCGGCGTCAAACACCTGTGAATTAAGTGCGTTATCGTCGGTGGCAGCAATAACCAGAAATACGCCGTCAAGCTGAGCCGGCTCAAAACTGCGGGCTATCCACTCTACGGCCTGTTCTGCCTCCAGCGCCTGCAGTTCATGCCCCAGCTCGCGGGCGGCCACCAGGATGCGCGCGCCAGCCCGGCGCAGCAGTTCAATTTTACGGGCAGCGATTTCACCACCGCCGACAACCAGCACCGGACGCTGTCTGAGATCGGCAAAGAGGGGCAGATAATCCACGATAACCTTGCTAGTTTTACAATAAGTTACCGCGACTATACGTCGCGCTATTCCGCCAGATGAAATTACGATTTCGCATGAGTAGTTACCAAATGGAATATAGCGCTGGCAAAGCTGATGCGTTTTTCTGCTTAAGAATTGATTTTATAACGCTTTTTCCAGGCAGCACGATTTCGGCTGTAACCAGCCGGGCATGACTTTAGGAATTAACAGAGGTGCGTGAGAGGGAAACAAAAAACAGGGCGAAAATTCGCCCTGTGGATGGTGGTTAGCCTTCGTGCAAACCGCACTCGCGCTTGAGGCCGAAGAAGCGCGTCTCTTCTTCTGCCATGCCCGGTTCCCATTTTCGCGTGGTATGGGTATCACCCACCGAAAGGTAGCCCTCATCCCACAGCGGGTGGTAGCTCAGGCCGTGCTGTTTCAGGTACTGATGCACCTGCCGGTTATCCCAGTCGATAATGGGCAGGATCTTAAAGACACCGCGCTGTACCGCCAGCACCGGCAGGCTGGCACGGCTGCCTGACTGATCGCGCCGCAGTCCGGCAAACCAGGTCTGTGCGCCCAGCGTGCTCAGCGCCCGGTTCATCGGTTCCACTTTATTGAGCTGGTTATACTGCTCAATGCCGTCCACGCCCTGCTCCCACAGTTTGCCGTAGCGTGCTTCCTGCCATGCGGGCGAGGTTTCCGCACGGAAAATCTGCAGGTTAAGGTTAAGCTTTGCCGTTAACTCATCGATAAAGCGATAGGTTTCCGGGAACAGGTAACCGGTGTCGGTGAGGATCACCGGAATATCCGGCCGCTGCTGCGTCACCATATGCAGCAGCACCGCCGCCTGGATCCCAAAACTGGATGAGAGCACAAAGGCCCCCGGCAGCTGTTCCAGCGCCCAGCTGACGCGCGCTTCAGCAGAGAGTTTCTCCAGCTGCACGTTGCTTTCAGCCAGCGCCATAATACGGTCAACTTTGCTGCCGCTGTTGAGTACGGCGAGATCGGGCAGGGTCATACAGCCTCCGCGTCCCAGAAGTCACGAGCCGGATCCGTCACCGCTTTAACGATACCGGTGCGAATCGTGAAGTCACCAAAACCTTCACCGGCCTCGCGCTCGTTTGCCCAGCGCGCCACCAGTTCATCAATCGTGGCCAGAATTTCGCTCTCAGTGATATTTTCGCGGTACATACGCGGAATGCGCGTACCCACGCGGTTCCCGCCGAGATGCAGGTTGTAGCGACCCGGCGCTTTGCCAACCAGCCCCAGCTCCGCCAGCAGCGCACGACCGCAGCCGTTCGGGCAGCCGGTTACGCGCAGAACGATATGCTCTTCGCCCACGCCGTGACGATGCATGATCTCTTCGACTTTGGTAACAAATGATGGCAGGAAACGCTCCGCTTCTGCCATCGCCAGCGGACAGGTCGGAAACGCTACGCAGGCCATCGAGTTTTCACGCTGCGGCGTTACGCTTTCCATCAGGCCGTGCTCGCGGGCGATCGCTTCAATCTGCGCTTTCTGCGCCTCCGGCACGCCAGCCACAATCAGGTTCTGGTTGGCGGTGAGGCGGAAATCACCCTGGTGTACTCTGGCGATTTCAGCGATGCCGCTTTTCAGCGGACGGCCCGGGTAATCAAGCAGGCGACCATTTTCGATAAACAGCGTCAGGTGCCACTTGTTGTCGATGCCTTTAACCCAGCCGATACGATCGCCGCGGGTGGTGAATTCATACGGACGCGCCGGCGCGAAAGTCAGACCGGCACGCTTTTCCACTTCCGCTTTAAACGTCTCAACGCCCACGCGCTCAAGGGTATATTTAGTTTTAGCGTTTTTGCGATCGGTGCGATTACCCCAGTCGCGCTGCGTGGTCACTACCGCGGCGGCCACATCGAGGATCTTCTCCACCGGCAGGAAACCGAACTCACTGGCGGTACGGGCGTAGGTCGCTTTATTGCCATGCTCAATAGAGAGGCCTCCCCCTACCAGCACATTGAAACCTATCAGCTTGCCGTGCTCAGCAATCGCAATGAAGTTGAGATCGTTAGCATGCAGATCGACATCATTGTGCGGCGGCACCACCACGGTGGTTTTAAACTTACGCGGCAGATAGGTTTCGCCAAGAATCGGCTCTTTATCTGTGGTCGCAACTTTTTCCTTATCCCACCAGATCTCCGCATAAGCGCGGGTCTGCGGCAGCAGGTGCTCAGAGAGCTTTTTCGCCCACTCATAAGCTTCCTGATGCAGCTCAGACTCAACCGGATTTGAGGTGCAGAGTACGTTGCGGTTAACGTCATTGGCGGTCGCCAGCGCATCGAGTCCCACTTCATGCAGCATCTGATGCGTGGGTTTCACGTTCTTTTTCAGAATACCGTGAAACTGAAACGTCTGCCGGTTCGTCAGGCGGATGCTGCCATAGAGCGTTTTTTCAGCCGCAAACTTATCAATCGCCAGCCACTGCGTCGGGGTAATGATGCCGCCCGGCAGACGGCAGCGCAGCATCATGGCGTGACGCGGCTCCAGCTTCTGCTCAGCTCGCTCGGCGCGAATATCGCGATCGTCCTGCTGATACATGCCGTGAAAGCGGATCAGCAGGAAGTTATCGCCGGTGAACCCACCGGTCAGGCCATCGTCGAGATCGTCTAAGATGGTGCCACGCAGATAGTTGCTCTCTTTTTTCAGACGCTCGGCGTCAGAAAGTTTACCTTCAACCACCAGCGGTCCAGGGTGTTTTTCGCTCATTAGTAAACGTCTCGCTGATAACGGCGCTCAATGCGCAGCTCACTCAAAAATTCATCAGCCGTTTCACGATCCATGCCGCCGTGTTCGACCACCACATCCAGTAATGCCTGCTCCACATCTTTCGCCATGCGATTCGCATCGCCACAAACGTAAAGGTGAGCGCCCTCTTCGATCCAGCGCCAGACCTCTGCGCCTTTCGCCCGGATTTTATCCTGTACATAGACTTTCTCAGCCTGATCGCGTGACCAGGCGAGATCGATATTCGTCAGCAGCCCCTGCTTAACGTACTTCTGCCACTCTACCTGATAGAGAAAATCTTCGGTGAAGTGCGGGTTGCCGAAAAACAGCCAGTTTTTACCCCCGGCGCCGTCATTGTCACGCTGCTGCATAAAGGCGCGGAACGGCGCAATGCCGGTGCCCGGACCAATCATAATTACCGGTGCATCCGGATTGGCCGGCAGGCGGAAGTTGTCATTGTGTTCGATAAAGACGCGAATGGCGCCCTCTTCTTCCACACGGTCGGCAAGCCAGGTGGAAGCACCGCCGCCGCGCTGACGGCCATCGATTTCATACCGCACCGCACCCACCGTAATATGCACCTCGCTTTCGCTCTCCGCCTGGGAGGAGGCGATAGAGTAAAGGCGCGGCGTCAGCGGGCGCAGTAAGCCCGTCAGCTGCTCTGTATTCAGTTCGGTGGGCGCCTGGCGCACCATATCCACAATCGGGAAGCTCTGGGCATAGCTCTGCAGCTTCTGCTTATCTTCCGTCAGCGCCAGCAGCGCCTCATTGCGCGACAGCGCAGCGTAGCGCTCCACTATCTGCGGCGTGTTGACCGTGAGTTCAAACTGCGTCTGCAGCGCTTCAGCCAGCGGCAGCGTTTTGCCCTGCACCGTTACCTGCTCATCGCCTTTCAGCCACACCAGCTGCAGCAGCTCCTGCACCAGCTCTGCATCATTCTCATACCAGACGCCCAGCGCGTCACCCGGCTGGTAACGCAGGCCGGAATCACCGAGATCGATCTCAATATGGCGCACATCTTTATCAGAGAGGCGGCCGGTGATTTTCTGATTCAGCGCAAAGCTGGCGGTCAGCGGCAGCTCTTTCGTATAAGGACTGCTATCAACCAGGTTGACGCTGCCGGCGCTGCTGGCCGCAATCTGCGCCGCAGGGGCGACCGGCACGCGCGCCTTCAGCAGATCGGTCAGCTGCAGGCGCCAGGCGCTGGCCAGCTCGCTATATTCAACGTCCGCATCGACACGATCCAGCAGGCGCTCTGCGCCCAGCTCGGCCAGACGGCTATCGAAATCTTTGCCCGCTTGGCTGAAAAATTCGTAAGAGGTGTCGCCAAGACCAAACACGGCAAACGCCGCGCCATCCATTTTCGGTGCCTTCTTCGACAGCAGGAATTTATGCAGCGCCACCGCCTCTTCCGGTGGTTCGCCTTCGCCCTGGGTCGAGGTGACGATAACCAGCAGCTTTTCCTGGCCGATCTGCTTGAACTTATAGTCGCCGGCATTAACCAGATTCACGTTCAGTTTCGCTGCCAGCAGATCATCACGCAGCTGTTCTGCCAGGCGACGCGCGTTGCCGGTTTGCGAGGCTGAAATCAGCGTGACGCCCGGGGTTTCCGCTGGCGGAGCTGCAGGTGTCGCCACCGCGCCAGGGGTCTGGTTGACCATGCCCCAGAAGTAGCCCGAAAGCCAGGCAAGCTGAGTCGTATTAAATTCCGTAGTCGCCGCCTGTAAGCGCGCAAGTTGCTCCGGAGAGAGCGGCAGCATGGAGCCTGGGGGTGCCTGAGTCGTCATCGCGTTAAAAATTCCAGTGTCAGAAGTCCGGACCGAGAAGCGGTGGAAGAGGAGGTAGGTTACCGAGCTGTATATTAACGATTAAATAAGGGTTCGACATAATAAATAACCAAAACGACTAAGCGGTTTTTCGGGTATCGCTAACCGCCAAAAGTGGTAAATTATCCCTTTGTAAAATATGGTTTTTATCTTCAGACGCGTTACCGGATCGCGTTAAATGCGCTTTTACACCCCCACGGGTGCGAAAAATCTGCTTTTGAGGTAGACTTCAGCGGTTTTTTCGTTTGAGAGTGATTATGTCTACCACGCTGTTTAAAGAGTTCCAGTTTGAAGCGGCTCACCGCTTACCTCACGTGCCTGAAGGGCACAAATGCGGTCGTCTGCACGGCCACTCCTTTCTGGTGCGACTGGAAATAACCGGTGAAGTGGATGCGTATACCGGCTGGGTTATGGATTTTGCTGAACTGAAAGCGATTTTCAGTCCGCTTTATGAGCGGCTGGATCATCACTACCTGAACGATATTCCGGGTCTGGAGAATCCCACCAGTGAAGTGCTGGCGAAGTGGATCTGGGATGAGCTTAAGCCGGTGCTGCCGGTGCTGAGCGCGGTCATGATCAAAGAGACCTGTACGGCAGGCTGCGTTTACCGCGGCTGACCAGAGCGGCCTCTTCCACGCTGCAGGTGCGCTGGCTGCCCTTGTCCACCCCGTCACTTACTCATGTAAGCGCCTGAGGATGAACGCGGTTGCCGCCTTCCTGCAACGTGGAACCACAGGTGCCGGTCTCTGAACCGCTGTGATACCTGTATTAATCTTCGAACAGCCGATTACTGCTGATTCATCTCTTTGTAACGATCCCCCTCTACGTTGTTGTCTCCTCTGTTAAAGCTCAAGAGAATCAACAATGAACCTTGTGAAACACCTTTCTCTGCTTGCTGTTTTTATCTCTGCCTCTGCTGCCGTTCAGGCGCAAAACGTACTTGATTTTCCCCAGCCGGAGAGTATGCCGGCGGAGTTTTATGCGGTGACAGAAATTCCGGCAGGCGGGACGATCAAATATGAAACCGATGCTAAAACCGGGTTTATCGTGGCTGACCGTTTTCAGTCTATGCCGGTCGCCTATCCCGCCAACTACGGTTCGCTGACTCAGTCACTGAGTGGCGATAACGATCCGCTGGATGTGATTTTTTACGCCCGGGCGCCGTTACAGCCCGGCACCCTGATTAAGCTGCGCGCGATTGGCGTGCTAAAGATGATTGATGGCGGTGAGGTGGATGACAAGATTGTCGCCGTGCCCGCCAGCAAAATTGATTCAACCTATGATGATATTAAAGAGATAAGCGATCTGCCGCGAATCGAGCAGCAGCGGCTGGAAGCCTTTTTCCGGGTGTATAAACAGTTACCGGATGGCCGTAAGAAGGTCGAGCTCAACGGTTTTGAAGATGCCGCTAAGGCCAGAGCAGAGATTAAGCAGGCATTCGACGCATATAAAGCGAAGCAGTAGCTGACCCGGGCGCGCCCCTAGCGGTATGTGCGTAGTGGACGCATTAATGCGTCCCTGGCCGATGTGCGATTTCTATCCGGGCGCCATAAATGGCGCCCCTGTGGATATGTGCGTAGGGGGCGCATTGATGCGCCCCTGCTGTGAATCAGGCGATATTCAGATACTTGTGCGTCTGCATAGAGAGCCGCCAGTTACGGGCGATGCAGGTTTCAATACAGAGCCGGGTTGCGGCATCGCCGCGGCTGATCGGCTGCAGCGCCACAATACGCGGTTTATCGTCATGCAGCTCCGCCAGCAGCTCATCGAGCGCCTCAACGTCACGCTCGCGCGCCACCGGATGCTTGATCTCATCCGCGCGCGTCAGCGCCTGCAGCAGCACATCGTAGCCTCCGCGCATATTCACCTTAGGTGAGACTGTAACCCAGGTTGCCGCAGAGCAGTGCACCTCATGAGTGCCGCTGGTCTCGATCTGACACTGGAACCCGTGCGCTTCCAGACCCTCTGTTAGCGGACGCAGGTCAAAAATTGCCGGTTCGCCGCCGGTGATCACTACGTGGCGCGCGCTCCAGCCCTGCCGGGCGATGGTCTCAATCAGCGTGGCGGCGTCTGCACTTCCCCAGGCATCGCTCTCCACGGTTTTTACCAGAATATCACCCAGTGAGGTCTCCCGATCCGCGCGCTTCTCCCAGGTATGTTTGGTATCACACCAGCTGCATCCCACCGGACATCCCTGTAAGCGGATAAAGATGGCCGGCACGCCGGTATAAAACCCTTCGCCCTGCAGCGTCTGGAACATTTCGTTAATCGGGTAGAACATTTTTCACTCACGTCTCTCATTCGGGGCGCAGATTATGGCAGATTTTTACTGCGGCTTCACAGCCGCTTTGTGCCCTGAAAAACAAAAAGCCCCGCACTGGGCGGGGCTTCAGGCAAACCGTGCTGCACAGAGCAGCACCGGCGGGCGATTACGCCTGGCCTTTCACTTCTTTCAGACCGTTGAACGGCGCTTTCTCACCCAGCGCTTCTTCGATACGGATCAGCTGGTTGTATTTAGCTACGCGGTCAGAACGGCTCATAGAACCGGTTTTGATCTGGCCAGCTGCAGTACCTACCGCCAGGTCAGCGATAGTTGCATCTTCTGTCTCGCCTGAACGGTGAGAAATAACGGCCGTGTAGCCCGCATCTTTCGCCATCTTGATTGCAGCCAGCGTTTCGGTCAGAGAGCCGATCTGGTTGAATTTGATCAGGATAGAGTTCGCGATGCCTTTATCAATACCTTCCTTCAGGATTTTGGTATTGGTGACAAACAGATCGTCGCCCACCAGCTGGATTTTGTCGCCCAGCACTTTGGTCTGGTAAGCAAAGCCGTTCCAGTCAGACTCATCCAGACCATCTTCAATAGAGACGATTGGGTACTGTTTGGTCAGATCTTCCAGGAAGTGAGTGAACTCTTCGGAAGAGAACGCTTTGTTGCCTTCGCCAGCCAGAACATATTTGCCATCTTTATAGAATTCAGATGCGGCACAGTCCATCGCCAGGGTGATATCTTTACCCAGCTCATAGCCCGCTGCTTTTACCGCTTCAGCGATAACTGCCAGCGCTTCAGCGTTAGAGCCGAGGTTTGGCGCATAGCCACCTTCATCACCGACTGCAGTGCTCATGCCTTTGGCTTTCAGAACTTTAGCCAGGTTGTGGAATACTTCAGAACCCATACGGATGGCTTCTTTGATATTTTTCGCGCCCACAGGCTGGATCATGAACTCCTGGATATCTACGTTGTTATCCGCGTGCTCACCGCCGTTGATGATGTTCATCATTGGCAGTGGCATAGAGTATTTGCCTGGGGTGCCGTTCAGCTCAGCAATGTGTGCGTAGAGCGGCAGGCCTTTTGATGCTGCAGCAGCTTTCGCTGCGGCCAGAGAAACAGCCAGAATGGCGTTTGCACCGAAGTTGGATTTGTTATCAGTACCGTCCAGCTCGATCATGATCTTATCGATGTTCGCCTGGTCTTTGGCATCTTTGCCTTTTACCGCGTCAGCGATTGGGCCGTTAACCGCAGCAACCGCTTTGGTTACGCCTTTGCCCAGGAAGCGAGACTTATCACCGTCGCGCAGCTCCAGTGCTTCACGTGAACCGGTAGAAGCGCCTGATGGAGCCGCCGCCAGACCAACGAAACCGCCTTCCAGATGCACTTCTGCTTCTACAGTCGGGTTGCCACGGGAGTCGATGATTTCGCGACCAATGACTTTAACGATTTTGGACATTCGATTTTCCTCAGTACAAGTTAGTCAATCCTAAGACAAACAACGCGCGAAAAGTTCGCGCGTTGTTCGTAAACTCTTACTTCGCTAAACGCTTCTGGTGCTCCTGCGCGGCTTTCACAAAACCGGCAAACAGCGGATGACCATCACGCGGTGTCGATGTGAACTCCGGATGGAACTGGCAGGCCACAAACCACGGATGGTTCGGGATTTCAATAATCTCAACCAGTTGATCGTCGCCGGAACGGCCCGCAATATGCAGACCCGCCGCTTCAATCGGCTTCAGCAGCAGATTGTTGACTTCATAACGGTGACGGTGGCGCTCGGTAATCACATCAGAACCGTAGAGCTGGCGCACTTTACTTTCCGGCGTCAGCTGACACTGCTGGCTACCCAGACGCATGGTGCCGCCCAGATCGCTCTGCTCAGTACGCTGCTCAACGTTGCCATGCTCATCACGCCATTCAGTGATCAGCGCGACAACCGGGTATTTACAGTCTGGCACAAATTCGGTGGAGTTGGCGCCTTCCATCCCGGCCACATTGCGCGCGAACTCCATCAGCGCAATCTGCATGCCGAGGCAGATGCCAAGGTACGGGATGTTATTTTCACGCGCGTACTGCGCCGTCATCAGCTTGCCTTCCACGCCGCGATAGCCGAAACCGCCGGGGATAAGAATTGCATCGAGATCTTTGAGGATCTCCACGCCGCGCGTCTCGACATCCTGCGAATCGATCAGCTTGATGTTGACGGTTACGCGGTTTTTCAGACCACCGTGCTTAAGGGCTTCAATCACTGACTTGTAGGCGTCCGGCAGCTCAACATACTTGCCGACCATACCGATAGTCACTTCCCCGCCCGGATTCGCTTCTTCATAGATAACCTGCTCCCACTCGGCAAGGTTAGCTTCCGGCGCGTTCAGACTGAAACGCTTACAGATATAGTCATCCAGACCCTGCGACTTCAGCAGGCCCGGGATTTTGTAGATGGAATCGACATCTTTCAGCGAGATAACCGCTTTTTCCGGCACGTTGCAGAACAGCGCGATTTTCGCCCGCTCGTTAGCAGGTACCGCGCGATCGGAGCGGCAGATCAGCACATCTGGCTGAATACCAATCGACAGCAGCTCTTTAACCGAGTGCTGAGTAGGCTTGGTTTTCACTTCACCCGCTGCCGCCATATATGGCACCAGCGTCAGATGCATATACATGGTGTGTTCACGGCCCACGTCTACCGCCATCTGGCGAATCGCTTCCAGGAACGGCAGGGATTCAATATCGCCTACGGTGCCACCAATCTCAACCAGCACGACATCATGACCTTCGCCACCTTCGATGATGCGCTCTTTGATGGCATTGGTAATGTGGGGAATCACCTGGATCGTGGCGCCCAGATAGTCGCCGCGACGCTCTTTGCGCAGCACTTCTGAGTAGATACGACCGGTCGTAAAGTTGTTACGACGCGACATCTTGGTACGAATGAAGCGCTCGTAGTGACCTAAATCCAGATCGGTTTCGGCCCCGTCATCGGTGACAAACACTTCACCATGCTGTGTCGGGCTCATGGTACCCGGATCAACGTTGATATACGGATCGAGTTTCATGATGGTCACATTCAGACCACGTGCTTCGAGGATAGCTGCGAGGGAGGCTGCGGCAATGCCTTTGCCCAGAGAGGAAACGACCCCGCCGGTCACAAAAATATAATTCGTTGTCATGCTGAACCTGAGAGTTTAGGTTTAAAGACGATGGAATAACCAGGACGGGAAAGCAGTATACCCGAAGTCGTCCCCAGCCACAATTGATGAATCACACCATCCTCCCGCGCCGTGCAGCGGCTAACATAGCGGATAGCCAGCCAGAAAATGTTGACGCATGTCACAAAGTTGCTGGATGGCTGAATCGAGTAAGCGCAAGCGGCTGAATTATGCACACTGCTGGAATAAACAGCAGTATGACGCTTAACAGGTTAGTGATTGTTCTCACTCAGTTTTACCTGCTGCCACGCCGCTTCCATCTGCTCCAGCGTCGCCGCAGGCATACTCAATCCCTGCGCGGTAATAATCTGCTCTACGTGGCGAAAGCGGCGTTCAAATTTGTCGTTGGCTTTCTGCAGCGCAATTTCCGCTTTGCTGCCGAGGTGGCGTGACAGATTTACCGTCGCAAACAGCAGATCGCCAATCTCCTCCTCCAGCTTGTCGCTGTCGACAGTGGCCTGCTGCGCTTCATGCATGACTTCGTCAATCTCCTCATGCACCTTATCCAGCACCGGTCCGAGGCTGTCCCAGTCAAAGCCCACGCTGCTGCAGCGCTTCTGGATTTTATGCGCCCGCATCAGCGCCGGCAGCGCGCGCGGAATATCATCCAGCGCCGAGTGCTGCGCTTTCGCCGCGCGTTCATCCTGTTTGATCGCTTCCCAGTTCTGCAACACCTCTGCGGCGCTCTCAGCCTCGGCGCTGCCAAAGATATGCGGATGACGGCGTTCAAGCTTGTCGCTGATTGCGTTGCAGATATCGTCGAAGTTAAAACGCCCCTCCTCCTCTGCCATACGGGCATAAAACACAATCTGAAACAGCAGATCGCCCAGCTCATCGCGCAGATCGGTAAAGTCTTCCCGCTGAATAGCGTCAAGCACTTCGTATGTCTCTTCCAGCGTATAGGGAGCAATAGTGGCAAAGGTCTGCTGGCGATCCCACGGGCAGCCGCGCGCCGGATCGCGCAGGGTTTGCATCAGGCTAAGCAGACGGTTCAGGGCAGTCATGAAAAATCCTCAAACAACGGTATAAAAAGGGCCGCCGTAAAAGGCGACCCTGAAGAGCAGCGGGCCAGTGCCGGCTGCGCGTTAATTCAAACGACGCGCGTCGATAATATCTGGCACCTGATTAAGCCGCGCCAGCACGCGCCCCAGCACCTGCTGGTTGTAGATCTCAATATCCATATCAATGGTCGCCAGCTGTTTTCTGGTATCGCTGCGGCTGGAGACGCCCAGTACATTGACCTTTTCATTCGCCAGTATGGTCGTGATATCACGCAGCAGGCCGCTGCGGTCGTTGGCGGTAACCCGCACCACCAGCGAATAGCCGCTGGAGTAGCTCTCCCCCCAGACGGCATCAACGATACGCTCTGGCGCATGAGAGATCAGTTCACTGAGCTGATCGCAGTCGGCGCGGTGAATCGAGATGCCGCGACCCTGAGTAATAAAGCCGGTGATATCGTCGCCGGGAATAGGCTGACAGCAGCGGGCAATGTGATGCATCAGGTTTCCCACCCCCTCCACCACCACGCGACCGCTCTCTTTACGGGCGTTTGAGGCGTGATGCGACTTCTGCGTCAGCTGACGCAGCGCTTCACGATCTTCCTCTTCAGCGCTCGGTTTATTGAGCTTTGCCTGCAGGAAGTTGATCATCTGATTGAGACGAATATCGCCGCCGCCAATCATCGCCAGCAGCTCATCCTGCGAGCCAACGTTGTAGCGCGGCAGCAAAATCTTCTCCGCCTCGCGCATGCTGATATCGAGCTGGCTCAGCTCGTTATCGAGGATCTGGCGGCCCGCCACGATATTTTTATCGCGATCCTGCTTACGGAACCAGGCGTGTACCTTGGAGCGCCCGCGGCTGGTCGTGATGTAGCCCAGATTCGGGTTGAGCCAGTCGCGGCTTGGATTGGGCTGCTTCTGGGTGATGATCTCGATCTGATCGCCCATCTGCAGCTGATAGGTAAAAGGCACAATGCGGCCGCTGATCTTCGCCCCGATACAGCGATGGCCAATATCGCTGTGAATGTGATAGGCAAAGTCGAGCGGCGTGGAGCCGGCGGGCAGATCCACCACATCGCCTTTTGGCGTAAAGACGTAAACGCGATCGTCGAAGACCTGACTGCGAACCTCCTCCAGCATTTCACCGGAATCCGCCATCTCTTCCTGCCAGGTAATCAGCTTGCGCAGCCAGGCGATACGCTCTTCGTGTCCGGCAGCCCCGCGCGAGTTGCTGACGCCCGGGCCCTCTTTATATTTCCAGTGCGCCGCCACGCCAAGTTCGGCATCTTCATGCATCTGACGGGTACGGATCTGAATCTCAACGGTTTTGCCCTGCGGCCCCAGCACCACGGTATGAATGGACTGATAGCCATTGGGCTTAGGGTTTGCGACATAATCGTCAAATTCGCTCGGCAGATGCCGGTAGAGGGTGTGCACCGTACCGAGTGCGCCATAACAGTCCTGCAAACGCTCTGCCACGATGCGTACCGCGCGCACGTCGAACAGTTCATCAAACGCCAGCGACTTTTTCTGCATCTTGCGCCAGATGCTGTAGATATGTTTCGGCCGCCCGTAGACTTCTGCCCGCACGCCCTCTTTCTGCATCTCCTGACGCAGATTGGTCACAAAGTTATCGATATATTGTTCACGATCGATGCGCCGCTCATGCAGCAGCTTCGCGATGCGTTTATATTCATCCGGATGCAGATAGCGGAAGCAGTAATCTTCGAGCTCCCACTTCAGCTGGCCGATACCGAGCCGGTTAGCCAGCGGCGCATAGATGTTCGTGCTCTCTTTTGCCGCCAGCACGCGTTCATCTTCTGGCGCATCTTTCATCTCACGCAGATGCGCAATCCGCTCGGCCAGCTTGATGACCACGCAGCGGAAATCTTCCACCATCGCGAGCAGCATACGGCGGACATTGTCCACCTGGGCTGAAGCCATAGAGTCATTATGAATCGCTTTCAGCTGGCGAATGGCATCCATGTCGCGTACGCCGTGCACCAGGGAGACAATCCCTTTGCCAAACGCCTGCTCCAGCTTCTCCTCACTGACCACCTCTGCGTTGGCCAGCGGAAACAGCAGCGCTGCGCACAGGCTATCGCAATCCATACTGAGCATAGTGAGGATTTCCACCATCTCAATACCGCGCCACAGCAGCAGAGTCTGATCGGGGTGCTCGCGCGTTTCGGCTTCACAGTAGCGCCAGGTCTCTGCCAGTCGCTCACAGGATTGGGGATTGCTAATCGTCAGGCTGGCAATCCACTGATCGAGGGCAAACTCCCCTGCCGTATTTAAATGCGCACTTCTGACCGCAACCATATCCTCTCCTGCCACAGCGACATAACTGTCGCTTATGTTTTGCTGAACAACACCATGGATTCGAGATGACTGGTATGTGGGAACATATCCAGCATCGCGACCCTTTCCAGATGGTAGCCCGCGGACAGCAGTACCTGACTGTCGCGCGCAAGTGTCACCGGGTTACAGGAAACATAGACCACGCGTTCTGGCGCAAGTTTAACAATATGCGACATCACGCCCGCCGCCCCGGCTCGCGCCGGATCCAGTAACACCTTATTAAATCCCTGCGCCGCCCACGGCTGACGCGAAACATCCTCTTCCAGATTATGCTGGAAAAAGCGTACATTGCTTAGATTGTTAAGCGCGGCATTATACTCTGCCTGCTTAACTAATGCTGCAACCCCCTCCACACCTACAACATTTTGTACAGATTTCCCTGCCGGCAGGGTGAAATTCCCCATGCCGCAGAAAAGATCCAGCAGGCTGTCATCGGGTTGCAGATCGAGCCACGCCAGCGCTGTTGCCACCATCTTCTGATTAACGCGATCGTTAACCTGAATAAAGTCCTGTGGACTAAAGGTTAGCGTTAAATCCTGCGAGCGGTAGTAAGGCATGCTGCTGTTAATCGCCTGCAGCTCATCGCTGCCGTCAGCCAGATACAGCATCAGCGAGTGCTGATGCGAAAAGCGTTCCAGGTCTGCGCGATCGCGCGCAGAAAGCGCGTCGAGATGACGCAGCACCATCAGCGGGCCGTTGTCTGCCAGCACCAGCTCTGCATGCCCCAGCCGCCTTACCCCCTGCAGCGCGCTCAGGCAGTGGTGCAGCGGCTGCAGCAACGCTTCAAGTTCGGGCACCAAAACAGGGCACTGCTGCAGGGGCACCAGCGCATGACTGGCCGCCTGGCGAAATCCCATCACCAGCCGCTGCTGCTTCGGCTGCCACTGCAGTCCGAGCCGGGCGCGCCGGCGATAGCCCCAGCTATTGCCGCGGATAATCTCCTCAACGGCCACCGGAGAAGCGGCGTCGCGGCTCAGCAGACGGCTCAGCGCGTGCGCCTTGCTGCTCTCCTGCAGTGCAACGGCAGCGTGCTGCTGCTGGCAGCCACCGCAGACGCCAAAATGGCGGCAGCGCGGTATTTCCCGCTGCGGACTGGGCTGTGCGATCTTTATCGCTTTACCGCGGGCAAACTGCCGTTTATCTTCCAGCAGCGTAACCTCTGCCTGTTCGCCCGGCAGCGCACCGCTGATAAACAGGGTTTTCCCCTGATAGCGTGCCACGCCCTGGCCGAACGGATCGAGCTCATCGACCGTGACGGCGATCCGCTGCTTTGTCGTCGGCCGCTGTTTTGCGGCGTAAAATTGCGCCATAGTAATCGTATTCTCTTTTAATCAGGTTGTGCCGCCCGCCACGACGCGTGCACAGGAACACGGCAATCGCCAGGGCATCGTGATGACCAAATACAGCCTGCGGGCGCGGATGATGATTTTAATACTGGCGCCAACGCTGCTGATTGGTCTGCTGCTCAGCACCTTTTTTGTCGTCCACCGCTATAACGAACTGCAGCGCCAGGTTTTTGACGCCGGCGCAAATATTATCGAACCTCTGGCGGTATCCAGTGAGTATGGGATGAGCTGGCACGATCGCGCTGCGATCCACGAGCTGGTCAGCCTGCTGCACCGGCGCCATTCCGATATTGTCCGTGCCATTACGGTTTTCGACAACCAGAATCGCGTTTACGCCACATCCAACAGTAAGCAGAACCTGGCGCTGCTGCAAAAAGAGGATATGACGCAGCTGCGCGAGGGCGTAACGCATGAACGCCAGGGTAACCTGCTGGTGCTGCGCACGCCGATTATATCTGAACGCTACTTCGCTGATGAGCAGCCGGATGAACAGACCAAACCCGACGGTAATCCCCTGGGCTATGTCGCCATTGAGCTGGATCTGCAGTCGGTACGGCTGGCGCAGTATAAAGAGGTATTTGTCGCAACGCTGCTGCTGCTGTTCTGCCTCTGCCTCGCCATGCTGTTCGCCTATCGTCTGATGCGCGATGTGACCGGCCCGATACGCAATATGGTAGCCACCGTGGATCGCATCCGGCGCGGCCAGCTCGACAGCCGGGTGGAAGGCTATATGCTGGGCGAGCTCAGCATGCTTAAAAACGGTATCAACGCGATGGCGATGTCGCTGACCGCCTACCATGAAGAGATGCAGCAAAATATTGACCAGGCCACCTGGGATCTGCGCGAAACGCTGGAGCAGCTGGAGATTCAGAACGTCGAGCTGGATCTGGCGAAGAAACGCGCTCAGGAGGCGGCCCGCATTAAATCTGAGTTTCTGGCAAACATGTCTCACGAGCTGCGTACGCCGCTCAACGGCGTGATCGGCTTCAGCCGCCAGATGCTGAAAACCAGCCTGAGCACCAGCCAGCGCGACTATATGAGTACGATTGAGCGCTCCGCCAATAATCTGCTGAGCATCATCAACGATGTGCTGGATTTCTCGCGTCTGGAATCGGGCAAACTGGTGCTGGAATCTATTCCTTTTCCGCTGCGCGCCACGCTGGATGAGACGCTGGTGCTGCTGGCGCCCTCCGCGCATGAAAAAGGACTGGAGATCACCGTCTGCCTGCAAAAAAGCGTACCTGACAACGTTATCGGCGATCCGCTGCGGCTGCAGCAGATCCTGATCAACCTGATTGGTAACGCCATCAAGTTTACCGAGCAGGGGCATATCGACCTGCGCGTTGAGCTGCAGCATCTCAGCGCCACGCAGGCGGAACTGGAGATTCAGGTGCATGACACCGGTATCGGCATTCCGGAAATGCAGCAGCCGCAGCTGTTTCAGGCGTTTCGCCAGGCGGATGCCAGTATTACCCGCCGGCACGGCGGCACGGGTCTTGGGCTGGTGATCACCCAGAAGCTGGTACAGGAGATGGGCGGCGAAATCGCTTTTCACAGCCAGCCCGATCGGGGGTCGGTTTTCCGGGTGCGCGTCCGGCTCAATCTTAACCCGAATGCCCCTACCATTCCGCGCGTGCTGGATGACCTGCACGCCACAACGCTGGCCTATGTCGAGCCCCATCCGGCGGTAGCGCGCGTCGTGCAGGAGATGCTGAGTATCACCCCGCTCAGGGTAGAATATTATCCCAGCCTGGCTGCGCTGCCGGAACGCCACTATCCCCTGCTGCTGCTGGGAATGCCGGTCGCTAAGCCGCACCCGGCAACGCTGACCGATACGGAGATCCAGCAGCTGTGCGATCGCGCGGATGCCGTACTGCTGGCGCTGCCGAGCGAGATGATGCTGTTTGCCGACGATCTGCGTGCGCGGGGCATTGCCGGCTGTATCGCAAAACCGGTTTCGCTGACGCGCTTTATCCCGCTGCTGCTGGATATCGGCAGCCGTCAGCACCGCCTGATCTCCCCACTGCCGCGCCAGCCGCTGACCGTGATGGCGGTGGATGACAACCCGGCTAACCTCCGGCTTATCGGCGCGCTGCTGGAGGAGCAGGTTGAAAATATCATTCTGTGTGACAACGCAGAGCAGGCCATACACGCCGCACAGCAGCAGCGGCTGGATGTGATCCTGATGGATATACAGATGCCCGATATCGACGGTATTCAGGCCAGCGAGATTATCCGGCGCCTGCCGCTGCACGCCAGCACGCCAATCGTTGCGGTAACGGCGCACGCACTGGATGGCGAGCGCGAGCAGCTGATTGCCGCCGGCATGAATGACTATCTGGCAAAACCGATTGATGAAACCCGCCTGGCTCAGCTGCTGCAGCGCTATCTGCCGGTTGCGCCCGCCTCTCAGCCGCCCGCGGTGGGGGTTGCCGTCTCGCTTGACTGGTCACTGGCGCTGCGTCAGGCGGCCGGCAAACCGGCCCTGGCGCGCGATCTGCTACAGATGCTGCTCGATTTCCTGCCTGAGGTGGAGGCGCGCGTGGCGCACTGTATGGCTGAAGGTGACGTAAACGGGCTGCGTGAAATTATTCACAAGCTGCACGGCAGCGCCAGTTACAGCGGTGTCCCGCGCCTGAAACAGCTCTGCCAGCAGCTGGAAGGCAGCCTGCACCAGGCGAGTGATATTGCCGCGCTGGAGCCGGAACTGCTGGAGCTGAGTGATGAGATGGCCAACGTTGCGCGCGAGGCGCGTAAGCGGCTGGCGCTGGCGTAAAATGGCGTGTCAGAACGATCTTTATGGCGACGCCCATACCGGCCTTAGCCGCCGGGCCGCCGCGCATCGCGGTCCGGCCTACAGCCCTTTGCCTATCCTGATGGCTGCCGCAACGTTACGCGCCGTCAGGCGCACATTCTGTTCCGCACTGGCCAGCGCCTCTTCCAGAGAACAGATACTGAACAGTACGCTGTAGACCGCATCAAGGCCGTGAGCGTGTACAACCCCCACATCAGAGGTCAGGCTACCGGCAATACCAATCACCGGCTTATTAAACTGTTTGGCAACCCGCGCCACGCCGATTGGCACCTTGCCATTCACAGACTGACTGTCGATGCGCCCTTCCCCCGTGATCACCAGATCGGCATCTTTGACCTGCTCCGCCAGCCCGAGCGCCTCCGTCACAATCTCAATGCCGCTGCGCAGCTCAGCCTGACAGAATGCGTGCAGCGCCGCACCCATACCGCCCGCCGCGCCGCCGCCCGCAATATGCAGCACGTCGATATCCAGATCGCGCTGAATAAGCGAAGCGTAGTGGGCCAGCGCCCGATCCAGCTGCGCGATTTGTGCCGGAGTGGCGCCCTTCTGCGGGCCAAACACCGCCGAAGCGCCTTTTTCCCCGGTCAGCGGATTGGTGACATCGCAGGCGACCTCAAAGCGGCACGCTTTGATTCGCGCATCCACTCCGCTGATATCGATCTGCGCCAGCTGCGCCAGCGCCGCGCCGCCAGGCGCCAGATCGCAGCCAGCGCTGTCCAGCAGCCGGGCGCCCAGCGCCTGTATCATTCCGGCACCGCCATCGTTGGTGGCGCTGCCGCCTATGCCAATGATGATGTGCTCTACGCCGCGATCGAGCGCGTTTTTGATCAGCTCACCGGTGCCCCACGACGTGGTGATCAGCGCATTGCGCTGCGCCACCGGCACAAGTTCCAGGCCGCTGGCGGCAGCCATCTCAATAAACGCGGTGCGCTCATCCCCCGACAGGCCATAAAACGCCGCCACGGGCTCGCCCAGCGGGCCGGTTGCGGTTAGCCGGACAAGCGTACCGCTGGTGGCGGCCACCATGGCCTCAACGGTGCCCTCACCGCCGTCGGCAACCGGGATTTTGACATACTCGGCGGCCGGGAAAACCTCGCGGAAACCCGCTTCAATTGCGGCAGCCACATTCAGGGCAGACAGACTCTCTTTATATGAATCGGGTGCGATGACAATTTTCATAGGCAATCCAGGCGCGATGGGTAACGTAACGGTATGCTGCTTTGCTCACGCAGCCTGTTCTCCGGCCTCCGCAGACGCCGGAGAGCGGCTTTACCGGGCGATCTCAACCTGCGCTAACTTCTCATAATAGCAAGCCAGCGCGCTGTGGTCGGCGGAGCCCTGACCGCTGGTTTTCAGCGCCTGCATCATCTCCATCACCGCGGCCGTCAGCGGCAGATGCGCGCCAATGCCGTGTGACGTATCCAGCGCATTGGCTAAATCCTTGATATGCAGGTCGATACGGAAACCGGGTTTGAAGTTGCGATCCAGCACCATGGGTGCTTTGGCATCAAGCACGGTGCTGCCCGCCAGGCCGCCGCGGATCGCCTGATAAACCAGCTCCGGATTCACGCCCGCCTTGGTTGCCAGCGAGAGCGCTTCAGACATCGCTGCGATGTTCAGCGCCACAATCACCTGATTTGCCAGCTTGGTCACGTTACCGGCGCCGATATCACCGGTATGCACCACCGAGCCTGCCATCGCTTTCATAATCTCAAAGCATTGGTCGAAGATCGCTTTATCGCCACCCACCATCACCGACAGTGTGCCCTCGATCGCTTTTGGCTCACCGCCGCTGACCGGCGCATCAAGCATACGGATCCCTTTTTCTGCCAGCGCGTCGTGGATCTCACGACTGGCCAGCGGGGCAATAGAACTCATATCAATCACAATCAGGCCAGGTTTTGCACCTTCAATGATGCCGCCCGCGCCCAGGCAGACTTCCTGCACCTGCGGCGAGTTAGGTACCATGGTGATCACCACATCCACCTGTTCTGCTACCTCTTTGGGCGTTTTTGCTATCGTCGCGCCCAGTTCGGCCAGTTCTGCCTCATTGCCTGCGTTGTGATCGCGCACCACCAGCGTGTAACCCGCTTTGACCAGGTTTTTACTCATCGGTTTGCCCATAATACCGAGGCCGATAAATCCAATTTTCATTGCCTTCCCCTTTCTGCGTTACAGTTTAAATTTGTTGCACAGCGCCTGCGTGGCGTTGCGGAAAACCCCGAGATCGCTGCCGACGGCAACAAAGGTGGCGCCCCATTCCAGATAGCGCCGCGCGTCCGCTTCTACCGGTGCCAGAATGCCGCACGGCTTGCCTGCGGCTTTGGCGCGTTCAAACAGGTACTGAATAACTTTCAGCACCTCAGGATGCGCAGGCTGGCCCAGGTATCCCAGCGCGGCTGAGAGATCGCCCGGACCGACAAAAATCCCGTCCACGCCGTCAACGGCGGCGATCGCATCGATGTTATCTACCGCCTGCTGCGTTTCGATCTGCACCATCAGCGTGATGTTGTCGTTAATCGTGGCGTTATAGTCCGGCAGCGTGCCGTACATATTGCTGCGGTGCGAAACTGACACGCCGCGGATGCCCGCTGGCGGGTAGCGGGTTGAGGCAACGGCGCGGCGCGCCTCCTCTTCCGTCTCCACAAAGGGGATCAGGAAGTTATAGAAGCCGATATCGAGCAGGCGTTTAATGATCACCGGCTCATTGCACGGCGGACGCACGACCGCAGCGCTGCTGCTGCCTTTCAGCGCCATCAGCTGCGGTACAAACGTGGTGATGTCGTTGGGCGCATGTTCGCCGTCCAGCACCAGCCAGTCGAAGCCTGCCAGCCCCAGCACTTCAGTAGTCAGCGGACTGGCAAGGGCGCACCAGCTGCCTATCAGGGTCTCTCCTGCCAGCAGGCGGCGGCGAAATGTATTTGGCCAGGCATTACTCATTCTGTTTACTCCTGTATATGACGGCAGGCCCCCTTTCAGGGAGCCTGAAGCGTTAGCGCACCAGGCAGGGACGCTTATTATCAAAAGTCCAGTCCGGTACCAGGAACTGCATCGCCTGAGCGTCGTCACGCGCGCCCAGCCCATGTTTCTGATACAGCGCGTTTGCCTGCATCACCTGGTCCATATCCAGCTCCACGCCAAGCCCCGGCTTCTGCGGTACCTGCACCATGCCGCCTTTAATGACAAACGGCTCTTTGGTCAGGCGCTGATTACCCTCCTGCCAGATCCAGTGGGTGTCGATAGCGGTAATCGCGCCCGGCGCGGCGGCGGCAACGTGGGTAAACATCGCCAGCGAAATATCAAAATGGTTATTGGAGTGCGAACCCCAGGTGAGGCCAAAGTCGTGGCACATCTGCGCCACGCGCACGGAACCCTGCATGGTCCAGAAGTGCGGATCGGCCAGCGGAATATCCACCGACTGCAGCGATAGCGTGTGGCCCATCTGCCGCCAGTCGGTGGCGATCATATTGGTTGCGGTCGGCAGCCCGGTGGCGCGGCGGAACTCCGCCATTACCTCGCGGCCGGAGTAGCCCTGCTCCGCGCCACAGGGATCTTCTGCATAGGCGAGCACGCCCTTCAGCTGTTTGCCCAGCAGGATGGCCTCATTCAGCGACCAGGCGCCGTTGGGATCGAGCGTGATGCGCGCCTCCGGAAAGCGTCTGGCGAGTGCGGTAACCGCCTCAGCCTCTTCGCCGCCGCGCAGCACGCCGCCTTTGAGTTTGAAATCGTTGAAGCCATATTTCTCATACGCGGCCTCTGCCAGTCGCACGACCGCATCTGGCGTAAGCGCCTCTTCATGGCGCAGGCGATACCAGTCGCACGGATCGCGCTCCTGGCTCTGGTAGGCGAGCGAGGTCTTGCGGCGATCGCCAATATAGAAGAGGTAGCCAAGCATCTCCACGCGGTCGCGCTGCTGGCCATCGCCCAGCAGCGACGCGACGTTTACGCCCAGATGCTGCCCGAGTAAATCGAGCAGCGCCGCTTCGATACCGGTTACCACATGGATAGTCGTGCGCAGGTCAAACGTCTGGCTGCCGCGCCCGCCAGCATCGCGGTCAGCAAAGGTGCTCCGCACCAGGTTGAGAATATTTTTATATTCGCCGACGGTTTTTTCGATCACCAGCGCGGCGGCATCCTCCAGCGTCTGACGGATCTTTTCTCCGCCCGGTATCTCGCCCACGCCGGTATGCCCGGCGTTATCTTTAATGATCACAATATTGCGGGTAAAAAATGGCGCGTGCGCCCCGCTCAGGTTGAGCAGCATGCTGTCGTGTCCGGCAACCGGAATAACCTGCATAGCGACGATTTTAGGGGTCTGACTCATTTCCTGCTCCTTATGTAGGACGGCGCCCAAATGCCGGACGCTTGCGATCAAATGACCAGCCGGGTACCAGATACTGCATCGCGGTGGCGTCGTTGCGCGCGCCGGCCGGCAGTGACTTATAGAGTTCGTGCGCCTGCTGCAGGCGGTCCCGATCCAGCTCAATACCCAGCCCCGGTTTATCCGGCACGGCAATTTTGCCGTTGCGGATCTGCAGCGGCTCGCGCGTCAGGCGCTGATCGCCCTCCTGCCAGATCCAGTGCGTGTCAATCGCGGTTGGCTTGCCCGGGGCGGCAGCGCCCACGTGGGTGAACATCGCCAGCGAAATATCGAAATGGTTATTGGAGTGGCAGCCCCAGGTGAGTCCCCATTCGTCGCAGAGCTGCGCCACGCGCACTGCGCCGCTCAGGGTCCAGAAGTGAGGATCGGCCAGCGGAATATCGACCGCGTTGAGCATCACGGCGTGGTTCATTTCACGCCAGTTGGTTGCGATCATATTGGTGGCAACCGGCAGCCCGGTGGCGCGGCGAAACTCCGCCATCACTTCACGGCCGGAGTAACCCTGTTCCGCGCCGCAGGGATCTTCTGCATAGCTCAGCACATCCTGCAGGCCTTTACAGAGTCCGATCGCCTCATCCAGATGCCAGGCGCCATTAGGGTCGACGGTAATGCGCGCCTCCGGGAAGCGCTGCTTCAGCGCCACCGCCGAGGCGATCTCCTCTTCACCCGGCAGCACGCCGCCTTTGAGTTTGAAATCTTTGAAACCATATTTATCCTGCGCCGCCTCTGCCAGACGCACCACCGCCTCCGGCGTCAGCGCCTCCTCATGCCGCAGCCGGTACCAGTCGTGGCTGGCGGCATCACCGCTGCGATACGGAAGATCGGTTTTATGACGATCGCCGATATAAAACAGATAGCCGAGCACGGTGACCTCATCGCGCTGCTGGCCCGGTCCGAGCAGCTCTGCCACCGGTACGCCCAGATGCTGCCCCAGCAGATCCAGCAGCGCCGCCTCCAGCGCGGCTACTGCGTTTACGCGCAGTTCGAAGGTCCAGGCGCCATTGCCAAAAGTGTCAAAATCCGCTGACTGATTGCCCTTATGCACCTGCTGCACCAGCCGGTTCATACGCGCAATCTGCTGCCCTTTGACCTGGGGTACTGCCGCCAGCAGCGTCTGATAAATTGTATCGCCGCCCGGCGCCTCGCCCAGTCCGGTATGGCCGGCGCTGTCGGTCAGCACCACAATATTGCGCGTGAAGCAGGCGTTATGCGCGCCGCCAATGTTAAGCAGCATACTGTCGTAACCGGCAACCGGGATCACCTGCATGTCAGTGATGACAGGCGTACTTTGCGTACTCATTTCGGCTCCTTATACGGTTTCAGCTCAACGCGTTTAATGTCACCGGTAATAAACAGAAAACTAAAGGCGGCGACAAAAGCGTGGATCCCGACATATACCAGCGCGCCCTCAAACGATCCGCTGGTGGCGATGATGTAACCAATCGCGATAGGCGTAACGATACCGGAGAAGTTGCCGAACATATTGAACAGACCACCGCTCAGGCCACTGATCTCTTTCGGTGCCGTGTCGGCCATCACCGCCCAGCCCAGCGCACCAATGCCTTTTCCGAAGAACGCCAGCGCCATGAACAGCACCACAACCCATTCGGTTTCGGTGTAGTTACACATCACCATGCTGATGGAGAGCAGCATGCCGATAACGATTGGCGTTTTACGGGCAATATTGAGTGAGCCGGTTTTGCGCATCAAATAGTCGGAGATCACGCCGCCCAGCACGCCGCCGAGGAAGCCGCAAATCGCCGGAACGGAGGCGATAAAGCCCGCTTTCAGAATCGACATGCCGCGTGCCTGTACCAGATAGACCGGAAACCAGGTAATAAAGAAGTAGGTCAGCGCGTTGACGCAATACTGGCCAAGATAGATGCCCCACATCATGCGGGTAGAGAGCAGCTGTTTGATCTGATCCCACTTTTCACCGCGGCTGACTTTGCGATCGGCTTTTTTTGCATCCATATTGATCAGCGCGCCGCCCTGCTCCATGTACTCCAGCTCCGCCTTATTCACGCCGGGGTGGTTGTTGGGATCGTGCATCACTTTGAGCCAGATAAAGCTCAGGATGATGCCCAGCCCGCCCATAAACCAGAACACGTGCGCCCAGCCAACTTCAGAGACCAGCCAGCCCATGATGGGCGCGAAGATCACCGTGGCGAAGTATTGTGCAGAGTTAAAGATGGCGACCGCCGTTCCGCGCTCCTGTGCCGGGAACCAGGCCGCGACAATACGGCTGTTACCAGGGAAGGAAGGCGCTTCAGCCAGACCGACCAAAAAGCGCAGCAGGAACAGTGAAATCACAATGCCAAAGCCGCTGAAGAGATCAACAAAGCCCTGCAGCAGAGTAAACAGCGACCAGAGGAAAATACTCCAGAAGTAGACACGCTTGGATCCAAAGCGATCCAGCAGCCATCCACCCGGGATCTGTCCGATCACATAGGCCCATGAGAAGGCGGAAAAGATATAGCCCAGCCCGACAGAGTCGAGACCGATATCTTTGGACATCGCCGATCCGGCAATGGAAATGGTGGCGCGGTCGCCGTAGTTGAATGAGGTGACGATAAATAACATCACCACGATCCAGTAGCGGGCATTGGTACGTTTCTGCACCGCCTCTGCCGTCTGGCTGTAACTATTCATGATGCACTCCTGAAATATAGCGAACGCTACATTCACTCTGACTGCATACACATCGCGTTGGGTATCAGAATGATGTCGGGTTAAACACGGCGATTGTTGTTATGGCGAACGTTGATGCGTCGTGACAGGTAACCAAACCTCTAAGAACGGAAATCAGTATAAAAACAGCCCGCGGCTGAAACACTGGAAGAAAGCCCGACAATTCAGTCAAAACAAAAAAGAATTTGTGGCATATGCACATCCTGCTGCGTGATGGCTCACGAAACGCCGATCGCAGCGCCATAATTGTACAAAAAACAGACAGTCAAAGAGCGCTTTGTGAGCACCTTCACTTGCTTTTGGTTAAAACCACCAAAGTGCGGAGAGAAAGGGGCTAAAAGCCGGACAGTTGCACAATGCGCTGGCGGGCGCGTGCTGCTTATACTGGAGCTGGCTGACTTTGATGACGTGACCAGAACCACTATTTATCGCACTGCTATGCACAGTGCGGCTACCCGGAAGGTGAGCAATGAACCGACCCGTTACAGAAAAACCACTCTATATAAAAGTTCATGAAGCGGATAACGTTGCGATTGTCGTCAACGACCAGGGCCTGCCCGCGGGTACACGCTTTGCCGACGGGCTGCAGCTGACGGAGCATGTGCCCCAGGGACACAAAGTTGCGCTGGAGGATATCGCTCAGGATGCACCGATTCTGCGCTATGGCGAAGTGATCGGCACGGCGCTGCGCTCTATTGCGCGCGGCAGCTGGATAGATGAGTCGCTGGTAGCCCTGCCCGAGGCGCCGCCGCTCAGCAGCCTGCCGCTGGCAACCAACGTACCGCCTGAACTGCCGCCGCTGGAAGGCTATACCTTTGATGGTTATCGCAATGCAGACGGCAGCGTGGGAACCCGCAACCTGCTTGGCATTACCACCAGCGTCCACTGTGTGGCGGGCGTCGTAGACTATGTTGTGCAGCTTATTGAACGCGATCTGCTGCCGCGCTATCCCAACGTGGATGGCGTGGTCGCGCTGAATCATCTGTATGGCTGCGGCGTGGCGATCAACGCCCCGGCTGCCGTCGTGCCGATCCGCACCATTCATAATCTTGCGCTGAATCCCAATTTTGGTGGCGAGGTAATGATTGTCAGCCTCGGCTGTGAAAAGCTCCAGCCGGAGCGGCTGCTGACCGGTACGCCTGATGTACAGGCGATCTCGCTGGATGATAACGATATTGTGCGTCTGCAGGATGAGCGTCACGTCGGCTTTGGCGCCATGGTGGATGAGATCCTGCAGGTCGCTGAACGTCATCTGAAAAAGCTTAATCTGCGCCGCCGGGAACCCTGCCCGGCGTCTGAACTGGTAGTAGGCACCCAGTGCGGCGGCAGTGACGCCTTTTCCGGCGTAACGGCTAACCCGGCGGTGGGCTTCGCCTCCGATCTGCTGGTGCGCTGCGGCGCCACAGTCATGTTTTCTGAAGTGACGGAGGTGCGCGACGCTATTCATCTGCTGACGCCGCGCGTGGTTAATGAAGCGGTGGGTAAACGGCTGCTGGAAGAGATGGCGTGGTATGACGACTATCTGCATCAGGGACAGACCGATCGCAGCGCTAACCCCTCACCCGGCAATAAAAAAGGCGGACTGGCAAACGTGGTGGAGAAAGCGCTGGGATCGATTGCAAAATCGGGGCGCAGCCCGATTGCTGAAGTGCTGTCGCCGGGACAGCGCCCTACGCAGCGCGGACTGATTTACGCCGCTACCCCTGCCAGTGACTTTGTCTGCGGTACGCAGCAGATGGCTTCCGGCATTACGCTGCAGGTGTTTACCACCGGGCGCGGCACGCCCTATGGCCTCGCGGCTATTCCGGTGATTAAGATGGCGACGCGCAGCGCGCTGGCCCGGCGCTGGCATGATCTGATGGATATCAACGCCGGCACTATCGCCACCGGTGAAGAGAGTATTGAGCAGGTAGGCTGGCGTCTGTTTGAGCTGATTCTGGAGATCGCCAGCGGTCGTCAGCAGACCTGGTCCGATCGCTGGGGGATCCGCAACCAGCTGGCGGTATTTAATCCGGCACCGGTAACCTGATACCGGGCTGCACCGTTAATACCGGGCCGCCATACAGCGCGGCCCGGGTCACTACAGCTGCTTACCCCAGCTCTCCACCCACGGCGTCGTCACGCTTTCAGGCTCCGGATGCTCAACGGCATCCACCATCAGCACATCACCAATACGCTGCGCCTGCTGCGCCTGGAGCGTGGCATCAAAAGTTTTTCCTGCGCCGCAGAAGTGCTGATAGCTGCTGTCACCCAGCGCAATCACACCATAGCGCAGCGCTGGCTGATAGCCGAGCTCATCATGGATTTGCGCATGGAGACGGGCAATATTATCCGGCAGATCGCCCTGCCCGGTGGTTGAGGTTACAATCAGCACGACGTCGCTGCTGTACGCCTGCCACTCCGCCAGCGTCGGATCCTCAAAGACCTCTACTTCATGTCCCTGCGCCTGCAGCACCGGCTGCGCCTCTTCGGCCACCAGCAGTGCATTGCCGTAAACCGTGCCTGTAAAAATGCCAATTTTTGCCATTTTGCTGCTCCTTTACGCTGTTGGCTTATCCTGAACTGCCTCAGCGTCAAACTCAACCCTGGGAACGTCCGGTAACCGATCCTGCCAGCCGAACTGCTGCAGCATCTGCTGCCATATCGGATCCAGTCCGGCGCGGATCACCAGCGGCTCTCCGGTAAAGGGATGCGTCAGCGAGAGTGCGCTGGCGTGCAGCATTAAACGATCGAGCCCGAAATGCGCCGCTGCGCCACGATTCTGGCGCAGATCGCCGTGGGCGCTGTCACCAATAATCGGGTGGCGCAGGTGTGCCATATGGCGGCGCAGCTGATGCTTACGCCCGGTGCGCGGCGACATCTCCACCAGGGTGTAGCGGGCGCTGCTGTATTTACCGATTGCCACCGGCATTTCTGTCTGCGCCAGCGCCTGATAATCCGTGACCGCAGGCTGCGGTGCACGCGGTTCAGCAGAAAATTTATCCGCAATTTTATCCAGCTCTTCCAGCAGCGGATAGTCGAGCGTAGCCGCGCCATCCAGCCAGCCGCGCAGTACGGCGTGATAGGTTTTTTGTATCTGATGCTGCTCAAACTGCTGCGCCAGTAAACGGCCCGCCTCGCTCGATAAGCCCATCAGCAGTACGCCAGAGGTCGGGCGATCGAGCCGGTGCGCGGTAAAGACGTGCTGACCAATCTGATCGCGCACCGTCTGCATCACCACCACTTTCTCTTTGCGATCGAGCCAGCTGCGGTGCACCAGCCAGCCGGCAGGCTTGTTTACTGCTACCAGCCACTCATCCTGATAGATAATCTCCAGCATCAGCGTGCTGGCTCCGCAAACAGCGCGTCAAGCTCACGCAGCGCGATTAGCAGAGCGGTATAGCCGGGAGTGACCGGAGTCAGAGCAACTTCGTAATAGGGCGCGACGGCGAAACCGGCAGGCATTGGCGCGCCGGAGGCGATCAGGGCTGACATACGCGGGATCAATACCCACTGCAGCCACTCCAGCGGAGCCATAGTATCAAGGCAGAAAGGCTGGTCGCTGTTAAACGCGGCCGCGTCAGGAGCGCTCTGCTGCCAGTAATCGTGTTCGCGCATGACTGCTTCGACCTGCTGCAGTCGCTGCGTAATAGTGTGCGTCGACATAGGTTGCCTCCGTGAAATAATGGGCGGCAAGCATATCACTCGTCACCGGTGGCGTAAAAAGCGCATAAAAAAAGGGAGCACTGTTAATAACAGTGCTCCCGGTTCGTTGTGCAGCATTCCCGCCACCGCAGTGCTCCCTGCTCATCCGTGACAACTCTTCCTGCGCTTTCCATTGCCTGTCTTCATGACAGCATCCTTAGCATCCTGGCTCGCCCTGCTCCGCACGGCTCACATTCTCCATCCTGGAGGTGTCCCTTACTCATTCCTGAGTGTCCTGCTCCGTCCTGAAGCCTTCCCTGTGACGTAAACTCCGTTACGTTCCCGCCTCCTGGCTGACATTCTCCTGAACGTCGCTCTGTCCATAGCGTCCTGCTAACGGTGGGTATTCTCTCAAAAATCGCCACAATAACAAGTAAGCATGAGTCATTAATCGATCAAGTATTGTCTCAATTTTCAGACTGATACCATAACTCTATGATTCACAATATCTTTACATTTAGCTTTTCTGAAAGGTTCACTCACAAAATGTCGATCTCGCACAGATTTTGTAAGAGATCTCTTACATAGCGCTTCGGTTATCACTCCATCGGACCGATAACAGGTTGTATATCATCGAGAAATGTCCGGACAGAAGGTGAAAGAATTTCACGTTTGTTACGTCCAGGCTCCTCCAGAATGACTTCACCGGTAAGATTACACACCGCCACCATCTCCTGCTCTGAATCAGTAGTAGCAATAAACAGCGTCGGACTCTGTTTCAGACGCCGTTTCATAATCAGATGACCAATCAGATTCTCCTGCAGCCGGATAAAGTCCTCTTCGCTCCATACCTGCAGCAGCGTTAACCTGCGCTGCTGCAGGCGGGCATGCATATCGCCGGCAAACTGGGTAGTGTAAAACGCAGTGATATCAGGCTGGAGCTGAATATCCAGCGCCCGCTCCACCGCATCCAGCCCTGACGATGGCGAAAAAGGCTGCGGCTGCCAGAGAACGCGGTCATCAACGGTGTTGATGATACAGGGCGAAGGGATCCCTGCCAGATCGCTACTGGCAGGATAGTGTCCCTGCTGCTGCTGCCAGAGATCGATATAACGGGTGGTAAACGCACACAGTGCGCTGGCGGTGGGCTGCATCATTCATCTTCTCGCTGGTGATCGGTTACACTTAGCCACTTTGATTCACCTTGTGGTAACCATTATGTCTTCTGAACACCCAAACCCGGCCTTAAGCGGCCTGACCCTGGGCAAATCTGTCGCCTATGTAGATGAGTACGATAACACGCTGCTGCAATCTGTGCCGCGCAGTCTGAACCGGGAACCGCTCAATCTTTTTCCGGATAATCTGCCGTTTCACGGCGCAGATATCTGGACCCTGTATGAGCTTTCATGGCTAAACAGCAAAGGTGTCCCGCAGGTCGCGATTGGCGAAGTGGTGCTGGATGCTGACAGCGTAAATCTGATTGAGTCGAAAAGCTTTAAGCTCTACCTGAACAGCTTTAATCAGACCCGTTTCGCAGACTGGGGCGACGTGCGTCAGACGCTGGAACGCGATCTGCGCGCCTGCGCCAGCGGCAACGTCAGCGTGGCGCTGTTTCGCCTGAGCGAGCTGGAAAGCCAGCCTATCGGACAGTTCAGCGGCAGCGTTATCGATGAACAGGATATCAGCATCAGCGATTACGGTTTTGATGCCGGACACCTTGCGCACGCCGCGGGCAATGAAATCGTAGATGAGACGCTGGTAAGCCACCTGCTGAAGTCCAACTGTCTGATCACCAATCAGCCCGACTGGGGATCGGTGATGATTCGTTATAAAGGCCCGCGTATCGACCGCGAGGCGCTGCTGCGCTATCTGATCTCTTTCCGCCAGCACAATGAGTTTCATGAGCAGTGCGTGGAGCGCATTTTCAACGACGTGCAGCGTTTCTGCCAGCCAGAGGCGTTAACCGTTTATGCGCGCTACACTCGCCGCGGCGGTCTGGATATCAACCCGTGGCGCAGCAATGTTCCCTTCACGCCCGGCTTTTCGCGTCTGGCACGCCAGTAACAGATTGCGAGGCACCTCGCAGGCCGTAGCAGGGATGCGCGGTTCCTCTTGAGCAATCACAACCGGGAGCGTTAATCTGTCTGCGGCGTTAAGCGTAAAGCGTATGCGACCAGGGATTTTCGTCACTGCGCTCAGCAGGTTAAGCGCAGTGTCATCAGTCACGCTATGGCGTGTAAAGGAGTTCTTTTGATTACACATATCAGCCCGCTTGGCTCAATGGATCTGCTCTCACAGCTGGAAGTCGACATGCTGAAGCAGACCGCCAGCAGCGATCTCTACCAGCTTTTTCGTAACTGTTCCCTTGCAGTGCTTAACTCCGGCAGCCAGACAGACAGCAGTCATGAGCTGCTCTCGCGTTTTGAAAATTTCGCTATTAACGTCCTGCGCCGCGAGCGCGGCGTTAAGCTGGAGCTGATCAATCCGCCGGAAGAGGCCTTTGTGGATGGGCGTATCATCCGCTCACTGCAGGCCAACCTGTTTGCCGTGCTGCGCGATATTCTGTTTGTTAACGGCCAGCTTGCTCTGCCAGAGCGCCTCGCGGGTCAGGCTGACGACTCCGCGCATATCACCAATCAGGTTTTCTCGATACTGCGTAACGCGCGCGCGCTGCACGTCGGGGAGTATCCTAATACCGTGGTTTGCTGGGGCGGACACTCTATCAACGCAGTGGAGTACCAGTATTGCCGTAATGTTGGCACCCAGATGGGGCTGCGCGAGCTGAATATCTGCACCGGCTGTGGCCCTGGCGTAATGGAAGCGCCAATGAAAGGCGCGGCGGTAGGTCATGCGCAGCAGCGCTATCATGACAGCCGCTTTATCGGCCTGACTGAGCCTTCCATTATCGCCGCTGAACCGCCTAACCCGCTGGTTAACGAACTCATCATTATGCCCGATATCGAAAAACGCCTTGAGGCCTTTGTCCGCATCGCGCATGGCATCGTGATCTTCCCGGGTGGCGTCGGCACCGCCGAAGAGTTCCTTTATCTGCTTGGTATTCTGATGAATCCGCAAAACAGCGAGCAGGTGCTGCCGCTGATCCTCACCGGCCCTAAAGAGAGCGCTGACTATTTCCGCGTGCTCGATGATTTCATCGTCAATACGCTGGGCGAGCAGGCGCGCAAACACTATACGATCATTATTGATGATGCCGCTGAAGTGGCGCGCCAGATGAAAAAAGCGATGCCGCAGGTAAAAGAGCATCGTCGCGAAACCGGTGACGCTTACAGCTTTAACTGGTCTATCCGTATTGCGCCGGATCTGCAGGTGCCTTTCCTGCCGACCCACGAAAACATGGCAAATCTCAACCTGTTTCCGAATCAGCCGGCGGAAAAACTGGCGGCTGATTTGCGCCGCGCCTTCTCCGGGATCGTGGCCGGAAACGTAAAAGAAATCGGTATCCGGGAGATCCGTGAACGCGGCCCTTATCAGCTGCGCGGCGACGCCGATCTGATGCATCGGATGGATGAGCTGCTGCAGGGCTTTGTGGCGCAGCAGCGTATGAAACTACCGGGCAGTGCCTATATCCCCTGCTACGAAATCATCAAATAACCCTTCAGGAAGGCAGCCTGCGGGCTGCCGCTTATCGCTTTTATGGCACTACATTTATTAATTATTGATGCGCTGAATCTCATCCGGCGCCTGCATGCCGTTCAGGGCTCTCCCTGCCGTGACGCCTGTGTTGCGGCGCTGCATCAGCTGCTTGGTCATACACGCCCGACCCACGCGGTGGCGGTATTTGATAGTCCGGAGCGCCAGCCCGGCTGGCGTCATGCGCTGCTGCCGGATTACAAAGCGGGGCGACCGCCAATGCCAGAGGATCTGCAACAGGAGCTGCCGCTGCTGCAGGAAGCTTTTAGCACCGCAGGCGTCAGCTGCTGGATCGCCAAAGATGATGAAGCAGACGATCTGGCCGCTACTCTGGCAGTGAAAATGGCGGATGCCGGGCATCAGGCCACCATCGTTTCCACCGATAAGGGATATTGTCAGCTGCTGGCGCCCGCTATCCGCATTCGCGACTATTTTCAGAAGCGCTGGCTTGATGTGCCGTTTATCGCACAGGAATTTGGCGTTGCCCCGGAACAGCTGCCGGATTACTGGGGTTTATGCGGCATCAGCAGCAGTAAAATTCCGGGCGTCTCCGGTATCGGCCCGAAAAGCGCACGCGAGCTGCTGGCGCAGTTTGGTTCACTGGAGGCGATTTATCAGCAGTGGGATCAGGTACCGGCAAAGTGGCAGAGTAAATTACACGCCCAGCATGAAACAGCCACGATCTGCCGCCAGGTTGCCACGCTGAAACGCGATTTAGTGCTGCAGGGCAACCTTAATACGCTGCGCTATCAGGCAGGATAAATCGCGGTACGCCAGGGACGCATAAATACGTCAGGGACGCATAAATGCGTCCCCTACAATCATCGTAGGGGCGTCATTAATGGCGCCCGTTGCTGACAGATCAGCGTTCGTCGCGGCGACCGCCTGCAGCAGCCCAGATACGCCGGACGTGTACCGTTACCTCTTCACGATCGTGATACAGCTGACGCGCCTGAATCTGGGCGTTGATACCCTGCGCTTTTAACGCTTCATCCATCATCGCCAGATTCTGCGTGACCTCTTCATAGCGCTTTTTCATCGGCAGCTTGAGGTTGAAAATCGCTTCACGACACCAGCCGTTTACCAGCCACTCAGTCATTAGCGTGGCCACGCGCACCGGTTTTTCTACCATATCGCATACCAGCCAGCTGATATTGCTGCGCGGCGGGCGAAATTTAAAACCATCCTCACGACAGTGGGTAACCTGTCCGGTATCCATCAGGCTCGGTGCCATCGGGCCGTTATCAACCGCGTAGACCCACATGCTGTGCTTCACCAGCTGATAGGTCCAGCCGCCCGGGCAGGCGCCCAGATCGACCGCATACATGCCGCTTCCCAGGCGTTCGTCCCACTCATCGGCCGGCACAAACACATGAAACGCCTCTTCCAGTTTGAGCGTTGAGCGGCTGGGAGCGTCAGAAGGAAACTTCAGTCGCGGGATCCCCATATAGAATGGCGAATTATTTTCCGGCAGCGAATAACCTACATAGCAGGTGCCCGGAGCGATAAAAAACACGTGCACCACCGGCCGCTTAGGACTCTCATAATTGAGCAGGATATTGCTGGCACGCAGGCTGGCGCGCAGCGGCACCGTCAGCTTGCGGCAAAATTTAGTCAGCTCTTTGGCTTCGTTGGTATCCGGAACCTCGACCCGCAGCTCTCCCCCTTTCTCCACCACTCCGGTCAGCATGCCGGTAATGGGAGTAATGCGATCTTCGGGAGGTAAATCGCGCAGCAGCTCGCCGACAACCAGCATCTGCCGGGCAAAAATCAGTTCAGCAAACGGCAGCGAGCGCAGCAGCTTCTCTGCATCTTCTGGCTGATAGCACTCAAACAGCACGTAGCCCGCTTCTTCTTTTACCCGCGGAAAGCCGTAAATTTCCCGCTCTGCTGCTTTAGCGCTGATTTCAGCCGCGCACTCTTTTTCAAATCCGGGACGACAATAGAGTAATACTTTATTCATGGCGTTCTGCCTTTGTTTTCAGACGCAGCGCGCCAATCAACATCAAAAACCAGCCGATCAGGAAGCAAAATCCTCCCGCCGGCGTAACAAACACCCAGAACTGCAGGTGCGACAGCGCCAGGCAATAGAGACTGCCGCTGAAAAGAACGGTACCCAGCGCCATCGCTGCGCTGCTCCAGTAAAACCAGATATTAGCGCGTCGCAGCATCGCGGCACCCAGTCCCATTACCGCCAGCGTGTGGTAAGCCTGATACTCCAGGCCGGTATGGATCCACGCCATTTCAGATGGCCCCAGCGATTTACTTAATACGTGCGCGCCAAACGCACCAAACGCCACCAGCACGAAGCCGCTGATGGCTGCAAATATAAACATGGCACGACTGGACATCGATCTATCCTCATGGTCCCGCCGCACATCACTGTGCAGCGAACGGTAACTTAGTGATCGTAGCGAAAACGGAATTTTTCCTGTTCGGTAGCGGCTTTTTCCAGAATCCACTGACGAAAGGCGGCTATTTTACCCAGTTCTGCCTGACTGTCATGACAAACCAGATAAAAAGCGTTTTTACTTACCAGCACATCATTGAACGGGCAGACCAGGCGCCCTGCTTCGATCTCACTCTCTGCCATCACGTTGTTCGCCAGCGCCACACCCTGCCCGTGGATCGCTGCCTGCAATACCATGGCACTGTGGCTGAAAATAGGCCCCTGTTGCACATTGATATGCTGCAGTCCCAGCTGGCGGGTGTAGGCCTGCCAGTCACGACGCGACGCATCATGCAGCAGCGTAAAGTGCGCCAGATCGGCGGGCGATTTCAGCGGATTATCGCCGGAGAGCAGCAGCGGTGAGCAGACCGGCAGCAGATATTCAGCGTAGAGCTTATCCACCCGCAGGCCTGGCCAGTTGCCCCGGCCATAGAAGATAGCGACGTCAACATCGTCTGCCAGCTTCTCCTCTTCACGGTCTACCGCCTGAATACGCACGTCGATTCCCGGATAAGCCATATTAAAGCTGGAGAGACGCGGAACCAGCCACTGAATCGCAAAGCTCGGCAGCAGGCTGACCGTGAGCGCCCCTTTAGCGCTGCGCGCCTGCAGCTTGCGGGTCGCATCGTTAAGCGCTGAAAAAATCTCTTTGATATCGAGATAGTAACTCTGCCCCTCTTCCGTCAGCAGCAGCGAGCGGTTGCGGCGGCGGAACAGCTTGAGCCCGAGAAAATCCTCAAGCGACTTGATCTGATGGCTCACCGCCGCCTGGGTCACAAACAGCTCTTCAGCGGCTTTGGTAAAGCTCAGATAGCGGGCAGCCGCGTCAAAAACACGTAAAGCATTGAGCGGCGGAAGGCGTTTAGACATGGTTTTCCACAGATGGATTCATAGTGTAAAACTGCAACTTATACAACGTCGTCAGCTATTAGATTTTTTAATCCGAGACATTATAATTTGTCCGTTGAGGAAGCTCCAGCAAATACCTATAGTTGCCGCACTTCCAGAGCCGGAACGAAAAGTTTTCTGAAAACGTGCGAGAGATCGCAGACTTTTGGAGAGCTTTTGGCTTGTGGTCGTGATGTTGTGTTTGCATTTTTTGATCTGAATCTTGCAGATCAAACTTTTAATTCCTGAGATTTACCCTGTCTGTCCAAAGTGATTTTATGTAGCACCGCAAATTGCGGTGCTTTTTTTTCGTAATTTTACTGCCCCATCTCAACCATCTCTTTCACATCAGAGCGGTTAATCTGCTGCTCATTGCCATTGGCATCTTTATAGCTGATCATACCGGTATCATCATCAACTTTTGGCTTGCCGTCAGCGACAATCGTGCGGCCATCGTTCGTGTGCATAACATAGTTGCTGGAACAGGCCGCCAGGGTAAACGCCATGGTGCAGACAGCCAGCACTGCGGTAAGTTTGTTCATCTTCTATCTCCTTGCAGATTGATTGCATTAAACCGCCCGCAGCCACGACATTGCGCCATCAGCCTGAAAGCACGGCTGAAAATGGCGAACGGGTTATGCGGGTTTCGGTTCAAACCTTGCCATAATGAGCATAACGCGCTTTTACAGCTTTGCCAGCCTGCAGCCTGCTGTTACGGCTGGCCCTAAATCACCGGAGTGGGCCCGATATGACCATCTTCTCTCCTGGCGCTTTTCGTCAGCAGTTTCCTGCGCTAAACGATGCTGGCGTCTATCTTGACAGCGCCGCCACGGCGCTCAAGCCGCAGGCGGTCATTGATGCCACCGCACAGTTCTATTCGCTCAGTGCCGGCACCGTGCACCGCAGCCAGTTTGCTGCGGCGCGTGCGCTGACGGCACAGTATGAACAGGCGCGCGGCGTGGTCGCACAGTGGCTGAATGCCGCTGACGATCGGCAGATTGTCTGGACGCGCGGCACCACTGAGGCGATCAATCTGGTGGCGTACAGCTGGCTGGCACCGCGCCTGCAGCCGGGTGATGAAATCATCGTCAGCGAGGCGGAGCATCACGCTAACCTGGTGCCGTGGCTGATGGTGGCTCAGGCAAGCGGCGCCACGGTAGTGAAATGGCCGCTGGGAGCCGATCGCCGACCCGACATTGCCCTGCTGCCGGAGCTGATCAACACGCGCACCCGCCTGCTGGCCGTGAGCCAGATGTCAAACGTCACCGGCGGCTGTCCGGATCTGGCGCAGGCTATCGCGCTGGCGCATGAGGCGGGTGCAAAGGTCATGGTGGATGGCGCGCAGGGCGTGGTGCACTGCCCGCCTGACGTGCAGGCGCTGGATATCGACTTCTATGCGTTTTCCGGCCACAAACTTTATGGTCCGATGGGCATTGGCGTGCTGTATGGCAAAGCAGAGTTGCTGGAGTCGATGCAGCCGTGGCAGGGCGGCGGCAAAATGCTGACGCAGGTTGACTTCAGCGGATTTACGCCGCAGCCGGTACCGTGGCGCTTTGAGGCCGGAACGCCCAACGTGGCAGGTGTGGTGGGCCTCAGCGCGGCGCTGAACTGGCTGTCGCACCATCATCAGGAAAAAGCGGAGATGTGGAGTCAGCAGCTCGCCTGCCTGGCCGAAGAGCAGCTAAGCGCGCTGCCCGGCTTTCGCAGCTTCCGCTGCGGCTCTTCCAGCCTGCTTGCCTTTGATATTGCGGGGATCCATCACAGCGATATCGTCACGCTGCTGGCTGAACAGGGAATTGCCCTGCGTGCCGGACAGCACTGTGCGCAGCCGCTGATGGCAGCCCTGGGCGTTAGCGGCACGCTGCGCGTCTCATTCGCGCCTTACAATAACCTGCAGGATGTGGATGCGCTGGTGCGCGCCATGCACTGCGCCGTGGATCTTTTAGGTGAATAATCTCATGACAACCCTGCTCGCTCCCCACCCCTTTGGCCATACGATCACCGCCCAGGGGCTGACCGATACGTTTGCCCGCTTTCAGCAGTGGGAGGATCGCTACCGGCAGCTGATTCAGCTCAGCCGTCAGCTGCCGGCGCTGCCGGAAGAACTGAAGTGTGCGGAGATCGAGCTGAGCGGCTGCGAAAACCGCGTCTGGCTCAGCAGCCAGCAGCTGCCTGACGGCACGCTGCATTTTTATGGCGACAGTGAGGGGCGGATTGTGCGTGGCCTGCTGGCCGTGCTGCTGACCGCCACCGAAGGAAAAACCCCGGCACAGCTGCTGGCGCAGGATCCGCTGGCGCTGTTTGATACGCTGGGACTGCGCGCGCAGCTGAGCGCGTCACGCAGCAGCGGCCTGCAGGCGCTGGCAGAGGCGGTAATGCGCGCGGCGCGTCAGGCAGCCTGACGCGCCCTGCGCGCCTGAAACTTCTTCAGCGCGTGCGATACGGCGATAAATCCAAACGTGGCGGTCACCATGGTTGCCGCCCCGAAGCCTGCAGCGCAATCCATCCGCTTCGGGCCTTCTGCCGTGCTGCGCGAGGCGCATACGCTGCCGTCGGGCTGCGGATAGACCAGCGCTTCAGTGGAAAACACGCAGTCGATGCCCAGTTTGCCCTTACTGTTTTTTACCACGCCAAAATCACTTTTCAGGCGCTCGCGCAGTTTAGCCGCCAGCGGATCCTGGATGGTTTTCGCCAAATCGCTGACCTGAATCTGCGTGGGATCGATCTGTCCGCCTGCCCCGCCGGTGGTAATAAGCGGGACTTTATTACGCCGGCACCAGGCAATCAGCGCCGCTTTCGGCCGCACGCTGTCGATGGCATCAATCACATAGTCAAACCCGGCAGAGAGCAATTCGGCGGTGTTTTGCGGCGTGATAAAGTCGTCAATGCAGGTGACAATGCACTCCGGATTGATGGCGCGGATACGGGCGGCCATGACTTCCGTTTTTGCCTGACCGACATTGCCCTGCTGCGCATGGATCTGCCGGTTGGTATTGGTAATACAGACATCATCCATATCGATCAGCGTAATGTGTCCGATGCCGGTACGCGCCAGCGCTTCAGCGGCCCAGGAGCCTACGCCGCCAATACCAATTACGCAGAAATGCGCCTCTGCAAACTGCTGCAGCGCCTCCTGTCCATAAAGACGCGCCGTTCCGCCAAAGCGCTGTCGCCAGGCGTCGCTTACCACTTTCATATCTGACCTTTACTCCGGAATGCGGTGCGCCGCGTGGCGCACCCGATAATGTACTCTCCTGCAGAGAGCTGGCTGTCAGTGTATCAATTTGCACCGGTCAGCAGTGAACCGTTATTGCCGTTTTGCGCAGTGCTGAACAGCGGCTGTCCGGCACCGGGAGCCGTCTTCAGTACCCAGACGCGGCCGTAGTGGTTATAGAAGCCAGCCAGATGTGCGGCGTCCGGGCCTACGCCCTGATAGATATCAAAGTGCTGGCCTTTGATTGCGCCACCGACGTCCAGCGCCACCATCAGACGCATTTCATACTTACCGTTGAACTTACCTTTTGCATTCAGCTGCGGCACTTCCGCCAGCAGTGCCGTGCCCGCCGGGATCAGAGAGCGGTCAGAGGCAACCGACGCTTTGGCAATCAGCGGAACTGCGCTGGCACCCCGCACCGGCACGTACTCTTCAGGTTTAAAGAAGACAAAGGACTGGTTGGTCTCCAGCACATCACGCACTTCCTGCGGTGAATGCTCCTCAGCCCACTGCCGGATGGCCTGCATCGACATATCTTCGCGTTTGACTTCACCGCGATCGATCAGCTCTTTACCGATGCTGTGATAAGCCCAGCCATTTTTACCGCCGTAGCCAAAGAAGCGCAGCGGACGTCCGTCCCCAAAATCGACGTAGCCGCTGCCCTGCACATCCATCATAAAGTTGTCGATCAGTGAGTTGCTCCAGGCGATAACGTAGCGCTCATCGAGCGCGCCGCTATAAATGCCGGCGCGGCTCGGCAGCTTCGCCCCGCGCGGGCGCGGCGGCATGCGGTAAATAGGATACTGAAACTCGCCCTGCCGGGTATAACGCGCTTCCACTACCGGCGTGTAGTAACCGGTAAACTGCACGTTGCCATAATTGTCGGTGCCTTCCATCTGAAACGCATTCAGGCCGAACTGACGCAGCTGACGCGTATCTGCACCCGAAAGCAGCCAGTTCTGGATAGCGCTGTAGGTGTCATTATTACGGCTGAACAGACGCGAGGAAGCGGACTGAATCTGCTGCACCTGCAGGCCGAAATCCTGCCCGTTAACCGGACGCCCTTTGGCATTAGGCTCATTAACCAGCCCGAGCGGTTGCTCCAGCTTGCCATCAATATATTGCTGACCGCGATCGGTCGGCTTTGAGCTACAACCCGCTAATAGCGCCAGAAATGCGCCAGTGAGTGCATACTTTACCCGGTGTCCGTTCATGACTCTCTCTTGTTGTCGGTTGTTCGCCCGGCGACGATAGCAAAGCCCTGGTCATAATGAAATCTGCCACCCGCCATCGCCTTCACATCTGTACGTTTTTTCATCCGGATGCGACATTATTCAGCAACTGCTTATGGATTTCACCCGTTAAGCGCAAAAAGGGGTTGCATCGTCACGCGCCAGGTGTATAGTGCGCATCCACGGACGCGGGGTGGAGCAGCCTGGTAGCTCGTCGGGCTCATAACCCGAAGGTCGTCGGTTCAAATCCGGCCCCCGCAACCAATTCTTCTTAATGAAGAGACAATATGAAGTGTCGCTCAGGCGACAGACGGACGCGGGGTGGAGCAGCCTGGTAGCTCGTCGGGCTCATAACCCGAAGGTCGTCGGTTCAAATCCGGCCTCCGCAACCAATTGTCTTAAGAAGAATACAATGTGAAACGTCGCTCAGTGCGACAGACGGACGCGGGGTGGAGCAGCCTGGTAGCTCGTCGGGCTCATAACCCGAAGGTCGTCGGTTCGAATCCGGCCCCCGCAACCAATTCTTCTGATGAAGAAACATAAAACACCTTAACGGGTGTTTTTTTGTTTCTGCCGCCGGAAAAAAGCGGCATCGCTGCCGCCCTGCCCTTACCGCCGTGCCAGCACGCCGCCTTTATCAAAATAGGCTTTGATACCGTGAAAAATCGCTTCGGCCACCTGATGCTGATAGCGTGCGGTTCGCAGCTTGCGCTCCTCCTCCACGTTACTGATAAACGCCGTCTCAACCAGAATTGACGGGATATCGGGCGCTTTCAGCACGGCAAAACCCGCCTGATCAACCGTACGCTTATGCAGATGATTGATGTGCCCCATGCGCGCCAGTACCTCTTTGCCAAATTTCAGGCTGTCACTGATGGTCTGACGCTGCACCATATCGAACATCGTGTGGTCGAGATAGCGATCGCCGCTCATGCTGACGCCGCCAATCAGATCGGCTTCGTTCTGCGTCTGTGCCAGGAAACGGGCTGCGGCAGAGGTCGCGCCGCGCGTGGAGAGCGCGAATACCGAAGAGCCACGCGCTGCCCGGCTGGTAAACGCATCGGCATGAATCGAAACAAACAGATCGGCACGCTGCTTGCGCGCTTTTGCCACCCGCACGCGCAGTGGAATAAACACATCTTCGTTACGCGTCATGTAGGCTTTCATATTGTGCTCTTTATCGATCAATGCCCGCAGGTAGCGACCAATCTTCAGCACAATATCCTTTTCACGCGTTTTGTATTTGCCGTGCGCACCGGGATCTTCGCCGCCGTGTCCGGGATCGATCATGATAATGATCGGACGATCGCGCCCCGCCTTACCCGGCAACGGTGCCTGCGCAGGCTGATCGCGCTCCAGATCGCCTTTGTTGTAATCGTTGAGCAGCGCCAGCAGCGGATCGTCGGCGTGCGATGCCTGACTGGGATACAGATCCACCACCAGCCGGTTTTTGATACCGGCCACGGGCGCCAGGGTAAAGGTTTTTGGTGCGACGTTACGCTTCAGCTCCAGCACAATCCGCACCGTGTGCGGATCAAACTGCCCGACCCGGGCCGTTTTGATAAAGGGATCGTCTGTGCGCACCAGCTTATTGATGCCTTTCAGCGCCGGATTGATATGCAGATTTTTGATATCAATGACCAGGCGTTCAGGGTTGCTCAACGCAAACTGCTTGTAGTGCAGCGGGATATTCGACTCCAGCGTGACGCGGGAGTACGTTGATGAAGGCCAGATGCGTACCGCAACAATGTGCTGACTCGCTGCCAGCCCAGTACGCGTTACGCTAAGTAGCCATAGCGCACCGGCACCTTGTAATAACCGTCTTCGGGAAAAAGCCTGGGACATGCCACTCCAACTACTGTGTTATGGATAAATCTGCGTCAGCCGACGCTCAGAAAGCGAAAACTTTATCCAATCTGGCAACGCTTGTCTCGTCGGAAAAGCCAGATAATGCAGGCTGTTATCAACGGATGCATCTGAAAAATCGTAAAGTAACGTCAGGCGCAACGCTTGCAATACGGCGAAAAACAGAATAAAAATACACTAATTACGAATAACCATTCACAGAGGGTGCACCGTGAAGGAACGCAGTACCGAGCTGGTTCAGGGTTTTCGCCATACCGTTCCCTATATTAATGCCCATCGCAACAAGACGTTTGTCATCATGCTGGGCGGCGAAGCCATTGAGCATGAAAACTTCTCCAGTATCGTTAACGATATTGGCCTGCTGCATAGCCTGGGCATCCGTCTGGTGGTGGTCTATGGCGCACGTCCGCAGATTGATGCCAGCATGGCGCAGCAGCAGCTGGAGCCTCTCTATCACAAACACACCCGCGTGACCGATGCGCAATCGCTGGAGCTGGTAAAGCAGGCGGCGGGCCGTCTGCAGCTTGATATTACGGCGCGTTTGTCGATGAGCCTTAACAACACGCCGCTGCAGGGCGCGCATATTAATGTCGTCAGCGGTAACTTTATCATTGCCCAGCCGCTGGGCGTGGATGATGGCGTTGACTACTGTCACAGCGGACGCATTCGCCGTATTGATGAAGAGGCGATTCACCGCCAGCTGGATAATAACGCGATTGTACTGCTCGGCCCGGTCGCCGTCTCTGTAACCGGCGAAAGCTTTAATCTCACCTCAGAAGAGGTTGCCACGCAGCTCGCCATCAAGCTCAAGGCAGAGAAGATGATTGGCTTCTGCTCCGAGCAGGGCGTGACCGATCGCGCTGGCACAATTATTTCAGAGCTGTTTCCCGGTGATGCGCAGGCGCGCATTGATGAGATGGAGAGCGACGGCGATTTTCTGTCCGGTACGGTGCGCTTTCTGCGCGGCGCGGTGAAAGCGTGTCGCAGCGGCGTGCGCCGCAGCCATCTGATCAGCTATCAGGAGGATGGCGCACTGCTGCAGGAGCTCTTCTCACGCGACGGTATCGGTACACAGATTGTTATGGAATCTGCCGAGCAGATCCGGCGCGCCAACATCAACGATATTGGCGGCATCCTGGAACTGATTCGTCCGCTGGAGCAGCAGGGTATTCTGGTACGGCGCTCGCGTGAACAGCTGGAGATGGAGATCGATAAGTTTACCATCATCCAGCGCGATAATATGACCATCGCCTGTGCCGCGCTCTACCCGTTCCCGGATGAGCAGATTGGCGAAATGGCGTGTGTGGCAGTACATCCCGACTATCGCAGCTCATCACGCGGCGAGCTGCTGCTGGATCGCGTGGCGCTACAGGCGCGGCAGATGGGGTTAAAAAAGCTGTTTGTGCTCACCACCCGCAGCATTCACTGGTTTCAGGAGCGGGGCTTTACACCAGTAGATATTGAGTCGCTGCCAGAGAGCAAGCAGCAGATGTATAACTATCAGCGTCGTTCAAAGGTGCTGATGGCAGATTTAAAATAAGCCACGTATTCCAGGGCCGCATAAATGCGGCCCCTGCGTGATCCTGTAGAGGCGCCATTTATGGCGCCCTGGCCGCACGGGAAATTCCGGGCCGCGTTATTTTCCCCCCAGGGCCGCATTAATGCGGCCCCTACAGGAGCACGTAGGGGCGCGATTATCCTGTACGAAGCTTTACGCGTCAGACGTCGCGCCAAGCCGTGACAGCAGGCCGCTGCGGCGCTGCGTGCGCAGCTGGACTGCGCGACGGAAAATGTTTTCATCACTGTAGAGCGTCAGCTGCCTGCGGGCACGCGTAATCGCGGTATAAATTAACTCCCGCGTCAGCACCGGTAAAAACTGGGCCGGCATCACCAGCGCGGTGTGCTCAAACTCCGAACCCTGCGACTTGTGCACCGTCATGGCCCAGGCGGTATCGTGTGCCGGCAGTCGGCTCGGCTGGACCGCTTTGATGGTCCCGTCCGGCAGCGGGAAGAAGACCTTCAGCACGCCCTCCTCGTCTGTCAGCGTGATACCGATATCGCCGTTAAACAGGCCCAGCGCGCTGTCATTGCGCGTGACCATTACCGGCCGTCCCGGATACCAGCGGCTGCCGCCTGCGGGGCGACGGATCAGCTGCAGCTGTATCAGCTTCTGCTCAATACGCTGATTGAGTCCTTCCACGCCAAACGGCCCTTCGCGCAGCGCGCACAGCAGCTGATAGCGGCCGAAAGAGGCGAGGATATCAGCCGGCGCGGCATCCTCAGCTACCTGCTGCAGAAAGTCCCGATAACCAGCACCAATCTCATTCAGCATTCGCTGATACGCTTCACCGCTGTTTAGCGGCGCACGCGCAATATCACTGAAATTGCTCTGAAAGGCGCGCTCCACCGCCTGCGCATCACCGGCGTTAACGGCTGCTGCCAGCTGGCCGATGCCGGAGCTTGCATCAAAACGGTAGCTTTTACGCAGCAGGCAGATCGCATCGCGCACCGCGGGTGCTGCGGTTTCATTACTGCCGCCGATCTCACAGCCGGTCATCAGCGTCAGCTGCGTGGCGCGCACCGGACTGTAGCCCGCCTCCGCACAGCGACAGATATCGCCCAGTACCGCTCCCGCCTCTACGGAGGCAAGCTGGTCGCGGTCGCCGAGAAAAATTACCCGCGCCTGCGATGGCAGCGCGGCAATCAGGCTGGCCATCATGCCGAGATCCACCATGGAAGCTTCATCCACCACCAGCACATCGAGATGCAGCGGATTACCGGCATGGTAACGCAAACGCTGCGTTTCAGGCTGTGCGCCCAGCAGGCGATGCAGCGTAGTGGCCTCCTCCGGAAAGCGCTGGCGCTCCTGCTCGCTGACCGCCAGCTGCTGCAGCGCTTTTCCCAGTGACTCCGTCAGGCGCGCCGCCGCTTTGCCGGTTGGGGCCGCCAGCTGAATGCGCAGCGCGCCGTCGCTCAGGCGGATCAGCGCCGCCAGCAGTTTTGCCACGGTGGTGGTTTTGCCGGTGCCCGGCCCGCCGGAAATCACCGCGGTCTTCTGCGTTAATGCGACAGCAGCGGCAATCTTCTGCCAGTCATCCGGCGCGGTGCCAAACAGCGCATCCAGCACGCTGCGTACCTGCTCCGGGGCAAACGGCTGCGGCGCAGCCTGAGGATGGAAAAAGCGCGCCACGTCACCTTCATGATGCCATAAGCGATGCAGATAGAGCCGGTCGTCGCTCAGTACAACAGGGGCCGCGCGATCGCGGGAGCTGAGCGCATCCCAGCCCGCCAGCAGGCTGTGCCAGTCGTGCGGATCGCCTGCTGCCTGCCAGATCGCCTGCGCCAGTTCGGGATGACGGCCGCGAAACAGCTGCTCGCGGTTAAGCTGGGCCAGCGGCAGGCAGACATGCCCTTCTCCGGCTTCAGCGCTGAGACAGGCAGCAGCCAGTAAGCGGGCGGGTTCATCGCTGGTGGCTATCAGCTGAGCAAACTGCACGTCCAGCGGGCGCAGCAGCCGCAGCTCTGTTGCCTGCTTTAATAGCGTAGTGATATCGCTCATGCATCCTCTCCCTGCCCGCGAAACAGGCTATCAAGTTGTGTGACAAATTCAGCGGCAGGACGGGTGAAAAAGACGCCATTATCAGGCGAACTGCCATCCATACCGCGCAAAAACAGATAAAACACGCCGCCCATATGCTGCTCATAGTCGTAATCGGGCAGCCGGTGCTGCAGAAACCGGTGCAGCGCCAGCGTATAGAGCTGATACTGCAAATCGTAGCGATGGTCAATCATCGCCTGTGCCATGGCATCCGGGGTATAGGCTTCATGACTCTCCCCCAGCCAGTTGGATTTATAATCCAGCAGGTAATATTTTCCGTCCCGGCGAAACACCAGGTCGATAAAGCCTTTGAGCATGCCCTGCACCTGACTGAAGTTAAGTGCGGGCGCCTGCGCAGAGAGCGGGTCATGCTGGCGCATCAGCCGGTCCAGCGCGGGAGCGGTAAGCAGAGCGCTGATAGGCAGATAAAACTCCATCTCAATCAGGCGGTCGCGTGCGGCCACGTCAGCCAGCCGGATCTGCTGCGCATTAAGCGGCGTAGTCACAACCCGCTCAATCCAGCTGCTCAGCACCGGCTGCCAGTGCAGCGGGTAGCCGTTCTGCTGCAGATGCTGCTCCAGCAGCTCCGTCCCTGGCGGCTGGGTAAAGTCGATCGACTCAAACAGCTCATGCAGAAACGTACCCGGTGCGGCACCGCGCGGAAAATGATGTGGCGTCAGCACAACCTCTTCGGTCGCCGCCTGCTGCTCTTCACCCGCCGCTTCCAGGTCGAAGTGGGGCACCACCTCCAGCAGGCGATGCGCGCTGTGCTGCTGCAGACCTGAATAGCTGGTCACGCGCCACGATTCAGCCAGCTGGCGCGATATCGCGCGTGCATGCAGATCGTCGCGTACGCCAGCCTGCACCTGCCAGCGTGCGGCTTCAGCACGATCGGCCATCACCACCTCGCACCCTTCGCCGTTCAGCGCTTCCAGCAGCGTGCCGAGCTGCTCTGCCGTCGCCGCTTCGCCGCGCTGCAGCAGATAGCCCAGCGCACTTTTATGCAGGTCGCTCTCGCCCTCTTTTTTGCGCGCGCCGCGAAACAGCGGCGCCACGCCGATGCTGCAGTGATACACAGAGCGCGTCAGCGCAACATAAAGCAGGCGAAGATCTTCTGCCAGTCGCTCCTGTTCCGCCAGCGCCAGGCTCTGCTCATCGCCCTGCAAATCCAGCACCGCGCTGAAATTATCGCGGTCGTGGTAAAGCGCAATATCTGCTTCACGGAACCCGGCTGCAAACGGCAGCCAGACCAGCGGATACTGCAGCCCTTTCGATTTATGGATGGTGACGATCTGCACCAGATGGCGGTCGCTCTCCAGTCGCAGCTGCTGGCTGGTCGACTGACTGTCGGGCCGCGCTATCTGCTGTGCCAGATAACGTACCAGCGCATGCGGGCTGTCAAGCTGCGATGCCGCTTCCTGCAGCAGCTCCCCCAGATGCAGCAGATCGGTCAGGCGGCGCTCGCCATTTTCCGACGCCAGCATATTTTCGGCCAGCTGGCGCTCCAGCATAATCTCCCGCAGCATTGGCAACACACCGCGCTGATGCCAGAGGCGCTGCCAGCGCGCAAAGGTATCTACCAGCGTGTCCCAGCCGCGCGCATCGCGATCGAGCGCATCCAGCTGAGCCGCATCCAGCGCAAATAGCGAAGTCGCCAGCGCCGTACGCAGCATCCGCTCCTGTTCCGGAGCCAGAATAGCGCGCAGCAGCCAGAGCAGCTCGCGCGCTTCCGGTGTCGTGTAAACGCTGTCGCGGTTAGAGAGATAGACTGAGGGGATCGCGAGCTGCGCCAGCGCTTCGCGGATCTGATTCGCTTCGTTGCGGCTGCGCACCAGCACCGTGATATCCGATGCCTGTACGGGCCGCAGCGCCGGCCCTTTTCCCAGCATCGCCTCGCCCTGCTGCCCCGCCTGCAGCCAGCGGCTGATATCCATTGCGCACTGCTTTGCCATTTGCTGCTGATATTCGCTGACGCTGGCACCGCTGCCGGGCTGCAGCCAGAAGCGCAGCGCGGGCTGTTCTCTGCCCTCTGCCTTTAGCGACAGCGCCTGGTTAGGCGGCGCAAACTGCACCGGCAAAAACGGAATTTCAGCAAACAGAAAGGGAGCCGGCAAGCGTGAGAAAAGCTGGTTTACGCTCTCTACCATCGCGGGTGACGAGCGCCAGTTAGTGTCCAGCGTATAGTGCGCCGCAATTTCATTACGCGCCCGGATATAGGTAAAAATATCCGCCCCGCGGAAAGCGTAGATCGCCTGTTTGGGATCGCCTATCAGCAGTAGCGCATGTTCAGGCTGATGCATATAGAGCGTACGGAAAATCCGGTACTGCTGCGGATCGGTATCCTGAAATTCATCGATCAGCGCCACCGGGTAGCGCTGCCGGATCAGCTGCGCCAGCTGCGCGCCGCCCGCCTGCTGCAGCGCATCATCAAGCCGGCTCAGCAGATCGTCAAAGCCCAGCAGCGCCTGCAGCCGCTTCTGTTTATGCACCGCCTCACGCACTTCGGTCAGCGCCCGAGCAATGACCACATCACGCAGCGACAGCGGTTCAGCCAGAAACGCGTCAATTGCGCTGAACAGCGCGTGCCGCGGGGCGTCGCCTTTTTTGGTTTTCTCATCCAGTATCCGCTGCCCGAAGCGTGCCAGCTCGGGCGGAACCTGGTAATCACTGCTGTCGTTATGGGCCCACTGGCTCACTTTACTGACCCAGGCGGGCAGATGTTTGCTGCTGTAGCTGCGCTTATCCACGCCCGACTGCTCAACCAGCGTCTGCACGTCATCACCCAGCGTTCGCCACTGCGCTTTGATCTCCGCGATGCGCGCCATATTACGTGCATGCCGCGACGCAAGCGTCTCCTGGTCATCCGGCGGCAGCCGCAGCGAGGGCGACTCTCCCTGCAGCCACGGGCGCAGGGTAGCCAGCAGCTGTTCCGGCCCCAGCCATTCAGTGACAATCACGCGCGCGATATCCAGCGTCAGCGGATAGCAGTGACGCCGCCAGAAATCAGCCGTTGCCTGACGCAGGAGCGGATGCTCATCTTCAATCAGCTGCTGTTCAAACAGCATGCCGGACTCAAACGCGTTAAGATTGAGCATACGCTGGCAGAAGCCGTGGATGGTGAAAATAGCGGCTTCATCCATCTGTCTTTCCGCCGCCAGCAGCAGCGAGGCGGCCTCTTCCCGCTGCGGGATCGCCTGCAGCAGTGCGGTCAGCATCGCATCGCTGCTGACGCCGCGAATACAGGCGAGCCGCAGCGCGTGGATATTCGCGCGGATACGACCGCGCAGCTCTGCCGTCGCCGCTTCGGTGAACGTCACCACCAGAATCTCTTCTACCGAGAGCGGGCGACTATAAGCGTTCTCTTCGCCCAGCCCCAGCAGCAGACGCAGATAAAGCAGGCCGATGGTAAAGGTTTTACCCGTACCGGCAGAGGCCTCAATCAGGCGCTCGCCGCGCAGCGGCAGCGTCAGCGGATTGAGGGATTCAGCACGCTGACTCATGGCGTATCACTCTTAACCGGCAGCGACTGCTGCAGCTGCGCCAGCGCCGCCCAGGTGGTAAAGCCAGGTAGCGCTGCGTAATCTGCCTGCGGTGCGCTCTCCTGCGTACCGCTGATCTGGGAAATCATCGCCATTCCCTGCTGCCGGATCGCCTGCCGGAAGAAAGTGGCCAGCTGCGCCGGCGTCAGCTGCTGCACCTGCGCAATCACTTTCTCTCGCGTATCGAACGCATAGTTCTGACGGCTGAAGTCACGACTGTAGCGATTGGCTTCCTCCTCCAGCGTCTGAGGACGCTGTTTCAGCTCATTGATCATCGCCTGCTGGTACTGCGCAAAGGTCTCGGGCTTCATGCTGCGCAGCCGCTGTTCTGCCTGCGGATAGAATGCCTGGAAGCGCTGCAGCAGGAACGCGGGCTGCCGGCTGTTGCTCTGCAGCAGAAAACCGATGCCCCACTGGCGGCCTATCGGCATCTGATAGGTAAAGACGGCATAGCCCAGCTGCTCTTCCGTGCGCAGCTGGTTATAAAACCACGGCTGGATAATCTGACTCAGCAGCGTACTGGCGGCCATGCTCTGATATTCATCATACCCGACAGGCACATAGAGCGCCGCCAGCGCGGAATCGCTGCTGCTTCCCGCCTGCTGCAGGTTCGCCTTGATCGGTTTATCCACCACAACATAGTCACTGCGCCACGGTGCCTCTCCGCTGCTCTGCAGCTGCGCTTTCAGGGCCACGCCAAGCGCTTCCGTCTCTTTTGCTGAGAGATTACCCACCGCCAGCATCTCTGGTGTCGACTGATGCAGCAGCGCGTCACGCCAGGCGATCACCTCCTGCAGCGTGATCTCCGGCAGCAACCGGCGGCGTTCGTCGCGCTGGGTATAGGGCAGCTGCGACAGCATCTGCATCGGCTGGATCGCCTGTTCAAACGCTTTGCCTTTTTCAGCCGCATCCAGACGGTCGCGATACCAGGATTTAGCCTGAGCGAGCTGCGCTTCATCCGGACGGAAGCTGCTGTAACCGGCGACCAGCTCCTGCAGCAGCTGCGGCAAACGCTGGGTAAATCCGCTGGCGTTAAACACCAGGCCATCATCTTCTCCCACGGAGAAACTGATGCCACCCACCGACGCCTGCGAGTTGAGCTCATCCAGCGCCTGGCTGGAGAGATAATCATTCAGACCAAACAGCACCTGCTGACGCGCGTCGCCGATCGTTGCCTTATTGCGTAGCGCCAGGGTAATCGCCGCTTTTGGCTCGTCAGGATAGAACCGGCTCGGCATCCATAAAATACGCATTGCCGCGTCATTACTGAGCACAATCGGATGCGTGTAGTTTTTCCCGTCGCGTGCAATCAGTGAAAAGTCAGTGGGAATATAGGGATTGAGCGCGGGCAAAGAGAGCGTGATATGCGCTGCACGCTGCTGCCAGTCGCTGTACTGCGCGGCGCTGATTTTATCAACCTGATACGGCGCATTAACAAAGTAGGCCTGCTGATTGTGCGGCTCCTGCGGGCTGATATACCAGATGCGGGCATTTTGCGGCGTCATCTCACCAAGGCGTGCCGCTAACGCTGCAGGATCGAAGCGATCGGCAAGGTAAGGCGCATCCAGCGTGTGCGCGACCGGCACACGCAGCATGGTGTCGGCCAGCCACTGAATGTAGTCCATATCACGGGTAATTGACGGATAGCGGTAATCAAGCGCCAGCACATGCGATACCTCGTCAAAATAGCGCTTATCAATGCCGTTGCGGCGCAGCATATCGAGGTAGCTGAAAATGGCGGCCACGACTTCATCGCGTTGCGTCAGCCCTTTATCCGTCAGCGACACAGAAATAGCAAAGACGCCGCTGCTGCGCTCGGTGACCGGATCGGCCCCTGCGGTCACGCCATCGGCCAGTCCCTGCTTCTGCAGCCAGTCATTCAGCGTATTGGCGCTGCGGTTACCCAGCAGATAGCCAATCAGCGTATCGGTTTTGCTGCGGAAATCGGCGCTGTTGTTCGCGATCCGAAACTCAATCTTCAGCTGTTTACGCGGCTGAGCCGGCACGTAGTGAATAATGATGCCTTTCTGCGCCCCGGTGACCACCGGTACATCTATCTCCGGTACGCTAGCCGGATGTGCCGCGACGCGCCCAAAGGTGGCGGCGGCCATCTGCGCCATCTCAGAGAGCGGTTTATTGCTGTAAATCACTGCTTTCATCAGGCTGGCAGAATAGTGGGTACGGTAGAAGTCGCGCAGCGCCTGCTGCAGTTTGCTGCCCGGTTTATCACTCAGCGTCTCCAGGTTGCCTCCGGAGAAACGCGAACCCGGATGCTGCGGATTCAGCGTCTCAGCACTGACCTGCGCCATGCGCAGCCCGTCCCGCGAGCGCGCCATCGTCAGCTCTGCGTTGACGGCGTGACGTTCGCGATCGGCGTTAACCGGATCGAGCAGCGGCTCCGCAATCGCATCCGCCAGGCGATCTGCCGCAGGCTGCAGCGCATCGTTCTCCACTTCCAGATAGAATGCGGTGCGGTAAGAGGCGGTGCTGGCGTTGTGACTGCCGCCGTGCATTTTGAGAAATTCCGCAAGATTATCGGGCTGGGGGTAACGTTTTGAGCCCATCAGCACCATATGCTCCAGATAGTGCGCCAGCCCGGGCTGCTGGTCGGGATCGTCCAGCGAGCCAATCGGCAGCGTCAGCGCCGCCAGCGACTTCGGGGCCTCAGCGTCTGAAACCAGCAGCACCGTCATACCGTTGTTCAGGGTAATCGCCTGATAGCTGCGCGGATCGCGATCGCTTTTGCGGATAATGTCATTAACCGGCTGCCAGCCCTGTCCGGTATCGGCAAAAACATTCAGCGCCAGCGCGCCTGACAGCAGCGCGCCGATACAGCGTGCGTAAATCCGCATGTAAACCCCTTAATCTTACTCTGCCCTGCGGCTGGTTTTCCGCGCAGGTTTATCAACATATTATTCTGGCGTAAGCGCGACGCTTAGCAGCTATTTATCATCCTGATGGGCGAGACGTACCGGCAGATACCACTGCCGTGCTGCAGCGATAATCGCCTGCAGCATCTCCTCATTCAGCGTGCGATTCAGGCGCTGGAGATAAGGATCGCTGCCCTCCCCCTGCACCTGATAGCCGCCCTGCCACGCCTGCAGCAGCTTATTCAGCGCCTTTTTCTGCGTGGCGTCATCTTCCAGCAGCTGGCCGCTTTTGCGATCGAAGCTCGCCTCCAGCCAGGCGCCGCCGCTTTTGTTTAACAGCAGCAGCGGCTGCGCCAGCCCCTGCTCGCAGGCGGCGGCATACTCTGCCAGCAGCGACTGCGCCCGGTCGGCGGCTACGGCATGAAAGCGCCAGCAACTCTGTTTACGGCCATACATCCGGCTTACGCCGCTGCCGCCCAGCGCACAGTAGACCAGATGCTCCAGCCACAGCTGCAGTCCGTCATTCATGTTCAGCACGCCAGGCCGCCAGCGCAGCAGGCCATCAGCCTGCACCTGCGTCAGCCAGCCGGTCAGCCGCACGGTACCGAGCTGCAGATTTACCTCCTGACTCTCTGCCGGCAGGCGCTCTCCGGCGACTTCCGCCGCAACCTCCTGCATCTCTTCGGTCTGGCTCTGCCAGAAAAGTTCACCAAAGGCGCCATAAGGCAGGTTACCTGCTGCGCGATGATGCGCATAGAGCTGCTGCGGATCCTCGCCGTTCACCAGCGCATTGAGCAGCTGCGCGTTTAACTGATAGCGCTCAAGGCTATCAGGTGCAAAGGGCTCGCTATCGGGCAACTCACTCTCTTCTGTCCAGAATGAGACGCCAAGACGCTGCTGAAACCAGGCGCGAACCGGATGACGCCAGAAGCGCAGCAGCTGTTCCAGCGTCACAATCTCCTGCGTTTTCACCGCCAGCGGCTGCACGAAGTCGGGCTGTGCCACGCCGCGGCCGGTAGCCGCCGGCAGCCATTCGGCAGCAAAGCTCTGCCGGTGAGTGTCAGGCGCAAAATTCTCTGCGGCAAATGGCATGCGGCTGTGCAACGTTTGTAAGTGCTCACGTACATGCTGTTCACTGATGTCCGGCTCGCACTGCTCATCGCCCGGCAGGCAGAAACTCTGCCCCAGATAATCAAGCAGTTCCGTGACCAGCACTGAGGGATAGCGCTCGGTGTTATCCTGAATCGCCCGGCCGATATAGCTGATATAGAGCTGCTGCTGGGCTGAAATCAGGGCCTCAAGGAACAGATAGCGATCGTCATCGCGCCGGCTGCGGTCGCCTTTGCGCGTCTGCTGCTGCATCAGGTCAAACCCTACCGGTGCCAGCGTGCGCGGGTAGACGCCATCATTCATACCCAGCAGGCAGACGATTTTGAAGGGAATTGAGCGCATCGGCATCAGCGTACAGAAGTTTACCGGACCTGCCAGAAAACGCTGGCTGATGCGCTGCTGATCGAGGCGTGAGCGCAGCTCATCGCGCAGCAGCGTCACCGGCACCGGCTGCTGATAAGCAGATCCCATACCCTGTTCAATGATCTCTTTCCACTGCGTCTCTACCAGCAGCAGCGCCGCCTCGCTTTCGGCATCTCCGCTGAAAAAGCTGTCAATCAGCTCACGGCACAGCGGCAGCCACTCCGCCAGCGTGCGCTCACCGGCCAGCCGGCTGCGCCAGGTATCAAGCCGCATCAGCAGCTCGGCCAGATGTCCCGCCAGCTCTGCGATCAGACCGCTTGACTCATCGTAAGGCAGGATCCCCTGCCAGTCACCGTTGCGGCTCTCAAGCGCATAGCCCAGCAGCATACGCTGCAGGCCAAAACGCCAGGTGTGCTGGCCGGTAACCGGCAGCGACAGCGCTTCAATGCTGGCATCGTCCAGCCCCCAGCGAATACCGGACTCCATGACCCAGCGGCGCAGCAGACGCAACCCGCTCTCATCCACGGAAAAACGCTGCGCCAGCGCCGGCACCTCCAGCAGCGCAAGGATCTCCTCTGAGGCGAAGCGACTCTCCGGCAGCGTCAGCAGGCTCAGCAGCGCCAGAATGGCCGGATGAGCCTGACTGGCACGACGGTCAGAAATGGCAAATGGCAGATAGCGATCCGGCGGTGCGCTGGCAAATGCCGCCTGAATAAAGGGCGCATAGCTATCGATGTCTGCCACCATAACGATGATATCGCGCGGCTTAAGCTCAGGATCGGCCTCCATCATCGCCAGCAGGTGATCCTGCAGCACCTCCACTTCACGCTGTGCGCTGTGACAGATCTGCAGCGTGATGGAGCGATCGGCCGGATCGAGAGGGCGCTTCTCTGCGCTGTTCATCAGCTCTCCGGCACTCAGACCAATCACCGCGCGATCGTCAAGATTCAGCAGGTCAGCCTGCAGGTTGTGCAGCAGCGTGTCATCAGGCAGATCGACAAATGCATCGATATCGTTGGCGGCTGACTCCATCTGGCTGAGCAGAAACAGGTTATCGCGTCCCAGCTTTCCCCAGGAGGCGAGCAGCGGGTTTGTCAGCTGCTGTTCACCGCTGCTGTTAAACAGCGTGGAGGCGGCTTCAGGTTCGCGAAACAGCGGCAGCGTCTCCTCTGAATGCAGACGGCGGCGCTGACGGCTCTGCAGCTTTGCCAGAAACGCGTAATCCTGAATATCCCCCCAGTAGTGGCGGCAGGGATTAGTAAACAGCAGATGAATATCGATATGACGGCCCAGCGCTTCAAGCGCCTGCAGGTAGACTGGCGGCAGCGCGGAGATACCGCAGATAAATACGCGCGGCGGCAGGCCAGGCGGCGTGCTTTCAGCCCGTTCCAGCGTTTCAATAAAGCGGGCGTACAGATTGGCACGGTGCCACATCGGCTGACCGAGGCTTTCCGTAAAGCTGACCAGATCGCGCCAGAGCGCCGCCTGCCACTGCTGAGCGTCACCCAGTCCCTCAATCAGTGCACCATGCTCCCAGCTGTTGAGCCAGTCAGCACGATAGACCAGATACTGGTCAAAGAGGTCGGCGACGCGGGTGCTGAGCTGGTAGAGCTTACGCTTGTCGTCGTCATCCTGCAGATAGAGCCGCAGCGACTGAAACGTCTCCTGCTCCAGCAGCACCGGCAGGCGCTGCATCAGCTTCCAGCTCATGTTGGCTTTAGTAAAGGCGCTCTCTTCCGGGATCCCCGGCAGCACCTTCACAAACATGCTCCAGATAAAGGTGGCAGGCAGTGGGAAATCGATATTTGCGGCAATGCCAAAGCTGTTTGCCAGCTCCATCTGCAGCCACTGCGCCATTCCCGGGCTCTGTACCAGCACCTGTTCAGCCGCAAAAGGATCGGCGAGAGGCTGGTTTTCAATCAGGATGCCTGCCAGATTTTTCAACAGATCGAGCTGATTGGAGTGGTAAACCCGGAACATAATTCTCCTTTAACAAAGCAGTACCCTACAGCCTGGTCACTCTACCCTTAAACGGCGGAGATGCCTATTAATCTGGTCATCTTCGTGACATTTCAGCCGTGCCAGCACGGCCGTGCGCTGATGCGGGCCGGTCACGGTCACCCGCTCCAGCGTGCAGCTACCTGGCAGAATCTGCTGCTGGCGCTGCGTGTGCCAGCCCGCTGTGTCATGACCCAGCAACGCCTGCTGCGCAACCTGCCACGCCTGTCGCTGCTGCCACTGCTGGCTGAACCCCAGCGTCAGCGCACGCTGATAGTGCAGCAGCGTCGAGATGCTCAGCGCCAGCAGCAGCATGCCCACCAGCGCCTCGGCGAGGCTAAATCCCCGCTGTAACTGCCTCTCCCGGACACGCCTCCGGCGCGGCCAGCGGGCAGAAGTCAATCCAGCCGTGCGGCAAGGCCAGCACGTGCGTTCCACGAAGTTCAACCCAGCGGTAGAGCCAGAGTGCGCTGCCTGCCTGGCGCGCGGATAACAAGCCATGCCCTTCCTCCCTGCGCAGCAGACAGCTCTGCCACTGCGCGGTTGTCCACTGCTGACACTGCCAGCCTTCAGCCGGCGACCACTGCTGCTGCACTCCCCAGCGCAGCGCCGCCTGCGCCTGGCTGTGATGCTGAAAGTAGTGCTGCGTATCGGCAACCAGCACCATGCTGCGGCTCAGCTGCTGGCGGGTCGCATGCAGCGTTACGCCTCCCAGCAGCAGCAGCATCATGATCATGCCGAGCGTACTGTTGCCCCGCTGGTTCACAGATTGATGCCTTCGATAACGCGTACCAGCGTGACCTGCTGCTGACCTGCACGTGCCGCCAGCTCCAGCCGCAGGTAGCGCTGCTGGCGGCTGACCTGAAAACGTTCCAGCAGCATAAATGCGGGATCGGTGATGCGCTCCCAGCCGCTACCGTGACACGCCTCAACGCCGCGCTGCATCTCCAGCTGCCCGCTACGCAGACGATAGCCGTAGTAATCACTGTCGCTATGCCCCGCTCCCTCCCAGCGACCGTTGCTGTTCTCATCCCAGCGCAGCAGCACACAGCTGCCGCTGTTTGCCAGCGTCAGTGGCGCACCGCTGCAGGTTCCCCGGCAGTAGCCCGCCCGGCGCAGCGCTTTTTCCAGCATGCCGGCTATCTGCTCCAGCTCCTGCTGCAGCTGTACCCGCTGCTGCAGCCGCAGATTCTGTTCCAGCAGCAGCGGCAGAAAACGCCCCAGGCTAAGCATCAGCATGGCGCTTATCGCCAGCGCAATCAGCGTTTCCAGCAGGCTGAACCCGGCCTGAGCTACCCGCACGTCGCTGCTTCCGGCTGGCAGAGACGAACACGCGCGCGGGCAGAGATGATTGCGCGCCAGCGCCCGGCAGCGCTCGTTATTTCCACGCTACCGGCGCGCGCTACGTCTCTGCGCCCGTAAAAACCGGGTTCGCCCGTCAGTGCGCTGAGGTGTATGCCTGCATACGGTGGCGTGAACCACCAGCGCGAGGGCGTCGTGCAGCCTGCAGGCGGTACGGGGCCGGTACCGAGACAGCCCCCCTGACCCGGCTGCAGCCAGAGCTTTAGCTCGCGATTATGCCAGCCCGCATGCGCACGCAGCTGCAGCAAAAACGCCTGCAGCTGCAGCACACTTTCGCGCAGCTGCTGCTGCTGCTGCCAGCGCTGCCACCCCTGTATCACCCCGCCGCCCAGTACGCCTGCGATGAGCATGACGATCAGCAGTTCCGGCAGGGTAAATCCGTGATGATTATCTCTGTTCATGACGTCACTCTGCCGTCAGCGCAGCAGCGGTACAAGCGTGACAGTTGTGCGGTCAGGAGGGGCTCACAGACGTGTTTCATCCGTTACAGAGAGAACCATTTTTTTGTGCGGCAGCGTCAGAAAAGCGTGGCCTGACAGGCAAAAAAAAGCCCTGCATAGCGGCAGGGCTCAGGGGCGTTCGGGAGCAGATCAGACTGCCACAGGGGCCTTGATGGCAGGATGGGGATCGTAGCCTTCTACCTCAAAATCCTCGAACTGATAGTCGAAAATTGAGGCTGGCTTACGCTTAATCACCAGCTTCGGCAGCGGACGTGGTTCGCGCGTCAGCTGCAGGCAAGCCTGCTCCAGATGGTTGCTGTAAAGGTGGGTATCGCCACCGGTCCAGACAAAATCACCCACTTCCAGATCGCACTGCTGCGCGACCATATGCACCAGCAGCGCATAGCTGGCGATATTAAACGGCAGGCCGAGGAAGATATCGCACGAACGCTGATAGAGCTGGCAGGAAAGTTTGCCGTTCGCGACGTAGAACTGGAAAAAGGCGTGGCACGGAGCCAGGGCCATCTGATCCAGCTCGCCCACGTTCCAGGCTGAGACAATAATGCGGCGTGAGTCCGGATCGCGTTTCAGCTGCTCAATGACTCTGCTTATCTGATCGATCTCTGCGCCAGAGGCGCTGCCCCAGCTGCGCCACTGCTTGCCGTAGACCGGGCCTAAATCTCCGTTTTCATCCGCCCACTCATCCCAGATGGTGACCTTGTTCTCTTTCAGATACTGAATGTTGGTTTCCCCTTTCAGGAACCACAGCAGCTCGTGAATGATAGAGCGCAGGTGCACTTTTTTGGTGGTGACCAGCGGGAAGCCTTCCTGCAGATTGAAACGCATCTGGTGGCCAAAAATGGAAAGCGTGCCGGTACCGGTACGGTCGGCCTTTTCTGCGCCTTCATTCAGCACATGCTGCATCAGTTCCAGATACTGTTTCATTTTACCTCTCGGGTTTGTTGCTGCGGACGACGACGATACGCCCAGACCATCATGATAATGCCCGCCAGAATCATCGGCACAGAGAGGATCTGCCCCATGCTGATACCGCCTTCAAACAGCCCCAGCTGCGCATCCGGCTGACGGAAAAACTCGACAATAATGCGAAACGCGCCGTAACCAATCAGGAACAGTCCGGAGACACTGCCCATTGGACGCGGTTTGCGAATAAACAGGTTGAGAATAAGAAACAGCACCACGCCTTCCAGACACAGCTCATAGAGCTGGGAGGCGTGACGGGGCAGTACGCCATAGGTATTCAACAGCTGCTGATACTGCGGGTTATTCACCGCCAGCGCGAGATCTTCACTGCGCGATCCCGGAAAGAGCATCGCGAATTTAAAATCGGGCGCCACGCGGCCCCACAGTTCGCCATTGATAAAGTTACCGAGGCGACCCGCGCCAAGACCAAACGGGATCAGCGGCGCAATGAAGTCAGACACCTGGAAGAAGGTACGTTTCGTGCGACGGGCAAAAATCAGCATGACCACAATCACGCCGATAAGGCCACCGTGGAAGGACATGCCGCCATCCCAGACCTTGAACAGGTAGAGCGGGTTTTCCAGAAACAGCGGCAGATTGTAAAACAGCACATAGCCGATACGACCACCGAGAAAGACGCCGAGGAATCCGGCATAAAGCAGGTTTTCCACTTCGTCTTTCGTCCAGCCGCTACCGGGCTTGTTGGCGCGGCGCACCGCAAGCCACATGGCAAAAACAAAGCCCACCAGATACATCAGGCCGTACCAGTGAAGCGAAATCGGTCCGATTGAGAAGATCACCGGATCGAATTGGGGAAATGAAATGTAGCCGTTATTCATTATTCACCATCGATTTTTCTGCCCAACGCGGGCGTGGCTAAAGGGCCAGACAATAAAAGGCTGCGCATCATAGCACAGCCGCTTTTCACAGTTTCCACAGAAATGTAAACCGTTAACGACCGCCGCGAATCAGTCCACCCAGACCGCGACGCTCCATAAATGCCGCAACCAGATGACGCACTTCCGAAGCGGTATGCGCTGCAATGCCCTGCTGGCTTAGCTTCTGTACTTCCTCCCGATCCAGATGTCGCAACAGGTACTTCACCCGCGGAATATTTTTGCCGTTCATGCTGAGATGATGATAGCCAAGCCCGACCAGCAGCGCGACACACATGGGATCGCCCGCCATTTCACCACACAGGCAGAGCTCAAGTTTGGCTTCCCGGGCTTCACGCGCAATGGTATGCAGCGCGCGCAGCATGGCGGGATGCAGCGGATCGTAGAGGTTTGCGACCCGGGTGTTATTGCGATCCACCGCCAGCAGATACTGCGTCAGATCGTTGGTGCCGACCGAGATAAAATCAACGCGGCTGGCCAGATGCGGGATCATAAACAGCATTGAGGGCACTTCGATCATAACGCCGATACGCGGCCGGGGAATGGGATAGCCCAGTACCTCCTCCACTTCACGTCCGGCGCGATCGATCAGCCGGCGCGCGTCATCGATCTCATCAATATGGCTGATCATCGGCAGCAGAATATTGAGGTTCCCGGAGGCGACGTTAGCGCGCAGCATGGCCCGCACCTGGACCAGGAAGATCTCCGGCTGATCGAGCGTCAGGCGAATACCGCGCCAGCCAAGACACGGATTCTCTTCGCTGATTGGCATATAGGGCAGCTGTTTGTCCGCGCCGACGTCCAGCGTGCGCAGCGTGACCGGCTTATCGTAAAACAGCTGCAGCATGCCCTGGTACTGCGCCACCTGCTCCTCTTCTGACGGGAAGCCGCTTTGCAGCATAAACGGGATCTCAGTACGATAAAGGCCGATGCCATCGACCCAGCTGTCCAGCGCCTGCTCATGCTCCGGGCTAAGACCGGCATTGAGCATGACCTGCACCCGTTCCCCGCTTTTCAACTCACCGGGCTGATCCACCACGCCTTCCGCCATTTTGCTCAGCGCGTTCTCTTCGCTGATCAAACGCTGATACTCCTGTACCAGCACCGGCTCAGGATCGATCAGGACTTCCCCGCGATAGCCATCAACGATCAGCTGCCGCTTGTTGAGCTGCACCGGCAGGATATCGGCACCCATCACGGTCGGGATCCCCATCGCCCGCGTCAGGATCGCCGCATGTGAGTTAGCGGCGCCGTCGCGCACGACCACGCCTGCCAGCCGCTCATGCGGCAGCTCGGCCAGCGTCGTGGCCGTCAGCTCATCGGCCACCAGCACAAAGCGCTCCGGCCAGGCGTTGGTTCCCACCAGCGTATCATCAAGATGAAACAGCAGCCGCTGCCCCAGCACCCGCAGATCGCCAGCCCGTTCGCGCAGATAGTGATCCTGCAGGCTGGCAAACTGCGCCGCAAACTTTTCGATCACGGTTTTCACCGCCCACTCAGCCACCGATCCGCGCTCGATCTCCGCAAACAGATCTTTTTTCAGCCGCGCATCGGTCAGCAGATGCGAGTAGAGATCGAAGATTGCCGCGCTCTCTTTCTGCACGCCGGCCGCAAAGCGTTTACTGAAACGGCGGAATTCATTGCCCGCTTCTCCCATCGCCACCACCAGCCGCTCGCGCTCGCGCTGGGGATCAAGGGTTGATGCGGCAGAAACCTGATCCAGCAGCGGCTGTGTTTCATCCACCCAGCCGATCGCCACCGCCACGCCCGGAGAGGCGGCAATCGCTTTAACACGGGTTTGCCGGAACTGGCCAAATAGCTGGCCGAGCTGTGACTGTGAGAGCAGCCCCGCCATTTGCGTGGCGAGCGTCACCAGAAATGACTCTTCACTCTCATCAAACTGACGGTGTTCGCGCTGCTGCACCACCAGCACGCCCAGTAGCTGGCGACGACTGATAATAGGTACACCAAGGAAAGAGCGATAACGCTCTTCTTTTACGGCAGGAATATATTTAAAGCTGGGGTGACTCTGCGCATCGGCCAGGTTAATGGGTTCAGCAAGCCGGCCAACCAGGCCGACAATGCCTTCATCAAACGCCAGTGCGATCGTACGGCCGCGCGGTTTTTTCAGACCGCGGGTCGCCATCAGGTAGTAGCAGTGTCGATCGTGATCGGCGAGGTAAACCGAGCAGACCTCGGTCTCCATCGCCAGGCAGATTTCGTTAACCAGAATGTCGAGTGCTTCATTCAGACGCGGTGCACCCGCCACTTTTTCTACTATTTCGCGCAACTGAGTGAGCATAAGGGGCGTGGCCTATCCTCTTTTACGACGGTGGGCAACAGGGTTATTGCGCTGCCCCACACTCTCCTGCATCGACATTACCACGCCAGCAAACTCTTTCATCACGCGCCGGTAAACATCGCGCTTGAAGGAGACCACCTGACGTACCGGATACCAGAAGCTCACCCAGCGCCAGCCATCAAACTCGGGTGTGCTGCTGTGTTGCACATTGATATCCGCGTCATTACACATCAACTGCAGAAGAAACCACTTCTGTTTCTGGCCGATACAGACCGGCTTTGTATCCCAACGCACCAAACGTTTAGGCAACTTGTAACGTAACCAGTTACGGGTTGAAGCAAGTATTCGAACATCTTTGCGGTGTAAACCCACTTCTTCGAACAGTTCGCGATACATCGCCTGCTCTGCGGTTTCACCCGGATTGATGCCTCCCTGAGGAAACTGCCAGGAGTGCTGTCCAAAGCGCCTGGCCCATAACACTTGCCCCTGCCTGTTGCAGATTACGATACCAACATTCGGGCGGTAGCCATCATCATCGATCACTGGACTACCTCAAAGCTTAATTTGAATGGTCTGATTGTTTCACACTCCTTACAGGCGGTAAACCACTGGATAAGCCGGACCTCCGCAGAATAAAAAAGAGTTAACCCACAGAGATGACTTAACTTATAAACAGTTACCCTGCCTGTTGTGCGATCTTATGCACTTTTTCTGTGGATAGCTTTGTGCAGAACGCGGTAATTAACTGCAGACAGTTTAACGCCAGCGCAAAACAGAGGATTCTTATCCTGATAAATACATGATTATAATTAATAGCTTAATTAAAAAAATGGTGTCAGTCAGAAAGGCTTTTTTTAGCGAGGGTCAGATAAAGAGAGACGTGTGATTAAAAAACAACCGCCGTTGTTTTTATCCACAAGGAATGCCCTAAACCTGGTCAGATGATGCAAAAAAATCGCGCATTGCGGTTCAGCAGGCCCTGTAAATAGAAACAGGGATCGGTTCAGGACGGGCTTATCCCATTTATCTGTGGATAACTTACACTGATATCCTGTTTATTGTGGCGGACAAATCGGGATAAACTGTCTCTCTGAACCGTACCTGCTGCTGCAGTCATTCAAAAAAGCAGTGTGAATCATGCTATTATGACGCCCGTTCAGAAAGAGGCGATGTGGACAACCTGCCCGCCCGCAAACTGATTATTTTTTAACCAACTCAGATATTGATCATGACATTTCACGATCCTTTGCCCGGTTCCCCGATAAGTGAAGAAGAGTTGCTGCAGCGTGCGCATCAGCTGGCCGGAGAGCGGCTGGAAACCCTGGCAGCCCGGCTTAACCTGCCGGTACCTGATAATCTTAAACGCGATAAAGGCTGGGTCGGCATGCTGCTGGAGCTGCACCTGGGTGCCAGCGCCGGCAGTAAAGCGGAGCAGGATTTTGCGCATTTGGGTATCGAGCTTAAAACCATTCCGGTTGATGCTCAGGGCAGGCCACTGGAGACCACCTTTGTCTGTGTGGCGCCGCTGACGGGTAACAGCGGCGTGACCTGGGCGTCAAGCCATGTGCGCCATAAGCTGGCGCGGGTATTGTGGATCCCGGTTGAGGGCGAGCGCACGATCCCACTGGCTGAGCGTCGGGTGGGTACGCCCCTGCTCTGGCAGCCAGACGCAGAAGAGGAGCAGCAGCTGCGCGCCGACTGGGAGGAGCTGATGGATATGATTGTGCTGGGGCAGGTCGAGCGTATTACCGCCCGCCACGGCGCCTGGCTGCAAATCCGTCCCAAAGCAGCCAACAACCGGGCGCTGACGGAAGCCGTAGGTGAGCATGGTGAACGCATTATGACGCTGCCGCGCGGCTTCTATCTTAAAAAGCACTTTACGGCTGCGCTGCTGGCGCGCCATTTTTTACTGTAATTCACTACACGCTCTCTTATACCGCACATTTTCCGACGTCTGGTTTTGCCAGCGTCCGCCAGCTAACGTTACACTCTTCAGTGTGCTGAGCAACCAGCAGGAAACGTGCCTGCTTGTCAAGCTAATGCACGCTATCTCTCGCTTTTTTAAGAATCATGCGATTACTTCGTCAGGTAAAAGCATTTATTACTACACTTTTGCAGTTGGAGCAGCTCAGGGAGCGGATAATGAAAGGGTTAGCGGGTGTAGCGGGTTTACTGCTGGCAGCGTCAGTGCTGAGCGGTTGCAGTAGTGACTATGTGATGGCAACAAAAGATGGCCAGATGATTATGACCGAGGGCAAGCCCTCGATCGATAAAGAGACCGGCCTGGTTGAGTACACCGATCGGCAGGGTCACGTTATGCAGATCAACGGTGATGAAGTTTCCACCATCATTGAACGTTAAGTGCCAGATTACCCGGCCTGCACGGCGTTTTCCTCCGTGCAGGCGATTTCCCGGAGTTTCCCCTCTTCCTTCCTCTGTGTCAGACAGGCTATAGTCCGAAAGGACAGAACATTCCGTTTCATAATGAAAAAAGGAAGCCGGCAATGCATTATCACCGTATCCCCCATAGTACGCTGGAAGTCAGTCAACTGGGGCTAGGCACGATGACGTTTGGTGAGCAAAACAGCGAAGCCGACGCCCACGAACAACTCGATTACGCTGTGAGCCAGGGCATCAATCTGATCGATACCGCAGAGATGTACCCGGTTCCGCCGCGTCCTGAAACCCAGGGATTAACTGAACAATACATTGGCAGCTGGCTGAAAAAGCGCGGCAGCCGCGATAAAGTGATCCTCGCCAGCAAAGTCGCCGGGCCGGTTCGCGGCAGCGACGCGCTGATCCGCCCGCATCAGGCGCTCGATCGCAAAAACATTCGCGAGGCGCTGGATGCCAGCCTGAAGCGTCTGAATACCGACTACCTCGATCTTTATCAGCTGCACTGGCCGCAGCGCCAGACTAACTACTTTGGCAAGCTCGGCTACGAGTACAGCGAAAGTACCGCGACCGTGACCCTGCTGGAGACGCTGGAAGCGCTGACCGAACAGGTGCGCGCCGGTAAGATCCGCTACATTGGCGTTTCGAATGAGACCGCCTGGGGCGTAATGCGCTATCTGCAGCTGGCTGAAAAACATGAACTGCCGCGGATTGTGACGATTCAGAACCCTTACAGTCTGCTGAACCGTAGCTTTGAGGTTGGGCTGGCCGAGATTAGTCAGCATGAAGGCGTGGAGCTGCTGGCTTACTCAAGCCTCGCATTTGGTACTCTGAGCGGCAAGTACCTGAATGGCGCGAAGCCCGCTGGCGCCCGCAACACGCTGTTCAGCCGCTTTACCCGTTACAGCAGTGAGCAGTCGCAACAGGCGATCGCCGCCTATGTCGACCTGGCAAAGCAGCATAATCTGGATCCATCGCAAATGGCCCTCGCCTATGTGCGCCAGCAGCCGTTCGTTGCCAGTACCCTGCTGGGCGCGACCACGCTGGAGCAGCTGAAAACGAATGTGGAGAGTTTTAATCTGACGCTGAACGCCGATGTGCTGGAAGCGCTGGAAACCATCCACCGGCAGTATACCTATCCCGCACCGTAATTTTTCAGGGTTATATGAATACGGCGGAGATTAACGCAAGGGCGTCATTAATGACGCCCTTTTTGATTGCGGTGAAATCGTATAAACGCAGGTGCATCGATACATACGCCAGGGTCGCATAAATGCGACCCCTACGGGAATGTTGAATCATGCGATGGGAATTCACAGGGCGTCATTAATGACGCCCTGTGAATGCACCAGGGTCGCATGAATACGACCCCTACGGGAATTTTGAATCATGCGATGGGAATTCGTAGGGGCGTCATTAATGACGCCCTGTGAATGCACCAGGGTCGCATAAATGCGGCCCCTACGGGGATACGGGACGCGATTTCCACCACAGCAGCGCGATTGCGGCGGCAAATGCTATGCCAAAGCCTGTGCCGGTGGCAATCGCCGGGGCACCGAGCTTAATCGCCAGGGTATAGAGACCCAGCATCAGCAGCATGGCGCTATTCTCGCCGAGGTTCTGCACGGCAATTGCATTACCTGAACCCACGCTCGCCTTACCGCGCTCCTGCAGCAGTGCATTGAGCGGCACCACAAAAAAACCGCCCAGGGCGCCGATCGCCATCAGCAGGAGATAAGCGTTCAGCAGCGTGGTTTGCAGCGAAAACAGCACAACCATCACTCCTATCAGCACCCCTGCCGGCATACAGCGCCGCACCGTCTGCAGCGTCACCAGCTTAGCCGCCGCCGCCGCGCCCAGTACAATTCCTATCGCTACCATGGCGTTGAGGGTGGTGGGCGTTTTGTTATCGGTAATGCCTAAGGCCACCGGCACCCAGAGCACCAGCAGGAAACGCAGCGTGACCCCTGCTCCCCAGAACAGACTGGTACCCAGCAGGGAAAAACGCGTCTCGCCGTTATGCCACAGCTGGCGTGCTGCACCGCTGAAGCTGCGCAGCATCCTGAGCGCATGCCAGCTCTGACCGGGACGCGCCGCGCTGAGGCGGGGAATGAAGAGATTGGCGACGACCGCCAGCGCGTAGGTCAGCGCACAGGCGGCCAGCGCCATCAGCAGATGCCAGTCCGCCAGTATCCCGCCCGCTACCGAACCGAGCAGAATGGCCGCGATGGTCGATGCCTCCATCAGCCCGTTGGCTTTCACCAGACGTTCACCGCTGGTGATTTCCGTCAGAATGCCATACTTCGCCGGCGAGTAAGCGGCCGCGCCGATGCCCACCAGCGTATAGCCGAGAAACGGATTAAAGCCGAAACAGATGGTCAGCGCACCCAGCAGCTTCAGACTATTCGCCAGCATCATCACCCGTCCTTTGGCGAAGCTGTCGGCCATCTGCCCGACAAACGGCGCCAGCAGAATATAGGTGGCGACAAACAGCATCTGCAGGACCGGCTGGCTCCAGTCGGGGTAGAACTGATTTTTCAGCACTGCCAGCGTGGCAAACAGCAGCGCGTTATCACCAAAAGCGGAAAAAAACTGCGCCACGATCACGGCAATCATACCGCGCGACAGCAGCGGAGCGCGGGCCTCCCCATGCTGGCTCATGCTCTCTCCTCTTCCGCCAGCTGCTTCAGGCTGACGTAGTCTGGCTTACCGCTGCCGAGCATCGGCAGCTGTTTCATGACGCGGATATCGCGCGGCACCGCCAGCTCTGGCGCACCGGTTTCACGCGCCGCCTGCAGCAGCTGCTCGCGCGTCAGCTCGCTGTCGGTGGTAAACAGCACCAGCGCTTCGCCGCGATTACCGTCCGGACGCAGCGAGGCGGCATGCTGTTTTTCACCGGAGGCTTTCAGCGCAATCTGTTCAACGCTCTCCAGCGACACCATCTCACCGGCTATCTTGGCAAAGCGCTTCGCCCGGCCCTGAATCTGACAAAAACCGCCTTCATCGAAACTGACAATATCACCGGTATCATACCAGCCCGCCTCCATCACACCTTCGCCGTTGTCCGCCACGGGCGGTTCCAGCACGCCGGGCGCGTCAACACGCAGATAGCCATTCATGATATTCGGGCCGCGCAGCTGCAGCCGTCCACCCTGCTCAATGCCCGGCACTGAAATCAGACGGGAATCCATGCCGGGCAGCAGACGGCCAACGGTATGCGTGCGGGCAGCCATCGGCACGTTGATCGCCACAACCGGCGCGCACTCGGTGACGCCATAGCCCTCAAGAATACGAATACCGTATTTCTCCATATAGAGCTGGCGCGTGCCTTCCTGCAGCTTCTCCGCACCGGCTACCACGTAGCGCAAACGGGCAAAATCATAGGGGCTGGCGAAGCGCGCGTAGTTACCCAGAAACGTTGACGTACCGAACAGAACGGTGCAGTTGCGGTCATAAACCAGCTCCGGCACGATGCGATAGTGCAGCGGACTGGGATAGAGGAAAACCTGCGCCCCGGTGAGCAGCGGCGTGAAGAGGCCCACCGTCAGGCCGAAGGCGTGAAACAGCGGCAGCGCTGACATAAAGCGATCGCGCGGCGTAAAGTCGGCCACGGTGCGGATCTGCTCCACGTTAGCCAGCAGGCTCTTATGAGAATGCACCACCCCTTTAGGATGGCCTTCCGAACCAGAGGTAAACAGCACCATCGCCGCCTCTTCCGGCTGCTGCGCCAGCTGTGCCCGGCGCGGCAGCAGCAGATGGCCAAGGATCCATAGCTTATCCTGCAGCGTTACCGTCTCTTTAAGATCTTCGAGGTAAATCCATTCGACTTCAGTCAGCCCCTGCGGCAGATGCCACAGGTTGCCTTTTTCCAGAAACTGGCGTGAGGTAAACACGGTTTTTACCTGCGAGGCGGTCAGCGCGGCACGCATGCCGCTGACGCCAGCCGTATAGTTGAGCATGGCCGGAACGCGCCCGCGCATGGATGCACCGAGGATCGCTGCAGCGGTCACGGTAGCATTAGGCAGCAGCAGACCAATATATTCTCCCTGCCGGCTGTAGCGCTCAAGAATACGTCCCACCCCAAGCGCCTTTTTCAGCAGGCCGGTGTAGCTGTCCGGCTGAAAATTTACATCTTCAATACAGGCTTTGGTCAGTCCGTAGCGGGTACGCGCGCTGAGAAAAGCTTCGTAGAGCGTTTCGCGCGGGCGCACCGCCATGCGCGCTTCCATCATAATATGGTGCAGGTGTTCACCTGCCAGCACGCGCCGGTCGCGGGCGCGTTTCGCCTCCGGCATCGGAATATGGGTCGCTGGCAGCACGCTCAGCGTAATCCGGGGAAACAGGCGACGCTTAAATACCCCGCCAAGACGGCCAAACGGCGTGTACTCCGCTCCCTCAATGCGCATCGGCACCACCGTCGCGCCCGATTTCGCCGCCACAAAGCCGGCACCGCTGTAGATCTTCATCAGCGACCCGGTCACGGTGATACGACCTTCCGGGAAAATCACCACCGGGCGGCCGGTGTTAATCATGCGAACCAGATGTTTGATCGACATCGGCTTAGTGGGATCGAGCGGGACAAAGTCGATAATCGGTTTCAGCAGGCGCATATACCAGCGGGTGCTGATAGCAGAATAGACCGCAAATACCGGCCTGATCGGTAAAAACAGCGCAACCAGCACGCCATCCAGAAAGGACATATGATTAGGCGCGATCAGCACTTTCTCTTTATGCAGCGCCGTAAGATCGCCGCGCAGCTCCACGCGCCATAGCAGGCGACAGAGAGTGCGCAAAAGGGTAAATAGCATGCCAGCTCCTTAGCAAGGTCAAAAATGGTAATTACCTTGCAGGATTTGCCGGGCGGCGACAAGTACAGAGCAGAATTAAAGCGGAGTCCCTGACAAACAGCGATGCGGGGCCGCAAAAAAAAGATAAAAAAAACCCACGCGTCTGCGTGGGTCGGTGCAACCGAACAGGGTTATACCTGCAGTGCAGGTATCGCTGCCGCAGCAGCCGATCTTCACACCAATCATACCTCTGGGATCGCTATCGTCGCGCAGCACCCTGCGAAATAACAGCGGCTAAACGCAACCGTATTCAGCGAAATGCAACCAGGTATGAACAGCACATCCTGCTGGTTACATTTTGATTTAGCTAGGATTTATCTGACGGTGGCTTGCTGTAAAGCGCATCCGGCGCAATGTTCATGTGCTTCAGCACCGGTCCCATAATATTGCCGAAGATGGGCGCGGCCACCGAGCCGCCGAAGTGATCGCCCGCGGTCGGATGGTTGATCATCACTACCAGCGCCACCTCCGGATGGCTGGCTGGCGCGATCCCGGCGGTATAGTTCACGTAACCGCCATCATATTTGCCGCTGCTGCCCATCTTCTCTGCGGTACCGGTTTTGGTCGCCAGGCGATAACCTGGTACCGCAGCCTTGATACCGGTGCCGCCCGGCAGCACGTCACTCTCCAGCATATGCACCACGGTCTGTACAATCTGCGGATTGGCTACCTGTTTGCCCAGCACCGGTGGCGTGACTTTGGTTATCGACAGCGGACGATAAACGCCAAACGAGCCCAGCGTGGCATATTCGCGCGCAATCTGCAGCGGCGTCACGCGCAGGCCGTAACCAAAGGAGAAGGTTGCACGTTCAATGTCCGCCCAGCGCTCGCGATGCAGCGGAAAGTAGCCCACGCTCTCACCGGTTAATCCCAGTCCGGTAGGCTTGCCGAGACCAAATGCCTGATAGGTGTTGACCAGCGCTTCCGCCGGCATCGCCAGCGCAATATGCGATACGCCGATATCACTCGATTTTTGCAAAATGCCGGTCATGGTGAGACGCGGCCAGTGACCGACGTCGCGGATAAGATGGCCATTGACGCTGTAGGGGGTGGTATCAATCACCGAGTCAGGCCTCACCAGATGGCGCTCCAGACCCTCCATCACTACCAGCGGTTTGACCGTTGAGCCGGGTTCAAAGCTGTCATTGATGGCGACGTTACGCATCTGCGCGGGTGTCGCCTTGTCGAAATTATTCGGGTTGAATGAGGGATACGATGCCATTGCCAGAATTTCACCGGTATCGATCTTCACCAGCACCGCGGCGCCGGAGTCCGCTTTGTTCAGCAGCACGCCGTCGCGCAGCCTGCTGTAGAGGGTAAACTGATCAAACTTGTCGATGCTGAGCTGCACCGTGGGCGGCTGCTTCGGCGGCTCATAATCGATCATCGAAATGATATTGCCCTCGCCATCCTGGCGATAGACCTCTTTGCCTGGCTCGCCCTGCAGCACCCGATCAAACCCTTTCTCCAGCCCGTTAAGCCCGTTGCTGTCAGCTCCCACAATGCCAATCAGCGGCGCAGCCGCTTCACTCATCGGATAAAACCGGCTGTCGTTATAGACCGAGCTGATCCCTTTCAGGTGCAGTTTGGCGATATCTTTGGCGATCCCCAGCTCAATCTTACGTCCCAGATAGAGAAACCGCTTTTTCGGGTTAGCCGTAATCTGCGCCTGCAGATCTTCCGGCCGCATGCTGAGCGCCGCCGCCAGATAGCCCCACTTTGCACTGCTGAAGTCGGGATTCGCCTCCAGCACCCGTTTAGGATCGGCAATGATGTCGCGCGACGGTACGCTCAGCGCCAGCGCCTGGCCGTCGCGATCCAGCAGCGTGCCGCGATTCGTGGGCAGCGTAACGGTGCGCAGCGAGCGCTGATCCGCTTCATGCTCCAGCATCGGATGGTTGATCAGCTGCAGATCGCCGACGCGGGCGAGCAGCAGTCCCATACAGGTCAGCACGCCCAGACAGATCAGACGAAAACGAAACGGGTTAAACGGGGCTTTAATCTGGTCTTTACCCAGAAATTTTTTAATCGGAGGCATAGCATTCCGCTGCGGTGAGAGTCGTTATCCAGACTGGTTATCGGCTGTTATAAAGAAAGGCCTGGCAAGTTGACAGGAAAACTGTGTTTCAGTTATTTGCAGAGATGACGGACAAAAAAAACCTGCGCATCTGCGCAGGTTGGTGTAATCAAGAAAACGTTTTGATATTCACCCATCAATACCTCTGGGACCCTGACTGTAGCAAGCCAGCTGACAGCCCTGCACCTGCTTAAACGCAACAGTTGCCCGCAAAATGTAACCAGCGGTGAGATTGTTAGTGGTTTGTGCAACCGTGATGTTTTCTGACTTCGACCAGGCAGCTCATGGCGTTCGGTCCCTGCGTCAGGGAAGAGGTCCCGATATCCAGCGTCAGTACGTTCGGGTTGCCGGCGCGATCCCACGGCTGCCACGTGCCGCCAAAGCCGGGATCGAACCATGCACCGGTCGCGATAATCAGTACGCCCGGCGCGACGCCGTCGGTCAGGCGCACGCCGGCCAGCATACGGCCGCGCGCATTGCTTACCTCAACCACCTCCCCGTCGGCAATGCCGCGCTGCGCGGCATCCTGCGGATGCATCGACAGCGTCTCATGCCCGGCAGTTTTATTGGCCTGAACGGCAGGGGTTGCATCCAGCTGGCTGTGCAGCCGGTCGGCAGGCTGCACTGAGATCATATGCAGCGGATAGTCGCTGCTCAGCGGCGCACCCAGCCACTCCTGCGGCTCACACCAGGTGGGATGACCCGCGAAGTCATCCAGCTGATAGTCCGCAATGGTCTGGCAAAAGAGCTCAATTTTGCCGCTGGCGGTGGCGATGGGATGCGCCTGCGGATCGGCGCGAAACTCCTCCATAAAGATATAGGGTTTCCCGCCCTCGGGGATCTCCACAAACCCGCGCTCCCAGAACTCACTGAAGGCCGGGAAAGCGATACCGCGCCGCGCATGTGCCTGTGCGCACTGCTGATAAAGATGCTCAATCCACTGCATCTCGTTGCGCCCTTCCGTGAAGCGGTCGCGATAACCGAGGCGATCGGCGATGTCAGCAAAAATATCGAAGTCGTTGCGTGCCTGATGCTGTGGCCTGACTGCCTGGTGCATCGCCAGCACAAAGCGATCGCGCGACGAGCCGCCAATATCGTTGCGCTCCAGCGTGGTGGTCACCGGCAGCACAATGTCCGCCATCTGCGCCGCAGGCGTCCAGACAATATCCTGCACAATCACCGTATCGGGCCGCTGCCAGCCGGCGACCAGCCGGTTAAGCTGCTGGTGATGATGAAACGGATTACCGCCCGCCCAGTGCACCAGATGGATATCAGGATAGTGCAGCGTCTCACCGCAGAAGTCGTAAGGTTCGCCTGGCTGCAGCAGCATGTCGCTGATGCGCGCTACCGGAATCGCCAGATTGGCCGGATTAGGCCCGGTGCTCATCATCGGCGCCGGTCCCTCCTGACGCGGATTGCCTACGCTGTTCATTGAGCCATGCCCGAATGAGAAGCCTGCGCCCGGCAGGCCCGGCTGACCCAGCATGCAGGAGAGCGCAATCATCATCCAGTAGGGCTGCTCACCGCGGTGGGCGCGCTGCACGGAGTAAGCGCTGGTCATAAAGCTGCGCCTGCCCGCCAGCTGCTGTGCCAGCTGTGCAATACGTGCGGCCGGAATAGCGGTAATGGCGCTCGCCCAGGCTGCGGTTTTTGCCACGCCGTCGCTTTCGCCCAGCAGGTAAGCGCGCAGCTGCGGCCAGCCGGTGCAGTGCGTGGCGAGGAAGGTGTCGTCAGTGGCGCCGTTGCGCAGGATCTCATAGCCCAGCGCCAGCATCAGCGCGACATCGGTATTGGGGCGAATCGGGATCCATTCGGCGTTTAGCCACGCCGGACAGTCATCGCGCTGCGGGCTGATGTTGATTACCGGAGTGCCCCTGGCGCGCAGCTGCTCCAGCGCCGGCTTCAGGCTGTGCTGCCCCGCTCCGCCGGACGCGACCTGCGCATTTTTCAACGCCAGGCCACCAAAGGCGACAAAAATCTCCGCATGCTCCACCACCTGCGGCCAGTCGGTTACGCGCCCGGTCAGCGGCATGTAAGTGCCAATCACATAGGGCAGGAAGAACTGGGCGGCGCCCCAGCTGTAGTTGCCCTGCTGATCGACCCCGCCGCCGCCCTGAAAATAGAAACGCCGCACCAGCGTCCGCGCATGGTTGACCCGTCCGGCCGAGGACCAGCCGTATGAGCCGGTAAAGATGCCGGCTGCCCCGTAGCGCTCGCGTACGCGGCGGTTCTCTTCTGCGACCAGATCGAGCGCGGTATCCCAGCTGACCGGCACAAAGTCTTCACGCCCGCGCAGGGTGCGATCGCTGTTCTCGCGCGATTTCAGCCACGAGCGGCGCACCATTGGCTGGCGGATACGCCTGTCGGAGTAAACCAGCTCGGGGATGGTGTGGATCATCGGTGAAGGATCGGTATCGGCAAAGAAAGGTTCGCAGCCTGTCAGGCGACCATCTTCCGTCACGGCGGTAAAAGCGCCCCAGTGCGCCAGGTGCGGCACGCGTGTTTTCATGAGAGTGTCCGGCAGATAAACAGAGAATGCGCGGCAGCATAGCATGAGGCTGCACTCCGCCAGAAGCCTGCCTGTGAGCGGCTGATTTTCCGCGCTTTTGCGACAACGCTGGCATTCTGATCGCTTGCGGCCCAGGGGCTTTTCCGTAACACTGATGCGATGTGTAAACGTTTTCCCTGGATGTCGATAATTGCATGGCTACCATAAAGGATGTTGCCCGTATGGCCGGGGTGTCGGTTGCGACCGTTTCCCGTGTTATCAATAACTCTCCCAAAGCCAGCGAAGGTTCACGCCTCGCGGTAACCCAGGCGATGGAGCAGCTGCAGTATCACCCTAACGCCAATGCGCGCGCGCTGGCACAGCAATCTACTGAAACGCTGGGGCTGGTGGTGGGTGATGTATCCGACCCTTTTTTTGGCGCGATGGTAAAAGCGGTGGATGAAGTGGCAGGCGAGACCGGCAACTTTCTGCTGATTGGTAACGGTTACCATAATGAACAAAAAGAGCGGCAGGCGATTGAGCAGCTGATGCGCCATCGCTGCGCGGCGCTGGTGGTGCATGCCAAGAAAATTCCGGCAGACGATCTGGAGATGCTGATGCGTCAGGTGCCGGGTATGGTGCTGCTGAACCGGCTGATCCCGGGCTTTGAGTCACGCTGTATTGCGCTTGACGATCGCTATGGCGCCTGGCTCGCCACCCGGCATCTTATTCAGCAGGGCCATACGCACATCGCTTTTATCTGCTCCACGCACACCATTTCTGATGCAGAGGATCGCCTGCAGGGCTATTACGATGCGCTGCGGGAACACGGCCTGCCCTGTAACGACCGCCTGGTGGCCTGGGGTGAGCCTGATGAAACAGGCGGTGAGCAGGCGATGACGGAGCTGCTGGGCCGCGGCAAGTCTCTGACGGCCGTCGCCTGCTATAACGACTCGATGGCTGCTGGCGCGCTGGCGGTGCTAAGTGATAACGGCATCCGCGTACCAGAGGAGATGTCGCTCATCGGGTTTGATGATGTGCTGGTGTCACGTTACGTGCGTCCGCGCCTTACTACCGTGCGCTATCCTATTGTCACTATGGCGCAGCAGGCGGCACAGCTGGCGCTGGCGCTGGCGCACGGCAGCGAGCTGCCTGAAGTCACTAATATGTTCAGTCCGACGCTGGTGCGGCGTCACTCAGTGGGTGGGCCTGGATAAGTGATGCGCCGGGAGCTTTGCGCTAAGCAGCGCGCGGCACCGGAGGGGTTCCGCCCGCCTGGCTTCTGGCAGTTTCAGCGGCATTCCCGCACGCGGACGGGCTAAGGGGCGGGTGGGCGCGACCCTTAGCAATCCGCGCCCGGCGCTGCGGATAGCGCCCCCCTCCCCGCCTGCAAGTTCTTCGTTTCTTTTTTTAAATTTGGTTTGGTGTGCGCTGAGGCTTCTCTACAGAACCTTCAGCCATAAGACACTTGTTGAAGAGAAAAAAAGCAGCAGCAGCGGGAAGCGCCATCCGGGTCCGCCGAGGGAGGGCACGGTTCCGGGATGAGCCGACAGGACGTCGGCGAAAGGCCGCGGTGAGCAGGAGCGAATGGCGGCCGGTCCCGGGGAAGCGGGCGTGAGCGAGGGAACCGCGCAGCGGCGGACGGGGCTGGCGCAGGGCCGGGGAGTGCAGAGGGCGCGGCCAGGCGTCCTCTGCCCGGTCGCCGTGCCGGAGCACAGGCTGCTGCCGCCGCTGACGGCGAACGGAACCAGCCTCGGGGCCCCGTAGCGAACGGAACCAGCCCCCGGGCCCCGCAGCGAACGGAACCGGCGCCCGCCCCCGTGGCGAACGGAACCGGCCTCCGTCACAGATCCTGCTTATACACCCTCACCCGCTCGGCGGGAAACTCCAGCGCTTCGCAGACATACTCCCAGCCGTGCCGCTCGTAGTAGCCGGAAAACGTTGACCAGAGCCAGATACGCGCGTGGCCGCGATCGCGGGCGAAATCGATCACGTGCTGCTGCAGCGCCTCGCTCACGCCCTGACCGCGTGAGGCGGGATCGACATAGAGCGCTGCCGCCCACGGCCAGAGATCCTGGCGGCTGATCAGATCGCAGCGCCAGAAACCGATAGTGCCCAGCGGAATATCGTGCGCGTCCAGTGCGACAAACGTCACCGGCAGATCGGCACCGTTCAGGCTGCTGCGCACGACACTGTGATAAAACTCACGCGTTGTGCCATCGCCAAACGCCTGCCACAGCCAGTCAGTTATCTGACTGGCGTGATGCGGCACGCTGCTGAGCGGCAAAATACGCATCAGTTCAGCTCCAGCGCCAGCAGCTCCTGAATCGTCTGCGCGCGGCGGATCTCACGCACGCTGCCGTTTTCAAATAGCACTTCCGGGATCAGCGGGCGGCTATTGTAGTTAGAGGACATGGACGCGCCGTAAGCACCAGTGTCGTGAAACACCAGATAGTCGCCAGGCTGCACCGCAGGCAGCGCGCGGGTCTCCACCTTGCCGCCCTCCTGCTGGGTAAACACATCGCCTGATTCACACAGCGGCCCGGCGACCACACTCTCCTGCGTGGCTGCACCCGGCGTACGGCCATCAGCGGGCAGTACCGAGATATGGTGATAGCTGCCATACATGGCCGGACGCATCAGATCGCTGAAGCCCGCATCGACCAGCACAAAGTGACGGCTGCCCATCGCTTTGACCGCCCGCACCTGCGACACCAGCACGCCTGATTCAGCGACCAGAAAGCGGCCCGGTTCAATTTCCAGCTTCACCGGATGCCCGAGGTGTGCGGCAATCCGATCGCGCGCGCGGCTCCAGAGGCCAAAATAGTGGTCGGTATCGATCGCTTCTTCATCAAAGCGGTAGGGAATAGAGAGCCCGCCCCCGGCTGAGATGGCGCTGAGATCCTGACCAAACGCAATCACCTGGTCGACCATGGCGTCACACACCTGCTGCAGATGCGCATAATCCACGCCGGAGCCGATATGCATGTGCAGCCCCACCAGCTGCAGACCGTGCTGCTGAATCGCAGCCAGCGCCAGCGGCAGATCGCCATACCAGATGCCGTGCTTGCTGTTTTCGCCGCCGGTATTGGTTTTCTGGCTGTGACCGTGACCAAAACCAGGATTGATACGCAGCCACACTTTATGGCCCGGCGAACGCGCGCCCAGCTGGTGCAGCATATCTACCGAACCGGCGTTTACCGGTACCTGCAGCTCAGCCACGCGCTGAAGCGTCGGCAGATCCAGCAGGTCCGCCGTAAACACAATGTCCTCACCGCCCGGTTCAAATCCCGCCGCCAGCGCGCGTTCAATTTCACCCAGCGAGACGGAATCGACTTTTACCCCGGCCTGACGCATCAGGCGCAGAATATGAATGTTTGAGCAGGCTTTCTGCGCAAAGCGCACCACATCAAACTGGCTGAGCTGCGCAATACGCTGCTGAATAATGGCGGCGTCATAGGCCCAGAACGGACCGCTGTAGCGCTGCGCCAGCGGCAGCAGATGGGTAGCGTTAAGCGCAGATTCGGTGGTGTCTAACGGACGTGGCATAACAATTCTCCTGTACTGTTGCCCTCATTTAGCCACACCACATCAATTCACAGAAATATCTGTTTTAGCGGCAGCTATGCAAATATGATATGCCTTTAATGGAGGAGCGATGGCGAACATCAACTGGCGGCATATTGAGATTTTCCATGCGGTGATGACCAGTGGCAATCTGACGCAGGCCGCCGCGCTGCTGCACACTTCGCAGCCCACCGTCAGCCGTGAGCTGGCGCGTCTGGAGCAGCAGCTGGGACTGACGCTGTTTGAGCGGGTGCGCGGTCGTCTGCAGCCCACGATGCAGGCGCTGAGTCTGTTTGAAGAGGTGCAGCGCTCCTGGTACGGACTGGACCGGATTCTCGATGCGGCGGAAGGATTACGGCAGTTCCGGCATGGCGAGCTGTCGGTGGCCTGCCTGCCGGTATTTTCCCAGTCGCTGCTGCCGCCTCTGCTGCAGCCCTTTATGCAGCGCTATCCGCAGGTGAATCTGAACATCATTCCGCAGGAGTCGCCGCTGCTGGAGGAGTGGCTGTCGGCGCAGCGCTACGATCTTGGCCTGACTGAGACACAGCATGCGCCATCCGGCACGGAACGCCTCTCGCTGCTGACCTGCGATGAAGTGTGCGTTTTGCCGCCGCAGCATCCGCTCTGTCAGCGTGATGTGCTGACACCTGCCGATTTCCATCAGCAGAATTTTGTCAGCCTGTCGCGGCATGACAGCTATCGTCAGCTGCTGGATGCGCTGTTTCTGGAACAGAAGGTTGAGCGACGGCTGGTGCTGGAGACGCACAGCGCCGCGTCGGTATGCGCGATGGTGCGCGCCGGGGTTGGCTTATCGATTGTAAATCCGCTCACCGCGTTGGATTACGCGGCGAGCGGCGTGGTGATGCGGCGTTTCAGTATCAGCGTGCCGTTTACCGTGAGCCTGATCCGCCCTCAGCACCGGCCCGCCTCTGCGCTGGTTGACCGCTTCTGCCACCACCTGCAGCAGCAGGTGGCAGCATTTCCGGGGCTTATCGCCGCGCAGCTTGATCAGACGCGGACCGTATCGCCCTGACCGTTAGCGTTGCGGAAGGTGATGACACACACCACCAGGCCGACAGCGGCGATGGCGGCAGCCGCAACCGGCACTGCCGTCAGGCCGTAGCCGCGCGCAATAACGGCGCCGCCTACCCAGGCACCCAGCGCGTTACCCACGTTAAAAGCAGCGATGTTGAGCGTGGAAACCAGGTTCGGTGCCTCTTTGCCGTGGCGCACCACGTTGATCTGCAGGCCGGGTACAGTGGCAAACGTCGCCATGGCCCACAGGAACAGCGTAATTTCAGCCAGCCAGAGCGCATGGCTGGTCCAGCTGAACAGCAGTGAGAACAGCGCAATCAGTGAGAAGCTGAGGATCAGGCTGAAAGAGACTTTCCAGTCCGCCAGCTTGCCGCCAATGATATTACCTGCCGTCAGGCCGGCGCCAATCAGGAACAGCGTCCAGCTCACGCCGCGGTCGCTGATGCCGGTGACCTGAAGCAGCAGCGGCGCAATATAGCTGAACAGCGCAAACATCGCCGCGGCAAAGCAGACCGTCATCAGCAGCGACAGCCAGAGTCGTCCGTTGGCCAGCGCACTAATCTCACTGGCCAGATGAACCGGCTTCTCTTCTTTATTTGCCGGCAGACTGACAATCAGGGCGATAAACGCCAGAATGCCGATAATCGCCACGCCCCAGAAGGTGGCACGCCAGCCAAACAGCTGACCAAACCAGGTGCCAAGCGGCACGCCAAGCACGTTTGCCAGCGTCAGCCCGGTAAACATCAGCGCCACCGCTGACGCCTGACGGCCGGGCGCCACCAGGCTTGCGGCCACTACCGATCCAATGCCAAAGAACGCGCCGTGGCAGAGTGCGGTGACCACACGCGCCAGCATCAGCAGGTTATAGCTATAGGCCAGCGCGCAGAGCACGTTACCGATAATAAAGATCACCATCAGCAGACTCAGCGTGCGCTTGCGCGGCAGGCTGGCGGTCAGCAGCGCCATAATCGGCGCGCCAATCGCCACGCCGAGCGCGTAACCGCTGATCAGCCAGCCGGCTGAAGGAATCGACACCTGCAGATCGCCTGCCACTTCCGGCAGCAACCCCATGATGACAAACTCCGTGGTGCCAATGGCGAACGCACTCAGCGCCAGCGCCAGTAATGCAACAGGCATAACACACTCTCCCAAGATAATTTTGCAGGCGGGCCGTACTGCGAACACAGCACGGTAAAACAGAACGCTTATTAATATTTGAACTGCGTCACGCTGCATTAAAACACAGCCCTGGCAGCGCAACCACCCTGTGCGCCGCAAGGCTATGTTGCCGGCGCGGCAATAATCAGCGCCGGTCCGGCTTGTGGCGCGGTGGCGGATAGTGATAGCGTTGCCCGGTTTTCAGCCGGCGGAAGCGGGTAACGGTCAGAACGCAGCGCGCAGGTGAGCGCCCCACAGGAGAAAAAAGAGATGCGCTGGATAATTGCGCTGGCGGCGTGCTGCCTCAGCGGCTGCTCGGTTGGACACTATGAATACAGTAAAGAAGCTGCGCGCCGGGTGGATATGACCGTTACCGGTATTCCCACCATTCTTGGGGTCGGCACGCTGGGCACGACTATCCCGCTCACCGCCGACTACAGCCTGACGGCGGCACACGTGGCGAAATACTCACTCTACCGGGTAAAAGCCTGGCACCCCGACTGCGATCTCGCCGTGGTTTACCATAAAAACCGGGCGGGCAACCTGCCGCCGGCGTTCCGTAACGGCCACATTGGCGATCGCGTAAATCTTTATGGCTATAGCTTTATCTCTGCCCTGCCGGTCGCCTCCAGCGGAGAGAACCTGGTGAATACCACGCTGGTAAACAGCTGGAACAAAGCAAACTGTGTGGTGGTGGCGGCCAGTGCTGGCGTAGTGAAAGGTATGTCAGGCGGCGCAGTCTATAACGCCAGTGATGACACGCTGGCTGGGGTGATCACAGGATACAGCCGGCGGATCGATGATAACCAAAGCGGAAAAACGCTGTATAGCGATGTGGCACTCTACATACCCTATGCGCGTTTTCAGACGTGGCTGGCAGAGGCGATTGCGCCGTGATAACTGCTGCCCGACTCTCGCCAGCGGGAGAGAGACGGGCAGCGCCTGCCGTTACTTCGCCGTCGGGCGCAGCGCCGGGAACAGGATCACATCGCGAATGGTGTGGCTGTTGGTAAACAGCATCACCATACGGTCGATACCGATACCGAGGCCAGCCGTTGGCGGCAGTCCGTGCTCCAGCGCGGTGACGTAATCTTCATCGTAGAACATCGCTTCATCATCGCCGGCATCTTTTGCATTCACCTGCTGCAGGAAACGCTCTGCCTGATCTTCAGCGTCGTTCAGCTCTGAGAAGCCGTTACCGATCTCGCGACCACCAATAAAGAACTCAAAGCGATCGGTGATTTCCGGGTTCTCATCATTACGGCGCGCCAGCGGTGAAACCTCTGCCGGGTATTCGGTGATGAAGGTTGGCTGAATCAGATGGGCTTCCGCCGTCTCTTCAAAGATCTCCGTTACCACGCGGCCCAGACCCCAGCTTTTTTCCACTTTGATATGCAGCGCACTGGCGATCGCTACCGCTTTATCAAAGTCTTCCAGGTCAGCCAGGTCCGTTTCCGGACGATATTTTTTGATCGCTTCACGCATCGTGAGCTTCTCAAAAGGCTTACCGAAGTCAAAGGTATGTTCGCCATAGGCCACTTCAGTGGTGCCCAGTACGTCCTGCGCCAGCGTGCGGAACAGGCTTTCGGTCAGCTCAATCAGATCTTTGTAATCTGCATACGCCATATAGAGTTCCATCATGGTGAACTCAGGATTATGGCGCGGCGAGATGCCTTCGTTACGGAAGTTACGGTTGATCTCAAACACGCGATCGAAGCCGCCTACAACCAGACGCTTCAGATAAAGCTCCGGCGCAATACGCAGATACATATCGATATCCAGCGCATTGTGATGGGTGATGAAAGGACGCGCAGAAGCGCCGCCCGGGATCACCTGCATCATTGGCGTTTCCACTTCCATAAAGTCGCGGTTTACCATGAACTGGCGAATACCCGCCATGATTTTCGAGCGTACCTGGAAAGTGTGGCGCGATTCATCGTTGGAGATGAGATCAAGATAGCGCTGACGATAGCGCGTCTCCTGGTCAGCCAGGCCGTGAAACTTGTCCGGCAGCGGACGCAGCGCTTTGGTCAGCAGGCGCAGTTCTGAGATATGGATTGAAAGCTCGCCGGTTTTGGTTTTGAACAGCTTACCGCGTGCACCCAGAATATCGCCCAGATCCCACTTCTTGAACTGCTCGTTATAGACGCCTTCCGGCAGATCGTCACGTGAAACGTAGATCTGGATCTGACCGCCAACATCCTGCAGCGTGGCAAACGACGCTTTACCCATGATGCGGCGCGTCATCATACGACCGGCAACGCTCACTTCCACGCCCAGCGCTTCCAGCTCTTCGTTGCTCTTGTCGTCATAGCTGGCGTGCAGCCGATCGGAGGTGGTGTCACGACGGAAATCGTTGGGAAACGCCACGCCCTTTTCACGCAGCGCGCTGAGTTTTTCGCGACGCGCTTTCAGTTCATTATTTAACTCAAGTGCGGCGTCAGCGTTCTGCGGTTGTTGTTCAGACATGTCGGTTCCTTATAGCCCTGCTTTTAAACTTGCTTCAATAAAACGATCCAGATCGCCATCCAGCACCGCCTGAGTATTGCGGGTCTCTACGCTGGTGCGCAGATCTTTGATGCGGGAGTCATCCAGCACGTAAGAACGAATCTGGCTGCCCCAGCCGATATCCGATTTGTTCTCTTCTGCGGCCTGCTTGTCAGCATTTTTCTTCTGCATCTCATATTCATAGAGCTTGGCGCGCAGCTGTTTGAAGGCCTGGTCTTTGTTCTTGTGCTGTGAACGGTCGTTCTGACACTGCACCACAATGTTGGTCGGCAGGTGGGTAATACGCACCGCAGACTCCGTTTTGTTAACGTGCTGACCGCCCGCACCCGATGCGCGGTAGACGTCAATGCGCAGATCGGCCGGGTTGATATCGATATCGATATTGTCATCCACTTCCGGATAGATAAACACCGAACTGAACGAGGTGTGACGACGGCCGCCGGAGTCAAAAGGACTCTTGCGCACCAGGCGATGGACGCCGGTTTCCGTACGCAGCCAGCCGTAGGCGTAGTCACCAATCACCTTGATGGTGGCGGATTTGGTGCCCGCAACTTCGCCTTCCGACTCTTCAATGATCTCGGTTTTAAACCCTTTGGCTTCTGCCCAGCGCAGATACATGCGCAGCAGCATGCTGGCCCAGTCCTGCGCTTCCGTACCGCCGGAGCCTGCCTGAATATCCATGTAGCAGTCGGCGCTGTCATACTCGCCTGAGAACATGCGGCGGAATTCCAGCTCACCCAGCTTTACTTCCAGCGCGTCGAGCTCAACCACGGCTTCGTTGAAGGTTTCTTCATCGTCCGCTTCAACCGCCAGCTCCAGCAGGCCCTGCACATCTTCCAGGCCCTGGTGCATCTGATCGAGGGTTTCAACGACGGCTTCGAGCGACGCGCGCTCTTTGCCGAGCGCCTGCGCGCGTTCAGGTTCATTCCAGACGTCCGGCTGCTCCAGCTCGGCGTTTACTTCTTCAAGACGTTCTTTCTTGGCATCGTAGTCAAAGATACCCCCTAAGAACGCCGCTGCGCTCGCTAAGGTCCTGGATACGATTTTTGACCGGATTAATTTCAAACATGGCTTTTCAGTCTTTTTTGGCGATACGGTGAGAAAAGATAAAGTAACGCATGAGTTTACCCGAAAGCGCGCGCGGTTTGTAGCGGCGCGCGCGGTCAGAGCGGCCAGATATGATCGATTATCAGCTGCACGGAACGGTTACCGCGATACTCGTTGATATCCAGCTTATAGGCCAGCTCAACCTGCCGCACGCTGGTATCCGGCCAGAGGCGGGTATCAACATTAAACGCGATACCGTCCAGCAGCGGTCCGCCGCCGAGCGGTTCCACCATCACTTTCAGGTGACGCTCGCCCACCAGCCGCTGCTGCAGCAGTTTAAATTTGCCGTCAAACACCGGTTCCGGGAACGCCTGTCCCCACGGCCCCGCCTCGCGCAGCATTTCAGCGGTATGCAGGCTGAACTCCTGCGCGTGCAGCTCACCGTCTGACCAGACCACGCCCTGCAGCGCTTCTCCATCCAGCCACTCATCAATCAGCGCAGCAAAGCGCTCGCGAAACGCATCATACTTATCCGTTTCCAGCGAGAGTCCTGCCGCCATCGCATGGCCGCCGAACTTGATAATCAGCCCCGGATAGAGCGTATCCAGCCGCTCCAGCGCGTCACGCAGGTGCAGTCCGGCGATTGAGCGACCCGATCCTTTTAGCGTGCCATCGCCCGCGGGCGCAAACGCAATGACCGGCCGGTGAAAACGCTCTTTCAGGCGCGATGCGAGGATCCCGACCACCCCCTGGTGCCATTCGGGGTGATAAAATGCCAGGCCCAGCGGCAGGTCGCTATGCTGACGCTCCAGCGCATCGCACAGCGCCAGCGCTTCGCTTTTCATGCCCTGTTCAATTTCTTTGCGCGTCTGGTTCAGCGCATCCAGCTCGCTGGCCAGCATGCGCGCCTGCGCAATATCCTCGGTCAGCAAGAGCGCCACGCCAACCGACATATCGTCAAGCCGCCCCGCCGCGTTAAGACGCGGGCCAACGGCAAAGCCGAGATCGCTGGCTGCCAACTGACGCGCATCGCGGTTTGCGATCTCCAGCAGCGCCCGAATACCGGCGCGGCATTTACCGGCGCGAATGCGGCTCAGCCCCTGCCACACCAGAATGCGATTGTTCGCATCCAGCGGCACCACGTCCGCTACGGTGCCGAGCGCGACCAGATCGAGCCACGCGGCCAGATTGGGTTCGCTGCGCTGGGGGGTAAACCAGCCCTGCTCGCGCAGATGCGCGCGCAGCGCCAGCATCAGGTAGAACGCCACGCCGACGCCTGCCAGCGCGCGCGACGGAAAAGCGCTGTCGCTGAGGTTAGGATTAACAATAGCGTCGGCGGCCGGCAGCGTTTCGCCCGGCAGATGGTGATCGGTGATCAGGACCGGGATGCCGTGCGCTGACGCCGTTTCGACGCCCGCGTGCGAGGAGATGCCGTTATCCACGGTGAGGATCATCTCCGCGCCGCGCGCACGCGCCTGCTCCACCACTTCCGGACTCAGGCCATAGCCATCGTCAAAGCGGTTAGGCACCAGGTAGTCCACGTTGCCGCCCATGCTGCGCAGCGCCAGCACGGTCAGTGCGGTGCTGGTCGCGCCGTCGGCGTCAAAATCGCCGACGACCATAATGCGCTGGCCGCCCGTAAGCATCCGGTGCAGCAGCGCAACCGCAGCCTCTATACCGCCGAGGCTCTGCCACGGCAGCAGATATTTTGCCCCGCGCTCCAGCTCTGCTGCGGTTTTAACGCCGCGATGCAGATAGAGACGGCGCAGCAGAGGCGGCAGGTCGTCAGACAGGCTGGCATCAGCCGGCAGCGTGCGCCGACGCAGTTCTGTAGTGTGCATCACTGTGAATTAACCGCCCCGCTTCTGACCATCAAGCACCTGTTTCAGCTCCTGTGGACCCTGATAGCCCGGGATCATCATACCGCTGTCGGTAAGAATGGCGGGCGTACCCTGAATGCCGAACAGAATGCCGAGTTTGTAGTGCTTATCGAGATTGAGGCTGCAGGTCGCTGGCGCATCCATCTGCGGCGTATCGCCTTTCATCGCCTGATCGAACGCTTTGTTGCGATCGGCACTGCACCAGATCGCCTTCATCGCTTTCTCAACCTGACCGTTCAGCCCTTCGCGCGGGAAGGCGAGATAGCGCACCGTGATACCCAGCGCGTTGTAGTCCGCCATCTGCTCATGCAGCTTACGGCAGTAGCCGCAGGTGATATCGGTAAACACCGTAATGACGTGCTGCTCTTTCGGCGCTTTATAGACAATCATTTCCGGCGCCAGCGCGGCGACTTTTTTGTCCAGCAGCTGGTTGGTGACATTAACCGGCTGTGCGCCGCTGACGTCATACAGCGGGCCCTGAATCATATGTTTGCCATCTTCAGTAATGTAAATCACGCCGCTTTCCGTCAGCACGGTTTTCATGCCCGGCAGCGGCGAGGGCTGGATCTCAGCCTGCTGCAGACCCACTTTTTTCAGCGTCTGCTGAATAGCGCTGTCATCAGCCTGTGCCAGAGCGGAAAAGGCGCTGACCAGCAGCGCCAGAACGGTAAACTGTTTTTTCATCATAAGTCCTTGTTGCCGCTGCTCAGGCGCGCGGATGGTGCTGTTGATGTAACTGACGCAGCCGCTCGGTGGCAACATGCGTATAAATCTGGGTGGTCGACAGGTCACTGTGGCCCAGTAGCATCTGTACGACGCGCAAATCAGCGCCGTGGTTCAGTAAATGTGTGGCAAATGCATGCCGCAGCACGTGCGGTGACAGTTTATCGCTGTCGATACCCGCCAGCGTCGCGTAGTGCTTGATGCGGTGCCAGAAGGTCTGACGCGTCATCTGCTGCGCGCGCTGGCTGGGAAACAGAACGTCCAGCGTCTGTCCGTTTAGCAGCCACGGCCGGCCATATTCCATATAGTGCTCTAACCAGTGGATCGCTTCTTCACCTAATGGCACCAGCCGCTCTTTATTACCTTTACCGATAACGCGCACTACTCCCTGCCGCAGGCTGACATCGCTGATGGTCAGCCCGACCAGCTCTGAGACGCGCAAACCTGTGGCATACAGCACCTCCAGCATCGCTTTATCGCGCAGCTCCAGCGGAATATCTGTGGCCGGCGCCTGCAGCAGCCGGTCTACCTGACTCTCGCTGAGATCTTTCGGCAGCCGCTGTGGCAGCTTAGGGGCGGAGAGCAGCGCGCTGGGATCGTCACTGCGCAGCTTTTCACGGTAGAGATACTGAAACAGCCGGCGCATGGCGCTCAGCGTGCGGGCTGAACTGGTGGCCTTATAGCCACCTTCAATACGCTCGGCAAGAAACTGCTGCAGATCCAGCGCCTGCAGCGTCAGCAGCGTCAGATTGTGATGCTGCAGCCATGCGGTGAGGGTTTGCAGATCCTGACGATAAGAGGCCAGCGTATTTTGCGCCAGATTACGCTCCAGCCAGAGCGCATCAAGAAACTGTTCAATCAGATCGCTATCCTGCACGTTATCCTCTCGCCAGTGTGAAATCGTGCTCATTATGCCTTAAAGCAGAGGGGTTCTGGTACAATTGCGCCAGAGTGAGTTTCATACAGAGCATTAACCGCATGAATATCGGACTTTTTTACGGTTCAAGTACCTGTTACACCGAGATGGCAGCGGAAAAAATCCGCGACTTTATTGGTGAAGAGCTGGTGACGCTGCACAACCTCAAAGATGATGACCCCTCGCTGATGGAGCAGTATGACCTGCTGATCCTCGGTATTCCAACCTGGGATTTTGGCGAGCTGCAGGAGGACTGGGAAGCGGTATGGCCGCAGCTGCCGGGACTTAACCTGCAGGGGAAAATTGTGGCGCTGTACGGTATGGGCGACCAGATTGAGTACAGCGAGTGGTTTCTTGATGCGCTGGGCATGCTGCACGAACTGCTGCTGCCGATGGGCGTACAGTTTGTCGGCTACTGGCCGCTGGAGGGGTATACCTTTACCAGCCGCAAGCCGCTGACCGCTGACGGCACACAGTTTGTAGGTCTGGCGCTGGATGATGTTAACCAGTTTGAGCAGAGCGACGAGCGTATTGAGCAGTGGTGCGAGCAGATTCTCACGGAAACAGCTGACCGGCTTTAACGCTGGTCTGCCGTGCCACTGAGCGCGTCCTGCGCGCGCAGCTGCCGCCAGCTGCGCATCGTCATGGCGTCCTGCATCAGCCAGAAACGCCAGCGCTGGCCCTGCGCATTCTGCAGGGTCAGCAGCACGCCCCACGGCTGCCATTGCGCCGTCCGGGCGGTATACCAGCGGGTTCCCTGCCAGCCCCAGCTTCCCTGAACATCCCGCGTCAGCTCGCCGCAGCGTTGCCGTAAGCGTCGCTCAGTGCGCCAGCTTTCCGCCAGCACCGCGACGGAAAGCAGCGCCTGCAGCGCATGCCACTCCGCAGGCCAGACGAACAGCAGCAGAGTCACGCAGCTGAAACCCGCCGCCAGATTTGCCAGCCGGGCGCTGCGTGAAGGACGCAGGCTACATTGCCACCGGACCACGTTCACGGTTGCGCTGCTGGATCAGTTTTACCATGCGCTTAAACTCGGGATCCGCGGGCTCGCCGTGGTCCATCATCCAGTTAAACAGATCCGGATCGTCACTCTTCAGTAAAGCAACAAACACCCGCTTATCTTCATCACTCAGCGAATCATACTCATAGTGAAAAAAAGGCATAATGGAGACATCAAGCTCAAGCATGCCCCGACGGCAGGCCCACTTAACGCGTGATTTATCATGAATATCCATGTGTCGTGTTCCACGGCTGTAAACAGTAGGGTCAGTGTACCTGCTTTTTTTACCTGCTGCAGGCTGAGTGCTGTTTCCTGCGCAGGATTACGCAAAGCGGCAGGCTGTGTTGCCGCATCATCACGCGATTTGTGCGCCCGGTTCCGTAAACAGTTTGCATTGCCCCGCTGCTCTTTTAACATTGAACAAACAACTCCGGACAAACTTGATTAATCAGGATGGACACATGCCGATTTTTACCCTCCCTCCCCGCCAGCCTGTCGCTGCGGCACGCCTGCCCCTGACGCTGATGTCGCTTGATGAGTGGGCGCTGGTGGCGGTACAGGGCAAAGACAGCACCAGCTATCTGCAGGGACAGCTGACGCTGGATGTCGCAACGCTGACCAGTGAGCAGCATCGTCAGGCTGCCCACTGCGACGCCAAAGGCAAAATGTGGAGCAACCTGCGTCTGTTTCATCGCGGCGAGGGATACGCTTATCTGGTGCGCCGCAGCCTGCGTGACCAGCAGATTGCTGAACTGAAAAAATATGCGGTGTTTGCCAAAGTGACCATCGAAGCTGACGATGAAGCTGTCGTACTGGGCGTTGCCGGCTTTCAGGCGCGTGCGGCACTGACGAATCTGTTTGCCACGCTGCCGGATGCCGCGCATGCGGTAGTGCAGCAGGATGAGAGCACGCTGCTGTGGCTGGATCAGCCTGCGGAACGTTTTGTCGTGATTACTACCCCCGCCAAAGCGGAAGCGATTAAAGCGGCACTGGAGGGTGAGGCGCAGTTCAACGACAGCAGGCAGTGGCTGGCGCTGGATATCGAAGCGGGTATTCCGGTTATCGATAGCGCTACCAGCGCCCAGCTGATCCCGCAGGCCACCAACCTGCAGGCGCTGGATGCGATCAGCTTTAAGAAAGGTTGCTATACCGGTCAGGAGATGGTCGCGCGGGCAAAATTCCGCGGTGCCAACAAGCGTGCCCTGTTCTGGCTGGCGGGTAGCGCCGGTAAAGTACCGGAAGCGGGGAGTTCAATGGAGCTGCAGATGGGCGATCGCTGGCGGCGTACCGGCACGGTACTGTGTGCGGTACAGCTTGAGGATGGCAGCGTCTGGGTGCAGATGGTGATGAATAACGATCCGGAACCAGATGCGATCCTGCGTGCTGAAGGCGATGAAGGTGGTGAACTCACCATTCAGCCACTGCCTTACGCGCTGGACGCGTAAGAGGCACAGAGCGGGAGGCCGTCCGGCGTCCCGCTGCAATGCGCATAAAGCCCGTTTATTTCACATAAAAGTAGATGGCGCAGAAGTGCAGCACGCTGCCGCCGAGTACAAAGCCGTGCCAGATCGCATGGTTAAAGGGTATCCGGCGCGACACGTAAAAAATCACGCCCAGGGAGTAGACCACGCCTCCCGCCGCCAGCAGCCAGACGCCTCCGGCGGAAAGCCGCATCGCCAGCTGATAGATCACCACCAGCGACAGCCACCCCATGCTGAGATAGGTCACCAGCGACAGCACCTTAAAACGGTGCGCAATTGTCAGCTTAAAAATGATGCCCGCCAGCGCCAGACTCCAGATCACCACCATCAGTCCGTGTGCCAGCGGCGATTTCAGCCCGACCAGCAAAAACGGCGTATAGGTGCCGGCGATCAGCAGATAGATAGCGCAGTGATCAAATTTCTTCAGCCATGGCCGGGCGCGCTGATGCGGAATGGCGTGATAGAGCGTAGAGGCGAGATAGAGCAGAATCATGCTGCCGCCATAGAGGCTGTAGCTGGTGATAGCAGTGATGCTCGCCTGCGTTTCCACTGCCTGCGTCAGCAGCAGCACCAGACCGATAATACCAAACAGGCAGCCAACGCCATGGCTGACGCTGTTGGCTATCTCTTCGGCCAGCGAATAACCGGGCTTAATGAGTACGGGTTTTACCATGGTGCGGGATCCCTGAAGATAAAGGAGCGTGTTTTTTAACCCCTTCAGCCTAACCAGAAATATTTTCAGTGTACACATGTACGCTCAATTATTTCTGTGTCGGGGTGTGTCACCCGGCCTGCGGTGCAATCTGGTACACTGCAGGCTCCTTTTGCTGCCTGAGCGATGTTCCGCATGTTTGCACACCGCGATCTCTCCAGCCTGAACGATCTTGAGATGCAGGTTTACCATTTCATCATCAAACATCCGCAAAGCGTCAGCTATATGACCATTCGCGATCTGGCGGCGCAGGCGGGCGTCTCTACCACCACCGTACTGCGCTTTTGCCGCAAGCTGCACTGTGACGGCTGGTCAGAGTTTCGTATCCGCTTTCGCCTGGCTCAGGAGCAGACCCCGCCTGCAATCCCCTCATCGGGCGCTGGCGAAATGCTGAGTTTTTTCAAAAGTATTCACAATGCCGAGTTTGAGCAGCAGATTGCGCAGGCCGCGCAGATGATCCTGCAGGCCGGGCATATTTTCTTTATTGGTGCCGGCACGTCGGGCAGCCTCGGTAAATATGGCGCACGCTTCTTTTCCAACGTCGGCAAATTCAGCCACCATATTGACGACCCTTACTATCCGGTTATGCCCGGAGTCAGTGAAGGCGCGCTGGCGATTATTCTCTCCGTTTCCGGCGAGACCGAAGAGATCCTGCGCTTCGCCAGTCAGTTCAGCCTTAACCGCTGCAAAATCATCGCCATCACCAATCACGACACCAGCTCGCTGGCAAAAATGGCGGATTTTACCCTCTCCTATCACGTGCCGCAGATCACGCTGGCCGGGCAGCACGACATCACCACGCAAGTGCCGGTAATGTACATTATCGAAACGCTGGGACGCACGCTGGCGCATATGCTATCCCCCTGAAAACACCCTGTTTTTTAGCTGTGACAGGTTACATTCTGCACGCGGTGTTATAGCGTGACATTCACCGGCTGCTTGTTACACTGCGGGAAATTCTGTTTTCACCCGACGTATGATGAGGCTGAACAATGCGTGATGATTTGCAGTTACCACAAGGGTTTCTCTGGGGCGGCGCAGTAGCCGCGCATCAGGTTGAAGGCGGCTGGGATCAGGGCGGCAAAGGCGTCAGTATCGCTGACGTGCTGACCGGTGGTGCACACGGCGTTGACCGCGTGATCACCGACGGCGTACAGCCGGGCAAACACTATCCTAATCACCAGGCGGTAGAGTTTTACTCACACTACAAACAGGACGTGGCGCTGTTTGCTGAGATGGGCTTTAAGTGCTTCCGCACCTCGATTGCCTGGACGCGCATCTTCCCCAACGGCGATGAAGCGCAGCCCAACGAGGCGGGCCTGCAGTTTTATGATGACCTGTTCGATGAGCTGCTGAAATATGGTATCGAACCGGTGATCACTCTCTCTCACTTTGAGATGCCTTATCATCTGGTAAAAGAGTATGGCGGCTGGGCTGACCGCCGGATGGTCGATTTCTTTGTGCGCTTCAGCGATGTGGTGATGACGCGCTATCAGCACAAAGTGAAGTACTGGATGACTTTTAACGAGATCAACAACCAGCGCAACTGGCAATATCCGCTGTTTGGCTACTGCTGTTCCGGCGTGGTGTTTACTGAGCATGAGAAGCCAGAGCAGACGATGTATCAGGTTATGCATCACCAGTTTGTCGCCAGTGCAAAGGTGGTGAAACGCGGTCATGAGATCAATCCCGGTTTTCAGATCGGCTGCATGATCGCCATGGTGCCGGTCTATCCCTTCTCCTGTCATCCGGATGATGTTATGCGGGCGCAGGAGGCGATGCATCAGCGTTACGTTTTCAGCGACGTGCAGATGCGCGGCGCTTACCCCGCTTACACGCTGAAAGAGTGGGCGCGCAAAGGCTACCACATCGAGATGGCAGCAGATGATGCCGAAACCCTGCAGCAGGGCTGCTGCGACTACATCGGTTTCAGCTATTACATGAGCAACGCGGTCGATACCCGCGCCAGCGGCGTGGATGATCCGATCACCGGCTTTGACGGCGTGGTACCCAATCCGCACGTTAAAGCGTCAGACTGGGGCTGGCAGATCGATCCGGTGGGCCTGCGCTATGTGCTGAATTCACTCTATGAGCGCTATCAGAAGCCGCTGTTTATTGTGGAAAATGGCTTCGGCGCGATCGATAAACCTGATGCGGAGGGCTTTATCGCCGACGACTACCGCATTGACTACCTGCGGGCGCATATCGAAGAGATGAAAAAAGCGGTGGCGCTGGATGGTGTCGAGCTGCTGGGCTACACGCCGTGGGGCTGCATCGACTGCGTCTCGTTCACCACCGGTCAGTACAGCAAGCGCTATGGCTTTATCCACGTCGACAAAAACGACGACGGCAGCGGCACCTTTGCGCGTTCAAAGAAAAAGAGCTTCAGCTGGTATCAGCAGGTGATCGCCAGCAACGGCGCCACGCTCTGACCGGCGATGCGGGCGGATGTCAGAGTCCGCCCGTCACGTCCAGCATGCTGCCGGTGACATACGCGGCGGCATCGCTGCTCAGCCAGAGGATCGCGCGGGCGATCTCTTCCGGCTGCGCGCCGCGTCCCAGCGGAATACGCTGCGCCACCCGATCAACCCGCTCCGGCTCGCCGCCATCCGCATGCATGTCGGTATACGTGGAGCCGGGACGCACACCGGTTACCCGGATCCCCTGGGCGGCCACTTCGCGCGCCAGCCCGCGGGTCAGCGTGTCCACCGCCGCTTTTGATGCTGCATAATCCACATATTCGTCCGGCGCGCCGCTGTGTACGGCGCCTGATGAAACATTCACAATCACACCGCCCTCCCCGCCGTGCGCCCTGCTCATGCGTTTCACCGCTTCCCGGCAGCAGATAAAAGTCCCGGTGACGTTCGTCGCCAGCACCCGCTGAATACGCTCAGCGCTTAGCGCCTCCACCCGGCACTGCGTAAACAGAATTCCGGCGTTGTTCACCACTATCCGCAGGGCACCCGGCTGCTCATCCAGCTGCGCAAACAGCCTCACGACCTGCGCCTCGTCGGCGATATCCGCCTGCAGCGCGCAGGCGCTGCCGCCCTGGCTGACAATCTCCGCAACCAGCTGTTCCGCATCGGCGGCCCGCTGACGATAGTTGATTACCACGCGGTAGCCCGCCTGCGCCAGCAGCAGCGAGGTGGCGCGTCCGATGCCCCGGCTGCCGCCGGTGACCAGTGCCAGATCCATATATGCCTCCAAAAGAAAAGGACCGGCATCCGGTCCTTCCAGGGTCAGTTTACAGCACTTACTGATATTCGCTCATCGGCACACAGGCGCAGAAAACGTTGCGATCGCCAAAGACATCATCAAGCCGTTTTACCGTTGGCCAGTACTTGTTCGCGCTGCCTGCCGGAAATACCGCCAGCTCACGCGTATAGGGATGCTGCCACTCACCCACGATTTCCATCTGCGTATGCGGTGCGTTGACCAGCGGATTGTCATCAGCAGGCCACTCACCGGCGGCGACGCGATCGATCTCCATGCGGATCGCCAGCATCGCATCGATAAAGCGATCCAGCTCTGCTTTGCCCTCTGATTCAGTCGGCTCTACCATCAGCGTGCCTGCGACCGGGAAAGACATGGTCGGGGCGTGAAAGCCGTAATCGATCAGGCGCTTGGCAATATCCAGTTCGCTGATACCGGTCTGCTCTTTCAGCGGACGAATATCGAGAATACATTCGTGCGCTACGCGGCCGTCGCGTCCGGTGTAGAGGATCGGATAGGCCGATTGCAGACGACGCGCAATGTAGTTGGCATTAAGGATTGCCACTGAGCTTGCCTGTTTCAGTCCTTCTGCGCCCATCATGCGGATATACATCCAGCTGATAGGCAGAATTGAAGCGCTGCCAAACGGGGCGGCCGACACGGCACCCTGCTGCGTCAGTACGCCATCGATCTGCACCACGCTGTGCCCCGGCACAAACGGAGCCAGATGTGCTTTTACGCCAATCGGTCCCATACCCGGTCCGCCACCGCCGTGCGGAATGCAGAAGGTTTTGTGCAGATTAAGATGCGAGACGTCGGCACCGATGTAGCCAGGCGTAGTAATGCCCACCTGGGCGTTCATGTTGGCGCCGTCCAGATACACCTGACCACCATACTGATGCACAATCTGGCACACCTCGCGGATGGTTTCTTCATAAACGCCGTGGGTAGAAGGATAGGTCACCATGATGCAGGAGAGCGCATCGCCAGCCTGAGCCGCTTTCTCACGCAGATCGCCGAGATCGATATTGCCCTGTTTATCGCAGGCAACCACAACCACCGACATGCCCGCCATCTGCGCCGAGGCTGGGTTGGTGCCGTGTGCCGACCCGGGGATCAGGCAGATGTTGCGCCGGCCTTCATTGCGGCTTTCGTGATAGCGGCGGATCGCCAGCAGGCCGGCATACTCTCCCTGCGCCCCGGAGTTAGGCTGCATGCAGAGCGCGTCATAGCCGGTGAGCTGTACCAGCCACTGCGACAGCTGCCCAATCATCTGCAGATAGCCGGTAGCCTGTTCAGCGGGGCAGAATGGATGCAGTTCAGAAAACTCCGGCCAGGTGATCGGGATCATCTCTGCGGCGGCATTCAGCTTCATGGTGCAGGAGCCGAGCGGGATCATTGCCTGATTCAGCGCCAGATCTTTTTTCTCCAGGCTGTGCATGTAGCGCATCATTTCTGTTTCGCTGTGGTAGCGGTTAAATACCGGATGCGTCAGATATTCACTGCGGCGCTGCTGGCCTGCCGGAATAGCCGCACTCTCCGCCGATACGGCGGCATCAAGCTTATCGATATCCAGCCCGTGCGTGTCGCCCAGAAAAATGGCAAACAGCGCCTGTACATCTTCACGGCTGGTGGTTTCATCCAGCGTGATACCTACGGCGTCAGGCATATCGCTGCGCAGGTTTACGCCAAAACTCAGCGCGCGATTCAGCACGCCGGCCTTGTCAGCAACCTCAACGGTCAGCGTGTCAAACCAGCTGCCGTGGCGCAGCGTCAATCCGCCTTTCTGCAGGCCGGTTGCCAGAATGCTGGTCAGGCGATGAATGCGCGAGGCGATACGTTGCAAACCCTGCGGACCGTGCCAGACCGCATAGAGGCCGGCGATATTGGCCAGCAGAACCTGTGAGGTACAGATATTGGAGTTCGCCTTTTCACGACGGATATGCTGCTCGCGCGTCTGCATCGCCATGCGCAGCGCGGTGTTGCCCGCCGCATCGCGTGAGACGCCGATAATCCGGCCCGGCATTGAGCGTTTGTGCTCATCGCGGCTGGCAAAAAAGGCCGCGTGCGGTCCGCCATAGCCCATTGGCACGCCAAAGCGCTGAGCGGAACCAAACACAATGTCAGCACCCTGTTTGCCGGGCGCCTCCAGCAGCAGCAGCGCCATGAAATCAGCGGCCACGCTCACGACAACTTTGCGGCTCTTCAGCTCTGCTATCAGATCGTGATAGTCATGTACTTCCCCACTGGTGCCCACCTGCTGCAGAAGAACACCAAACAGATCCTCATGATCGCGTGCTTTCTCTGCCCGATCGATAATCAGATCAAAGCCAAATGTTTCGGCGCGGGTGCGTACGACATCCAGCGTCTGCGGATGAATATCATCGGCGATAAAGAAGCGGGTGGCGCTCTTCAGCTTGCTGACGCGTTTCGCCATCGCCATCGCTTCAGCCGCCGCGGTGGCTTCATCCAGCAGCGACGCAGAGGCGATATCCATACCGGTCAGATCCAGCGTCAGCGTCTGGAAATTCAGTAGCGCCTCCAGACGCCCCTGTGACACCTCAGGCTGATACGGCGTATAGGCGGTATACCAGCCAGGGTTTTCCAGCATATTACGCAGGATCACCGGCGGAGTGATTACTGCACTGTAGCCCATGCCGATCCAGGATTTGTAGCGCTGATTCTGACTGGCCATCGCTTTCAGCTCTGCCAGCGCCTGCTGCTCGGTCGCGGCGTCACCCGTGGCCGGCGGCCCGGGCAGCTGAATATCCGCCGGTACGATGGTGCTGATGAGTTCGTTTAGCGAACCGGCACCAATCGCTTCCAGCATGCTGGCCTGCTGGGCGTCGGTGGGACCAATATGGCGCTCGATAAATGCACCGTTATGTTCAAGCTGGCTGAGAGTCTGGGTCATTACAGTCGATCCTGCATCGGGCTGGGTTACACAAAGGACTTACAACAGGCAGATAAAGAAGAGGTGCCGCACTGCGACACCTTCAGAGGCTACCGGTTACTCATCGATACTGGCTTTATAGGCGTCAGCATCAAGCATGCTGTCGAGTTCAGCTTCATCGCTGGCTTGCAGGCGGAACAACCAGCCATCGCCATAAGGCGCGCTGTTCACCAGCTCGGGTGAGTCGGTCAGCGCCTCATTCACCGCTACAATTTCACCGCTCAGCGGTGCATAGATGTCGGAAGCAGCTTTAACCGACTCCGCGACGGCGCAGTCGTCGCCCGCGCTAAACGTAGCGCCAACGTCTGGCAGATCGACAAACACCATATCACCGAGCAGCTCCTGCGCATGCTCGGTGATCCCCACGGTGTAAGAGCCATCTTCTTCTTTACGCACCCACTCGTGGCTGTCACGGTATTTCAACGTATTTGGCACATTGCTCATCGCCATTTCTCCTGAAAAATTTACTGAGCGACCGGCTTACCGGCGCGTACAAAAACGGGTTTAGTCACTTTTACCGGCATTTCGCGATTGCGGATCTCCACAATGGCCTGCCCGCCAATACCGGCAGGTACGCGCGCCAGGGCGATGCTGCAGCCCAGCGTCGGCGAGAAGGAACCACTGGTAATCATACCCTGCTGCGGTACGCCCTGCTCATCGGTAAAGCGCACCGTCTGACCACCGCGCAGTACGCCTTTTTCCGTCATGACCAGCCCCACCAGTTTTTCAGTGCCCTGCTCGCGCTGCGCTTCCAGCGCTTCACGTCCGATAAAATCACGATCGGCCGGTTCCCGGCTGATGGTCCAGCCCATATTCGCGGCCAGCGGCGAAACGCCTTCATCCATCTCCTGGCCATAGAGATTCATACCGGCTTCCAGACGCAGCGTGTCGCGCGCGCCTAAGCCGGCGGGTTTTACGCCCGCGGCCAGTAGCTGCTGCCAGAACATTTCCGCCTGGTCAGCGGGCAGCGCAATTTCATAGCCTGCCTCGCCGGTGTAGCCGGTGGTGGCAATGAACAGGTCGCCTGACTGCACGCCATAAAAAGGCTTCATGCCGGCAACGGCGGCACGCTGGCTCTCATCAAACAGCGTCTGTGCTTTCTGCTGCGCATTCGGACCCTGCACGGCAATCAGCGCCAGGTCATGACGCTCGGTCAGCGTCACGCCAAACGGTGCGGCGTGCTGCGTTATCCACGCGAGATCTTTCTCTCGCGTGGCGGAGTTGACCACCAGGCGGAAAAAATCCTCCTGCATGAAGTAGACGATCAGATCGTCTATCACGCCGCCCGATGCGTTAAGCATGCCGCTGTAGAGCGCTTTGCCGGGTTGAGTCAGTTTTGCGACATCATTTGCCAGCAGATAACGCAGAAACTCGCGGGTCCGTGCGCCGTGCAGATCAACGATAGTCATGTGCGATACATCAAACATGCCGGCGTCGCTGCGCACTGCGTGGTGCTCATCGATTTGCGAGCCGTAGTGCAGCGGCATCATCCAGCCGTGGAAGTCCACCATGCGTGCACCGTCCTGCTGGTGCTGCTTAAACAGAGGCGTTTGCTGAGTCATAACCATCCTGTGAAACCAATAAGCGGGGCTCGCCTGCGCGGTAATAAACGCCGACGCAAACGTTCTCTTTCAGCTGACGTTACCACTGAAAAACAGATTTAACCATAAGCAAAACGAGGTCGAAGCCGGGCCTCATCTTTGCAGTGCATCCCATAGCATGCAGCATAATCCGCTGCCTTTGTGTGATTAAACGCGCAGATTATGCAACTCCGGGGCGATATCTCAGTAAATAAAACACGCCACCGCGGGTGAGGAGCTAAATGGCACGGCTGTGCGATTAATCCTGCATGAAAATAACTAATGCGAATCTGGCGGTAAAATTAGAATAAATCAAACGAGGCATCATTATGGCGCAGAGCGCTCTGTTTTAGTGCGAACAGGGAGTCAGGAGGAGGTTTTTGCCGGGGCGCATAAATGCGCCCCCTACCATAGGGCGGGTGCGAAATGTAACGTCCGGGGGATGGGGTTGCCGGGGCGCATTAATGCGCCCCCTACGCCAGGGCGATGCGAAACGATGACGTCCGGTATTGAGCCACCGTAGGGGCGCCATTTATGGCGCCCGGGTTGATGCGGATACGAAACGACAACGTCCTGGTTAGCTAGCGGATCCACTCTGGCAGGTCGTTCAGCCCCATCGCCTGCTTCAGCAGACGCGGCTTCACGCCTGGCAGCGTATCGGCCAGCTTTAGCCCGACGTCACGCAGCAGCTTTTTCGCCGGATGCGTGCCGGCGAACAGCTCGCGGAATCCCTGCATGCCGGCCAGCATCAGCGCTGCGCTGTGCTTGCGGCTGCGTTCGTAGCGACGCAGTGAGAGATGCTCACCGATATCGCGACCCGCCTGATGCAGGCGGCGGATCTCACCAATCAGCTCAGCCGCATCCATAAAGCCTAAATTCACGCCCTGCCCGGCCAGCGGATGAATGGTGTGCGCCGCATCGCCGACCAGCGCCAGACGATGAGCTGCAAAATTGCGCGCATAGCGTGCCGTTAGCGGGAACGTTTTACGTTCGCTCTCAACGCTGCATAATCCCAGCCGCATATCAAAGGCTACAGAGAGTTGCTGATTAAACAGCGCTGCCGGCATCGACTGCATGCGCGCTGCTTCCTGTGGAGCCAGCGACCAGACGATTGAGCACAGGTGCGGATCCTGCATCGGCAGAAAGGCGAGAATACCTTCGCCGTGAAATACCTGACGCGCGATAGCATCATGCGGCATATCAGTACGCACGTTCGCGACCAGCGCATGATGCTCATAATCCCAGAACGTCAGCGGGATATCCGCTTTTTCGCGCAGCCAGGAGCCGGCGCCGTCGGCGGCTATCATCAGCCGGGCGCTCATCATGGTGCCATCTTCCAGCGTGATAAAGGCTTCATTATCACCAAACGCGACCTGCTGCAGGCGGGCCGGTGCAAACAGCGTAACATCTTTACACTGGCTGGCACGCTGCCACAGCGCACTGTGAATCACTTCATTTTCAACAATATAACCAAGATGCGACAGCCCCTGCTGCTCATCATCAAAGCTGACAGATCCAAAGCTGTCCTGATCCCACACTTCCATACCGTGATACGCGCTGGCGCGCAGGGCGAGAATAGATGACCAGACGTCGAGTTTCTGTAGCAGACGTTCACTGGCTGCATTAATTGCGGATACCCGAATCGAAGCGGCGGCTGCCGGATCGAACTGCGGTTCCGCCGCTTTCTCCAGTACTGCAACGCGCAGACCACTTCCCTGCAAACCGCAGGCCACTGCCAGACCGACCATGCCGCCACCGGCAATCACCACATCAAATGTTTGCATTGCTGCCTCTTTATTAACGCTTTACCCAGCCGAGCGTACGCGCGGCCAGCGGATGTTGCAGCCAGGGGAGGTGATCCATAGCCACCAGCCCGAGATTTCGTCCTGCAACCAGCGGTGCATAACGGTTAGCGAACAGGCGCACCAGGCCGTCAGTCACGCCGATTGTCGCCGCGCGGTCAGCCTGACGCCGGGCGGCAAAATGCTGCAGCACCGCATAACTGCCAGGATCCTGCTGCTGGCGCCAGGCGCCGGCCAGCGTTTCCGCCAGCGACATGACATCGCGCAGGCCAAGGTTAAAGCCCTGTCCGGCGATCGGATGCAGCGTCTGGGCAGCATTGCCGACCAGCGCCAGCCGGTGCGTCACCTGACGATCGGCGGTTTGCAGCGCCAGCGGGTAAATTTCACGCTGACCGGCATGGGTAAAGCGACCCAGCCGCCAGCCAAATGCGCGCTGCAGTTCGCGCCGGAATGTCTCTTCATCCCACGACCGCACCCGGGATTCTGCGGCTGCCGGATGGCACCACACCAGCGACATACGATTGCCGGACATCGGCAGCAGCGCCAGCGGCCCGTGCGGCGTAAAACGCTCAAACGCCTGCCCCTGATGCGGCAGCTGAGTGGACACGTTGGCAATCACCGCCAGCTGCTGATAATCCTCGCGCTGCCACTGAATACCGCATGATGCCGCCAGCGATGAGCGCGACCCATCTGCAGCCACCAGCAGCGTACCCTCCAGCGTTTCGCCGCTGTTAAGCGTCACCTGCGCATGCGCTTTATCACGCGTGACCTGCGTGACGTAATCGGGGCAGCGCAATGTTACGCCGGGCGCCTGCCGGAGACGCTCAAACAGGCGCTGTCCGACATCGAATAGCTCCACCACCTGCCCCAGCGCAGCCAGCTGATACGCCTCTGCGCTGAGCTGCACAAAGCCGCTGTGACCGCGATCGGAGACATGAATGCGGGTGATCGGCGTGGCGCAGTCCGCCAGCGAACGCCAGAGGTCGATTGCTGCCAGCTGCTGGCAGGTGCCAGCAGCCAGCGCAATCGCCCGGCCATCAAAACCGGGGTGCGCACGGCTGGCCGGCTCGCTGCGCTCAATGAGCGTGACCGGTAACCTGCCCTGCGTCAGATGCGATATCGCCAGCGCCAGCGTGGCGCCGGTCATGCCCCCGCCTGCAATCAGAATGGTCATACGCCGCGCGCCGCTGCCATCAGGGCTTCAATCGCATCCGGATCTTTCACCACGCTATCAGTAAGATTCTCATGGCCTGTCGCCGTAATCACAATATCATCCTCAATGCGCACGCCTATGCCGCGGTACTGCGGCGGCACGCTGGCATCAGGTGCAATATAGAGGCCCGGCTCTACCGTAAGCACCATGCCCGGCTCCAGCACGCGGTCGCGGCTCGGCGTACCGTAATCGCCGACGTCATGCACATCCAGGCCCAGCCAGTGGCCGAGGCCGTGCATGAAGAAAGGGCGATGCGCCTGCGCTTCAAATAGTTCGTCGATATTGCCGTCAAGAATACCGAGATCAACGAGGCCGGTGATCATGATGTGCACAACTTCATCATTCACTTCATGAATGCTGACGCCGGGCCGGAACATCGACAGCGCTTTATGCAGCGAAGCCAGCACAATGTCGTAGATTTCCCGCTGCGGCGGTGTAAACCTGCCGTTTACCGGAAAGGTACGGGTAATATCACCCGCATAACCGTGAAACTCACAGCCGGCGTCGATTAGCACCAGATCGCCGTCGCGCATTGCGCTTTCATTTTCGGTGTAGTGCAAAATGCAGCCGTTTTCGCCACTTCCGACAATGGTGTTGTAGGAAGGAAAGCGCGCGCCGTGGCGGGAGAATTCATGGTGGATCTCCCCTTCAAGCTGATACTCATACATGTCGGGGCGGCACTGCTGCATGGCGCGGGTATGCGCCAGCGCGCTGATTTTTCCCGCCTGACGCAGTATCTCAATCTCTTCTGCGCTTTTAAACAGCCGCATCTCATGCACCCAGGGACGCCAGTCGGTCACGCTGGCTGGTGCGCTAAGATTCTGCCGGAAACCGCGACGTAATTTTTCCAGTGCGCTAAACAGCAGCTGGTCAGCGTAACCATATTCGCCCTGCGCGTGATACACCACGTCAAGCCCGTTCAGCAGCAAGTGCAGCTGTTCGCCAATATCATCCCACGGCAGTGCGCGATCAACACCCAGCTTCGCCGGCGCAGCCTCCTGCCCGAGGCGACGGCCAGACCACACCTCGGCAGTCAGATCGCGTATGCGGTTAAACAGCACGCTGTGATTGTGATGTTCATCGCTTTTGATCAGCACCAGCAGCGCCTGCGGCTCGTTAAACCCGGTGAAATACCAGAAGTCGCTGTTTTGGCGGTAGCTATATTCGGTGTCGTTGCTGCGCGTGACTTCAGGTGCTGCAAAAATCAGCGCCGCGCTGCCGGGGGCCATCTGCGTAATCAGCGCCTGACGACGCTGCCGGAACTGTTCCAGTGTGATCATAGTTGCACTCCCTGTTGATAACGGGCAGCAGCGCTGCCCGCAATGACGCGCTTAGTGTAGCGTAGGTTTCTGCACTTCCGGTGCGGTTGGCGTATGCGGGCGTGTGAAGGTGTCGTGACACAGCAGCGCCGCGACGCGCACATACTCAATCACCTCTTCCAGCGACTGCTCCAGCTCTTCCTGATCTTCATCTTCTTCATAGCCAAGCTGAGCAATGGTACGCAGATCGTCAATCGCCTCGCCGGTTTCACCGGTGACTTTATCCAGTTTAGGCTGCGTAACGCCCAGGCCAAGCAGGAAGTGATTAACCCAGCCCGCCAGCGCATCAGCCCGGTCAAACACGGTAATATCATCTTCATCCGGCAGCATCAGCTGAAACAGAAAGCCATCCTCTTCCAGGGTCGTAGTCAGGCTGTCATGCAGCGCCTGCAGCGGCTGCGCCAGGCTCTGCGAGAAGGCCATGCCTTCATTAGCCAGATCGTGCACCAGCGTCTTCCAGCTGGCGTCCTGATTACCGCCACACAGGATGCCACACAGCAGTCCATGCATTTCGGCAGGCGTCATGCCCACACCCTGCTGAGAGAGGGCTGCGGCCAGCGCGTTGTAAGTGGGTGTTGCGTTCTGTAAAGACATAAGCTTTGGTCGTCGTTGGCAGAATAAGTTCGTGATATGCTACCACCAGGTGCCTCAGGGTTTCCAGAAAAGGGGTTGTATCTTCTTACCCGCGTCTATATAGTTGCGCACCTTCCGGGCCAGTGGCGAGCCGGGTGGAGCGAACGAAGTAATCAGTCAGGATGGTGGCATGTCTGCACAACCGGTAGATATACAAATTTTTGGTCGTTCTTTGAGAGTAAATTGTCCGCCTGAACAGCAGGATGCACTAAATCTTGCCGCAGAGGACCTCAATCAACGGTTGCAAGATTTAAAAGTTCGCACTAGAGTCACAAATACAGAGCAACTGGTGTTCATCGCCGCGTTAAATATCTGCCACGAGCTGGCGCAAGAGAAAGGTAAAACGCGAGACTACGCAGCAAACATGGAACAACGTATCCGCATGCTGCAGCAGACGATTGAACAGGCTTTAGTTGAGCAGGGTCGCATTACCGACCGCCAGGGCCCTAAATTCGAATAATACTTCATGGTTCTCATGCCAGAGCAACGATGAAGTCCTGTTTCTCTGAGATGTTTGCAAGCGGGCCAGTCCCCTGAGCCGATATTTCATACCAACAGAGTGTGACGCTCTGTAGCCTGTGAGCATGCTCGGTTCGTCCGAGAAGCCTGATGGTTGCGACGGCATACTCACCTTGAACCAAGGGTTCAAGGGTTACAGCCTGCGGCGGCATCTCGGAGATCTCTTTTCTGTTTTATCCGGCATCATTTCAGGTAGTAGCGTCAGCCGAGACTGCGGCTGCTACCTGAAGCCAGTCCCCTTCCCCTTCTTTTGCATGTTATAGTCAGCGCAAGCTAACCCACTCTTTAGGGGGATCCTGTGTCCGCTATCGATTATTCTGAACGCCAGCTGCTGCGTCAGCATATCCGCCACCTGCGCCGGCATCTGACGCCTGAACAGCAGAGTGAAGCGGCCGAACAGCTGGCTGAGCACGCGATTAACCTGGCACCTGTCTCAGCGGCACAAAGCATTGCGCTGTTTCTCTCTACCGACGGTGAAATCAATACCCGCCCGCTGATTGCCCGTCTCTGGCAGCAAAAAAAAGCGGTTTATCTGCCGGTACTGCATCCGTTTGCGCCAGGCAACCTGCTGTTTTTGCGTTATACCCCTGAGACGCAGCTGGTCATGAATAAGCTGCGCATTCCGGAGCCGCCACTGGATATTACGCAGATGACGACGCTGGATCGACTGGATGTCATGCTGGTTCCGCTGGTGGCGTTTGATGAAAGTGGACAACGGCTGGGGATGGGCGGCGGCTTTTACGATCGCACGCTGCAGAACTGGCAGCGCCACGGCTGTCTGCCGATTGGCATTGCCCACGACTGCCAGCGCGTTGAGGCGCTGCCGGCAGCCGCATGGGACATCCCGCTACCCGCCGTGCTGACGCCGGCAAAGCTGTGGCAGTGGGATGCTTCGTTCTGACGGGCATATGCCCGTCACTAATCAGTAAAGCAGGCGCGCGCGCATAGTGCCCGGAATAGCGCGCATGAGCTGCAGCGCTTTATCCGCCACATCTTTTTCCGCATCGATATCAATCACCACGTAACCAAGCTGTGGCGAGGTCTGCAGGAACTGCGCCGCGATATTGATATTCTGCTCAGCGAAAATCTGGTTGATGGCGGTAAGAATGCCCGGACGGTTTTCGTGAATGTGCAGCAGACGGCTGGCGCTGGCACCGTGCATCGGCAGTGATACCTCCGGAAAATTAACCGCAGAGAGCGTCGAGCCGTTGTCGGAGTATTTTGCCAGCTTACCCGAGACTTCCAGGCCGATATTCTCCTGCGCTTCCTGCGTTGAACCGCCAATGTGCGGCGTCAGAATAACGTTATCAAACTCGCACAGCGGTGAATTAAACGGATCGCTGTTGGTTGCCGGTTCGGTCGGGAAGACGTCAATAGCCGCACCCGCCAGATGTTTGCTGGAGAGCGCATGGCACAGCGCCGGAATATCGATAACGGTGCCGCGTGCGGCGTTGATCAGCAGCGCGCCCGGCTTCATCAGCGCCAGCTCTTCCGCGCCAATCATGTTCTGGGTTGAGGCGGTCTCCGGCACATGCAGGCTGACCACATCACTCATATTAAGCAGATCCGACAGGTGACGTACCTGCGTGGCGTTCCCCAGCGGCAGCTTGTTTTCAATATCGTAAAAGAAAACGTGCATCCCCAGGCCTTCAGCCAGCACGCCGAGCTGCATACCGATATGACCATAACCAATGATACCCAGCTTTTTGCCGCGCGCTTCATAGGAGCCGGTTGCCACTTTGTTCCAGATACCGCGATGCGCTTTGGCGTTCGCTTCCGGAATGCCGCGCAGCATCAGCAGCATCTCGCCAATCACCAGTTCAGCCACGGAGCGGGTGTTGGAGAAAGGCGCGTTAAAGACCGGAATACCGCGCCGGGCGGCGGCGTTGAGATCGACCTGATTGGTGCCGATACAGAAGCAGCCGACCGCGACCAGTTTTTCCGCTGCGGCGAAAATCTCTTCCGTGAGCTGGGTGCGGGAGCGGATACCGATAAAGTGCGCATCACGGACAGAGGCTTTCAGCGACTCCGCATCCAGCGCCCCTTTGTGAAACTCAATGTTGGTATAGCCTGCCGCGCGCAGATTCTCCAGCGCGCTCTGATGCACGCCCTCCACCAGCAGAAATTTAATTTTGTCTTTATCCAGTGATACCTTTGCCATTTCCCGACCCTATTCAGAATTCAACGTGGAGTGCCATAAGATTACCTTCTGCCAAAATAACAAATTCTGGCAATGCGGCAATACAAACGATTGCGACCACGGCAGCACGCCCCGGCTTTCAGGCAGCACAAATCCATACAAAATCGCAGGATGCCGGGAGCAGAGAGCAGGAATCGGCTCTCCATGCTCTGTTTGTGACATAAGTCACCAAATTCAGGCTGATAAAGAAAAGCAGAATTAGCCGGGGGAAAAACGGCGCGTCAGGCGCGCCGGAGAGATCATTTGAGAATGGTTTTGACGCCATCCGGCGTGCCAATCAGCGCGACATCAGCGCCGCGCGTGGCAAACAGGCCGACCGTGACCACGCCCGCCAGCGCGTTGATGTTTTTTTCCATCGCGACAGGATCGAGGATCTGCAGATTGTGCACGTCGAGGATGATATTGCCATTATCGGTCACCACCTGCTGCCGATACTCCGGCTGGCCACCAAGCTTAACCAGCTCGCGCGCGACATAGGCACGCGCCATCGGGATCACCTCAACCGGAAGCGGGAAACGGCCAAGGATATCAACTTCTTTGGACGCATCCGCGATACAGATAAACTTCCGTGCGACCGCCGCCACAATCTTCTCGCGCGTCAGCGCCGCGCCGCCGCCCTTGATCATCTGCATATGCGGGTTGATCTCATCGGCACCATCGACATAGACCGCGATATCATCCACGTCGTTAAGATCGAAAACCGGTATGCCCAGCGATTTCAGCTTCAGGGTGGAGGCTTCAGAGCTGGAGACCGCCCCCTCAATCTGGTGCTTCATGGTAGCCAGCGCGTCGATAAAATGCGCGGCCGTTGAGCCGGTGCCTACGCCAACAATGGTGCCTGGCTGCACATACTGCAGCGCCGCCCACCCTACCGCTTTTTTCAGTTCATCCTGGGTCATGGTATGTTTAAAACCTGTGCGACATCAAAGTGCGCGTAGTATAAAACAACGCGCTGTAAAAGTGCGCGACTCACGCACCACCGATTTTTACCTTTGGAAGCCAGTCCGCAAAAATGCACCCGCCGCACAGCGCGGCCATTTTGTGGCATAGTACTTTCCACCCTGAACGAGAGAGAACAATAATGAAACGCCCGGATTACCGTACGCTTCAGGCGCTGGATGCAGTGATTCGCGAGCGCGGCTTTGAACGCGCCGCACAGAAGCTTTGTATTACCCAGTCAGCCGTATCGCAGCGTATCAAACAGCTGGAAAACCTGTTTGGTCAGCCGCTGCTGGTGCGCACCGTTCCGCCCCGCCCGACTGAGCAGGGGCAGAAGCTGCTGGCGCTGCTGCATCAGGTAGAGCTGCTGGAGGAGGAGTGGCTGGGTGACGATCAGAGCGGGACCACGCCGCTGCTGCTCTCGCTGGCGGTCAACGCCGACAGCCTTGCTACCTGGCTGCTGCCGGCGCTGAAAGATGTGCTGGCGGACTCCCCGGTGCGGCTGAATCTGCAGGTAGAAGATGAAACGCGTACGCAGGAACGTCTGCGCCGCGGTGAAGTGGTGGGCGCCGTGAGTATCCAGCCGCAGCCGCTGCCGAGCTGCCTGGTCGATCAGCTGGGAGCGCTCGACTACCTGTTCTGCGCCTCACCCGATTTTGCCGCCCGCTATTTCCCCAACGGCGTGACGCGATCTGCTTTGCTGAAAGCGCCGGCGGTGGCGTTTGACCATCTGGATGATATGCATCAGGCGTTTTTGCAGCAGAATTTTGATCTGTCACCGGGCAGCGTACCCTGCCATATCGTTAACTCGTCAGAGGCGTTTGTGCAGCTGGCGCGGCAGGGATCGGTCTGCTGTATGATCCCGCATCTGCAGATTGAGCGCGAACTGGCGCAGGGAGAGCTGGTGGATCTGACGCCGGGGCTCTATCAGCGCCGGATGCTCTACTGGCACCGCTTTGCGCCTGAGAGTCGTTTGATGCGCAGCGTCACCGACGCGCTGATTGCTCACGGGCATCGGGTACTGCGTCAGGATGAGGTCGCAGCCTGAGCATAGCGCAGCGGCAGATGCCGCTGCGGCTGTCAGCTATCAGGGCGTCGCGGCGTTTGGTTTGATTTCAAACACCACATCGACCTGATCGTCAAAGTGAATACTCTGCTGTTCATACGTCTGCTGCGCGGTGGTATCCGCCGGCGCGGCGGCAGCTTTATACATGCGCGCCATCGGCATCGGCTGATAGTTGGCTACGTGATAGCGAACGCTGTAGACCGGTCCCAGCTTCGCGTTAAAGCCTTCTGCCAGCGCGCTGGCCTGCTGCGTCGCGTTAGCAATTGCGGCTTTACGCGCCTGCTCTTTATAGCTTTCTGCGTCTGCCACACCCAGCTCAACGGTGCGGATTTCGTTCAGACCCGACTTCAGCGCGCCATCCAGCAGATCGTTCAGCTTATCCAGCTGACGCAGCGTCACTTCCACCTGGCGTACCGCGCGGTAGCCTTTCAGTACCGACTTACCCTCTTTGGTGTAGTCATATTCTGGCTGGGTGCTCAGATTAGCCGCATCGATATCTTTCTTTTCGATACCGCTCTTTTGCAGAAAATCAAAATATTGCGCCACGCGCGCGTCAGCCTGTTTTTTAGCATCGGCGGCTTCTTTGGAGGCGACGCTGACCATAATTGAGAGCGTCGCCATATCCGGACGCGCATCAACGCTTGCCTGGCCGGAAGTGACCACGTGCGGTCCTTCAGGCACTTCTCCGGCCTGTACCATGCCCGACAGTGCGACAGTGCTCATTGCGGCGACCAGCGCCAGTGCTTTCAGTTTCACAAACTCCTCCTTGGAAATCGGGTTACCGGCTGCCACTATGGCGAAACCGCTACCGCTTTACTATGCGTGATGCTCTGAGTTTACGCAGACAGAAAAGTTCGTTCGCGCTGCGTTTTAACCTGCTGCCGGCTGCAAACTTATCACTACAGGGTTGCTAAAAACAGCATTGTGCGTTTCGCTTGATGGATACTCTCTGTTTCCAGGAACCCTGCCCATGGCGCACGATCCCTCAAGCCCTGGCGCGCCCGCTGCTGACGTGCGCGTCGGGCGCACGCGTTTTCTGATGCTGGCGCTGGTGTTTGTGAACATCATTATCAACTATATGGATCGCGCTAATCTGGCCGTGGCAGCACCAGCGCTGAGCGCTGAGTTACAGCTCACGCCGCTGCAGATGGGGCTGATTTTTTCTGCGTTCGGCTGGATCTACGCCGCGCTGCAGATCCCGGGCGGCTGGCTGATTGATCGACTTGGTGCGCGTATGGTGTATGGCGTGGCGATGATCGGCTGGTCGCTTATCACCCTGCTGCACGTCTGCGCCAGCAGCGTGGCGGCGCTGGTCGGACTGCGGCTTGGCGTCGGCGCGCTTGAAGCGCCGGTGATGCCGGCGAATAACCGTATTATTTCCGGCTGGTTTCCCCTGCATGAGCGCGCCAGCGCCATTGGCATTTACTCTTCGGCGCAGTTTGCTGGTCTCGCCTGCGTCACGCCGCTGCTGTTTCATATTGAAGCCGCATTTGGCTGGCGCGGGCTGTTCGCTATCACCGGCCTGACCGGCATTCTGTGGGCGGGCGTCTGGTTTGCGCTCTATCGCGAGCCTGGCGAGCATAAACGGGTATCAGCCGCAGAGCGCGCCTGGCTGCTGGAGAATGGCGCGCTGCCCGACAGCGCATCCGCCGGGCGCACATCGCTACGCCTGAGCGACGTGCAGCAGATGCTGTGCAACCGCAGACTGCTGGGCATCTGTCTGGGCCAGTTTTCTATTTCCGCTACGTTCTGGTTCTTTCTGACATGGTTTCCGACCTATCTGGTCCGGTACCGGCATATGAATTTCATCAAAAGCGGTTATGTCGCCTCGCTGCCTTATCTGGCGGCGTTTTGTGGCGTGCTGCTGGCGGGGTTTATCTCCGATTATCTGATGCGGCGCGGCGTTTCAGCGAGCGTAGCGCGCAAGCTGCCGGTTCTGCTCGGGCTGACGATGACGCTGTTTATTCTCGGCGCCAACTACACGGATAACACCACGCTGATCGTGCTATTTATGTCGCTGGCTTTTTTCGGCAACGGGCTGGCAACCATAACCTGGGTTTTTGTCACCACGCTGGCTCCGCGTCATCTGGTCGGGCTGGCAGGCGGGATGTTTAACTTTACCGGTGCGCTCTCCGCGATTGTGGTGCCGATTGCAATTGGCGCGCTGATCGACGGCAGTGATTTTGCTCCGGCGCTGATATTTATCGCCGCCCTGGCGCTGGTGGGGATCGGCAGCTATCTGTTTATCGTTGGCCGCCCCGATGAGATTACTGCTCGCCGGTGATCTTCTGCGCCAGCTTTTTCAGCTGCGTCACCCGCTGCGCCAGATGCTCGTCATCCCTCTGCCAGATTTTAGCGAACGCCAGCGCTGCGCGATTATGATTGATCGGCAGCGCCATACCAATCTCACCATCATCACGCTGCCAGATGAGATGATCGCTCTGGCGCTTGCGCGCCAGCAGAGGCGCCATCTGCGTCCACTGCGCCGCGGCAAAACGCGGCTGCAGCTGCACATCGGGCTCTGCGGCCAGCAGCGCCATGCCAATCACCGACTGCCACGCCGGCAGCATGCGAAATCCGGCCAGCGCCTGACTGGTGCGGGTGCGTTCACCGGGTTCTGAGTGCCAGATATAGATGACCTGATCTTCCCACAGCACGCCCAGCGCCACCACGATATCGTGCGGTGCATAGAGCTCCAGCTGCGGCAGCGCCTGCGCAAACAGCGAGGAACCCCGAATCGCCTGCGCCGCCAGGGCGTGAACCCCCGGTCCTGGCAGATAGCGACGCTGCTCATCCTGAACGGTGAGGCCGATCGACGCCATCGTCATCAGCAGGCGGTTAACGCGCGTGCTGTTCATACCCATCTGACGCGCCAGCTCACGCCCGCCAATGGCTCTGTCGCTGGAGACCAGATACTGCAGGCAGCGGATACCGTCAATCAGGCTCTGGTTAGGTTGAGAAGACATCGGTCACCTCCTGGCGCTAAAAACTCAATCTTAGCAGCCTCGTCGCGTCAATAATGCCCCCTGCGCGTTTTACTTTTTAATCCGTCAGCGCCTGATGCGCCAGCTGGAAAGCGATAAGCCACATGACGCTGCCGACCAGCAGGTTGATGATGCGCTGCGCGCGCACGGTGCGCAGCCGGGGCGACAGCCAGGCCGCCAGCAGCGCCAGACCATAAAACCAGATTACGGAGGCGCTGACGGTGCCCAGCGCGAACCAGCGGCGGGCATCGGCGGAGGGCAGCTGACTGCCGAGGCTGCCCAGCACCACAAACGTATCCAGATAGACATGCGGATTGAGCCAGGTCACCGCCAGCATCGTGGCGACGATGCGCCAGCGCCCCTGTTTCAGCGCGCTGTCCTGCTCCAGCGCAATACCGCCGCGCCATGCGCTGCGTAACGCTCCCCAGCCATACCAGAGCAGAAACGCAACGCCAGCCCAGGTGATCAGCGTCAGCAGCAGCGGTGACTGATGCAGCAGCGCGCTGCCGCCAAATATGCCGCCGCAGATCAGCGCAATATCGCTCAGGGTACAGAGCGTGGCAGTCATCAGATGATAGTGGCGCTTGATGCCCTGATTCATAACAAAGGCGTTTTGCGGGCCCAGCGGCAAAATCAGTGCAGCGCCCAGCGCCAGCCCCTGCAGATAAATTGATAACACGTTGAATAACCTGAAAAGAGAAGAGGATGGACGCAGTATATCGGCCGGAGGGTATTAGCGGAAATTGAAAGATTTAATCGGTCATTAGCGTTGTTAATAAGAAAGGCACCCGCAGGTGCCTTACGCTAACGTTATTTAGTCAGGTTAACCGGCTGCTCCTGCGCCTCACCCTTAACCTGGTGCAGATGCACATCCATCTGCGGATAAGGGATGCCGATGCCGTGCGCATCCAGGGTACGCTTAAAGTTTTTCATCAGATCCCAGTAAACGTTCTGCAGGTCGCCGCTTTTGCTCCAGCAGCGCACGACAAAGTTCAGTGACGAAGCCGCCAGCTCGTTCAAACCAATCTGAATACCCATATCTTTCAGCACGCGCTCATCCGCTTCCACAACTTCTCGCAGCAGATCGATTACCTGATCGACATCCGCGTCATAGGCCACGCCGATAATAAATTCGTTGCGGCGGATCGGCTCACGGGAGAAGTTAACGATATTGCTGGCGATAATTTTACCGTTCGGCACCACCACCATTTTACCGTCCGCGCTTTTCAGCGTGGTTGAGAAGATCTGCACATTCTGAACGGTACCCATCACACCACCGAGGTCAACAAATTCGCCGGTGCGGAATGGACGGAAAGTCACCAGCAGTACCCCTGCGGCAAGGTTAGAGAGCGAGCCCTGCAGTGCCAGGCCTACGGCCAGACCCGCTGCACCCAGCACGGCGATAACTGACGCGGTCTGTACACCCACTCGCCCCAGCGCTGCGATGATAGTAAATGCGATAACGCCATAGCGGACTAAGGCTGAGAGAAAATCTGCCACGGTCGCATCGATGTGGCGTGCCACCAGCAGACGATTCACGCCGTTTGAAACAATACGCGCGATAATCATACCCACGATAATAATCGCAATTGCTGCCACGATATTGACCGCATAGCTCAGGATCAGCGCCTGGTTACGCACCAGCCATCCACCTGCACTGTTAATGCCATTTACGACATTTAAATCTTCCATTTGTCAGCCCTGTTGTTGAGTTTCCCGCAGGAAATTACAAAAACGGCCAGATTGACTCCGGCACTCCAGGCTTCAAGGTTAAACAAAAACAGCATGAAGCGCCAAAATTAAGCTGATTTAACATTGTATTGAGGGAAAAACGTACCGGAATTGATGCAGATTAGCGCAGCACAGACCTGCAGGTTGCTGGTACGTATGCGGCAAAGTATGGCGGGCTGGCGTGTGGTTTTGTCGGGAAGAGAGTACGGTGCCGCATCGTGAAAAGCACATAAAAAAGGCCCCAATGGGGCCTTTTTACTGCAGCGGACTTACAGTACGTCGACTGCGTTCAGCTCTTTGAACGCCTGCTCTAAGCGCACAACCATTGAAGATTGTGCTGCACGCAGCCAGACGCGTGGATCGTAGTATTTCTTGTTCGGGCTATCCGGGCCGTTCGGGTTGCCCAGCTGCGACTGCAGGTACGCTTCGTTAGATTTGTAGTACTGCAGAATACCGTCCCAGGTTGCCCACTGGGTATCGGTATCGATGTTCATTTTGATCACACCGTAGCTGATTGACTCTTCAATCTCTGCTGCGGAAGAGCCGGAACCGCCGTGGAACACGAAGTCCAGCGCGTTATGTTCCAGACCATGCTTCTCGCACACATATTTCTGTGAGTCGCGCAGGATGGTTGGGGTCAGCTTCACGTTGCCTGGCTTGTACACGCCGTGCACGTTGCCGAAAGAGGCGGCGATAGTGAAACGCGGGCTGATTTTGCTCAGCTCGGTGTAGGCGTAATCCACATCTTCAGGCTGGGTGTAGAGAGCTGAAGCGTCCATATGGCTGTTGTCCACGCCATCTTCTTCACCGCCGGTGCAGCCGAGTTCGATTTCCAGCGTCATATCGATTTTCGCCATGCGCGCCAGATATTTGCTGGAGATTTCGATATTCTCTTCCAGCGACTCTTCAGAGAGGTCGATCATGTGTGAAGAGAACAGCGGCTTACCGGTTTTTTTGAAGTGCTCTTCACCGGCATCCAGCAGACCGTCGATCCACGGCAGCAGTTTTTTCGCACAGTGGTCAGTGTGCAGAATAACCGGCACACCATACTGCTCAGCCATCAGATGCACATGGTGCGCACCGGCGATAGCGCCGAAAATTGCCGCGCCCTGTGGTTTGTCGGTTTTGAAACCTTTACCGGCGATAAATGCAGCACCGCCGTTAGAGAACTGAACGATGACCGGCGCTTTAACTTTGGCAGCAGCTTCCAGTACCGCGTTGATGGAGTCCGTGCCGACGCAGTTAACTGCAGGCAGAGCGAATTTGTGCTCCTTCGCTACCTTGAAGACTTTCTGAACGTCATCACCAGTGACAACGCCGGGTTTTACGAAATCAAAAATTTTAGACATGGTTGTGTCCCGTTTCGTTACCGTTCATTCCCGAAGGGAATGGGATTTATTTGCCCCGCTCGGGGCCAGTTTTAAGGCAGCGCCGGAGCGCTGCCCCCAGAATTACTGCTTAGCGCGCTCTTCCAGCATCGCCACCGCAGGCAGCTTTTTGCCTTCCACGAACTCCAGGAATGCACCGCCACCGGTTGAGATGTAAGAGATCTTCTCTTCGATACCGAACAGATCGATAGCCGCCAGAGTGTCGCCGCCGCCTGCTACAGAGAACGCGTCGCTGTCGGCAATTGCATTGGCCACAATTTCGGTGCCTTTACGGAAGTTAGGGAACTCAAAGACGCCTACCGGGCCGTTCCACAGAATGGTTTTGGCCTCTTTCAGGATCTTCGCCATGTTCTGTGCGGTTTCATCACCGAAGTCCATAATCTCTTCGTTATCCTGCACTTCTGAAACCTTTTTCACGGTAGAAGGTGCAGTTTCAGAGAATTCCGTGCCTACGCGGGAATCGGTCGGCACCGGAATACCGTACTGGTCACGCAGGCCTTTGGCCGCTTCAACGAAATCCGGCTCGTAGAGTGATTTACCGACCTTGTTGTCGATAGCCACAAAGGTGTTGGCGATGCCGCCGCCCACAATCACGGTATCCGCAATTTTTACCAGCGACTGCAGCACATCAAATTTAGTCGATACTTTTGAACCGCCGACTACGGCAACCAGCGGACGCTCCGGGTTGCTCATGACTTTACCCAGCGCTTCCAGCTCAGCAGAGAGCAGCGGGCCTGCGCAGGCGACTGGCGCAAACTTGCCCACGCCGTGAGTCGAAGCCTGCGCGCGGTGCGCGGTACCAAACGCATCCATTACAAAGATGTCACACAGCGCGGCATACTTCTTCGCCAGCGTCTCGTCATCTTTCTTTTCGCCTTTGTTGAAGCGCACGTTTTCCAGCACGACCAGCTCGCCCGCGCCGACTTCCACGCCGTCAAGATACTCTGTCGCCAGCGTAACCTGGGTACCGTTCAGTTTTTCTTTCAGATAGTTAACAACCGGCAGCAGCGAGAACTCTTCGTTATATTCACCTTCGGTCGGACGACCAAGGTGAGAGGTAACCATCACTTTCGCGCCCTGTTTCAGTGCCGCTTCGATGGTTGGCAGGGAAGCTCGGATACGTGCGTCAGATGTCACTTTTCCTTCTTTCACTGGCACGTTCAGATCGGCACGGATCAGAACACGCTTACCAGCAAGGTCCAGATCGGTCATCTTAATTACAGACATGGTGAATCCTCTCGTTGATTCTCGTAAGTTTTGCCAGACGCCATCCGCGTCTTACCTGAAACCGCTTGCGGCCATTGCTAACGTAGTATCGATCATCCGGTTAGCAAAGCCCCATTCGTTGTCACACCAGACCAGCGTCTTGATCAGGTGATGACCGCTGACCCGCGTCTGCGTACCATCAACGATGGCACTGTGCGGATCGTGGTTAAAATCTACTGAGACTAACGGTAATTCCGTATAGTCAACTATACCACGAAATGCCCCTGCTGATGCGTTTTGCAGCAGCGCATTGACCTCACACGCCTTTACCGCCGCCCGTACCGAGACGCTCAGATCAATCGCCGTCACGTTGATAGTGGGTACGCGCACCGCTATCGCTTCGAAGCGATCGTTGAATTTCGGAAAAATGCGGGTGATGCCGGCAGCCAGCCGCGTATCGACCGGAATGATCGACTGGCTCGCTGCACGGGTGCGGCGCAGATCGCTGTGATAGGCGTCGATCACCTGCTGATCGTGCATCGCTGAGTGGATCGTGGTCACGGTGCCAGACTCGATCCCGAAGGCATCATCCAGCAGCTTGATCACCGGAATAATGCAGTTGGTGGTACAGGATGCGTTAGACACAATGCGGTCAGTTTGTTTAAGAGCCTGTTCGTTTACGCCGAACACCACGGTTGCATCCAGATCGTTGCCGCCCGGATGCGAAAACAGGACTTTTCTGGCGCCCGCCTGCAGATGCGCCTCACCGTCGGCGCGGCTGCCGTAAACGCCGGTACAATCCAGCACCACATCAACATCCAGCTGCTGCCACGGCAGCGTGCCGATCTCAGCCTGATGCAGGATGCGGATAGTGTCCTCCCCTACCCACAGCAGATCGCGCTCCTGCCGCACGTCGAAGGCGAAGCGACCGTGGCTGGTATCGTACTTCAGCAGATGCGCCATACCGGCGGCGTCTGCCAGCTCGTTAATCGCCACAACCGTAATTTCCGCCCGGCGTCCCGTTTCATAGAGCGCACGCAACACATTGCGCCCGATACGACCAAAGCCATTGATAGCAATACGAATGGTCATCGCTTTTCCTGCAACTGCACCTCTGAAATGTGCCAGATACCTTGAGCGTTTCATGCCATTTTGTACAGGGAATTCTTACGCAGCGCCTGGAGCATTGCTGAGAGATATCCTGCTAACTGAAACGGTTCAGCCAGAATAAAGCATGCGAGGAATAACCGGAATGATTGCGATCAAGGATGGTGATGATTATTGGATCTGCGTCACAAAAATGCAGCGATTAATCGATTACTGCAGGAATAATTGAAACGTTTCAGGTGGAGAAGGCGAAGAAAATAAAACAGGGCGCGCATCAATGCGCACCCTGTGGTTCACAATATCTGATCTGGTAACCCGCCCTTTAAGGCGACTCCGGATTACAGAATAGATTTTGCGGTATTAACCACATTCTCAACGGTAAAGCCGAACTCTTTAAACAGCAGCTCTGCCGGTGCAGATTCACCAAATGAGGTCATACCCACGACCGCACCGTGCAGGCCGGTATATTTAAACCAGTAATCGGCAATACCCGCTTCAATGGCAACGCGTGCGCCAACCGCTTTCGGCAGCACCGCTTCACGGTAGGCGGCATCCTGCTTATCAAACGCATCCGTTGATGGCATGGAGACCACGCGCACATTGCGGCCTTCGCTGCTGAGTTTGTCAGCGGCAGCTACCGCCAGCTCAACTTCAGAGCCGGTAGCGATCAGGATCAGTTCCGGCGTGCCGTTGCAATCTTTCAGCACATAGCCACCGCGTACTACATTTGCCAGCTGCTCAGCGGTACGATCCTGCTGCGCCAGGTTCTGGCGGGAGAAGATCAGCGCTGACGGGCCATCGACGCGCTCAATGGCATATTTCCACGCGACAGCAGACTCAACCTGGTCACAGGGACGCCACAGGCTCATGTTTGGCGTCGTACGCAGGCTGGCCATCTGCTCAACCGGCTGGTGCGTCGGGCCATCTTCACCCAGACCGATAGAGTCGTGGGTATAAACCATGATCTGACGGATCTTCATCAGCGCCGCCATACGCGCTGCGTTGCGGGCATACTCAACAAACATCAGGAAGGTCGCGGTATAAGGCAGGAAACCGCCGTGCAGCGCAAGGCCGTTGGCAATCGCGGTCATACCAAACTCACGCACGCCGTAATGGATATAGTTACCCGCTGCGTCTTCATTGATCGGTTTAGAACCGGACCACATAGTCAGATTGCTGGGTGCCAGATCGGCAGAACCACCGAGGAACTCCGGCAGCAGCTTGCCAAAAGCTTCAATCGCATTCTGCGAGGCTTTACGGCTGGCGATTTTAGCCGGGTTCGCCTGCAGCTGCTCAATAAACTGCTGCGACTCCGCCTGCCAGTTAGCCGGCAGCTCATTGTTAACGCGACGTGTAAACTCTTCAGCCAGCGCCGGGAAAGCCGCCTTATAAGCTGCAAATTTCTCATTCCACGCTGACTCTTTCGCCTGGCCCGCCTCTCTGGCATCCCACTGCGCATAGATATCGGCCGGGATCTCAAACGGCGCGTGGCTCCAGCCCAGCTGCTTGCGCGTCAGCGCAATTTCATCGTCGCCCAGCGGCGCGCCGTGTGAATCGTGCGTGCCCGCTTTGTTAGGTGAACCGAAACCGATAACGGTTTTACACATCAGCAGTGACGGCTTGTCAGAGACGCGCTTCGCCTCTTCCACCGCCTGTTTGATCGCTTCTGCGTCGTGACCATCCACGCCGCGCACAACATGCCAGCCGTAGGCTTCAAAACGTGCTGCGGTGTCGTCGGAGAACCAGCCATCAACGTGACCATCAATGGAGATACCGTTGTCGTCATAGAACGCGACCAGCTTGCCCAGCTTCAGCGTACCGGCAATAGAGCAGACTTCGTGCGAAATCCCTTCCATCATGCAGCCGTCACCCATGAAAACATAGGTATGGTGGTCTACGATATCATGACCCGGACGGTTGAACTGTGCGGCCAGCGTGCGCTCGGCGATCGCAAAGCCCACGGCGTTGGCGATACCCTGACCCAGCGGGCCGGTTGTGGTTTCCACGCCTGGCGTGTAGCCATATTCCGGGTGACCTGGGGTTTTAGAGTGCAGCTGGCGGAAGTTCTGCAGCTCGCTCATTGGCAGATCGTAGCCGGCAAGGTGCAGCAGGCTGTAGATCAGCATAGAGCCATGCCCGTTCGAGAGCACGAAGCGGTCGCGGTCAGCCCACTGCGGGTTAACCGGGTTGTGGTTCAGGAAGTCGCGCCACAGCACTTCAGCGATATCCGCCATGCCCATCGGGGCACCCGGGTGTCCCGATTTAGCTTTCTGTACTGCGTCCATACTTAACGCACGAATGGCGTTGGCAAGCTCTTTACGAGAGGGCATGTTCTACTCCAGATCGGATTAAGGCTCCGCCGCGCTTAACGTATTGTAATTAATCAGTTATAAGGCGAAGCGTGAAAGAAGTCGCCCATCAATGTACATGAAAATCGGCACAAAAGTACATGCATCCGCGTGCTAATTATCATGGCTGCGATTGCATTTTAAGTCGCGTCTGCTAGCAACCGCGAAACGGGCGCGCTATAAACATCGGGTTTATACATCTGGCCTGCTTTCAGGTGTCTGTTTTTACGACGAGTTACTTAAAGGATGATGATATGAAAATCCGGGCTACGGTTACGGCAATCGGAATGGCAGCGCTACTGAGCGGCTGTCAGGGGTTTGATAACAACGCGCTGCTGCAGTCGGGCGCGCAGGCCTATCAGGCCTATTCGCTCAGCGATGCGCAGGTAAAACAGCTGAGTGACCAGTCCTGTGCACAAATGGATAAAGAGAATCAGGTCGCGGCGGCAAACAGCAGCTATCAGCAGCGTCTGAATAAGATCGCTGCCGCGCTGGGCGACAATATCAACGGCACGCCGGCGAACTACAAGGTGTACGTCACCAAAGATGTCAACGCCTGGGCGATGGCCAACGGCTGCATCCGCGTTTACAGCGGCCTGATGGATATGATGACCGATAATGAAGTGGAAGGCGTGCTGGGCCATGAGATGGGTCACGTCGCACTGGGCCACACGCGTAAAGCGATGCAGGTTGCTTTTGCCACCGAAGCCGCACGCGGGGCTGCCGCCTCGGTCGGCGGTATTATTGGTTCGCTGTCGCAGTCGCAGCTGGGCGATATCGGCGAGAAGCTGGTTAACGCGCAGTTCTCGCAGACTCAGGAGTCGCAGGCAGATGACTACTCATATGATCTGCTGAAAAAGCGCGGCATCAATCCGCTCGGTTTAGCCACCAGCTTTGAGAAGCTGGCGAAGATGGATCAGGGGCATCAGAGTTCGATGTTTGACTCCCATCCTGATTCAGAAGCGCGCGCGCAGCATATCCGCGATCGTATCGCCGCAGACGGTAAATAAGCGCCTGATGCAGCCCTTCTCCCGACGGGAGAAGGGCTGCTGCTATCAGCCTTTGTTCGCTGCCTGCACGTGCAGCATATCCAGCGCCAGCGTAGCCGCTGCCAGCGCGGTCAGATCGGCGTGATCGTAACCCGGCGCCACCTCAACCAGATCCATGCCGACAATATTCATTCCCTGCAGACCGCGCACCAGTTTGGTCGCTTTGTCGCTGCTCAGGCCGCCAATCACTGGCGTACCGGTGCCTGGCGCGTGCGCCGGATCGAGGCAGTCGATATCAAACGTCAGGTAGACCGGCAGGTCGCCCACGGTGCGCTTCACCTCCGCCAGAATATCATCCACGCTGCGATCGTTAACCTGCGCCGCGTCCAGCACGTTAAAGCCCAGACTCTTATCATATTCAGTACGAATACCGATCTGCACCGAGTGCTGCGGATCGATCAGCCCCTCTTTTGGCGCAGTGAAAAACATGGTGCCGTGGTCAAACGTCGGGCCGTTAGAGTAGGTGTCGGTATGCGCATCAAAATGCACCAGCGCCATTTTGCCGAAATGCTTCGCGTGGGCGCGCAGCAGCGGCAGCGTAATGTAGTGGTCACCGCCAAAGGTCAGCATGCGCTTGCCGCTGGCCAGCAGTTTTTCCGCATGCGCCTGCAGTTTGTCTGAGAGATCCTGCGAGTCGCCAAATGCGTAAACCAGGTCACCGCAGTCCACGACATTCAGGCGCTGACGCAGATCAAACTCCCACGGCCAGCGGCACCCTTCCCACGCCAGGTTAGTTGAGATCTGACGAATCGCGCCCGGCCCCAGACGGCTGCCCGGACGGCCCGACGTAGCGGCGTCAAACGGCACACCGGTGATCACCCACTCAGCATCGCTGTCATACGGCTGAAAGTTGAGCGGAAAACGCATGAAGCCAAAGGCGTTGGAAACCAGGGAGTTGTCATACTGATTGCCCAGGGTGTTGTACATAATTCATCCTCTTTACGTCAGGCAGCACCGGCCTGATTACGGGTCAGGTATAAAAAAATCCCTTCCGCGTCGTTAAGCCCGACGAGGAAGGGATTGATGGCGTGATTATCGCCGGGAATATACTCCCCTGCAATCCTCATCCGCTTAGCGCTCGCGCATCGCCTCTTCAGCTTTATTAAACGGCTTGACCAGATAATCCATCACGGTTTTCTCTCCGGTTTTGATATCCACCGTGGAGACCATGCCGGGCGTGATAGAAAAGCGCCGGCCCGCTTTGTTCTGCACATAGTCGTTATCGGTGCGGATAAACACCCGATAGTAGTAGATCTCTGGTTTCACCTCATCCTGGATGGTATCCGGCGAGATGCTCTCCACTACGCCGTTAAGACCGCCATAGATGGCGTAATCGTAGGCGGAGATCTTCACCACCGCGCGCTGCCCCGGATGAATAAAGGCGATATCGCGCGGCGACAGGCGCGCCTCCACCAGCAGCCGGTCGTTGAGCGGGACAATGTTCATCAGCTCGCCGTTAGGCGGCACCACGCCACCGACCGTGGAGACTTTAATATTTTTAACGATGCCGCGCATCGGGGCGCGGATCGTCAGTCGCGTCACCGTATCTTCGCGTCCTTTAATCACTTCAGCGAGGCTGTCCGCTTCCGCGCTCGCTTTGGCCAGCTCTTCACGCGCCTGGACATAATATTGCGAACGCATATCGGTCAGCTTCAGCTCCAGATCGGATTTTTCACGCTGCAGGCGCAGCACCTCCACATTGCTGGCAGCCCCGCTCTTTGCCAGCCGCTGCGTAATCGCCAGCTCGCGGTTAGCCAGCGCCAGCGACGCGTTAAACTGCTTCGTCGCGTCGTTGAGCTGTGCCCGTTTAGTATTATAGAGACGGGTTTCTGCCGCGATCAGATCGGGCCAGCCTCTGAGCTCATCCGGAAAGGTCAGCCGGGTGTCGTTAACCTCTGCCCGCAGGCGTGACGCCGCCGCCAGCGCGGCGCGATAGCGTGCCGCGCTCTCACCCACGCTTGACTGGGAACGGGTCGGATCGAGACGCGCCACCACCTCACCCGCCTGCACCTGATCGCCCTCATGCACGTACAGCTCCGTCAGAATACCGCCCTCCAGCGACTGCAGCACCTGCTCGCGCGAGCTGGGGATCACCTTGCCGGTCCCGGTTGAGACTTCATCCAGCACGCCAAACCACGCCCAGATCAGCGCGACCAGCATCAGCGCGGCGCTGATAACAATCAGCCGCACCGCCCCGCTGTAGTGCGTTTCCGATTTCAGTTCGCCCAGCAGATCGTCTGACGCGTCTGTTTCAGCAGCCGTGACCAGCCGCAGTTTTGCCGGCAGCTGCTTCATGCGTTCACCTCCGGCAGATTTCCGCCGCTGCGCGCTGGCGGCAGCGCTTTCTCTTTCGGACTGTCCATAACCAGCTGCCCCTCTTTCAGCACCAGTATCCGATCCACCAGCGACAGAATCGCGGCGCGATGCGTCGCCACGATCAGCGTGCGGCCGTTCAGCCATGCGCCGAGGCGCTCAATAAACTCTTTCTCCGTATGGTCGTCGAGCGCGGCGGTGGGTTCATCCAGCAGCACGATATTAGGATCGCGCAGCAGCATGCGCGCCAGCAGCAGCGACTGCCGCTGCCCGCCGGAGAGGCCGGTGCCCCCCTCCATGATCGGGTGATCCAGCCCCAGCGGCAGGCGGCGAATAAATTCCGCTCCGCCGCTCACCGTCAGCGCAGAGAAGATGGCGTCGTCGGTAGCGTGCGCCGCGCCGAGCGTCAGGTTTTCACGCAGCGTACCGTGAAACAGACGCGCGTTTTGCGTCAGCAGCCCGACGTTGCGCCGCACGTCGGCCACGTCAATGTGCGGCAGGCTGAGGTTATCAAGCCGCAGCTCACCGCTCACCAGATCCATGCCGCCCGCCATCGCCTGCAGTAGCGTGGATTTACCGGAGCCGTTGCGGCCCAGCACCGCAATACGCTCCCCAGGCTGAATGGTCAGGGATTTAATGCGCAGCGCCATGGTCAGCGAGTCGCTGTAGTAGCGAAACATGGCGTCGGTGAACTGATAGTGGCCAAACAGCACCGGACAGTGAATACGCGTCTCATCGCTGCTGTTCTCTACCGGCAGATTCATCAGGCCGTCGAGGCTGGTTTTCGCCGCCCTGACCTGCTGCCAGCGCGCCAGTACGCCGCACAGCGTTGCCATCGGCGCAATCATGCGCGAGGAGAGCAGCGACGCCGCGACAATCGCCCCGGTGGTGATATCGCCGTTGATCACCATCGGCGCGCCCACCACAATGACGCTGGCGTAAACCAGCCCCTGCACCGTTACACCCCAGCTAATGAGCGAGTGCATCACCTTACGCATCGCCACGCCTGACTGCGCAGTAATACGGATATAACTGTTCCACTGTTGCAGAAAGCGATCTTCCGCCTGCATCAGCTTGATATCCTCCAGCCCCTGTACGCTCTCCACCAGCACTGCGTTACGCAGCGTGGACTCTTTCAGCGCCTGCTGCGCCAGCTTCGCCAGTTTTTTCTGGCTGAGCAGGCCCGGCAACACCATCAGCAGCACCGCCACCGGGGCGATCCACGCCAGCTGTGGCGCGATAATCGCCATAACCAGCAGAAACAGCAGGAAAAATGGCATATCGACAATCGCCGTCACGGTGGTTGAGGTCACCATTTCCCGGATCGCCTCCAGTTCACGCAACTGGGAGATAAAAGTGCCGGTAGAGCGCGGCACCACGCTGTTGCGCAGCCGCAGCGCATGACCAAACACCCGATCGGAGACGCGCATATCGGCGCGCTTGCCCAGCAGATCGGTGACGTGATCGCGGCCCACGCGCAGAATATAGGTAAATACCACCGAAATGATCACGCCAGCATAGAGGACATAGAGCGTGGGATAAGATTGCGCCGGGATCACCCGGTCATAGACCTGCATCGAAAACACAATCCCTACCAGCGCCAGCAGATTGATCAAGAAGGACGCCAGCATCACATAGCCGTAGGGACGCAGATCGTGCAGCACCAGCCGCCGCAGCCAGTCGGGGCGAACGGTGGCGAGATAGCGATCGACCCGGCTATCTTTCGCCGCCGCCACCGGTCGCAGCGCGGCCACCACGCGGAGGGCGGGCAGCAGATCGGTGAGCATCACCGGCGTCGGCTGTTCATCGCCGGAAAAGTGCACCCGAACGCGGTCATCACCATCAAACGCCGTCACCACGCCGACCTGGCCATCATCCAGCTCTACTGCCAGCGGCAGGCGCCAGCGCGTGATCTCCCGGCTCTCCTCTGCAAACAGCTGCAGCGACAGCCCCGCCTGACGTGCCAGATGGCGCAGCGCTTTATCGCGCGTCTGTTTGCCCTGCCACTCCGCTGCCGCCATGATCATGCCCGGCGAACAGGGCAGCCGGTAGTGGGTGGCGATCTGAATAATGGCCGTGGCCCAGCCGTTAAGCGGCAGCTCGCCGCCGCTGGCGGACTGGCCCTCAGGCGCGTCCGGAATCGGTAATTGGGTCATGGCTGAATCTCCACGGTCTGGATGCGCTGGTTATTAAGCGTAAAGGCTGAACGGATCTGTCCGGTGCTGTAGAGGCAGTCGAGCTGCAGCGATCGCAGCTGGCTTACGGTCTGCTGTAGCGTAAAGCGGGTCTGCCACACCTCCTGTTCGGCATTCAGTACGTCCAGCAGCGGGCGCGTGCCAAGCTGCAGATACTGATCCTGATAGAGCTGGCGGGTTTTCTCGCCCAGCGCCTGCTGGCGCCCCATGATCGCCAGACTCTGCGACAGGCTGAGCGCCTCATTCTGCGATTCGCTCAGCTGCTGACGCGCCTTCAGCCGTGCGGAATTTACCGCTGCGTTTGCCGCCTGCAGCGCGCTGGCGGCAGCGTCGCGCGCGGCGGTGATCCCGCCGCCCTGATAAAGCGGCATCTCGACTTTGACAAAGGCAGAGTACTGCGTGCGGTCCAGCGACTGACTGCCGGCGTAGCGATCGTTGAGATAGTGGGTAACCTGCGGTTCCAGCGAGATAGTCGGCAGGTTCTGCGCGCTGGCGTTATCAAGTTTGGCCTGCGCCTGATTAGCCTGCGCCCACGCGGCCAGCACCGCCGGATTGGTTTTGTCATCCGCTTTGCCACTGGCGCAGCCGCGGGTCAGCGTTGCGGGAAACTGGTCGCTGACCTGCTTTACCAGCGGCCAGCCCAGATAGGTGGCTAAGGTTGCGCGCCAGCGGTTAAGGCTCGCCTGATACTGCGTCAGGGTGGTGCGCGCGCCTTCAATACGCGCATCGGTCTGGGTCGCGTCGGAGAGCGAGGCCGCGCCCTCCTCATTACGCTGCCGCGCCAGTACGCCAATCCGGCTCAGGGCGCTGAGCTGATCGCGGGCAATCTTTACCAGCTGCTGATAGCCCTGCACCTGAACCAGTGCCGCTGCGGTATCGTGCGCCACGCTATCGATACTCACCAGCACGTTTGCCTGCTCCTGCGCCACGCCCGCCTCGGCAGAGCGCACCGAGCTGCTGACTTTGCCAAAGTCATAAAGCATCTGCGACACCGACAGCACAAATGAGGGGCTGAAGCCGCTGCCGCTGTAACTGTTGCTATAGCCATTGTTCATGCCCGCACTGATTTGCGGATAATATTTTGCTTTTGCCACATCGACCTGATTCGCCTGCTCCAGCATGGTGCCAATCGCCTGCGCGATATCAGGATGCCACTGCACCGCACGCTGCACCGCCTGCTCAATTGTCAGGGTGTCCGGCACGCGGCTTAGCGCCGGTTCGGCGACTTCGCCCGCGAGCGACGGCAGCTCCTGCTGCTGAACCAGCTCGCTTTGCGTAATAGATCCAGCGCGTATCAGCGTCTCACTGGCGGCACTAAGATGCGCACTGTAAAACAACAGAAAGCCCGCGCTTACTGCGGCGGGCAGAGAGGAACGGCGAAAAGGTGCGCCGGATTGCATCAGATCCATCGATTATCCACCAGTCAGAATAGAGAAAGGGCACCTCCTGTGCCCGTGATGCTTCCCTGCGTCACACACCACTATGCCGTGTGGTTTTGGTGCGGTTGCTGCAGCAGCTCCTCCAGTGACACGTTAACGCCTTCCAGCGTGATCAGCTGCGTAGTGCTGTAGCCCGTCCCGCTACCGTCACGATCGATTGAAAGCACGGTGCTGCCATCAGAAGTATGGTCCACTTTCACGAAATCATTAATATTACTTGTGGAATCATTCCAGCCGATCAGCAGTTCACTGATATCAATCTTGTCTCCCTGGGCGACGTTAAAGTCGGTCCAGGTGTCGTGGCCGTTGCCGCCGGTGGCGTCAGCGCGATCCAGCAGATGGTAAACCAGCGTATCTGCGCCGGCGCCAGCGGTGATGGTGTCATCGTAGGCGCTGCTGGTCAGCGTATCGTTACCGCCGGTTCCGTTAATGGTCGGGTGCAGCTCAATGGTGAAGCTGTGGCTGGTCAGGGTGCCGTCCCGGCCCGCCAGGGTGTAACTGAATACCTCCTTATGCGTAATGTTCTGGACGTTAACATCCGCATTGAGTGAGTAGGTGTAGCTTCCGCTGGCGCTGACCTGCAGCACGCCGAACTCACCGGCTACCTGCGTCATACCGGCCGCTCCCACCGTGGTTTCTGCCCCCAGAGCATTAGTGATGGTTAAGGTTCCGCTGTGCGTGCCGGCGCTGTCAGCCCAGATGCTGCCGCTCGCGTCATGCTCAGCGCTGCTGCTTTCCGCCAGCAGACTGGTGGCGGCAAACAGCGTGGCCGCCGGGCCGTTATGCAGCGTTACCGTCAGCGTGGCGGAGGTTACCGTGCCGCTGGCGTCCCGCACTGAATAGGTAAAGGTATCCGTCGCCGGCAGCGTGTCGATATTCAGTCCCGCTTTCAGCGCATAGGTATAGTTGCCTCGCGCATCCAGGGTCAGCGTACCGTAGCTGCTGTTGATCACCGTATTACCCGTGCCAGCAACCGTTGCGCCGCCCGCCGTTGTAACCGCCACACCGGCCGGTACCGTACCGGCTATCGAACTGGTGTCGTTCGCCAGCAGATTACCGGTGACGGTGGCCGCCGTGGTCACCGCCAGCGTGGTGTAGTCTGACACCGTGCTCACGGTAGTGGTGGGCAGTACGCTGAGGTTGGTATTCGCGCCGACCACTACCGCGTAGTTACCGGTACTCAGATTGCTGTAGGTGACGTTACCGCCGCGAATCGTTCCGATTGAGAGCAGAGAGCTGATGTAGTTGCTCTGCGAACTCACCAGCTGCCAGGAGCCGTTACTCAGCTGCGTGTAGAGGTTTAGCGAGTAGTTAGCCGCCACGCCGATACTGTTTACTGAGCCGTAGAGCGTTACCGTGCGGAAATCGTCCTGACCCACATTGAAGATATAGGCGTTACCGTTATTGAGCACGCTGGCGCCCAGTAGCGAGCCGACCCCCAGGGTAAGCAGCGCCGTGTGCGAAGAGTTCACGGTGCCGTTATTGATGGTGGCCTGCGTGGTGCCGTAATCAACCTCGCTAACATCGTTGGTCGCCACAACGCGGATGGCTCCCAGCAGCGACGCCGATGGCGAAACGTTGCCCGCTCTGTCGCTCTGCGTCACCGAGAGCGTGGCACCGGTAGTCTGCGCAGTGCTCAGCGCCACTGACCAGCTGCCGCCGCTGCCCACCGTGGTGGTGCCGAGCGTGACGCCGCTGGCGTCGCGGACCGTCACCGTTGCGCCGACCTCGCCGCTGCCGGTGACGCTGGTGCCGGCGCTGTTGATCAGCAATCCGGATACCGCCGCCGGTGGAACCGTGTCAACGGTGATGGTGGTCGCTACGTTGGTGCTGCTGACGTTACCTGCCGGATCAGTCACCGTGGTGCTCAGGGTATGCGCCCCGTTGCTCAGCGCCGCGGTGGTAAAGCTCCAGCTGCCGCCCGTACCCACCGTGACGGAACCCAGTGCGGTCGTGCCGTCAAAAATGGTCACCAGCGCGCCCGCTTCTGCCGTACCGCTCAGCGTCGGCGTGGTATCGCGCGTAAAGGCACCGCTGGTCAGCGTTACCGGCGCGCTGCCCGCATCATCCGTAATGGTGAGCGTGCTGGCCACCGGCGCTACGGTGTCAACCCGCAGCGTGACCGAAGCCTGCGGGCTGACGTTACCCGCCGCGTCGGTCTGCGTCACGTTGAGCGTATGGGGACCATTACCCAGCGCTGGCGTGATGAAGCTCCAGCTGCCGCTGCCGCCGACGGTCGCAGTTCCCAGTAGCGTAGTGCCGTCGTAAACGCTGACGCGTGCACCCGCCTCGCCCGATCCGCTCAGCAGCGGCGTGCTGTCATTGGTCACGCCGTTGTTGGGGATAGCGATCGCCGTACTGCCATTGTTATTAGCCAGGGTCAGGCCGGTTACGGCAACCGGCACCGTGGTGTCGATAATCGCCGTCGAACTGATGCTGCTGCTGACGTTACCCGCGGCATCAGTGGCGGTGATGCTGAAGGTGTGCGATCCCTCGGAGAGGGCTGTTCCCGGCGTGAAGCTCCAGCTGCCGCTGCTGCTGGCGGTCACCGACCCCAGGACAGTGGTGCCGTCGCGCACAATCACCAGACTGTTTGCCTCGGCCGTGCCGCTCAGGGTTGGCGTGCTGTCGCGCGTCGCGCCGCCATTTACCACCGTGGTGTTGTTAATGTCGTTGGTGACCACCAGCGTTGGCGCAGCGGGGGCCACGGTATCAACGGTAATCGACACCGCCGGCGTCGCCGGGCTGACGTTGCCCGCGGCGTCACGTACCGTCGTGCTCAGCGAATGCACGCCGTTGCTCAGCGCAGCTGGCGTAAAGCTCCATGCGCCGTCGCTGCCTGCCACCACCGATCCCAGCACCGTGCTGCCGTCATACACCGTGACGACCGCGCTCGCCTCCGCCGTCCCGCTCAGCGTTGGCGTCGCGTCATTGGTGACTGCGCCATTTGCCAGCGGTCCGGTCACCGGCGCCACATCGTCCGTGATCGTCAGGTTACTGACCGCTGCCGGCGCCACCGTATCCACCGTCAGCGTGATGCTGGCTGGCGGACTGACGTTTCCGGCGGCGTCGGTCTGGGTCACGTTCAGGGTGTGGCTGCCTTCACTCAGCACCGGGCTGACAAAGCTCCAGCTGCCGTTACTGCTGACAATCGCCGTGCCCAGCGCAACATTGCCGTCAAGGATAGTTACGCGTGCGCCCGCCTCACCGGATCCGGTCAGCAGCGGCGTGCTGTCACTGGTCACGCTATTATTGGGAATCGCGATCGCCGTACTGCCGTTGTTGTTGGCGGCAGCCAGACCGGTAACCGCACCTGGCGCAACGGTATCAATGATCGCCGTTGAGCTGACGCTGCTGCTGACGTTGCCTGCCGCATCGGTGGCGGTGATGCTGAAGGTATGCGATCCCTCAGCGAGCGCTGTAGCAGGGGTAAAGCTCCAGCTGCCGGTACCGCTGGCGGTGACTGAACCGAGTAGCGTGGTGCCGTCGCGGATAATCACCAGGCTATTGGCCTCGGCGCTGCCGCTCAGGGTTGGCGTGCTGTCGCCGCTTGCTGCGCCGTTCGCCACCGTAGTGTTCGCCACGTCGTTGGTCACGACCAGCGTTGGCGCAGCCGGCGCTACGGTGTCCACGGTGATTGCGACCGTGGGCGACGCCGCGCTGACGTTGCCTGCCGCATCACGCACCGTGACGCTCAGCGCATGCGGACCATTATTCAGCGCGGGCGACGTAAAGCTCCACGCGCCGCTGCCGTCGGCCACAGCGGAACCCAGTACTGCAGTGCCGTCATAGACGGTGACCACGCCCCCCGCCTCTGCCGTACCGCTCAGCACCGGCGTGGTGTCGTTGGTCACGGCGCCGTTAGTCAGAGGACCGGTGTTCGGCGCGGCGTCATCGGTGACCACCAGATTGCTTACTGCGGCTGGCGGAGTGGTATCGACCGTCAGCGTCAGCGTCGCATTCGGGCTGACGTTACCGGCCGCATCGCTGGCGGTAACGTTAAAGGTGTGTGCCCCCTCTGCCAGCGCCGGCGTGACAAAACTCCACGCGCCGCCGCTGCCCGCCGTTACCGATCCGAGAACGGTGTCGCCGTCGCGGATCGTCACCACGCTGCCCGCCTCTGCCGTGCCCCTGAGCAGCGGAGTGGCATCGCTGGTGGTGCCGCCGGCGGCAATTGCCACCAGCGCGCTGCCGTTGTTGTTAGCCGCGTTCAGGCCGCTCACGGCGACCGGCGCCACGCTATCCACAATCAGCGTGGTGCTGGTCGCGCCGCTGACGTTGCCCGCCACATCGGTGGCGGTGACGCTCAGGGTATGCAGTCCCTGGTTCAGCGTAGTGCTGACATAGCTCCAGCGTCCTTCCGCATCAGCGGTCACCGAGCCCAGCACCGCGTTACCGTCGCGTACCGTGACAATGGCGTTCGCTTCCGCCACGCCGCTTAAGGTCGGCGTCGCATCGCTGCTGTAGCCACCCGCCGGGATGGTTGCGCTGGTCACATCGTTGGTCACCACCAGCGTTGAGGTGGCTGGCGCAGTGGTATCCACTACTACGGTAAAGTTCACCGGATCGCTGCTGCTGCCCGCCGCATCGCGTACCGTGACGCTGAGCGGATGCGTACCTTCGCTCAGCGCGGCAGGGGTGAAGCTCCAGGCTCCGTCGCCGTTTGCCAGCACCGATCCCAGCACCGTAGTGCCTTCACTGATCACCACCACGCTGTTTGCCGCGGCGCTGCCGGAGAGCGTTGGCGTGGTATCGTCAGTCGGCGTACCGCTGGTCAGCGGCCCCTGAATCGCGCCGGCGTTATCCGTTACCGTCAGTGCCGTGACCGGGGCGACCGCTGCGGTCAGCACGGTAAAGCTGATATCGCTCACCGGGCTGACGTTGCCCGCCGCATCGGCGGCACTCACGCTCAGCGTGTGCGGACCATCCGCCAGCGCGGCGGTGGTAAAGCTCCACGCGCCGTTGGTGCCGGCGGTTACCGAGCCGAGCACGGTGGTGCCGTCCCGCACGGTAACGATGCTGCCCGCCTCAGCGGTGCCGCTCAGCTGCGGCGTGTTGTCGCTGGTGGTGCTGCCAGCCGCGATAGTCAGCGGCGTGCTGCCGTTGTTGTTGACCGCCGTCAGGCCGGAGATGGCCGCCGGTGCCACGGTATCCACCACTACCGTGGTGACGGCAGAGGCGATACCGGTATTACCGGCCGCATCGGTGACGCGCACGCTCAGGGCGTGACTGCCCTCGCCCAGCGCGGCAGGGGTAAAGCTCCAGGCGCCCACGCCGCTGGCGATAGCGGTACCGAGCAGCGTGGTGCCGTCATACACGCTGACCGTGGCGTTTGCCTCCGTGGTGCCGCTCAGCGCTGGCGTACTGTCGTTAATGGTTGCCCCGCTGGTGAGCGGCGTATCCGAATCACCCGCGGTGACGTTCACCGTGCCGGCCGCAGGGGCTACCGTATCGACCGTGATGTTCAGCGCGCCGGAGCGATCGCTGACGTTGCCCGCCGCATCGGTCACTGTCACACTAAGCGCGTGCGCGCCCTGGCTCAGCAGCGGCAGCGTGGTGCTCCATGCGCCGTCGCCGTCAGCAGTGACCGAAGCGATTACCGTATTGCCATCGTAGATGGTCACCAGCCCGCCCGCTTCCGCCGTGCCGCTGAGCTGTGGCGTACTGTCGTTAGTCACGCCGTTATCCGTTACCGGCACCGGCGTGGCACCGTTGTTATTGGCCGCCGCAAGATCGGTGACGACGTCGGGCACGACGGTATCGACAATGAAATTAATCACCGCTGACGGATCGCCAGGATTGCCGGTTTCATCCGTGCTGACGACAGAAATCGCGTGCGCGCCCTCATCCAGTACCGGATCTGGCGTATAGCTCCACTGTCCGTTCGCGTCTATCGGCAGAGTAGCCAGCACTGTACCGTTATCAGAAATGGTTACAGTGCCATTTGCCGGGCCCGTTCCCTGCAGGACCGGCGTGTTGTCACGGATATCGGCCCCGTCTGCTACCGTTACCAGCGTGCTGCCGCTGTTATCGGTGATCTGCAGCGTGCTGTCGACCGGTGGCAGATTGGCTTCAACGGTCAGCGTGAAGGCGTCAGTAGCCGGGCTGACGTTACCCGCCGCATCGGTCACGGTGAACGTAAAGCTATGCTCGCGGTTTGACAGCGCAGCGTCTGGCGTAAAGCTCCAGCTGCCGTTTTCGTCAGCGGTGGCCGTTCCCAGCAGCACGTTGTCGTCATAGACCGTTATCGTGCTGCCCGCCTCCGCCGTGCCGCTGAAGGCCGGGAGATTATCATCAGTGATCGCGCCTGACGTCAGCGGACCTTCAGCGCCGCCGACGCTGTCGGTAACAAGCAGATCGTCAATTGCCTCCGGTGCCACCGTGTCGATAGTGATGGTAATCGGGCCGGTAACCGGGCCGGCGGTGCCCGCCGCGTTGCTGACCGAGACGCTGAAGGCATAGGTTGCATCGTCCAGCGCTGCGGATTCATAACGCCAGACGCCATTCTCACCCACGGTTGTGGTGCCAACGATGGCTCCATCCTGAATGATATTCACTACCGTGCCGGCGACGCCGGTTCCGCGCAGCACCGGCGTGCTGTCACTGGCGAAGCCGTTGTTCGCCACCAGCACCGGCGTGGTGCTGGCGTTGTTGTAGATATCAAAGCTCAGCACCGCGGCTGGCGTACTGGTATCGACCGTAAAGCTGACCGTCGACGCCACCTCGCTGACGTTGCCCGCTACATCGGTGGCGGTCACCGTCAGGGTGTGCGCCCCCTCAGCCAGCACGCTGGTGTTGAGGCTCCAGGCCCCCTGAGGATCGGCGGTGGTTCTGCCAACCTCCTGCGCACCGTCATACACAATAATGGTCGCTCCTGCCTCTGCGGTACCGCTGATGAGCGGCGTCGCATCAGGAGTTACGCTGTTGCTATTGATGGTTACCGGCGTCGCTTGTATATCATTCTGCAGCAGCAGATCGCCTGCCGGCTGCGGCGCAGTGGCATCAATATTGATGGTCAGCGCACCGGACGGTGCGCTGACGTTGCCCACTTCATCGGTGACCGTGGCGCTCAGCGTGTGCTGGCCGTCGGTCAGTACCGGTGAGCTGAAGCTCCAGCTGCCGTCGCCGTCCGCCGTCACCGAGCCAATCACCACTCCGCCGTCATACAGCGTAATCAGGCTGTCGGGTTCCGCGGTGCCGCTCAGCAGTGGCGTATTGTCCGTGGTCAGCGCGCCGTTTGTCAGAGGCTGCGGTGTCGTACCGTTGTCGTTACTGACCACCAGCGATGTGGCATCCGGCAGCGTGGCGTCCACGGTAAAGGCGACAGGAGCAGAAGCCGGACCGGTGTTACCGGCCGTATCGGTCACCGTGGTGGTGAGGCTGTAGCTGCCATCGTCCAGCTGCGGCAGCTGATAGCTCCACTGTCCGTTACTGCCGGTGGTCACGCTGGCCAGTATTGCGGTTCCGTCCAGAATCGTTACCACGCTGCCCGGCTCTGCGGTGCCGCTGAGGAACGGCGTATTATCCGTGGTGATGCTGCCGCTGGCGATAGCCACCGGCGTGGTGCCGTCGTTGTTCGTCAGCGCGATGTTCGCTGCCACCGCCGGCGGCGTGGTATCAACGATCGCACTGAAAGTCACCGGTGCGCTGACGTTACCAAGCGTGTCAGATGCCGTGGCGGTAAAGGTGTAGCTGCCGTCCGCCAGCGCGGTGGCAGGCGTAAAGCTCCAGCTTCCCTGTCCGTTTACCGTGGTGGAACCCAGCAGCGTACCGCTCTGATCGGTAAGGGTAATAATGCTGCCCGCATCCCCGCGACCGCTGAACAGCGGCGTGCCATCATTAGTGAGGCCCCCGTTGGGAACGGCTACCGGCGCAGTGCCGTTATCATTACTCAGCGTCAGCTGCGTAACGGCGGAAGGCGCCGTGGTGTCCACGGTAAAGGCGATCGGCGCACCCGGCGCGCTGCTGTTACCGGCGGCGTCGGTGACCGTCACGCTCAGGCTGTGCGGGCCGTCGCTGAGGATCGGCGAGAAGCTCCAGTTACCCTGTGCATCGGTCGTGGTGGTACCGAGGATCAGATTGCCATCAGATACAACGATGGTGCTGCCAGGCTCTGCGCGACCGGAGAACTCAGGCGTGTTGTCACCGGTGGTGGAGCCGGATGTAATCGCCTGCGGCGTAGCGCCATTGTTGTTCACCAGCGCGATCTCAGTGGCCGCAGCCGGTGCGACCGTATCCACGGTAAAGGTGATTGTGGGCGAAGCGGGGCTGGTGTTCCCGGCTGCGTCGCTGACAACGGTGCTCAGGTTATGCTCGCCCTGCGTAAGCGCGCCAGTCGTGAACTGCCAGCTGCCGCTGCTGTTCACGGTAACCGAACCGATTTGCGTAGCGCCGTCATAGATCAGCACCACGCTGCCCGGCTCGGCTGAACCGATCAGCTGCGGCGTCGCGTCGTTGGTCACGTCACCGCTGTTGATCGGCACCAGCGTACTGCCTTCATTGTTGTTAACCAGCACGTTCTGCGCTGCTTCCGGTGCCTGCGTATCCACGTTAATCGTGGTTACGGCCGAGGCCGGACTGACGTTGCCCGCCGGCGTCGTCTCCGTAATGCTCAGCGCATAGCTGCCATCATCCAGGGCTGCGGGCGTATACTGCCAGCCGCCATCCCCACCGGCTACCACGCTGCCGATAGCCGTGCCGTCATTATAAATAGTGATGAGACTGCCGGCGGCGGCCGTACCGCTGAGCTGCGGCGTACTGTCGCTGGTGTAGCCGTTACTGGCAACCGGCACGCCTTCGCCGGAAGTGACGGAGAAAGCAGGTGCAGCCGGCACGCTGGTATCCACCGTCAGGGTCACAGAGTTGCCTGTAGCGCTGACGTTGCCTGCGGCGTCGGTCGCGGTGGCCCGTAAGGTATGTGCGCCATCGGTCAGGACCGTGTCGCTAAAGCGCCAGGCCCCGTCTGCGTCTGCCCGGACAGAGCCGATAGCGGCTGTTCCGTCATAGAGCGTTACCAGGCTACCTGCCTCAGCGCTGCCGCTCAGCACCGGTGTGGCGTCGTTGGTGACGCCGGTGATCGGTGCGTTATTGTCATCCCTCGCGGTCAGGTCGACTACGGCGCCAGGGGCTGTGGTATCGATGGTGAAGTTATATGCAGAGGAGGCCGCGCCGGTGTTACCGGCGGCGTCAGTCACTCGCGTGGTCAGGCTGTAATCGCCCTCAGCCAGCGGCGCATCCGGCGTAAAGCGCCAGCCGCCGTCACTGCCTGCAGTGACGCTGCCCAGTACTTCGCCGTTGTTATAGACGGTCACGATGCTGCCCGCTTCCGCCGTGCCGCTTACCACCGGCAAGGTGGTATTAGTCGCACCGGCCTCATCGACAGGGCGCGCCACGCCGCCCGCCTCATTGCTGACCTGCAAAGCCTCTGCAGCTTCGGGTGCCGTTGTATCAATGGTGAAATTCAGCGGTGCCGATGGCGCGCTGACGTTGCCCGCCGGATCGGTAACGGTAGTGGTCAGGCTGTAATCGCCCTCAGGCAGCGGTGCCTCTGGCGTGAAGCTCCAGTTGCCGTCTGTATCTGCGGTTACGCTGCCCAGCACCGTGTCGCCATTGGAAACGGTGATCAGCGCACCCGGTTCGGCGCTGCCGCTCAGCACCGGCGACGTCGTGTTGGTCACGCCGTTATCAACCGGCAATGGCGTTTCGCCGTCGTTGTTACTGAGCTGCAGCTCGCCTGCCGCCGCTGGCGGAATAGTATCAACGGTAAACACCAGCGCAGCAGAAGGCTCGCTGACGTTACCCGCCGGGCTGGTTACCGTAGCCGTCAGGCTGTGCGGACCCTCGCTCAGCGGCGACTCTGGCGTAAAGCGCCATGTACCGCCGTCATCCACGACCACGCTGCCCAGCACCGTGGTGCCGTCAAGTACCGTTACCGTGCTGCCCGCAGCCGCCGTGCCGCTCAGCACCGGGGTAGTATCACTGGTAGTCCCGTTGGTGACCGTCACCAGCGTGCCGCTGCTGTCATTACTCAGCACCAGATCGTCCGCCACAGGCGGCGGCGTGGTTTCAACCGTAAAGTTAAGCGGTTCAGACTCATCGCCGCGGTTACCCGCCGCATCCGTGACCGTAGTAGTCAGGCTGTGCGGTCCGGCTGCCAGCGGCGTTTCCGGCGTAAAGCGCCACGCTCCGGTGCCGTCAGCGCTGACGCTGCCCAGCAGCGTGCCGTTATCATAGACGCTGACCGTGCTGCCTGGCTCAGCGCTGCCGCTCAGCGCCGGCGAGGTGTCGTTAGTTACGCCGCCGGCGTTGATGGCGTTACCGTTTTGATCGTTACTCAGCTGCAGGCCGCCTGCCGCAACGGGCGGCGTAGTATCAATGGTCAGCACCAGCGGTGCAGAAGGCGCACTGCTGTTCCCTGCCGGTGAGGTGGTGACGGCCGTCAGGCTGTGCTCACCGTCTGCCAGCGGTTCGTCTGGGGCAAAACTCCAGCTTCCCCCCTCTCCCACGGTAACGGAGCCCAGTACCTCATCCCCATCTGAAATTGTCACCACGCTGCCTGCGGCCACGCCGCTGCCGCTCAGCAGCGGCGTGGCGTCATTCGTCAGACCGTTGTTAACCGGAACCGGCGCAGTACCTTCATCGTTAGCCGCCTGCAGAGCAGCGGGTGCCGCTGGCGCAGTCGTATCGATGGTAAACACCACTGCCGTGGACGCTGCCCCGCTGTTGCCAGCCGGATCGGTGACAACCGTGGTCAGGCTATGTTCACCCGGCTGCAGTACCGGTGAGGTAAAGCTCCAGCTGCCGTCGCTACCGGCGGTGGTGCTGCCCAGCACGTTACCGTTATCAGAAACGGTGACGGTACTGCCTGGCTCAGCGCTTCCGCTGAGTACCGGCTTAGTGCTGTTAGTGATGCCGGTGATTTCGTTACCGTTTTGCCCGTTGCTCAGCAGCAGATCGCTGGCGATCGCGGGTGCAGTAGTGTCGATCACCACGCTGACCGGGGCACTGGCCGGCCCGGTGTTGCCCGCCGTATCGGTTACGGTGGTGGTAAGCGCGTGCGCGCCTTCATCCAGCGGCTGCGGCGGCGTAAAGCTCCAGCTGCCGTCGCCGCCCGCCACGGTACTGCCCAGAACGTCGCCATTATCAGAAACGGTGATGATGCTGCCCGGCTCGGCGCTGCCGCTGAGGGTCGGCGTGGTTTCATTCGTGGCACCGCCCGCCGGCAGCGCGTTACCCTCCTGGTTATTCAGCTGCAGACCGCTGGCGGCGGCCGGTGGCTGCGTATCTACCGTGACCGCCACCGGGTCAGAGGCGGGGCCGGTATTACCGGCCGCATCGGTGACCGTGCTGGTCAGCGCGTGTTCGCCATCGCTGAGCGGCGGCGTGGTATAGCTCCAGTTGCCCTGAGCATCCGTGGTGGCGGTGCCAAGCACCGTATCACCGTCGCGGACGGTCACCGTGGAGCCAGGCTCCGCGGTGCCGCTCAGCGTCGGCGTAGTGAGACTGGTGCTGCTGCCTGGCGTAACCGGATCGCCATTTTCATTGCTGAGCTGAACACCGGACGGCGCGGCGGGCACGCTGGTATCGATGGTGATATTGATAACCGATGAGGAGCTCTCCGCCCCCGCTGCGCTGGTGGCAACCGCCCGGAACGCATAGGGGCCGTCGGCTAACGCGGCAGGCGTAAAGCGCCACTGGCCGTCACCGTCTGCGACGACGCTGCCCAGTAGCGTAGTACCGCTATAGAGTCTGACCACGTCGCCAGCGGTGGCGACGCCGCTCAGCACCGGGGTGTTATCGCCGGTGCTGTCGTTATCTGCCAGCGTAACCAGCGTGCTGCCGCTGTCATCTGTTACCTCCAGTGAGCTGGTTGCCGGCACGCTGCCGGCATCAATCGCCAGCGTAAACGCCGGTGACGCCGGGCTGACGTTCCCTGCAGCGTCGGTCACGGTGGTGGTAATGTTATGCTGACCGTTGCTCAGCGCCGGCAGCGTCAGGCTCCAGCTGCCGTTGCTATCCACAACGGCGCTGCCCAGCAGCACGTCGCCGTCATAAATGCGCACCACGCTGCCCGCTTCGGCCGTGCCGCTCAGCGTCGGCGTGTTGTCATCGGTGAGCTGGCCTGAAGTCAGCGGGCCGGTACTACCGCCTGCGTTATCAGTGACCTGCAGATTGCTGACCGCCGCTGGTGCGACTGTATCCACGGTAAACGTGAGTGGCGCAGAGGCGGGGCTGCTGTTGCCAGCCAGATCGGTTACGGTGGTGGTCAGGCTGTGGCTGCCCTCACCCAGCTGCGGCGTGGTAAAGCGCCAGCTGCCGTCGCTGTTGGTGGTCACGCTGCCCAGCACGGTGTCGCCATCGCGAATCGTCACCAGCGCACCCGGTTCCGCCGTGCCGCTCAGCACCGGCCGGGCATCGTTAACGGTGCTCTCCGGCGCGATATTGACTACGGTGCTGCCGTCACTGCCGGTTAGCGTCAGCGCATCAGCCGCTGCCGGTGCCACGCTGTCGACGGTGATATTCAGCGGCGCGCTTTGCGTGACGTTGCCTGCGCCATCGGTAGTACGCAGGTAGAAACTGTGCAGCCCCTGGAACAGACCGCGCAGGGCAAACGACCACTGGCCGTTGCTATCGGCGACAACGCTGCCGATTTCAGTGTTTCCGTCAAAGAGTGTAATCAGGTTGCCCGGCGTGCTGACGCCGCTTAGCGTTAACTCCTCGCTGCGCGTGGTCGCGCCGTCGGTCAGCGGCTGCAGCGTATTATCACCGGTGCTTACCGCTTCCAGCGGCGCGGTCGCTGGCGGCAGATCCGCCTGGACGTTAAGCGTGAAAGGTGTGCTGGCCGGACCAATGTTACCGGCCGCGTCAGTGCTGATAACGGTGAAGCTGTGCGCGCCGTTGCTGAGCGCAGGGGTGGTAAACTGCCAGCTGCCGTTAACGTCAACCAGGGCCACACCAAGCAGTACGTCACCATCGTAGATGCTGACCGAGGCGCCCGGCTCCCCGCTGCCGCTCAGCACGGGCGTATTGTCATCAGTAGTGGCGTTTTGCGGCAGCTCAACCTGGCTGTCGCCCGCGTCGTCAAAGACCCGCAGATCGGTTATCGCCTCCGGAGCCGTGGTATCAACCGTCAGCTGCAGCGGAGCGGAAGCGGGGCCGGTATTGCCTGCCGCATCCGTCACGGTAGTAGTCAGAGTATGGCTGCCTTCACTCAGCACCGGGGTGGTAAAACTCCAGCGCCCGTCGCTGTCTGCGATAGCGCTGCCCAGTACCGTCGTGCCGTCACGTACGGTGATGACGCTGCCTGGTTCAGCGCTGCCGCTTAACACCGGCGTGGTATCACGGGTCACGCCATTCGTGGCAATTGGCGCGAGCGGGCCGCTGCTGTCGCTGCTGAGCAGCAGATCGCTGGCGACGGCTGGCGGCACCGTATCAATAGTAATGGTCAGCGTGACGGATGATGTGCTATTTCCGGCGGCATCGGTGGCTACCGCGCGGAAGGCGTAGCTGCCATCCGGCAGCGCTGCAGGCGTAAAACTCCACTGCCCGCTTGCGTCGGCAAGCGTGCTGCCAAGTACGGTAGTGCCGTTATAGAGCGTAACCAGCTCATTGGCGCCCGCCAGCCCGCTCAGGGTTGGGGTGGTGTCACGCGTGCTGGACCCGTCCGGCAGCGTACGCAGCGCAGGGCTGCTGTCATCGGTGATTTCCAGCGTGCTGCTGGTAGGTGCGATGCCGGCGGCGACATTGATCACGAATCCGCTGGTGGCGGGACTAACATTGCCTGCCGCATCGGTGACCGTCACGCTCAGCGTGTGGCTGCCGTTATTCAGTGCCGGTGTGGTAAAGCTCCAGCGCCCGTCTGCTCCCGCCGTGACGCTGCCAAGCAGAACGGAACCGTCATACACTTTAACCACGGCTCCCGCTTCCGCCGTACCGGTCAGCGTTGGCGTATTGTCATCGGTGGTTTGCCCGTTGAGTAACGGCCCCTGGCTGCTGCCGACATTGTCGCTGACCACGATATTTCCGGCCGGATCGGGTGCGGTGGTGTCGCCGTTACCAGGATTGCCGCCACCGTTGCCGGGATCGCCGCCGCCAGGATTGTTGCCTCCGTTACCGGGATTAGTGCCGCCGCCGGAATTACCCGTATCGTCATCGCCACCGCCACCGCCACCGCCACCGGTCGCAAACAGCGCCCCGATACCGGCCAGAGCCGCGCCGCCAATACCGAATGCGGCAATCGTGCCATTATCCGTTACGTTTTCTGCCAGCAGGCCTTCAGTGCTGTCGATCGACACATACTGAAAGCCCTCTGTGCCGGGATCTTCAACCCACCAGAGCGCACCGCGATCGTCCTGCAGGACCAGATCGCTGTCGCCATTGGCGCTGTAAAAATCATGAATAACAAGTGTTTCACCTGATTTAGTGGTTACGACTAAATCATTACCATTGCGTGTGAAAGCCTTAATGTCAGCCTGATTCAGGTTAAGTTTAACCACACTGGGTGCGTTCAGCGTAACCTGAGTACCGCTCACTTCGTTAGCAATCGTCCCACCTTTGGGCGTGATAGAAATATTGTTCATGTTATCGGGATCCCGCGCAGATATAAGTTTATGAGCGTTACTGGCACGCCCGGTATCATCAGATACCGCTTGCTATCGCAAGTAATTCAGTGAATTACTTACATCCTTCATCGGCCGTTCTTATTCCGGTAAAAGAGTAAGAACAGCGCTGAACAGGTTTAATTGCGGATTCAGAAAGGACATCAGGCGTTATGCGGAATACAGAAGCGTGATTCAGAAGTGAATATAAGCGCAGCAGGCACGCTTACCTTTTCAGCTGAAATGACTTTCTGCGCAGACCATAATCGCAAAGCTGTGTGCTGAATTACGCAAATAAATCATCAAGATAAACACTCTGCCAGTGGTAACCCTGCATGCCATAAACGGGCTTATGCGCAAGCAGATCCACATAGTGCTGATTTTCAACCCCCTCAACAATGACGCCGCGGCATAATTGATTAAGGTGATTAAGCAGAATGTCAAAGGTGCGGTCTTCGCTGAATTGCCAGAAAAACGCTTTATCAATCTTGACGATCTCAAATATTCCGCTGTCAAGCATGGTCAGGCTTGAATAACCCGGACCAAAATTGTCGAGCCAGAGAGGAGCCGGCGTAATTTTCGCTACGCCTTTAAGGGTCAGCAGATCCTCACTATTAAAACGCGAGGTGAAAAATGCAGAGATTTCCAGCCGCAATAATGCAACAGACGCCAGTTTTTCCTGAATGACTTCGTCTGCAAATATGCCGGCAACAATATCTCTGTCTACGTTTACGCTGATAACCTGGTTAAACCCCTGCTGACTAAGCTGAATAATATTTTCGACCTGGTGAAGGAATAGCTGCCATTTCTCATCGGCAGAAAGCAGAGAGAAAAAATGCTCTTCTCTGTCGGGATTGCGTTGTGTAGTTGTCGCTTTTTTTTCTTTAAAACGTGTCAGCAGCTCCCATGAAGTCACCTCTCCGGTCAGACTGTGAACGGGTTCCAGCAAGAAAACCGGATTAAAACGCTCGGTCATGGCACCCTTCCTGAAGACGCTGCTGATAAGACTCTAAATATCAGATTTATTCATGTTATCTGAAATCTAAACATCGACAAAAATTACTATAGCAACTGGAGATTAGCCTGCAATTTACATTTTGAAAAATAGTTTTCAGCTAAAAATGGCCATGAAATGATAGCTAAAACCAATCATTTTCTGACAACCGTTCCGGTAATATTCTATAACTGGCACCTGTAAATAAGCCTGTTCTCTTGCACTGCGCGAGCATCAGCGCCTCACTTAGCGTTATATTACTGATTTTAAGTTAAATCAATGTTAAGGCGCAGCGTTATTAGCGTTTCACTTTAGCAATAACCGGCTATTTTTCAGGAAACCTGGCGCCAGTAAATGCGCCAGATGCATCACGGCTAAAAGCATCTCTTATTTATTAAAAACATAAATAAATTATGATTTAAGGATAAGCGAAACATAAAAAAATTTATCAATACATAAGAAAATGCAGTGCCAGAGCGAGCGATACCGGCAGAGGATATTGATTTTTAAGCCAAATTGATCGGACAGCAGCGGCAGAAGAAAACGAGGAAGTGGCGCTCGTATGAAATAGTGAATTACGTCACAAACCAGAAAAAATTTTACAGCAAAAAAAAGGGCCCCGCAGGGCCCGATACGTTATTACTGATTATTCATCTTCAAGATAGGTATAACCATAAAGGCCGCTTTCAAACTCGGCAAGGAACTGCGATCGCAGCTCTTCATCTATATCCTGCTGTTGTTTCACCTGATCGCGGAATAGCGTCATCAGATCGTCCGGATTCAGCTGTACATATTCCAGCATGTCAGCGACGGTATCCCCTTCATCTGATAACTGCACTTCCACGCTGCCATCCTGGAAAGCAAACACATCTACTGCTTCGGTGTCACCAAATAGATTATGCATATTGCCGAGGATCTCCTGATAAGCACCCACCATAAAGAAGCCCAGCATTGGCGGATTATCCACATCATATTCAGGCATCGGCATAGTGGTTGCGATCCCGTCACCGTCAACGTAATGGTCGATTGTCCCATCGGAGTCACAGGTAATATCCAGCAGCACAGCGCGACGCTGCGGCATCTTGTTCAGACCTTCCAGCGGCATAACCGGGAAGAGCTGATCGATACCCCAGGCATCCGGCATCGACTGAAACAGAGAGAAGTTAACGTAGATTTTATCTGCCATACGCTCCTGCAGCTCATCGATAATCGGGCGGTGTGCACGATTGCTCGGATCCAGATGCTGCTGGATGTAGTGACAAATGCTCAGATAGAGCTGTTCCGCCCACGCGCGCTGTCCCAGATCGTAGGTGCCGGATGAGTAACCGGTGTGGATATCAAACAGATCCATCTGGCTGTCATGCAGCCATTCACGCAGCGAACGGCGCACATTGGGCTCATGCATCTCCTGCCAGGTATCCCACAGGCTCTGAATCGGGCGCGGTGCATCCGTATCAGGTGCGACCGGCGTGCTGAATTCGTTACGCTCTACGCCGATGATGTTAGAGACCAGCACGGTATGGTGTGCCGTTACGGCGCGGCCTGACTCAGTGATCACCGTCGGATGTTCAAGACCATGCTCTTCGCAGGCGTCGCCAATCGCCCAGATAACATTATTGGCATACTCATTCAGGCCATAGTTTACCGAGCAGTCAGACTGGGAGCGGGTGCCTTCATAGTCCACCCCCAGGCCGCCGCCGACGTCAAAGCATTTGATATTTACGCCAAGCTTTGCCAGCTCAACATAGAAGCGGGCAGATTCGCGTACGCCAGTCGCGATATCGCGGATATTCGCCATCTGCGAGCCGAGATGGAAGTGCAGCAGCTGCAGGCTGTCAAGCCGGCCAGCTTTGCGCATGATATCCACCAGCTGCAGCACCTGAGATGCCGCCAGGCCAAACTTCGATTTCTCACCACCGCTCGACTGCCACTTACCCGAGCCCTGCGAGGCCAGGCGCGCGCGGATGCCGAGACGCGGTACCACATTCAGACGCTCCGCCTCTTCCAGTACCAGACGGACCTCGGTCATTTTTTCCAGCACCAGGTAGACTTTATGGCCGAGCTTTTCACCGATCAGCGCCAGCCGGATATATTCACGATCTTTATAGCCATTACAGACGATAACGGTGCGCGTTTTGCCCGCGTGCGCCAGTACCGCCATCAGCTCTGCTTTTGAGCCCGCTTCAAGGCCCAGCGGTTCACCCGAGTTAACCAGCGATTCAATGACGCGCTTGTGCTGATTAACCTTGATCGGATAAACCAGGAAGTAGTCGCCTTTATAACCATAGGATTCGCGTGCGCGCTTGAACGCCGCGTTGATGGAGCGCAGGCGATGCTGCAGGATCTGCGGAAAACAGAACAGCGCCGGCAGACGCTGACCGTCAGCCTCGCGCTCTTTGACCAGCTTCGCCAGGTCAACCCGCACCTCAGGCCGATCGGGATCCGGACATACGCTGATATGGCCCAGCTCGTTTACGTCGTAATAGTTGTTGCCCCACCAGGCGATGTTATAGGTGCGCAGCATACGGCTCGCTTCCTGATCGCTTATCGCCACCTCCTGCATTGAGCGGAGGACACCCTGTTCGCCAGCTGACGAACCCTTGATATTCTTCATGTCGTCAGACATCGCGAACCTCAGTTTTCTGTTGAAATAGTAGAGAGTTATCAGGTACTGCTGGTGCGTTTGCGGCTAAAAACTTATTCATGCTGCGTGTCCCGCCTCATCAGGTTACCCCGGGTGTTACTGCCAGTAAGTGTAAAACATCGTGCTGCAGTCAGTGGAAATCCAATCGGATTTGGCACGGCTGCGGGTATAAATCACGCGCGTGTGCTGGTGTCTGATTTCAGCCGCAGTTTAATGGCTATGCATGTCGTCATGATTGCGCGGCGGCAAACATCGACAGAAAGAACAGGAAGAGTGAACAGCAGAAAGAGAGGCCAGCGCGCAAAATATGCGCTGTGAACCAGAGAGCAGATGGGAACGGTTCATTACTTTACTCACCTCCAGCGCCTGCGGGCAGCATGCGGAAACGGAGCGGAAAAAAATCAGACACGGTATCTGATCGTGCAACGCCTGACGGCGTCCTGGCATCAATAGCGGCGTTTTATACCGCCAGCCGGGTAAAATTGCAAAATCTTTGTCCCCGCCCTGCGCGCGCTGTCAGCAAAAGCTTCCAGTAAGCCGCTTTTTGAAACAAACCGAATCAGAAAAAGCTCTGGTAAAATGCACATCGGGTAACCTAAAATAGCCGTCCAGATGGTTTTCCATCTAAACTGAATAAGTTCCAGGCGGTGTGAGCCTGGCGTGCTGACACTCCCTGCTGCTCGTGGCTTTGCCTGAAGGGGCGCTAAGCAGGTTTTTCACTGGCGCTATGCAGTCGAATTCAACCCATTTCTAAGGTAAAGAACAGAATGGCTAAACACCTTTTTACATCTGAGTCCGTATCAGAAGGACATCCTGATAAGATCGCTGACCAAATTTCCGATGCCGTGCTGGATGCCATCCTCGAACAGGATCCGAAAGCGCGCGTGGCCTGCGAAACTTACGTCAAAACCGGTATGGTACTGGTAGGCGGTGAAATCACCACCAGCGCCTGGGTCGATATTGAAGAGATCACCCGCAATACCGTACGTGAGATCGGCTATGTTCATTCTGATATGGGCTTTGATGCCAACTCCTGCGCCGTACTGAGCGCCATTGGCAAGCAGTCACCTGATATTAATCAGGGCGTAGATCGTACCGATCCGCTGGAGCAGGGTGCGGGCGATCAGGGTCTGATGTTTGGTTACGCAACTAACGAAACAGATGTGCTTATGCCTGCGCCGGTTACCTATGCGCACCGTCTGGTGCAGCGTCAGGCTGAAGTGCGTAAAAATGGCACGCTGTCCTGGCTGCGCCCGGACGCCAAAAGCCAGATCACCTTCCAGTATGATGGTGGCAAGATTGTTGGTATCGACGCTGTCGTGCTCTCAACCCAGCATTCAGAAGAGGTTTCTCAGACCGATCTGCGTGAAGCGGTGATGGAAGAGATCATTAAGCCGGTGCTGCCTGCTGAGTGGATCAACGCCAGCACTAAATACCATATCAATCCGACCGGTCGCTTTGTTATTGGCGGCCCGATGGGTGACTGTGGCCTGACCGGCCGTAAAATCATCGTTGATACCTACGGCGGCATGGCTCGTCACGGTGGCGGTGCTTTCTCCGGTAAAGATCCATCAAAAGTTGACCGCTCTGCAGCCTACGCCGCGCGCTATGTGGCAAAAAACATTGTTGCTGCCGGCCTGGCCGATCGCTGCGAGATTCAGGTTTCCTACGCTATCGGCGTGGCAGAGCCAACGTCGATCATGGTAGAAACCTTTGGCACTGAGAAAGTACCGACCGAACAGCTGACGCTGCTGGTTCGTGAATTCTTTGACCTGCGCCCTTACGGTCTGATTCAGATGATGGATCTGCTGAAACCTATCTATAAAGAGACCGCCGCCTACGGTCACTTTGGCCGCGAACACTTCCCGTGGGAGCAGACGGATAAAGCCGCCCTGCTGCGCGAAGCCGCTGGCCTGTAAGCGCAGAGTATTCTGTTTAATAGCCCGCTCTGTGCGGGCTTTTTTATGCCTGAACGTACCCCACCGCTCTGATTTCGTAACTCATCCGGACCAGGGGTGGGTCATGTGTAACCACAGGGGCGGCATTTATGCCGCCCTGGCTGCGTACATCATCTGAACCAGGGGCGCATTAATGCGCCCCCTGGGTGCCGTGCCGTTAATCGCCCTGCGTGCTTCCTGCCGGGTGAAATCCTGCGGCATAGCTGGCTTCAGGCTTTCCCGGGCATAAAATTTTTCACTGGCTACACTCTTATCACCGCTGTGATAACAAAGTGTTAACGATTACATTCTAAAACTCTTTTTTAATCTGTAATTTAGAGATTTTTCAGCGTAGTCATCACTCTGAAAATGCGTTATTTTCAGCGTCGTCTGATAGGCAATATTTAAAGCGATGTCAGAAACTTGAAGGGTGCTATACCTTACTGGCGAAGAGACTGTTCCGGGCAAAAAATGCTGGATTACAGGGTTTCGGCGTGTGTAAGCGGTTACATTCGTGTGATCGCGCTCACTTTTTATCGTGTACAGGTCTCTTAGCATTAATAAAAAACAAGACAAATAACTTTCGGAGGCTTTATGCCTGGTAATACTCACAAAAGCAGAACCTCAAACAAGGCGATGACCCTGTTTGTCTGCTTTCTGGCGGCGTTAGCCGGCCTGCTGTTCGGGCTGGATATCGGTGTCATCGCAGGTGCCCTGCCCTTTATCGCTAAAGATTTCAATGTTACTGCTCACCAGCAGGAGTGGATTGTCAGCTCGATGATGTTTGGCGCGGCGGTCGGTGCAATCGGCAGCGGCTGGATGTCATCACACCTGGGTCGTAAAAAGAGCCTGATGGCCGGCTCTGTGCTGTTTGTTATCGGTTCGCTGTGGTCAGCTATGGCGCCAAACCCGGAGATGCTGATTGCTGCCCGCGTAGTACTGGGCCTGGCAGTTGGCGTGGCTTCTTATACTGCCCCGCTCTATCTCTCTGAAATTGCACCAGAGAAAATCCGCGGCAGTATGATTTCGCTCTATCAGCTGATGATCACCATCGGTATTCTGGGCGCCTACCTCTCTGATACCGCGTTCAGCGCATCCGGAGAGTGGCGCTGGATGCTGGGCGTGATCACTATCCCTGCGATTCTGCTGCTGGTTGGCGTCTTCTTCCTGCCAAACAGCCCGCGCTGGCTGGCTGCGAAAGGTAACTTCCGCGATGCGCAGCGCGTGCTGGATCGCCTGCGCGACACCAGCGAACAGGCAAAACGTGAGCTGGATGAGATCCGTGAGAGCCTGAAAGTAAAACAGTCTGGCTGGCAGCTGTTTCAGGGCAACAGCAACTTCCGTCGTGCGGTGTTCCTCGGCGTGCTGCTGCAGGTGATGCAGCAGTTCACCGGCATGAACGTCATTATGTATTACGCGCCGAAAATTTTTGAAATTGCCGGCTTCGCCAACACCACGCAGCAGATGTGGGGTACGGTGATTGTTGGTCTGGTCAACGTTCTGGCGACCTTTATCGCTATCGGTCTGGTCGATCGCTGGGGCCGTAAACCGACGCTGGTGCTGGGCTTTATGGTTATGGCGGCCGGTATGGGCGTTCTCGGCACCATGCTGCACCTGGGCATCCACTCTCAGGGCGCACAGTACTTCGCCGTGGCGATGCTGCTGATGTTTATCATCGGCTTTGCCATGTCAGCCGGCCCGCTGATCTGGGTGCTTTGCTCTGAAATTCAGCCGCTGAAAGGGCGCGATTTCGGGATTACCGTCTCGACCACCACGAACTGGATCGCCAACATGATCGTGGGCGCTACCTTCCTGACCATGCTGAACACGCTGGGCAACGCGCCGACCTTCTGGGTCTATGCCGGCCTGAACCTGTTCTTCATTGTGCTGACGCTGGTGCTGATCCCGGAGACCAAAAACGTCTCGCTGGAGCACATTGAGCGTAACCTGATGGCAGGTAAAAAACTGCGCGACATCGGTCAGCAGTAATGTTTTACTGAGTGACAAGGGCTGCCTGCGGGCGGCCCTTTTTTATGGGCGCGACTGCCCGCTGCCGCGCCAGCGCAGCGTATGGTATGCTGCCCGCCATGAAAACGACCCGCGTACCTGTCGCCTGTCAGCAGGCGGTCATGCGATCGCTGCGGCACTTTTTGCAGCTCGCCGCACAGCGCCTTGAATGCACCTTTGATGAACCCGCACTGCTCTACCAGCAGCGCGGCACTGCCGCAGGTACCGCCTGGCTGGAGAAGTGGGAGATCCGGCTGAATCCGGTGCTGCTGCAGGAGAATCTGCAGGCGTTCACCGACGAAGTGGTGCCGCATGAACTGGCGCACCTGCTGGTGTGGAAGCGCTTCGGGCGCGTTGCGCCGCACGGCAAAGAGTGGAAGTGGATGATGGAGACGGTGCTCGGCGTGCCGGCACGCCGTACTCATCAGTTTGCCCTGAACTCGGTGCGCACCAACACCTTCACCTATCGCTGCAGCTGTCAGCAGCATCAGCTGACCGTGCGCCGGCATAATCGCGTGCTGCGCGGAGAAAGTGAATATCGCTGCGTTCGCTGTGGTTCACTGCTGCAGCCCGGCGAATTCAGCAGCATATAGCGCGCTAATCCCATTTCCCCGCTCCGGTCATTCTGCTACCCTGCCGCCCTTTTTTGGGTATCGGGTAAATTTCTGGAATATGTCTCGCAAAACGCTGTTACTTCTTCCTCTGCTGCTGGCACCGCTTAGCGCGTACAGCCTCAGCTTCTCTTCGTTTCATCAGAATAATTTTCGCCAGGCAAAAGTGGTTGCATCGCAAATCAACGCGGATGCGCCCGATTTCTACTGCGGCTGCACGATCAGCTGGCAGGGAAAAAAAGGCGTGCCCGATCTTAAAAGCTGCGGCTATAGCGTACGAAAAAATGCCAACCGCGCCGGGCGCATTGAATGGGAACATGTGGTTCCGGCGTGGGAATTTGGCCATCAGCGCCAGTGCTGGCAGGAGGGAGGGCGAAAAAACTGCGCCAAAGATCCGGTCTATCGCCGTATAGAGAGCGATCTGCATAATCTTCAGCCCGCTATCGGCGAGGTTAACGGCGATCGAAACAATTTCCAGTACAGCCAGTGGAACAGCGGCGAGCAGCCTTACGGGCAGTGCGCGATGAAAGTGGACTTCAAACAGAAGCTGGCTGAACCGCCGGCCCGCGCGCGCGGCGCCATTGCACGCACCTACTTTTACATGCGCGATCGCTATCAGCTGCGCCTCTCCCGCCAGCAGACTCAGCTGTTTAGCGCCTGGGATAAGCTCTATCCGGTCAGCGTCTGGGAGTGCGAGCGCGACAGCCGTATTGCTCAGGTGCAGGGAAATCACAACCCGTATGTACAGCGCGCTTGCCAGCGCTAAAAGCGCTACCCTAAACTAGCTTATTATTTTTGCGCCGCATCACGGGATGCGGCAATAACGCTGGCAGGAACCGCATGCGTATACCCCGCATTTATCACCCCGAACCGCTCTCTGTTGACAGTGAAATCTTTCTTGAAGATGACGCGGCTAACCACGTTGGCCGCGTGCTGCGCATGGGCGCCGGGCAGATGCTTGAACTGTTTGATGGCACTAATCTGACTTTTAACGCCGAAATCACCCAGGCGGATAAAAAGCGTGTAAAAGTAAGGGTTCTTAGCGGTCAGCCTGATGACCGGGAATCCCCCTTGCATTTACATCTGGGTCAGGTGATGTCGCGTGGTGAAAAAATGGAATTCACCATCCAGAAATCGATAGAGCTGGGCGTAAACGTGATTACGCCCTTGTTTTCTGAGCGCTGCGGCGTGAAGCTGGATGCAGAAAGGCTGGCAAAGAAGATCCAGCAGTGGCAGAAGATTGCTATCGCCGCCTGCGAGCAGTGTGGCCGCAACCGCGTACCGCTGATTCGTGACGCGATGACGCTGGAAGCCTGGTGTGCCGAAGCTGATGAGGGCATCAGGCTGAATCTTCATCCACGCGCCAGCCACAGCATCAACACCCTGCCGCAACCGGTTGAGCGGGTGCGGCTGCTGATTGGCCCTGAAGGGGGATTATCTGCTGAGGAGATCGCCATGACGGCGCAGCAGGGCTTTACGGATATATTACTGGGGCCGCGCGTGCTGCGCACGGAAACCACTGCCCTCACCGCTATAACGGCACTTCAGGTGAGGTTTGGCGATCTCGGTTAAGGGATAATTCGGGCCGTAAAAGAGACGCAGACTACTACACAGCACGACGCTTTCGCATGGAAGGACGTCGCTGATATCCCCTCTGAGGAGAGAATAATGATTAAGCTTGGCATTGTGATGGACCCGATTTCGTCTATCAATATTAAAAAAGACACCAGCTTCGCCATGTTGCTGGAGGCACAGCGTCGTGGCTACGAAATTCATTACATGGAGATGGGCGACCTCTCTCTGCGCGGCGGCGTGACCTACGCTCGTACGCGTCTGCTGAGCGTGGAGCAGAATGCTTCGCAGTGGTATGAGTTTGGCAGCGAGCAGACTATCCCGCTGGCCGATCTCAACGTTGTGCTGATGCGTAAAGATCCACCTTTTGACACCGAGTTTATTTACGCGACCTATCTGCTGGAGCGGGCTGAGGAGCAGGGTACGCTGATTGTGAACAAACCGCAGAGCCTGCGCGATTGTAACGAAAAGCTCTATACTGCATGGTTTGCAGATCTGACGCCGGATACGCTGGTCACGCGTAATAAAGAGCAGCTGCGCGCTTTCTGGCAGGAACATGGTGATGTCATTCTGAAGCCGCTTGACGGTATGGGTGGCGCATCCATTTTCCGCGTTAAGCAGGATGACGCAAACTTCGGCGTGATCACAGAAACCCTGACCAACCATGGCCAGTTCTTCTGCATGGCGCAAAATTATCTGCCGGCGATTAAAGAGGGCGATAAGCGCGTCCTGGTCGTCGATGGCGAGCCGGTGCCTTACTGCCTGGCGCGTATTCCACAGGGCGGCGAAACGCGCGGCAATCTTGCAGCCGGTGGTCGCGGCGAAGCGCGCCCGCTTTCTGACAGCGACTGGGAAATTGCACGGCGTGTCGGTCCCACGCTGAAAGCGAAGGGGCTGATTTTTGTTGGCCTGGATATCATCGGTGATAAACTTACTGAAGTGAATGTCACCAGCCCAACCTGCGTACGGGAAATTGAAGCGGCGTTCCCGATTTCAGTTACCGGAATGCTGATGGACGCGATCGAAAAACGTCTGGGCTGAGGACGCAGCCGGAGTGCAAACTCCCTAACCCCTTTGATACCGGCGCTGCCGCACTGGCGCCGGTTCTCTTCGGTAAATGAGTGACAATGAATTTACAGCATCATTTTTTGATAGCGATGCCCTCTCTGCAGGATCCTCTGTTCAAACGCTCTGTTGTCTATATCTGCGAGCATAATGAAGAGGGTGCGATGGGTTTGATTATTAATAAACCGATGGAGAACCTGACGGTAGAGGGTATTCTGAAGAAGCTAAAAATCACTCCGTCAGAGCGCGATCCGGCGATTAAGCTCGATAAACCGGTGTTTGCCGGCGGTCCGCTGGCGGAAGATCGCGGTTTTATTCTGCACTCTGCGCAGCATACTTATGCCTCCAGTATTCGCATCTCAGACAACACCGTGATTACTACCTCGCGCGATGTGCTGGAAGCGATCGGCACTGCTCAGCAGCCGGAGAATGTGCTGGTCGCACTCGGCTACTGCGCCTGGGAAAAAGATCAGCTGGAGAACGAGCTGCTGGAGAACGCCTGGCTTACGACCCCGGCCGACACGCAAATTTTGTTCCAGACGCCGATTGCCGGACGCTGGCGCGAAGCCGCCCGCAGCATGGGTGTCGATATTCATAACATGACCAGCGATGCGGGACACGCCTGATGCAGAATGCAACGCTGCTCGGCTTTGATTTTGGCACCAAAAGCATCGGTGTTGCCGTGGGTCAGCAGCTCACCGGCACCGCACGCCCGCTGACAGCGCTGAAAGCTCAGGAAGGCACGCCAGACTGGAACCTGATTGAGAAACTGCTGAAGGAGTGGCAGCCTGACTACGTGGTGGTCGGCCTGCCGCTGAATATGGACGGCACCGAACAGCCGCTGACTGCCCGCGCACGCAAATTTGCCAATCGCCTGCACGGCCGCTTTGGCGTACGCGTTGAGCTGCAGGATGAGCGCCTGAGTACCGTTGAGGCGCGCGCCGATCTCTTTAAGCGCGGCGGCTTTCGTGCACTGCAGAAAGGACAGGTAGACTCACAGTCGGCCGTGATTATTTTGCAGGACTGGTTCGAAACCCACTGACGCTGCAAGCAGCGTAAACGCGATAAAGCGCACTCCGGTCAGCAGGTGTAGCCGATGCCGGGAGCTGACCGGGCGCACAGCTGCAGCATCAGTGCTGCTTCAGCTCCGCTATCCGCTTGCCTGGTCAATAATGCCCTCCGCGCGGCGTGCCTGTTCACTTTGCGCAAAGGTCTGCATGCCATGCTGCGCACCGGTCTGCAGCACGCCCGGCAGCTGATGTCCTTTGCCTTCACGGATCAGGCTGGCTACCGCAGGCGTGGCGATCAGCACCTCATACAGCGCAACACGTCCGCCCGCTTTCGCCGCCACCAGCCGCTGCGCCACTACCGCTTTCAGGCTGCCCGCCAGCTGCGTGCGCACCAGGTTTTTCTCTTCGGCCGGAAAGACATCAACCAGACGATCAACCGCCTGCGCCGCGCTGCGGGTATGCAGCGTAGCGAGCACCAGATGTCCGGTCTCAGCGGCGGTCAGGGCTAAACGGATCGTCTCACTGTCGCGCAGTTCACCCAGCAGAATAACGTCGGGATCTTCACGCAGCGCCGCTTTCAGCCCGTGCTGAAAAGAGAGGCAGTGCGTCCCCACTTCACGCTGCTGAATCAGCGAACGCTGACTCCGGTGCACAAACTCGATCGGATCCTCCAGAGTGATGATATGCCGCGCCTGCTGCTGGTTCAGCGCCTGTACCAGTGCAGCCAGCGTCGTCGACTTGCCGCTGCCGGTTGCACCGCTAATCAGAACCAGTCCCTCCTGCAGCTGCAGGAGCTGCTGCACGGCAGGCGGCAGGCGCAGCTGCGCCAGCGGCGGGATCGTCTGCGCAATCAGCCGCAGCGCCAGTGATAATCCGTGCCGCTGGGTGAAAAGATTGGCACGCAGCCGTACGCCGCTGCTGAGCGTCAGGGCAAAGTCCGCCTGTCCGGTGACGTCAAGCTCCGACTGCTGCGCAGCGCTGAGAAACCGCGTAGCAAACCTCTCCAGCCACGCAGATGGCAGCGGCAGCTGCTGCGGCACCGGCTCCAGCACGCCCTGCCGCCGCCAGTGCGGTAAATGTCCGCTGCACAGGTGCAGATCGGCGGCGTTATGCTTTACACTAAGGGCCACAATTTCATCTAAATCCATTTATTTCTCCTGACTATGACTTCCATTGAGCACAACTTACATCAGGTACGCGAGCGTATCGCTGCCGCTGCCGTGCGTTGCGGCCGGGCGCCAGAAGAGATTACGTTGCTTGCAGTAAGCAAAACCAAACCTGCGAGCGCTGTCGCAGAAGCGGTTGCCGCCGGGCAGCGCGCGTTTGGCGAAAACTACGTGCAGGAAGGGGTGGAAAAGATTGCGGCGCTGATGACGGAAGGCGATCTGCAGTGGCACTTTATCGGTCCGCTGCAATCCAATAAAAGCCGTCTGGTCGCCGAACATTTTGCCTGGTGTCATACCGTTGATCGCCTGCGTATTGCGCAGCGGCTTAACGACCAGCGTCCGGCGCACCTGCCGCCGCTGAACGTGTTAATTCAGGTAAATATCAGTGACGAAAACAGTAAATCTGGCATCATGCTGGAGGCTGTTCCGGCGCTGGCCGCGGCTATCGCCGCCCTGCCCCGCCTGAGCCTGCGCGGCCTGATGGCGATTCCGGCTCCCGAGCAGGATTATGCACGCCAGCTGGCCGTCTGCCAGCAGATGGCCAGTGCGTTTCATGCGCTGCAGCGCGACTATCCCGCCATTGATACGCTTTCACTGGGCATGAGCGACGATATGGAAGCGGCAATCGCGGCCGGCAGCACTATGGTAAGAATTGGCACCGCCCTGTTTGGCGCGCGGGATTATGCGCGACCTTCACAACAATAACTGAGGAACTCCATGTTAACACTGACGTTTTTAGTCAAAACGCTGATCGATCTCTACGTCATGGTACTGCTGCTGCGTATCTGGATGCAGTGGTCACGCTGCGACTTCTACAATCCGCTGGCGCAGTTTGTGGTGAAGATTACGCAGCCGGTGATCAAACCGCTGCGTCGCGTGCTGCCCGCTATCGGCCCCATCGATACCGCCTCGCTGCTGCTGGCGTTTGTGCTGACCACGCTGAAGTATCCGATTCTGCTGCTGATTCAGGTCGGCGCTTTCTCGGTTGATCCCACCAATCTGCTGGTAGGACTGCTGTCGCTGCTGAAGTCAGCCGGTAATCTGGTGTTCTGGGTCATTATTATCCGCTCGCTGATGAGCTGGATCAGTCAGGGACGCGGGCCGCTGGATCACGTGCTGATACAGCTTACCGAACCGCTGATGGCACCTATTCGCCGTATGCTGCCCGCTATGGGCGGTATCGACTTCTCCGCCATGATTGTCATTCTGGTGCTCTATGCGCTGAATTTCCTTGGCATGGACCTGTTCCCGGGTCTCTGGTATCTGCTGTAATTTGTTAATCTGGAACTGTTATGCAAAAAGTTGTTCTCGCAACCGGTAATCCGGGCAAAGTTCGCGAACTGGCCGATCTGCTCGCTGATTTCGGGCTGGATATCGTGGCGCAAACGGAGCTTGGCGTGGAGTCAGCCGAAGAGACCGGTCTGACCTTCATTGAAAATGCGCTGCTTAAAGCGCGTCACGCGGCGCAGATAACCGGCCTGCCGGCTATCGCGGATGATTCCGGTCTGGCGGTAGATGCGCTGGGCGGCGCGCCCGGCATCTACTCCGCACGCTATGCTGGCGCAGAAGCCAGCGACCAGCAAAATCTGGAGAAGCTGCTGCTGGCGCTGGAAAATGTGCCGGATGGCGCGCGTCAGGCGCAGTTTCACTGTGTGCTGGTCTATGTGCGGCACGCCGCTGACCCGGTACCGCTGGTGTTTCACGGCAGCTGGGCGGGCGAAATTACCCGTACGGCGGCCGGTGAAGGCGGCTTTGGCTACGATCCCATCTTCTTTGTACCGGAAGCGGGTAAAACCGCCGCTGAACTGAGCAAAGAGGAGAAGCGTGCCCTCTCCCACCGGGGTAAAGCGTTAACGCTGCTGCTGGACGCGATGCGCAATGGCTGAGTTACCACCGCTGAGCCTCTACATCCATATTCCGTGGTGCGTACAGAAGTGCCCCTACTGCGACTTCAACTCACACGCGCTGAAAGGGGAAGTCCCGCATCTGGAGTATGTGCAGCACCTGCTGCAGGATCTTGAGCAGGACCTGCCTCTGACCGCCGGACGCGAGGTACGCACCATCTTTATTGGCGGCGGCACGCCAAGCCTGCTGAGCAGCCACGCGATGCAGACGCTGATGGATGGCGTACGGGCGCGCCTGCCGCTGGCGGCTGATGCGGAGATCACCATGGAAGCGAATCCCGGCACGGTGGAAGCCGATCGCTTCAGCGGCTATCAGGCTGCGGGGATCAATCGCATTTCCATCGGCGTGCAGAGTTTTAGTCCGCAGAAGCTGGAGCGGCTGGGGCGTATTCATGGACCGCAGGAGGCGAAACGCGCCGCTGAACTGGCCGCCGCGCTCGGGCTGCGCAGTTTTAATCTGGATCTGATGCATGGCCTGCCTGACCAGTCGCTGGAAGAGGCGCTGGACGATCTCCGTCAGGCAATTGCGCTTAACCCGCCGCATCTCTCCTGGTATCAGCTAACCATTGAGCCGAACACGCTGTTTGGTTCCCGACCACCGCAGCTGCCGGATGATGATGCGCTGTGGGATATTTACGAGCAGGGGCACCAGCTGCTGACGGCTGCCGGCTATCAGCAGTATGAAACCTCAGCCTACGCGAAGCCGGGCTATCGTTGTGAGCATAATCTCAACTACTGGCGCTTCGGTGATTATCTCGGTATCGGCTGCGGAGCGCACGGTAAGCTGACGCAGGCGGATGGCCGCATTGTGCGGACGGTCAAAACCCGTCATCCGCGCGGCTTTATGAAGGGCAACTATCTTGATAAGCAACATGAAGTGGCGGACGAAGATAAGCCGTTTGAGTTCTTTATGAACCGGTTCCGCCTGCTGGAAGCGGCGCCGCGCGTGGAGTTTCAGCGTTATACCGGGCTGGATGAACAGACGATTCGCCCGCAGATGGAGCAGGCTATCGCCGCAGGCTATGTCACTGAGAGCGCCAGCGAGTGGCAGATCACCGAGAAAGGCAAACTGTTCCTGAATTCGTTGCTGGAACTGTTTATGTAATCAGAGCGGCCCGGTGGCCGCTCTTTTTTTGCTAGTTAATACTCTTCACCAGCGTTTTACGCTGGTTTTCCAGCGCGATGACCCGGTTGCAGACCTCATGGCCAAAGTTCTGGAAATCGCGCTCCTGGTTGTTCCATTCAGTCTGAATCGACTGCTGCAGACCACCCAGATTGCCCATCAGCGCCTGCAGCGGATTACTGCCGCTGGTCGCCTGCTGCGTGCCCATCTCATTCAGGCTATCCTGCAGTACGCCGCCCAGCGTGCTCTGTACCAGCTTCTGTCCGTCAGCGCGCACCTGGTTTATTGCCTGGTGGTGGAACGTCAGGCCATCCTGGCGCTGCTCAATGATGCGATTCATCTGCTGCTTCAGCTGGCCATCCAGCGTGGTCAGGCGGTTGCGCACATTGCTGTCACTGCCCAGTTTCTCAACGATCACTTTATCCAGTGCGGCGCGCCCGCGTTCAAGGCGCGTTTTTGCGCCGTTGCTGACCCACGGCAAATCGCGACGCAGCGCGCTCTGGTAATCAATCGCCTGCTGACGTGCCGCGTTATCAACGGTAACCGTTTTGCCGTTAAAGGTGACATCACCCTGTGGGGTCATCGTGAGATTGCCGTTGCTGCCGACAACCTGAACGCTTTGTGGGGTGATCACCACATCATCCTGCGGATTAACGCTGCACTGGTAGTCAGCGTGTGCCTGCGCTGCCGTCAGCAGTAGCGCGGCGAACAGAGCCTTACGAATCATGAGATCTCCTGAATGTGCTGTGCGGGGTGGGTATTGTGCGGCCAATGGCGCGGGCGCCATGAATGGCGCCCCTGCGGCAAATTACATTGTAGGGGGCGCATTAATGCGCCTCTGGCGCGGTGTTACAACGGGCGCCATGAGTGGCGCCCCTGCGGCAAATTACATCGCAGGGGGCGCATTAATGCGCCCCTGGTGCAAAACATTACAGGGCGCGCCTTCATGCGCAGCCGAATGTCGCACTACAACTTAGTCCCACCAGACGTCGAAGAGTTCCGTTATCTGGATATCAGACAATTCACGCCCTTCCAGCCACTTGCGCACCAGTTCACGATGCTCATCGGTGCACTTTCCGGTCTGCTGCATGCAGACCAGGCCTTCCCATACCAGATAACCACTGCCGTCATAAGCCAGACCGTTTGGATCGATCACCTCAGTGATAAACTGATCCAGCGTGGCATCAATCTGCTCTTCGGTGGTTCCCTCGGCAAAACGCCATGCTACGGAGAAACCCAGCTCCTGAAACTCATCAATATGCAGTTTCTTACGTAAACGACGACTGCGCTGTACGGCCATTATTTTACCCTCTCAAACATCAGATCCCACACGCCATGGCCCAGTCGCTGCCCGCGCTGCTCAAATTTAGTCAATGGACGCGTCTCAGGACGCGGCACGTAATCCTGGGTGGCTGACTGATTAACGTAACCCGCTACGCTGTTCATCACCTCCAGCATATGGGTCGCGTAATCTTCCCAGTCGGTGGCCATATGAAACACGCCGCCAAGCTTCAGCTTACGATGCACCAGTTCAGCAAACGGCGCCTGCACGATACGGCGTTTATTGTGACGCGCTTTGTGCCACGGATCCGGGAAGAAAAGCTGCACCATGCGCAGAGAGTTATCCGGGATCATATGCTCCAGCACTTCTACCGCGTCATGGCACATGACCCGCAGATTCTCTACGCCCGCTTCCTTCGCAGATGCCAGGCAGGCACCCACGCCCGGCGCATGCACTTCAATGCCCAGGAAGTTCTGCTGCGGATTATTTTGCGCCATGGTGACCAGCGAGGCGCCCATACCAAAACCGATCTCCAGCACCAGCGGTGCGTCGCGCCCGAACAGCGCGGTCATGTCCAGCGGCGCGGGCTGATACTCAACGCCCATCACCGGCCAGTATTGATCCAGCGCGAGCTGTTGGCCTTTCGTTAACCGCCCCTGGCGGCGTACGAAGCTGCGGATACGGCGCAGCGGCCGCCCGTTTTCATCAAATTCCGGAGTGATGACGTCATTTATCATGTTGAAGCCTGCTGGTTAGCCTGTTCGGGGAAACGGGCATTATGCAAAGTTAAAGGTCAGAAGCAAGCCTTTGCAATCTTCCGGTTTACACCCCTGACGCTCTGTGCTGCAATTCCTGCCTGATTGTAGAGTAAACACGGAAAATTTCCTTCATATGATGCAGGCGTCGCAATTCGCGCAACAGGTGCTGAAGTGGTATGACCGCTTTGGCCGTAAAACGCTGCCGTGGCAGCTGGAAAAGACGCCCTACAAAGTGTGGCTTTCAGAGGTCATGCTGCAGCAGACGCAGGTTGCCACGGTTATTCCCTATTTTGAACGTTTTATGGCGCGCTTCCCCACCGTGCGCGATCTTGCTGCCGCGCCGCTGGATGAAGTGCTGCATCTCTGGACCGGCCTCGGCTACTATGCGCGGGCGCGCAACCTGCATAAAGCGGCTAAACAGGTCGTGGATCAGCACGGCGGTGAGTTCCCGCCGGACTTCACGGCAATTGCTGCTCTGCCGGGCGTGGGTCGCTCGACCGCCGGGGCGATCCTTTCACTGTCGCTTGGCCTGCATTTTCCGATTCTGGATGGCAACGTCAAACGCGTGCTGGCGCGCTGCTACGCAATCGGTGGCTGGCCTGGCAAAAAAGAGGTCGAAAAGCAGCTGTGGCAGATTAGCGAAGCAGTGACGCCAGCGCAGGGCGTCAGCCAGTTTAATCAGGCGATGATGGATCTCGGCGCGCTGGTCTGCACCCGTTCACGGCCAAAGTGTGAAATCTGCCCGCTTAATAGCGGCTGTGAAGCGTATGCCAGCCAGAGCTGGGCTGACTATCCGGGCAAAAAGCCCAAAGTCACTCTGCCGGTACGCAGCGGCTGGTTTTTGCTGATGCAGGATGGCGATAACGTCTGGCTGGCGCAGCGTCCGCCCACGGGACTGTGGGGCGGCCTTTACTGCTTTCCGCAGTTTAGCAGCGAGGATGCACTGCGGGAGTGGCTGACACAGCACGGTATTAGCGGCAATCTGCAGCAGCTGACGGCATTTCGCCACACCTTTAGCCATTTCCATCTGGATATTGTGCCGATGTGGCTGGCAGAGCCATCCGCCGGGTCGCTGATGGATGAAGCGGGCGGTCTCTGGTATAACTTAGCGCAACCACCGTCAGTGGGCCTTGCTGCCCCGGTAGAGCGTTTACTGCATGAATTACGCCATCCGCAGCAGCTGTCACTGTCATCGCGCGCGATCGAAGAGGAAGAGTAATGAGCCGCACCATTTTTTGTACCTATCTGCAACGTGACGCTGAAGGCCAGGACTTTCAGCTCTATCCCGGCGAGCTGGGCAAGCGCATCTATAATGAGATTTCTAAAGAAGCCTGGCAGCAGTGGATGTCGAAACAGACCATGTTGATCAACGAGAAAAAGCTCAACATGATGAATCCGGAAGATCGCAAAGTGCTGGAAAAGGAGATGGTCAATTTCCTGTTTGAAGGCAAAGATGTGCATATCGAAGGTTTTACCCCGCCAGAAAAATAACCGTTCCGGGCCTTCCTTTGAGGCCCGCTTTTTTGAGTCAGGCACAGATTCACGATGAATAAAAAACTGATAGCCCTGCTGGCGATCGCGCCGCTATTAATCTCCTGCTCCGGACAAAAAAAATCGCAGTATCACGAAGAGTGGGTTAAAGATACCAACGGCTTTGACATTCTGATGGGACAGTTTGCCGCCAATATTGAAAATATCTGGGGCATTAATGAAGTCCTTATCGCCGGGCCGAAAGATTATGTGAAGTACAGTGACAGCTACTACACCCGCAGTCACATCAACTTCGACAAGGGTAGTATCACCATTGAGACCATCTCCAGTACCGATCCCATGGCCAGCCTGCGCCAGGCGATCGTCACCACTCTGCTGATCGGCGACGATCCGGGCAATGTCGATCTCTACTCTGACGCCAACGATATTAAGATCAGTAAAGAGCCGCTGCTGTATGGCCAGGTGCTGGATAATACCGGGCAGCCAATCCGCTGGCAGGGGCGCGCCGCCAGCTTTGCGGACTACCTGATCCAGAACAAACTGCAAAAACGCACCGCCGGGCTGCATGTGATCTGGTCGGTAACCATTCCGATGGTGCCGAACCATCTCGACAAGCGTGCACATAAGTATCTGCCGATGGTGCGTAAATCTGCTGAGCAGTATGGTGTCGATGCCTCACTGATTCTGGCGATTATGCAGACCGAATCGAGCTTTAACCCCTATGCGGTCAGCCACGCTGATGCGCTGGGGCTGATGCAGGTGGTGCAGCATACTGCCGGCGTTGACGTCTTCCGCATGAAAGGTAAATGGGGCAAGCCGAGCCGCAGTTATCTGCTGGATCCGGAAAACAACATCGATGCCGGTACGGCTTATCTGTCGCTGCTGCAGAAAAGCTATCTGGGCGGCATTCAGGATCCCACTTCGCGTCGCTATGCGGTGATCACCGCGTATAACGGCGGTGCCGGCAGCGTACTGCGCGTCTTCTCCAGCGATAAAGACCGAGCATTTTCGCTGATCAACGATATGTCGCCAGCCGATGTCTACCAGACGCTGACCAGCCGCCATCCTTCTGCCGAGTCGCGTCGTTATCTCTATAAAGTTAACCAGGCGCAGCGCAGCTATCACCGCTATTAAATGCGCCGGATTGTCGCGCCCTGCCCGATCGGGTCAGGGCGCGATACGCTCAGGTCAGCATATTCGCCACCAGCTGCTTATAGCCGCTGCTCTGTTCCGCGATATAAACACCCTGCAGCTCCGGTGAAAAGCCCGGCAGCTGGTTGATGCCCGCTTCCAGCGCGAGGAAGTAGCGCTGTACCGCCCCGCCCCACACCTCGCCGGGCACGACGCACAGCACGCCCGGTGGATAAGGTAGTGCCCCTTCCGCCGCGATGCGCCCTTCCGCTTCTGCGACCGGCACCAGCTCCACTTCACCGCGGATATAAGCCTGATGCGCATCCTGCGGATTGACCGCTACCGGCGGGAAACAGTCAGCGCGGAACATCGCTTTCTGCAGATCTTTAACGGCAAAACTGACGTAGAGATCGTGCATCTCCTGACAGAGGCGGCGCAGCGTATAGCCGCGATAGCGCTCCGCATGCTTGCGATACAGGCTCGGCAGCACTTCCGCCAGCGGCGCATCTTCGCGCACCTGCTGTTCAAACTGCTCCAGCATCGCCACCAGATGCGCCATCTTCTCCGCGCTTTCTGCCGGCGTCAGCAGGAACAGAATGGAGTTGAGATCGCACTTCTCCGGCACGATGCCGTTCTCACGCAGATAGTTCGCCAGTATGGTGGCCGGAATGCCAAAGTCGCTGTACGCGCCGCTGCGTGCGTCGATGCCCGGCGTGGTAAGCAGCAGCTTGCAGGGGTCAATCTGATACTGGCCCGGCGCATAGCCGCTGAAGCCGTGCCACTCTGCGTCGGGCTCAAAGCTAAAGTAAGCCGGATCGCGGGCGATAGCGGCGCTGTCTGCCTGCTGCCACGGCGCGCCGTGTACCTGAGCAGGCAGAAACGGTTTAATCATGGTGCAGCGCTGCAGGATCGCTTTACGCGCATCAATGCCCTGTATGACGCAGTCGTGCCACAGGCTGCGTCCTGCCTCGCCCTGGTGCATACGCGCGTTGATATCCAGCGCGGCAAACAGCGGATAAAACGGGCTGGTTGAGGCGTGCAGCATAAAGGCGTTGTTCAGCCGCTTATGCGGGCAAAAGCGCTGCTGACCACGGATATGATTATCCTTTTTATGGATCTGTGAGGTCTGCGAAAAGCCCGCCAGCTGTTTGTGTACTGACTGGGTGACAAAGATCCCCGGATCGTCTTCCGTCAGGGTAAGCGTCAGCGGTGAACCCGCTGCCATCAGCGGAATAAACTGTTCATAGCCGAGCCACGCGGAGTCAAACAGAATGTAGTCGCACAGATGACCGATGCGGTCCACCACCTGACGCGCGTTGTAAACGGTGCCGTCATAGGTGCCGAGCTGGATAATCGCCAGCCGGAATGGCCGCGCCTGCCTGGCGCGTTCAGGGTTAACCTTTGCGATCTCTGCCCGCAGATAGCTTTCATCGAAACAGTGCGCGTCGATGCCGCCAATCAGGCCAAACGGATTACGTGCCGCCTCCAGGTAGACTGGCGTGGCGCCCGCCTGCAGCAGCGCGCCGTGATGGTTGGATTTATGATTATTGCGATCGAACAGAACCAGGTCGCCGCGCGTCAGCAGCGCATTGGTGACGACTTTATTAGCGCTTGATGTTCCGTTCAGCACAAAATAGGTTTTGTCGGCGTTAAAAACGCGGGCTGCAAACTTTTGCGCATCTTTCGCCGAGCCTTCATGGATTAGCAGATCGCCCAGCCGGACATCTGCATTACACATATCAGAGCGGAACAGGTTTTCCCCATAAAATTCATAAAACTGCCGCCCGGCGGGATGGCGGCGGAAAAACGCCCCGCCCTGATGGCCCGGGCAGGCGAAGGTGCTGTTCTGCATATCGACGTAGCGCGTCAGGGTATCAAAGAAAGGCGGCAGCAGTGCCGCCTCATACTGCTGCGCAGCCTGCTCCAGCGCCTGCCACTCTTCAGCTGCGCCGTTGATTTCTCCGGTCACGCCAGGCAGATCCAGCACTGCGGTATCAAACGCGTTAGCCACAAATACCGGCAGGTTAAATCCGGTCTGGCGCAGCAGCATCAGTACGCCGCTGCGCGTATCCGCCAGCGAGAGCACCACCGCGGCAACGTCAGTAAAGTCGGTCGTGTCGAGCGTCACGACATCGCGGGTGGTATTCAGGCTCAGGCCCGGCGCAATTGCGACGCTGGCGGCTATTTTCAATGGGTTCATAACTCAAATCCCCGGCATAACAGGATGAGTGGGTGCCAGTGGCACAGAAAGGAACGGCGTGACCGGTGCAGGACACCCGCCGGTCGCGATAATGGCATTTTTTGCTGCGGCTCACAATCAGGGGTACTATTGGCTGCACACTTCCTATCGCCGGAGGCGGCATGTTCAAAGCATTAGTCATTGAAAATGATGCACAGGGGTATCGCACCTCCCTTCAGGATCTCTCCGAGCAACAGCTTCCCGATCGGGATGTTATCCTCGATATCAGCTACTCCACGCTGAATTACAAAGATGCCCTCGCCATCTGCAACAAAGGGCCGATCGTACGCCAGTTTCCCATGGTGCCAGGCATCGACTTTGTGGGCCGCGTGACCCACAGCCGCCATCCGGCGTGGCAGCAGAACGATCTGGCGCTGCTGACCGGCTGGGGCGTGGGTGAAAAGCACTGGGGAGGACTGGCGCAGAAAGCCAGCGTCTCCGGCGACTGGCTGGTCAGCGTGCCGGATGCGCTCAGTCCGCAGCAGACGATGGCGATAGGCACCGCCGGCTTTACCGCGATGCTCTGCGTGATGGCGCTGGAAAAACAGGGCATCACTCCGCAGCACGGCCCGGTGCTGGTAACGGGAGCCAGCGGCGGCGTAGGCAGTTTTGCGGTGAGCCTGCTGGCACGCCTGGGATATGAGGTGGTCGCCGCCAGCGGACGCGCAGCTGAGCGCGACTACCTGTGCAATACGCTGGGCGCCACAGCGGTAATCGATCGTGCTGAACTCAGCGAACCGGGTAAACCGCTGGCAAAAGAGCGCTGGGCTGCCGCCATTGATACCGTGGGCAGCCATACGCTGGCCAACGTGCTGGCAGGGATGCGGCGCGACGGCGTGGTGGCCGCGTGCGGAATGGCGCAGGGACTGGATCTGCCGGGCAGCGTGGCCCCCTTTATTCTGCGCGGCGTCACGCTGACCGGTATCGATAGCGTTATGTGTCCGCAGGCGCTGCGCCAGCAGGTGTGGCAGCGGCTGGCAGAACAGGCCGACAGCGCGCTGCTGCAGCAGATAACCCGCATCATTCCGCTCAGCGAAGCGCAGGAAGGTGCCGAACAGCTGCTGGCGGGCAACGTGCGCGGCCGGCTGATAGTGGATTGCCGTCAGGGAGTTAACGATGTCTAAGCCCGCGATTACCCTGCACTACTGCACCCAGTGCAACTGGATGCTGCGTTCAGCGTGGATGGCTCAGGAGCTGCTGCAGACGTTCAGCGACGATCTCAGCGCGGTCACGCTGCAGCCTGGTACCGGCGGCGTCTTTGAGATCAGCGTGGATGGTCAGGTTATCTGGGAGCGCAAACGCGACGGCGGTTTTCCGGATGCGGTCACGCTGAAACAGCGCGTGCGCGACTACTGCTGGCCGGATCGCTCACTGGGCCATGCCGACAAACGGCGCTAGCGCCGCTCGCCGGCAGCGGGATATCTGCCGCTGCTTACTTTTCAGGTGACTTTTGATGCCAGTAGGCGACGGCGCGGACAAAGTCCGTATCCGCGCCGCGCTGCTGCGTAAAATAGTCGCTGAGCTGTTTCACCGCATTGCCTTCTCCGGTCAGCCAGACAAAATAGTCATCGCCGGTAAAATCGATGGCAGCCAGTTCTGCCGTCAGCTGCGCTGGCGTAGTGGCCGCCATACGGTTGCTGCCCAGCCAGTGAACGGTAACGCCCTCCATCTCTCCCAGATAGTCATGTCCGATAGCGGCATCCGTAAACGCCAGCAGGTGAACGTGCTGCGCCTGCAGCTCCGCATAGCGCCGCTTAAAAGCAGGCAGCCCGGTTTCATCGCAGACATACACCTGGCAGGCGTAATCCACCGGCATAATGCAGGAGCCGCGCGGCCCGCCCATCGCGATCCGGTCGCCAGGCTTAGCCGCAGCTGCCCAGCCGCTCGCCACTCCGTCATCATGCATATAGAAATCGAGCGTCAGAGAGTCGACGCCGTTAAACGCCAGCGGCGTGTAGTCACGCGCGGCGGGACGCACGCCCTCAGGCCAGACGATGCCCTCTTCACTCAGCTGCGGCAGCGCAACATCGCAGCCCGGCCCGGAGGGAAAAAAGACTTTGATGTGATCGTCAAACGAGGGGGAATGAAAGCCTGCCAGATCGGCCCCGGTAAATACAATGCGCCAGAAGACGCCGGCAACACGGGTTTTGCTGGCTACCGTCAGATGACGAAAGCGCAGCTCATTACGCACTCGCTGCGGTGCACGACTCTTTTTCTGTGACAATTCACTTCTCCCGGCAGCGGCAGCAGCGCACTCCGCCTGTGCCGCCACGCTAAATTAATGTAAATAATTCTCATTACGTGGCGAAACGATAGCGGTGACCGCGCCGGGAAACAATGTCGAAAAATGCGGTTGCCGCATTAGCGGAGAGCGGCGGCAGGTGTCAGGCGTGCAGATCGCTGCAGCAGAGAGAAACGTTCTCACTGTTTTCATACTGAGGCAGTGCGTTATCACCCACAATTTCCTGCTGAGCACAGCGCTGCTGGTGCGGATGCAGGCCACCGGGGGGTGAAAATGGCTCAGCCATTTGCGCACCGGCCAGCGATGAAAAAACGGCAAGCGCCGCGGACAAGAACAACGGTAAAAGTCGCATGATAATTTAGGGTTTCATTTAAAGATCCGGAGCGGATCGGGAATGCAGAGAGCCATCCAGCCTGATGCTGCGCTGCCAGCACATGGCGCGGCAGGTCAGGCTTCGGAGCAGAATTTTACGCCGCTACCGGCGCAGGGTTTATAAAATTGTGCGGTTTGTCACATTTAGCCGCACAATTTGCTGATTATTCCAGTGCTACCGGAATATGAAAGGTGCCCTGCAGCAGCTGCGGCGTACTGTATTTCAAATCGAGCCTGAGCAGATCTTTACCGGGCCGGCGTGCCACGCCGAGCGCGGGCAGATGGTTGTAGTAAATCTCGGCGGTGAAGGCGTTGATCTCTTCCGGCGCGCCATGCCAGTCGATCTCTGCATACAGCCCGCTCTCGCCGGTCCAGTTCTGCACATGCTGCGGCAGAACGTCAGCGTGCTCACTCTCCAGCGCCTGAAACAGGCTGATATGCTGCTGATCGAGCGAGCTCACGCCGGGACTGAACTGAAAACCGAGCCAGCCGCGCGTGGCGTGCTGTCCGGCAAAGGCGATAAAGTCGCGTGTATGCTGCGCCACAATATGATTGTGATGGTCAATATATTCGCCAAAGCGGCACTCCCACTCCACCACCTCTCCACTCAGACGAATTTCCGGCTTCTCGGCGAGCCGTGTTTTAACCCACGGGCGCGGCGCAGAGATGCGGCTGTGAAAAGCTTTCATGCGCATTTCCGGAATACGACGATAGGCGCCAGGCGTCAGCGAGAAATGGCTTTTGAACACGCGGGTAAAATTTTGCTGATTGTCGAAGCCAAAACGTACGGCGATGTCGATCAGCGGCATGCTGGTTAAGCGAAGCGCCATAGCGGATAAAGTCAGGCGGCGTTTGCGCGTGTAGGAGGCCAGCGTCTGGCCGGTCATCTCCTTGAACATGCGCTGCATATGCCATTTGGAATAGCCTGATTTCAGGGTGATAAGATCGATATTAAGCTCATCGGTCAGGTTGGCTTCAATCCAGTCAACCAGGTCAGAGATATACTGCTTTTTCAGGTTCAGGCTAAGCATGGTTCTAATTGAATGAGTCAGGAAAGCGCGCGTTAATGCGTTATTTGTCACATAAATATAACAAAATCGCCTAACCAACGTAAGGAAGAGTAAAGGATCCGCTCAGGGCGGCGCACTAATTGCTTAGGTTACTAACTTTTTTTAACGCAAGGCGAGCGGCACGCTGTGCTGTGCCGCTCTGCTGCAGACAGATATTAATGCGAACGCATACCTGCCGCGGTCATCATCATACGAAACAGGGATGCCACCACGCCGAGTGCCAGCACGCTTGCACCATAGATGATCACCAGCCACATCACCCGCTTCCAGAGCGGCGCTTTGTGTTCAGTGTGCTGTTTCATGTTGCTGACCTCCGTTTGCATCTCAATGGTATCCTGCGTCAGCTTTGATTTTTCCGCGGAACACATAGTAGCTCCAGAAGGTATAGCCCAGAATCATCGGGATAATCAGCAGGCTGCCCACCAGCATAAAGGCCTGGCTCTGCGGCGGCGATGCCGCTTCCCAGATAGTTACGGATGGCGGAATAATGTTTGGCCAGACGCTGATGCCAAGCCCGGAGAAGCCGAGGAAAATCAGCGCCAGCGTCAGCAGGAACGGCGAATAGTGCGCCTCACGTTTGATGGCGCGCATGATCCCCCACGAGCAGAGCAGAACCAGTACCGGCACCGGCAGGAACCAGAACAGGTTTGGCCGGGTAAACCAGCGCTGCGAAATCGCTTCGTGAGCAAACGGCGTCCACAGGCTGATAATGCCGACTATCACCAGCAGCGCAATCACCAGCGGCGTAGCCAGCGCAGACATTTTACGGTGCAGTTCGTTTTCGGTTTTCATGATAAGCCAGGTGCAGCCCAGTAGCGCATAGGCCACGACCAGACCCACGCCGCAGAACAGCGGGAACGGGGCCAGCCAGTCCAGAGCTGAACCGGCAAACTCACGTCCTTTAACCGGGAAACCGTTGATCATCGCACCGACCGCCACGCCCTGGCTGAAGGTCGCCAGCAGCGAGCCGGCAATAAACGATTTATCCCAGAATGCACGATGCTCTTCGGTCGCCTTGAAGCGAAATTCAAACGCCACACCGCGGAAAATCAGGCCGATCAGCATAGCCGTCAGCGGGATCGCCAGTGCATCAGCGATCACCGCATAGGCGAGCGGAAAGGCACCATACAGCCCTGCTCCGCCCAGCACCAGCCAGGTTTCATTACCATCCCAGACCGGCGCCACGGTGTTAACCATCATGTCGCGCTCAACGGCATCTTTGTTAAACGGAAACAGAATACCGATGCCCAGGTCAAAGCCATCCATCACGATATACATCAGCGTGGCAAAGACGATGATGGCGAACCAGATAACGGAAAAATCGATCATTTATTTACCCTCCTGCGAAGCATCCAGGCTCTCATGTGCAGCAGAGAGCGGGCGCGCTGGCGTCTTATCCTGACCCGGACCACCGTGACGGACATCTTTCCCTTCACCGGTGTGCGGACCTTTTTTGATCAGGCGCATCATATAGACATAGCCCACGCCAAACACCGATGAGTAGACCAGGATAAAGGCCAGCAGGCTGATACTCATATGCAGGTCGCCATGCGCTGAAACCGCATCAATTGTGCGCTGCACGCCGTAAACCACCCACGGCTGACGTCCGATTTCAGTGGTGAACCAGCCAGCAAGGATAGCGATCAGGCCCGATGGTCCCATCAGCAGCGCAAACCACAGGAACGGTCGTGAGCTGTAAAGACGCTGTTTATAACGCAGCCACAGGCTGAACACGCCGAGCGTGATCATCAGCAGCCCCATCGCCACCATGACGCGGAACGACCAGAAGATCACCAGCGAATTAGGCCGATCCTCTTTCGGGAAGGTTTTCAGTGCCGGAACCTGTTTATCAAGACTGTGCGTCAGGATCAGGCTGCCGAGATAAGGAATTTCCAGCGCATACTTCGTACGCTCCTCTTCCATATCCGGAATACCAAACAGGATCAGCGGCGTGGCTTCACCCGGCGGGTTTTCCCAGTGTCCTTCAATGGCAGCAATTTTTGCCGGCTGATGCTCCAGCGTGTTCAGGCCGTGCGCATCGCCAATCATCGCCTGAATCGGAGCAACAATCAGCGCCATCCACAGCGCCATTGAGAACATCTTGCGGATCGCCGGGTTGTCATTGCCGCGCAGCAGATGCCATGCCCCGGACGCGCCCACAAAGAAGGCGCTGGCAAGGAATGCCGCCACCGACATATGGAACAGCCGATAAGGGAATGAGGGGTTAAACACAATTTTGAACCAGTCTTCCGGCACCACAATACCATTCTGGATGATGTAGCCCTGCGGCGTGTGCATCCAGCTGTTTGATGCGAGGATCCAGAACGTGGAGATCAGCGTACCTAACGCGACCATACAGGTGGCGAAGAAGTGCAGGCCTGGTCCGACGCGGTTCCAGCCAAACAGCATGACGCCGAGGAAGCCCGCCTCAAGGAAGAAGGCAGTCAGCACCTCATAGGTCAGCAGCGGACCGGTAATACTCCCGGCAAACTGCGAAAACCCGCTCCAGTTGGTCCCGAACTGATAGGCCATAACCAGACCTGAGACCACCCCCATACCGAAGTTCACCGCAAACACTTTCGACCAGAAGTGATAGAGATCGCGATAGGTTTCGTTACGGGTTTTCAGCCACATCCCCTCAAGCACTGCCAGAAAGCTGGCAAGCCCGATAGTGATGGCCGGGAAGATAATATGGAAGGAGACAGTAAACGCGAACTGTATCCTGGCCAGATGAAAAGCATCTAATCCAAACATTGCTTACCTCATTGCCACAAAATTACGCGGAATTTTTACTTATTATTAACAAAGATGGCGCACAGAATAATTTCTGCTACGCCGTCATCAATTCCCGCCAAATGTGAGAAACCGGCAGGAACAAACGGAAAAGTAGGAGTGAATAAAACTATACCAGTAAATCTTGATTAAGATCATTGTTTTTGCGAGAAACTATCTGTTTAAAATCACTGAGTTAAGGTTAATTATCCTGCTCTATTGTGACAATGTTGTTATTAAGCTTAGCGGCTGTAAAAGAGATTACTTCTTTAAGCAGTTCATTTGATTGTTAATTACGGTAACAACCAAAACGGCAGCCTGATGTTTGCGCCAGCGCAGTGTAAAAATTATTGCACGGCCGTTTTTTAGTTAAATTAAAATTAAAAAAAACCTGTTTATAGCGAAAGGTAATTAATAACGTTTTCGCTTAGCGCCTGCTCATCTGGCAAAAAATTTACCGCGGCGAGGTCCTGTGCAGATTCCGGATGTACAGACACCCGGATGGCTGTAACGCGTAAGTCGCGCACCGGGTGCAGAAAACAACCGCATAAATTGATCAAGAAAAAAGGGAGAACGGCGCCTGAAATTGGCGATTTTCTTATTTGCAGATTAATCCGGTGCGCTTTCTGAAGGTATATTTAAGAAACACCTTAAATATCTTTAAATACAGGCCGTTGTTAATATTGCAAAAAAGGCAAAAACGGCGATCCATCGACAATATTTATTACGTTCATAGATATTTCGCATTGTTGTCTGCAACCGCGAACCCTCTATAATTTGTCTTTTGAGCAACCAGGAATTTCAGGAGGCCGTTATTAATACTAACCACCAGCCACGCCAGGTGTTCGGGGAACACGAAGCCCATGCTGATCTGGAGTATCAATACGATCCTCATGAGTTCGTGCGTGAAGGCGCAGAGGATTCGGAGCCAGAACCTGAGCTGATTCAGGGACTGCCGGCACCGGATGCGCTGACGCCTGCCGATCGCTATCTGGAGATGTTTGAACACGTTCAGACCTCTCATATTTTTGCTGACAGCAAAACATTTCCCGACTGCGCGCCTAAATTCGATCCGCTGGATATTCTTATCCGCTATCGTCGCCGCAAACGGGCGGGCGATCTCGATCTGGAAAAGTTTATTCATGAGCACTTTTACCTGCCGCAGGTAAATGAGAGCTTTTATGTCTCAAATCCGGATAAAACGCTGAAAGAGCACATCGATGATCTGTGGCCGGTGCTGACAAAAATGCCTCAGCAGCATATGCCACACTCCTCGCTGCTGCCGCTGCCAAAACCTTACGTGGTACCCGGCGGCCGCTTTGGCGAAACCTATTACTGGGACTCCTATTTCAGCATGCTGGGGCTGGCTGATGCCGGACGTGACGATCTGCTGCGTCATATGGCGGACAATTTTGCCTGGCTGATCGATAACTACGGTCATATTCCTAACGGAAACCGTACTTACTATCTCAGCCGCTCGCAGCCACCGGTATTTGCTCTGATGGTGGAGCTGTTTGAAGAGGATGGCATTCGCGGTGCCAAACGCTACCTTGACCAGCTGATGAAAGAGTATCAGTTCTGGATGGATGGCGCAGGTGAGCTGATGCCGCATCAGGCTTATCGTCACGTTGTGCGCATGCCCGACGGCTCTCTGCTCAACCGCTACTGGGACGATCGCGACACACCGCGTGATGAATCCTGGGTGGAAGATGTGGAGACGGCCAGCAAGTCGAGCCGTCCGGCCAGTGAGGTTTACCGCGATCTGCGCGCCGGTGCTGCATCCGGCTGGGATTACTCTTCACGCTGGCTACGCGATCCGCAGCGACTGGCGAGTATCCGTACTACGCAGTTTATCCCGGTCGATCTCAATGCGTTTCTCTACAAGCTGGAGCTGATGATCTCCACGCTATCGCACGCCCGGGGCGAAGAGCTGACGGCGCTGGCGTGGCAGAAAAAAGCGGATGCGCGCAAGCAGGCGATTAACCGTTACCTCTGGGATACCACCGCAGGCGTTTATCGTGACTACGACTGGCGCAACGAGCGGTTTGGCGCCTTTACTGCCGCTGCGGTTGTACCGCTGTTCCTCGGTCTCGCTTCGCCTGAGCAGGCGCATCTGCAGGCGATTGCGCTGCGCCAGCTGCTGCTGACGCAGGGCGGACTGCTGACCTCGATGGTCGAGAGCGGCGAGCAGTGGGACGCGCCTAACGCCTGGGCACCGCTGCAGTGGATGGCCGTAGTGGGGCTGAATCATTACGGTGAAGAGACGCTGGCCACTGAAATTGCGGTGAACTGGCTGACGACGGTGAAAAACTTCTACTCGCTGCATCACAAGCTGGTTGAGAAATATGATATCAGCGGCGATCGGGCGCGTCCGGGCGGCGGCGGCGAATATCCGCTGCAGGACGGTTTTGGCTGGACCAACGGCGTGACGCGTCGTCTGCTGACGATGTATGGTCATCTGCTGGCAGATTAACTCTGCCCTGCAGTTCAGAGGAGGTCGCCCGCAGGCGACCTTTTTTTATTTCTGCTGCTGCAAAAAGGCGAGCAGGTCGGCGTTGAGTCGATCCTGATGAGTAACAGCAAAGCCGTGCGGTGCATTGTCATACACTTTCAGCTGTGAATGTTTAATCATCTCATGCGCCAGCTTGCCGGTCGCCTCAAAGGGTACGACCTGATCGTTACTGCCGTGGATCACCAGCGTGGGCACATCGACTTTAGCGATATCATCCCGGAAGTCCGTCTCTGCAAACGCCGTAACGCAGTCGATAGTCGCTTTCAGCGAAGCGAGCAACGCGATATTGAGCGTCTGGGTCAGCACCCCGTCTGAAACCTGCTGTCCGGCATTCAGACCATAAAACGGCGTGGCAAAATCGCTGATGAACTGCGCACGGTCCTGACGTAATCCCGCCCTGATATCATCAAAGACCGCCTGTTCCGGGCCTTCCGGATGATCCGCTTTCCGGCCAAACACCGGCGTCACGGCACCCAGCAGCACCAGCGATTTTACTTTTGCGCTGCCGTAGCGGCCAATGTAGCGCGTGACATCGCCTCCGCCCATTGAAAACCCTACCAGCGTAATCTCTTCCAGCTGGAGATGTTCGATCAGGTCATGGATATCATCAGCGAAGGTATCGTAGTTATACCCTTCCCACGGCTGCTCTGAGCGGCCAAAACCGCGACGGTCAAACGCGATAACCCGATAGCCCCGCTCCGCGAGGAAAGTCAGCTGGCTGTCCCACATATCCGCATCCAGCGGCCAGCCGTGGCTGAACAGCACTGGCTGGCCGCTGCCCCAGTCTTTGAACCAGAGCGTAACGCCATCTTTAGTCTGAAAAGTGCTCATCTCATTCTCCGTGTGTGGCCGATAACAGGCAGTTTTATTGCCGGCAGAGATCGCTGCAGCAATAATCACAGACAAGTTTAGGCGCATTACGCGAACAGGGGTGACAGCGGATGCGTTTAATAATTAAATGTCGCGTCTCTCCTGCCCGGAGGCAGCAAGCCTTATCCCCTGTTTTCCGTTACGCTTCACCTGATACATCGCCTCGTCCGCCCGTTTCAGCGCATCATCAAAGCTCTCTTTTGCCCGTACCTGAGCCACCCCGATTGAAGCGCCAATCTGTGCGAGACCGTTGTCGACATCAAACGGCTGCAGCGCCGCCTCCAGCACCGCCTGCGCCAGAATCCGCACTTTAGGGTAGTCGATCAGGAATGGCATCAGCAGCACAAACTCATCACCGCCGAGCCTGCCTGCCAGCACCACAGGCGGCAGAGCGTCCAGCATCCGCTGGCTGAGCTGGATCAGCACTTCATCACCGCTGCGATGACCGAGCGTATCATTGACGTGTTTGAAGTTGTCCAGATCGATAAACGCCACACAGAGCGGCCCTCCGGCATGCATCTGCGCAAACTGAACGGAGAGCGCATGGCGATTGGCGAGACCCGTCAGCGGATCGTGATGCGCCAGCAGCGCAAGCTGAGCCTCATAATTTTTCTCTTTGGTCATATCGATATGCGTACCGGTCACACGCAGCGGATTACCCGCCGCATCCCACTCGCTGACGCGACCGCGGTCCAGCACCCAGGTAATTTTGCCATTTTTGCCAATCATGCGGTGCAGCGCCTCATACCACGGTGCCCGCCCTTCGATATGGTCGTAAAACGCCCGCAGCACCTCATCAGCATCTTCCGGATGCAGGCACTCCCGCCAGGCATCAAACCGCGCTTTGGTCTCTTTCGGCTGAAAGCCGAGCATCGCCCCCCAGCGCCGGTTGAATATCACCAGTTTGCCGCTGGGAATGTCCAGCTGCCACAGGCAGAGTCCGGTGCCATCCAGCGCAGCGCTGAGTTTATTGCGCGCATCATGCGCAATGCGCTTCAGGCGCGCGTTGTGTTTTTTCAGGTTCTGGATCTGCTGACGCAGGGCTTCTTCAGACATAGTCAATTACGGTGAGAAAATAAACGCTATTTTGCCTGTCCTGAATTTTCTGTAAACAGACGAGGTGAAAAGCCGACGAGTTTCGGAAAATTGTCCCAACCGCAGAAGTAATGGCGCATTATCGGCCAGTTTTCAGTTTGCTTTGTCTGTTGGGGAGGGGGGCGCGGCAGCGCGGGACTGGGCGCTTAGCAGCGCGGGGCACTGAGGGAGTTCCGCCCGCCAGGCTTCTGGCAGTTTCAGCGGCGCTTGCGCACGCGGACGGGCTAAGGGGCGGGTGGGCGCGCCCCTTAGCAATCCGCGCCCCGCGCCGTCCTCGCGAATTCCCGGACTTATCCCTCCGGCCTTAACGGACCGCGCGGATTCGCTCCTGCTCAGCCCGCGCTCTCGCCGGCGTCCTGCCGGCTCGCCCTGGCCGTCACTCTGCGCCCGGCGCTGCGGATAGCGCCCCCTTCCCGCCTGCACATTCATTTTTTCATTCTTAAAAGGTTGCAGGGTCTGAACCTGCGAACAAAATCCACAGCCATAAAAAAAACCAGGAAAGAGAAAAAAGTGGAAGCCGGGGGAAGCGCCATTCGGGTCCGCCGAGGGAGGGCACGGTTCCGGGATGAGCCGACAGGACGTCGGCGAAAGGGCGCGGTGAGCAGGAGCGAATGGCGGCCGGTCCCCGGGAAGCGGGCGTGAGCGAGGGAACCGCGCAGCGGCGGACGGGGCTGGCGCAGGGCCGGGGAGTGCAGAGGGCGCGGCCAGGCGCCCTCTGCCCGGTCGCCGTGCCGGGGCAAAGGCTGCTGCCACGGCTGACGGCGAACGGAACCGGCCCCGGGGCAGCAGCACGCGGCTGTGCGCTAAGCAGCGCGCGGCACCGGGGGGGTTCCGCCCGCCTGGCTTCTGGCAGTTTCAGCGGCATTCCCGCACGCGGACGGGCTAAGGGGCGGGTGGGCGCGCCCCTTAGCAATCCGCGCCCCGCGCCGTCCTCGCGAATTCCCGGACTTATCCCTCCGGCCTTAACGGACCGCGCGGATTCGCTCCTGCTCAGCCCGCGCTCTCGCCGGCGTCCTGCCGGCTCGCCCTGGCCGTCACTCTGCGCCCGGCGCTGCGGATGGCGTCCCCCTCCCCGCCTGCAAATTCTTCATTTTGTTTTTTTTAAATTTGGTCTGGTGTGCGCTGAAGCTTTCCGACAGGACCGTCAGCCATAAAACACATGTGACAGGAAAAAAGCGCAAACCACCAGAACCCACCGCCATTAAAAAAGCCCAGGAAAGAGAAAAAATCAGAAGGCGGGGGAAGCGCCATCCGGGTCCGCCGAGGGAGGGCGCGATTCCGGGATGAGCCGACAGGACGTCGGCGAAAGGGCGCGGTGAGCAGGAGCGAATAGCGGCCGGTCCCCGGGAAGCGGGCTTGAGCGAGGGAACCGCGCAGCGGCGGGCGGGGCTGGCGCAGGGCCGGGGAGTGCAGAGGGCGCGGCCAGGCGTCCTCTGCCCGGTCGCCGCGCCGGGGCAAAGGCTGCTGCCACGGCTGACGGCGAACGGAACCGGCCCCGTGCCCCTGTGGCGAACGGAACCGGCCCCGTGCCCCTGTGGCGAACGGAACCAGTCCCGTGCCCCACGCCCCCGTGGCGAACAGAACCGGCGCCAGCCTCCTCTCTCTCTCAGGTCCTGACGCGCAACCGCGCTTCAATCATATCGGCGACCTTGGTCACCACCCACGCAATCACCATATAAAACACCACGGCAATCAGGAACGCTTCGAGATAGTAGAAGTTCAGCGCCGCCGTCAGCTGCGCCTGCGCAAAGATATCCACTACTTCGATAGCAAAGGCGAGCGACAGCGCTTTCATAATCACCATAAAGGCGTTGGCCAGATCCGGGATCGCCGCCACGATGATTTGCGGGAACATCACGCGCCGGAACAGCTGGCCACCGCTGTAACCCAGCGACAGCGCGGCGTCGGACTGGCCGCTGTCAAACGAGTTCAGCGCCCCTTTCCACACTTCTGCCTGAAACGCCGCTACGCAGGCGCTCAGCGCGACGATGATAATCACCCAGTTAGGCAGCGAGTGAGCATTCACCTCAACGTTAAACAGCGTAGCGAAGAAATGCAGCGCGGATGGCAGACCGTAGTAGGCGAGAAAAATCACCACCACCATCGGCACGCCTTTAAAGGCAATTTTGTAAACCATCACCAGCTGACGCAGTAGCGGAATACGCTGATGCTCAATATATGCAAACAGCCCGCCCAGCAGCGTGGAACAGATAAACACCGTTACCGCCATCAGCAGCGTAACCGGCACCGCATCCAGAATGCTCCAGAAATCGGGCAGTAGTACTTCAGTATCAAACATGCGCGCTCTCCTGCTCAGACGCTGGCGGTCAGCTTGACGCGCGCCGTTTTGGCGCTGTACTTCGCATGACGCTGTTCAAAGAAACGAATAATCAGCCAGGCGACCAGACAGAGCAGCGAATAGATCACCGCAAGCACCAGATAGGTACCAAACTGATACTGGTTATAATCGCGCTCCATAATCAGATGCGCCGTCGCCATGACATCAGCGGCACCGATATACATCACCAGCGCAACGTTATGGATCAGGTAAATTATCGCGTTACCATAGCCCGGCAGCGCAAAGTGCACCGCCTGCGGTCCTACCACGCGCAGCATCTTGTGACGAAAGCCGTAACCCAGGCTGTCCGCCGCATCGTGCTGACCGCGCTCTACCGCCAGAAACGCCGGGCGCATTACTTCGGAGAGATAGCCGCCGTGATAGAAGCTCAGGCCAATCATGGCGGCCAGATTAGGTGAAACAAAATCCGTAAAGCCGAGCTGCTGCGTAATCAGCGGCAGGCCGTAGAAAGCGACAAACAGCTGCAGAACCACCGGCACGCTGCGCGCATAAGAGACGTACAGATCGGCCAGCTGGCTGACCAGCGGAATACGACGGACGCGGAAAAGCGTCGTGATGAGCGCCAGAACAAAGCCAGCCAGCATCGCAACAAACATAATACCGAGCGTCAGCGGCAGCGCTGACAGCAGCTCGGGGATCATGGCGGATAGATTCACGGTGAAACACTCCTGCTTACTATAGAGCCGCGCCTGCCAGAGAGCCGGCGCGGTATCTGCTTGTGAATCCGTTACTGCATATATTTCGTGACGTCTTCACCAAACCACTTCTGCGCCAGCTTATCCAGCGTGCCGTCCGCCTTAAGATCCTGCAGCGCCTTTGTAATGTCCTGACTCAGCGCCTGATTCTCTGCCGAACGATGCAGCAGCACATAGGTGTTGTTGATCGCCACCGGTTCGCTCGCTTTGATAGCCAGTTTCTGGTTATCAATGACCGTCTGCTCGCCGAGGTTGGATGGCAGGATCAGCGCGTCATACTTGCCGTTCTGCACCTCTTTCAGGCGATCCGGATAGGGCACGCCAGCACTGGAGGCTTTAATGGCGATCTTGTCGTTCGGATTATCCTGCTGCCACTGCGTCACAAATTTGTAGACGCCACCGCCAGCGGTCACCGGGACAACCTTTTTGCCCACCAGATCTTTCATGCCCTGAATGGTGCTGTCGCTGCGGCTGTAGATCTTCATCAGGCTGGCACCCATCGGTGCATCCGGGATCAGGAACTGCTTGCTACGCGCCGGGGCCTTATAGTAGCCGCCGGTTGCCATATCATATTTGCCGGTCGCCAGCCCGGTCTCCTGAGCGATATCCGCGGCGCCTTCCATCACAAATTTGTACTGCGGCAGTCTGGCATTAATCGCTTTCAGCACGTCGGGCTCATAGCCCTGCGGCTCATGACCAATCGCGCCCCAGGAGAGCGGCTTGGACTCTGCAGCGGTAGCGATTTTGATGGTGCGAACCGCATCGGCAAAGCTGCTGCCGCTGACCAGCGCCAGTGCGATGATGCCAGGCGCGGCCAGGCGACGTAATGTTGTTTTAAGTGCAGGCATGATCTTGATTCCTCTGATTATTAGAATATGCGTTCTGAGCTGAGAAACTGGGCAAGGCGCGGCAGGGTCGGGTTTTCAAACATCTCTGCCGGCGTACCCTGCGCGGCGACCACCCCCTGATCCATAAACACAATGCGGTTAGAGACGCTTTTCGCAAACTGCATCTCATGCGTGACCAGCAGCGAGGTGATGCCTGAGGAGGTGACATCTTTGATTACCTTCAGCACCTCACCCACCAGCTCCGGATCCAGCGAAGAGGTCGGTTCATCAAACAGAATGACCTCCGGCCGCACCGCCAGTGCGCGGGCAATGCCGGTGCGCTGCAGCTGTCCGCCAGATAGCTGGGAAGGATAGTGATCGGCTTTCGCGCCGAGTCCGACCCGCTCCAGCTCCTCAAGCGCGATGGTCCGCGCCTCCTGGCGGCTTTTGCGCTGGATCACGATCAGCGGATCCATCACATTCTCCAGCACCGTCATGTTCTTAAAGACGTTGAACTGCTGAAATACCATCGCGGTACGCAGGCGGATCGCCTGGATCGCCGCTTTATCGGGTTTGCGATAATCCATGCGGATCTGATCGAGCGCGATCGTTCCGGCTGTGGGCTTTGCCAGATAATTAATGCAGCGCAGTAGCGTGGTTTTACCGGTGCCGCTTGGCCCGATAATCGACACCACATCGCCCCGCTTTACCGTCAGATCGACCCCTTTCAGAATCGGGTTGTTACCATAGGCGAGCGTAATATTATTAAGTTCTAACATGGCATTGCCCTATTTATTCAGGTCAGCATGGCCCAGCACATGCATCAGACGGTTGGCCCAGCCAAAGATGGCGATAGCGTGGATCAGGTCGATAATCTCCCGATCGTCCATTCCGGCCGCACGCAGCGGCGCAATATCTTCTGCCGTCGCTTCGGCTGGCGTGACCGACAGGCGGCGGGCAAAGTGATAGATCGCGGCGTCGCGCTCGCCCAGCGCATCGGCGCGGTCAAAATAGATTGCACTGACCACCGCGTCGTTTTCAGCCAGCTGCACGTGCCGGCGCGCATGCACCACCGCGCAGTAGCGGCAGCCGTTCACGATTGACGCGCCCAGCGCGCCCAGCTCGCGATCGGCGCGATTCAGGCCGCCTTCAACATACATGATGGCGTTGAACAGCCCGGTGCGTGCGGTGTAGCTTTCCGGATCGTGTACCAGCGTGCGGACATACTCCGACACCTTCTTGTTAGACGGTGTGATTTTCATCGCATCGCGCTGGGCAGGCGTGGCGTCGTCTACGCTGACCGGCGCAATATAGGGGTGCCAGTGCAGCGGCTTCAGGGAAACAGAAGGGATCATGCTGACCTCAGCAGGCGCAGGCCAGCCGCCACGCGCGTCTGGAAGTTAACAAAGGCGATCAGCTCAGAGAGCGCCACAATCTGCGGGTTATTCAGCCCCGCCTGCTCCAGCAGCCGGATGTGCTGCTCGGTGGCCTGCACCGGCTGAGACGTGACCAGATCGGTATGACGCACAATCGTCGCCAGCGGTTCGCCTGCCGGCAGCGCACCTTCCGCCAGCGCCAGCAGCTCATCTGCCGGCTGCAGCTGCGCCAGCTCATGCTGATACGCCTGCTCCAGCGCGCTATCCTGATTCAGCCGCGCCATGCGCTGCGCCAGCGCCAGCCGCAGGGCTGCAGAGAGCCCCTGGTCATCTTCCGGTGTCAGCACGGAGCGACGGCACGCCTCGGCGCCATCAACAAACTCCGGCCGCAGCCGCCGCGTCTGGTAGAGCGCCGCGTCAGGGGTCAGCCCGGCGGCGCGATCGATAGCGTCACTCATAACGCGTTCTCCTGATTCAGTAAGGGGGTGGCGTCCACCCATTCATCGCCCTGTAATTCAGGCGTGTCATACGCCTGCAGGCTGGCATAGTGCTGCTCCACATCCTCGGCAAACAGCGAGGCCGCAATCGCCCGCACCAGCCGATCGGCACCGGCGCTGACCGCGGGGATATCACCGGAGACTTTGCCGTGCGTCAGCATCGCGGCATCATTGAAACAGTGAATATGTGAAAGCATCGGGCAGGCGCCGGGGGAGCGCTCGCGAAACTCAAACCCGGGTCCCAGGTCAGGCGCCTCCAGCATATTCTGGCGCGCCGGCCCCATGGCAGGCTGATAGCGACCGTCTGCCCAGCGGCGGATGTGCGGGGCGATGGCGGCGAATTCGGATCGGCCGCTGAAATCGTTGCTGAAACCGGTAGCCGCAATCAGGTAGTCATAGCGCAGCGGCCCCTGCGTCGTCTCAATGACCAGCTCATCCCCTTCGGGCCTGACGGCATTGATAGCGCAGTTCAGCAAAAAACGGGCATTTTCATGACGCGAAACGCGCAGGGTGGAGGCGCGCGGCGGCGGCGTCTGGGTGGCAGCGGTATAATCAACAAACTTCCATTTCCACATATCCGGCAGCTGGTGCATACCGTGTACCACGCCCTGACTGCCGATACCGGTCATTTTATTGATGCGCGGCATCGCTTTACGGCGGATCAGCAGATCCACCCTGGCAGCGCCCTGCTCCAGCGCGGTTGCGGCATTATCCATTGACGAGGCACCGGCACCGATCACCGCAACCCGCTTACCCTGCAGCGCACGGAAGTCGATGTTGTCGGCGGAGTGTGCCCAGAAGCGGCGATCGACGCCCTGCAAAAAGGGGGGAACGGCGACGCCGCCCAGGCCGGAACGGCCGGTTGCCAGCACCAGCCGGCGGGTATATACGCGTGCCGGCGCTGCGCCTTCCAGCGTCAGCGCAATCAGCGACCCGGCAGGTTCAATGGCGGTAACGCGGACGCCGTTCTGTACCGGCAGATTCAGTACCTGCCGGTACCAGACCAGATAGTTCATCCATATCTCTTTCGGGATTTTGTCCAGCGCCTGCCAGGCCGCTTTTCCCCACTGCGCGGTATACCATGCGCGAAAGGTCAGCGAGGCCAGACCGAGTGCCGGTCCCTGCAGTGATTTGGGTGAACGCAGCGTCTCCATGCGGGCAAAGGTGACCCACGGCCCCTCCTCCCCTGCTGGTGCAGTGTCGTAAGCGATGCTATTGGTGATGCCCGCCAGCTGCAGCCGGGCCGTCGCCGCCAGGCCGCACATTCCGGCACCGATCACGACGACATCGCGCACCGGCTGGTCATAAGCCGTGTGCACAGGCACCCAGGGTTTTGCGGGCAGTTCAAGGTATTCCAGGTCCTGCTGTAGCTGAGCTTCCAGCGCAGCCAGACCGTCGGCAGCTGAAGTCATATAAGTATCCCCTGATGTCAGCGCAAAAAACGCTGTCAAACGCATACCCACAACCGCCGGATTTATTATCCTGATAACACATAGTTACCGGCTAATGATTGTTAATACGCATAGTAAAAGCTGAGGCTTTGCATACTCCTCCTGCGACCGGGCGGAGTCAATAATAGCGCTCAGCATTTAACCAATGGATTTCTTATATCTTATGCCGGAATGGGTATAAGCCAGTTGCCACGCCCTGCAGACGCCTTAAAGCTGATTGATAAGCCGCATAACGCGGGTGTGTTCGCTTGAGGCCAGCCGCTGAAAATCGGGCAACAGCGCGGCAGCCGCGGCGGCGAGCGCTTCTACCAGCGCCTGTGCTGCCGCGGTGATCTGCCGTCCCTGCGGCGTGACCACGCCAAAGTAGTAAGGAATATCCTCTTCCAGCGTACAGATAGTGACGCCAGCCAGCGGCATTCCCCAGCCGGAAACCGGCTCCAGAATAGCCACGCCCAGCCCGGCGCGGACGCAGCCAAGAATATTTGCCGAAGAGTTGGTTTCAATGGTTTCCGGTAGCGGCGTATTGACACGCTTCAGCGCTTTTTCATAGCGCCCGCGCAGGCGCTGCGGGTTCCAGGGGGCGATAAGTCGCCGTCCCGCCAGCTGGCTGAGCGATATCTGCGGCTGCGCCGCGAGCGGGTCGCTATCCGGCAGCGCCACCACGCAGCGCGCGTGACCAATCCAGTGCAGTACCACTGCATCATGCTCCAGCGGCAGGCTGCAGAGGCCGATGTCCGCCTCAGCGGTGATCACCGCGTGCGCCGTTTGCGCCGCAGACTCACTGATGATCTGCACTTTATTGTGCAGGCCAATCGCCGCCAGCGCCTGTGGCAGCAGCCCTGCAGCCAGCGCCGGCGTGGCCGCAATGCTGAGTGGCCGCTGCTGCTGCTGCGCGATCTCCTGCGCACGCAGCCGGATCTGCTGTAAAGAGAGCAGCGCTTTCTGCACATACTGATGCAGCTGCAGCGCCTCTTCGGAGGGGTGAATACGCGGTCCGTTGCGGATAAAGAGCGGATAGCCCAGAGAGAGCTCCAGCTCCTGCAGCTGGCGTGACACCACAGGCTGTGAGCGATTCAGCGCTTTGGCTGCGGCGGTCACGCTGCCCGCTGCAATAACTGCTGCGAACGCTTCCAGCTGACGCAGATCGAGATCGTTGAGTAAATTCATTACGGGGTGATTCCTGCATGCTTGCTCACCGGGCTGAGCATAAGTGATGCCGCCATCATAAGGTGCAGAGCCCCGTTAAGTCACTGCATAACCTGAAAGTCTCAATTTAGGTAATGACCACTCCAGAATATATTATTGCCCTGGCTGAAATGATCTCAGTCAAAAAAATCAACTGACAAAAAATTACATGTTAAATTTAAGAAATACTTTCCACCGCTGCGCTTAATTCCCTTCATACGACACTCTGTTACCTTGCAATATAAATCTGTACAACACACAGTAAAATCGTACAACTTATAAAAACCACCCTTAATTGAAGTAAGAAACTAAAAATAAAGGATAAATATCTAAAAATACCGAGATAAAATTTATTGTACAAATAGTATTTCTCTGTACACAAAATGAATCGTGATTTTATAAATTAGCTCTTAAAGAAATAAAAAATATAAAAACCCCAATTAAGATTATTCCTGGCTGGCGCCCTTGTTAATCCGGAAAATAACGCTAACCTTAAGTTGCAAACTAAATACTTTAATATGCTTTACCCTCTGAGGAGTAAATGATGAGCAATCCACGTGGCGGTGCCGGTAATTTTGCCCTGAATCCTGAACGTGCCCGCGAAGCGGGGAAAAAAGGCGGTCAGGTCAGCGGCGGTAACTTTCGCAATAACCCTGAGCGCGCAATTGAAGCGGGCCGTAAAGGGGGTAAAAAGAGTCGTCGTGGCACAGATAAAGATGCTGCACAGGGTGCACAGGCTTAACATTAACGGGAGAATCTAATGACTTACGAAGAACATTTTATTGACTGGGTCAGAGATGCACACGCTATGGAGAAGCAGGCGGAGAGCATGCTGGAAAAAATGGCAGCCCGGCTCGAACACTATCCCGATCTCAAAGCGCGTATTGAGCAGCACATTGATGAAACACGTGAACAGCAGCAGCTGGTGCAGAGCGTCATTGACCGTTACGACACGTCCCGTTCGGTGATCAAAGATGCCGCAGGAAAACTGTCGGCGTTTGGCCAGGCAGTTGGCGGAATGATGACCGAAGATGAGGTGGTGAAAGGCGCCATCAGCGGCAACGTTTTTGAGAACTTTGAGATCGCGAATTACACTGCGCTCATTGCCGCGGCGGAACAGCTTAACGACAGCGAGAGCGTGTCAATTTTCACCCGCATTCGCGAGCAGGAACAGGCGATGGCCGACTGGACAGCCAATCATCTGGGCGACGTTACAAAGCAGTTCCTTATCCGCTCCAGTACACCAGGCGTAGAAGCAAAGAAATAGCGTTGGCTGCGCTTTGATTTTCTTCCCCGGACTTTGACATTGCATATTATTTATCGGCCAGCTGGCCAGCCAGCATAGTGAGGTTGCTTCTGTGCTGGCCTTTTTTATGCCTCACTTACCGGCGCGAACCGCCTCGCCTGCCACCAGATCAGCAGCGCTGTCAGCGCAATCACGCTTAGCGTGCTGAACGCCACGCTATAAGAGTAGTGCCTGACAATCATGCCGGTCAGCGCCGGACTAAAGGCGGCACCCGCTCCCTGCATCAGCATCACCGCACTCTGCCCGGCATTAACATGGCCGCTGCCGCGCAGCAGCTGCACAATGTAGCCAGGCACGGCGACGCCCAGCGTACCGGCCGCGATGCCGTCCAGCACCTGAACCGGGATCATCATCCAGGGGTTGGTAAAGCTGGCGGCGAGTACGGCGCGCAGCGGCAGCAGCAGCAGCGCCAGCATAATCAGACGCTGATACCCCAGCGTTTCGGCGCGCGCCGCCGTCCAGAGCGCTACCGGGATCATCACCGCCTGCGAGATAATAACGGTTGCAGCAGCATAAACGCCGGGATTCATGCCGCCGGGCGAGGCGGCTACGCGCATACTGAGCATCGGCAGCAGTGCCGCATTCGCGAGATGGAACAGCAGCAGCGTGATGCCTGTGGTCATCAGCGGTGCGTTGCGCGTCAGGTCAGAGAGGCGGGGAACCGCGCCGCCCGCAGACGCATCCAGACCGCGCGCTGCCTGATGATCAATATCTTTTCCGCGGATGGCCAGGATAGCGAGTGAGGTCAGCAGCGCCATCGCTGTCATCAGAATAAATACCGAGCCGGTCCCCCAGTACCATGTCGCGGCCCCGGCAATCAGCGCAGCGCTCATATTCCCGGCGTGGTTAAACGCTTCGTTGCGCCCCATCTGCCGGTTAAAACCGCGCTGTCCGGCCAGACCCAGCGTAATCCCTGCCAGCACCGGGGCAATAAACGCGGCAGAAACGCCGCTGATGATCTGCGTAATTGCTACCACCCAGCTTTGCTGTGAATACCAGAGCCACAGCGTGGCAACGGTAATCAGCGCGCAGCCACCCAGCAGCAGCAGACGTTTGTAGCGCGTGGCATCCGTAACGATCCCGGCAGGCAGCGTGGCGATAAGCCCCGCCAGCCCGCCCGCCGTCATCACCAGGCCGACATCATTTGGCTGCCAGCCACGCTGCGTTAAAAATATCCCCAGAAAAGGTCCCAGCCCGTCGCGCACGTCGGCGAGAAAAAAGCTCACCAGACAAAGCGCCTGCAGCGATCGTATCGGCATTGCTCATATTCCTGATTTTTTAGTGCGGGTCCGCCTGTTAAGTAATGGCAAAGATTCAGGAAAAGTCACGTAGTGTAAAAGTAACTAAATGAAAGCAGTGTTTGCAGCTGTTTGTCTGTATCCGGGGTGCGATCGTGCAGATGAAGGTGCTGACTGTGTCAGACCAGGAGTGGAGCGTATACGCCGGAGCGCAGAGCGAATATGGGGAGCGCAGAAAAGCAAAAACCCGGCCATAAGGCCGGGTTTTCTGAATTGTGGTGCCCGAACCCGGAATCGAACCAGGGACACGCGGATTTTCAATCCGCTGCTCTACCGACTGAGCTATTCGGGCAACGGGGCGCATTAAACCCTACCCCGGCCGCAGCGTCAAACGCTTTTCAGCAAATACGCGCTGACTGCTGACTTTTAGAGCATCCGCTGCGCTTACTGGTTAAATTCTGACACACTCTGCTGCGCTGTCGCGATGGATTTTCGCATCCGGCTGCCGATAACCGTGCTGACATCCAATAAACATAAAAAGGTCCACCATGTTCAGCACTATTGTATCAGGTATTATGTCACGCCTTGCGTGGCAAAAGCGCAGCCGCGCGACGCTCAGTTCATTGCAGGATGCTATCGCCATGATTGAGTTTACGCCGGACGGCAAAATTATCACCGCCAACGATCTGTTTCTGGAGCGCATGGGCTATACCCTGCCGGAGATCGTCGGGCAGCACCACGCTCTGTTTTGTACGCCCGATATGGTGCACTCGGCCGCGTATCGCAATTTCTGGCAACGGCTCAACCGCGGCGAGGGGTTCAGCGATAAGTTTCTGCGCGTGGCGAAACACAGCCGTCCGGTCTGGCTGGAAGCCAATTATGTGCCGGTACAGGACCGCAGCGGCCGGGTAATAAAGATTGTTAAGCTGGCGAGTGACATTACGGCACACATTCTGGATACGCAGGAGCAGCGCGCCATGACGGCGGCTATCGATCGCTCAATGGCGGTTATCGCCTTTAATCTGCAGGGCGAAGTGCTGATGGCAAATGACAATTTTCTTAAAACCATGGGCTATCGGGAGCAGGAGATCCTTGGCCGGCACCACAGTCAGTTCTGTCCGCCAGAAACGCAGCAGAGCAACGCCTATCGTCGTTTCTGGCAGAAGCTGAATCAGGGTGAATACATCTCCGGCCAGTTTCAGCGCGTGGATAAACAGGGCCGTACCGTCTGGCTGCGCGCCACCTATAATCCGGTTTTCGATGAGGCGGGCACTCTCTATAAAATTGTTAAATTCGCCACTGATGTGACCCCGCAGGTGGAGAAGAGCCAGCAGGAGCGTGACGCTGCGCAGCAGGCGTATCAGACGGCGCTGCAGACCAGCGAAAGCACCCGCCTGGGCGCTACCGTGCTGGAGAACAGCGTGCAGACCATGAATGCGCTGGCAGGCGAACTGCACGGTATCTCCGGTGATATTACCAATCTCAGCGACTCCTCCGATCGCATTGGCGCGATTGTCGAAAGCATCCGCCGTATTGCCGAACAGACCAATCTGCTGGCGCTGAACGCGGCGGTTGAGGCGGCGCGGGCCGGACAGCATGGACGCAGCTTCGCCGTCGTCGCGAACGAGGTGCGTGCGCTGGCGGAAAATATCAATCGCGCCACTACTGAAATCGAAAACCGGGTGCGCGATAACCATCTGCTGGCAGAGAAAGCGCTGCAGGGCATTGCATCTAACCTGAAGCGCGCCGATCAGGGCGTACTGCTTGCTCAGGAGGCGGGCGACATGATGGCGGAGATCCGCGGCAGCTCAGGTGACGTGGTCCGCGCTATCGGCCACGTCACCGCGACGTTAAAAGAAGAGTAGCCGCTACTGCCCTGCCGTCTGCAGCGGCGCGTCGGATGCCGGCGGCAGGAAGATATGATCGAGAATATTGCGCATTACCGGCGCGGCGCTCACGCTCTCGTTTCCGCCGTTTTCCAGAATCAACGCAATCGCCACTTTAGGATCGCTGAACGGTGCAAACGCGGTATAAAAAATATGATCGCGCAGCCGGATCGGGATCGCTTTCGCATTATAGGTCTGGTTCTGCTTCAGGCTGAACACCTGCGACGTCCCGGACTTCGCTGCAATGCCGTATGGCGCGGTATGAAAATATTTATATCCGGTGCCGTTAGGGGCGTTAGCCATACCAAACATCGCCCGGCGCACCAGCCCCCAGTATGGCGAGTTCGCCTCGCCAATCTGCGGCTGCGGCCTGACGGGCTGATAAGGCTGCTGCCAGCCGCCACGCTGCGCTTTAGCCAGCAGATGCGGCGTGATCACTTTGCCGTTATTGATCAGCGCGACCATCGCCCGGACCATCTGGATCGGGGTTGCGATCCAGTAGCCCTGCCCGATCCCGACTGATACCGTATCGCCCTGATACCACGCCCGTTTATGCACCCGCTTTTTCCAGGCGCGATCGGGGAGCAGACCGGTGTACTCTTCGTTAAGATCGATACCGGTTGACTTGCCATAGCCAAACTGGCTCAGCATCGTATGAATGCGATCGATACCCATCATAAATGCCACCTGATAGAAAAAGGTGTCTGCCGACTCCTCAATCGCTTTAGTGACGTCCAGCATACCGTGGCCCGTTTTTTTCCAGTCGCGCCAGGTGCGGTGCGTGCCGGGCAGGGTCCAGGTGGGTCCGCCAAAGAAGGTGGTCGCGGGCGTGATAGTGTGGGTCAGCAGTGCAGAGATCGCCATATATGGCTTTACCGTCGAGGCGGGCGGATAGAGGCCCTGCGTGACGCGGTTGATAAGCGGTAAATCTTTATTCTGCAGCAGCGCTTTGTAGGCTTTATAACTGATGCCTTTCACAAACGGGTTGGGATCGTAGCTGGGGCTGGAGACCATCGCCAGCACGCTGCCGTCGTGCGGATCTTCAATCAGTACCGCCGCGCGCTGGCCGGCCAGCTGCTGCTCAACATACTGCTGCAGATGCAGATCGAGGGTCAGCCAGATATTTTTGCCAGCCACCGGCGGAACCTCTTTCAGCACGCGCACGATGCGGCCATGGTTGTCGACCTCCACTTCCTGGTAGCCGGTTTTGCCGTGCAGCAATGCCTCATAGTAGCCTTCAATGCCCTGCTTACCGATGTTATGGTCCGCGGCGTAGTTCTCCCCTCTGCCCGCCTCGTTCAGCCGCCTGTAGTCAGCGTCGTTGATTTTGGAGACGTAGCCCACCACGTGCGCCAGGTCAGCGCCGTAGGGGTATTCCCGATCCTGATAAGTCGATACGCTGACGCCGGTGAAACGAAACTGGTTCACGGCAAAGCGTGCCACCTGACGATCGGTAAGCTCCGCTTTCAGCTCGACCGGTTTATAGCGGCTGCTGTGCTGCAGCGCATGCCTGAATGCGTCAATATCATCGGGCGTCAGATCAAGCAGCGGCGTCAGGGCGCGGAGCGTGGCCGCCATATCGCTGACCTTATAGGGCGTGACCAGTACGTCATACCAGGTGACATTGTGTACCAGCGGAATGCCGTTGCGATCGTATATCAGCCCGCGTGTAGGCGCGATGGGGATCATTTTAATGTCGTTTTCGTTGGAGCGCGTCTGGTAGTAGCGGTGCTGACGGACCTGCAGACGATAAAGATTGATTCCCAGAACGATAAAGCAGGTCACCACCAGCGCAAATGCCACCAGCGCCCGCCGGGCAAACAGTTTTTCTTCAGCTTCGAAATTGCGAAAATTCATCAGGAAAGGGTCTCTTCATTATCGCGCTAATGATAAACAGCGTGAGCGTCAGAGCCAGCCTGAAGATGCACAAGCCTGGGTAAAAGTGTGTCAGATGTTTACGGAGGGAGGACCGGAGCGCATTAATGCGCCCCGGACACAGGCGAAGTTAGTCGCCCAGCAGCACCGATTCCAGTGCAATTTTGATCATATCGTTGAAGGTGGTCTGACGCTCTGCCGCGCTGGTCTGTTCGTGCGTGCGGATATGGTCAGAGACGGTACAGATGGTCAGCGCTTTCGCACCAAACTCTGCCGCCACGCCGTAGATCCCTGCGGCTTCCATCTCAACGCCGAGGATGCCGTACTTCTCCATGACATCAAACATCTGCGGATCGGGCGTATAGAACAGATCCGCAGAGAAGATGTTGCCGACGCGCGCGTCAACGCCCAGCGCTTTTGCTGCGTCAACCGCGTTGCGTACCATGTCAAAGTCAGCAATCGCTGCAAAATCATGATCTTTGAAACGCATACGGTTTACTTTGGAGTCGGTGCAGGCGCCCAGACCAATCACCACATCACGCAGTTTCACGTCAGCACGTACTGCACCACATGAGCCGACGCGGATGATTTTCTTCACGCCGAAATCGGTGATCAGCTCTTTGGTATAGATTGAGCAGGATGGGATCCCCATACCGTGGCCCATTACCGAAATCTTACGGCCTTTATAGGTGCCGGTGAAGCCAAGCATACCGCGTACGTTGTTGACTTCCACAACATCGTCCAGGAAAGTCTCAGCGATATGCTTTGCGCGCAGCGGGTCGCCAGGCATCAGCACGACGTCCGCGAAATCACCCATTTCTGCATTAATATGTGGCGTTGCCATGGTTCTTATTCCTTTTCAAAAAAGTGTGCGCTGTTTTACAGCATGCTTTTGCCGTAGTCCATGCTGGAGAGGCCAAAGTACGCGGCAATGGTCTGGCCGATATCGGCAAAGGTGTCGCGATAACCCAGCGATCCCGGCTTGACGCCCGGACCGTAGATGAGAATCGGGATATGCTCACGCGTATGCTCAGTGCCTTCCCAGCTGGGATCGCAGCCGTGGTCAGCGGTCAGGATCAGAATATCGCCCTCCTGCACCAGCGCCATCAGCTCTGGCAGACGGCGGTCAAACAGCTCCAGTCCGCCGGCATAGCCTGCGATATCGCGGCGATGACCCCAGGTTGAGTCGAAATCAACAAAGTTGGTAAAGACGATAGAGGTGTCAGGCGCCTTTTTCATCTGCTCAATCGTGGCGTCAAACAGCGCGTCGAGACCGGTCGCTTTCACTTTCTGCGTGATGCCCTGATGCGCATAGATATCGGCAATTTTACCTACCGAGATCACTTCCCCGCCCTTCTCGTCGACCAGCTTTTTCAGCATGGTCGGTGATGGCGGCTCAACGGCCAGATCGTGACGGTTCCCGGTACGCTCAAAGCTGCCCGCTTTATCACCCACAAACGGACGGGCAATGACGCGACCGATGTTGTAGCCGCCTTCCGTCAGCTCTTCACGGGCAATTTCACACAGTTCATACAGCCGCTCAAGGCCAAAGGTCTCTTCGTGACAGGCGATCTGGAACACCGAGTCTGCTGAGGTATAGAAAATCGGCTTACCGGTTTTCATGTGCTCTTCACCCAGCTGATCGAGGATCACCGTACCGGAAGAGTGGCAGTTGCCGAGATAGCCCGGCAGATCGGCGCGCTCCACCAGCTTATCCAGCAGCGCCTGCGGAAAGCTGTTCTCTTTATCGCTAAAGTAGCCCCAGTCGAACAGAACCGGGACACCGGCAATTTCCCAGTGGCCGGAGGGGGTATCTTTGCCGGAAGAGAGTTCGCTGGCGTAAGCGTAAGCGCCGATGATTTCAGCATTTGGATCCAGCCCTGGCGGAAAGCGGCCGGTCGAGAGTTCTGCCGCTTTGCCAAGACCGAGCGCGGTCATGTTTGGCAGATGTAGCGGGCCTTCGCGCCCTTCGTTTGCGCGACCTTCAAAACAGGCTTCAGCGATATGGCCAAGCGTATCTGAACCCGCATCACCGAATTTATCAGCATCTTTACTGGAACCGATGCCGAAGGAGTCGAGAACCATAATAAAAGCACGTTTCATGCAAGTCTCCTGCGCGCCAGGCGCGATGACAAGTCAAAAAAAAGCGATCAGATCAGTATACCTGAATGGCTGCTGTCTGGCACGCAGTAACGCCACTATTCACTGATGCGGCGATAGACCACGGGCGTGGTTTCAGGTGCCTGGTCGCTCAGTACGATGGCGGTTCTGACCGCCTGCGCGGCTTCCTGCCACTGCGCTTCCGAGGCGGCATGGATCATCGCCAGCGGCCGCTGCGTATCAACCCGGCTGCCCAGCGCAATCATGTCGCTCAGGCCTGTGCTGTAGTCGATTGTATCAGTGGCCCGCCGCCGCCCGCCGCCCAGCGCCACAACGGCCATGCCCAGCGCCCGCGTATCCATCGCGCTGACGATCCCCGCTTCTTCTGCATAGAGCGGCCTGCTGAAAGCCGGCGCCGGCAGATAGTGATCCATCCGCTCGATAAAATCTGCCGGCCCGTTCTGAGCCGCCACCATTCGTGCGAATACTTCGGCAGCTTTACCGTTATCCAGCACCTGCTGCAGTTTCTGCCGCGCCTCGGTGTCATTCGCTGCCAGCTGGCCGGACACCAGCATCTCAGCGCAAAGCGCCATCGTGACCTCATACAGACGCGGATTGCGCGCCTCGCCGGTCAGGAACTGCACCGCTTCGCGCACTTCCAGAGCGTTACCCGCGGTTGAGGCCAGTACCTGATTCATGTCGGTAAGCAGCGCGGTGGTCTTGCATCCTGCGCCGTTCGCCACCCGCACAATCGACTGCGCCAGCTGTTCCGAGGCGGCAAAGGTGGGCATAAAGGCGCCTGAACCCACTTTGACATCCATCACCAGCGCATCCAGCCCTTCTGCGAGTTTTTTGGCGAGAATCGAGGCGGTGATCAGCGGAATGGAGTCAACCGTGGCGGTGACATCGCGCGTGGCGTAAAAGCGTTTATCTGCGGGCGCGAGCGAGCGGGTCTGCCCGATGATCGCTACCCCCACCTGTTTAATTATGTCGCGGAAACGGTCGTCGCTGGGGTAAATATCAAAGCCCGGAATGGCCTCCAGCTTATCCAGCGTGCCGCCGGTATGACCCAGACCGCGTCCGGAGATCATCGGCACATATCCACCGCAGGCGGCGACCATCGGTCCCAGCATCAGAGAGGTAACATCGCCTACGCCACCGGTTGAATGTTTATCCACTACCGGACCGTTGAGCTGCAGCGACTGCCACTCCAGAACCGATCCTGAGTCGCGCATCGCCATGGTCAGGGCAACGCGTTCCTGCAGGTTCATATCGTTAAAATAGATGGTCATCGCCAGCGCAGCGATTTGCCCTTCCGAAACGGTTTCATCGCGCACGCCATCGATGAAAAAGCGGATCTCCGCCTCACTCAGCGGCTGCCCGTCACGTTTTTTCCGGATGATTTCCTGTGGCAGAAACAAGGTTGCCTCCTGTGATTGCTGGTATATACGCGGCGCATAAATGCGCCCTCTACGGGAATGTTGGATTTTGTACCCCGTAGGGGGCGCATTCATGCGCCCCTGGCCGGATGCCGCAACGGGATTTAACCCGGGCCGCATGAATGCGGCCCCTACGACAATATTCGATTCCGGCCCCTGTAGGGGGCGCATTCATGCGCCCCTGGCCGGACGCAGTGCCGGGATTCAACCCGGGCCGCATTAATGCGGCCCCTACGGCAATATTCGATTCCGTATCCCGCAACGGGATTCAACCCGGGCCGCTATCAGTAACCCGTTTTGCTGCCGCTGGTTGCGTGGCCCAGCGTGCTGAGCAGGTTTGCCAGCAGGCTGGAGGCACCAAAGCGGAAGTGACGGGCGTCGGCCCAGCCCTCACCGAGGGTGTCGTCAGCCAGCTTCAGGTAAAGAGCGGCATCTTCTGCGGTGCGCACGCCGCCGGCTGGTTTAAAACCTACCTGCTGCTGCACGCCTTTATCGCGAATAACCTGCAGCATGATGGCGGCAACTTCCGGCGTGGCGTTCACCGGCACTTTACCGGTTGAGGTTTTAATAAAATCAGCGCCGGCATCAATCGCAATTTCTGATGCCGTACGGATCAGCGCCTCTTCTTTCAGCTCGCCGGTTTCGATAATCACTTTCAGCAGCACGTCCGCTGCCGCACACGCCTCTTTGCACGCTTTAACCAGCGCAAAGCCGGTATCACGATCGCCAGCCATCAGAGCGCGATAGGGAAATACCACATCCACTTCGTCAGCGCCGTAAGCGATAGCGGCGCGCGTTTCCGCCAGAGCGATCTCAATATCCGCATTACCATGCGGAAAATTGGTCACGGTCGCAATGCGCACCTCAGGCGTACCCTGTTCGCGCAGCGTTTTACGGACGATCGGGATAAAGCGCGGATAGATGCAGATAGCGGCAGTGTTGCCCGCAGGGGATTTGGCCTGATGACACAGCGCAATGACTTTTTCATCAGTGTCATCGTCATTCAGGGTAGTGAGATCCATCAGTTGCAGCGCGCGCTGCGCAGCAGCATTAAGGTCAGTCATAACAGGCTCCGGATGTCAGGCCAGCAGCGAGCTGCCGGATAATGTGATTATTTTAACAATTGTCGGGAAGTGCCATTGCGAATCAGATCACATAAAAAAGAGATAGCAGCTCGAAATTACATAGAAAATCTGCTTAAGATCTCTTTTTGACGTGAATGCATGGCTAAACAGATCGCAACGCAGATGTAATTATTATCACAAAATCGCGCGCTGAATGGTATCACTCTGATAGATCGCCGGACGGCGATCGGGAAGAAAATGCAAATATACGCAGGCTGTTCTGCCACAGCGCATCGGCAATCACGTCAGCCGGTTCAGGACGCAGCGTGCACAATACCTCAAACACATTGCGCGCCCGCTCAGGCCGGTTGGGCTCTCCCTGAAAACCCTGCAGCGGCATATCCGGTGCGTCAGTCTCCAGCAGCAGCGACGCCAGCGGCAGGCTGGCAATGGTATGGCGGGTTTTGCTGGCGCGCTCCCAGGTAATGGTGCCTCCCACGCCGATGGCATAGCCGAGCTGGATAAAGCGCTCTGCCTGCTGCTGGCTGCCGGCAAAGCCGTGCACGACGCCACGCCGCGGCAGATTATGGCGCCGCAGCAGCATCGCCAGCTGATCGTGGGTGCGGCGGGAGTGCAGGATCACCGGCAGATCAAAACGTTTTGCCAGAATGAACTGCGCGTTCAGCAGCCGCGTCTGCTTGTCGAAATCGGGATCGTTCATATAGAGATCCAGTCCGATCTCACCGATCGCTATGCAGTTGCTCTCTGCCTGTGCCAGATACTGCGCGAGCAGATCCAGATGATCGTCCTGATGACGGGCAATATTGATCGGATGCAGGCCCAGCGCCGCATAGAGCGCCGTGTGATCTTTTGCCAGCTGCATAACGCGTGCAAAACGACTCGCTTCTGTCGATGGCACAATAATGCGCTCTACGCCGGCGGCGGCGGCGCGGGCAATGCTTGAGACCGCATCATCAACAAACGGCGGGAAGTCAAAATGGCAGTGCGTGTCGATAAATTTCATGCCAGCGATCCTTCATCCCAGGCAGCATCGTTCCCCGCCAGCGGCGGCGTGTGTAGCGGTCGCGTATGCGGTGCATTGGCAGCGGCGGCGGGCGGTGCAATCGGCAGCGATCGGCGTGCCGGCTCTGCATCACTCAACCACTGCCCCAGCGTAGCCAGAAAATAGCGTCCGCTGCGCCGGCCAAGATGATAATCGTGGTTCAGCGCGGCAACGCGGCTGCCAAGCGCCATGCTGGCCAGCGGGCGCGGCGGGCAAATTTCCACAATGCGCAGATTACCCGGCGGCTGTTCAATAAACTGCTGGATCTCGCGATAGCTCGCTTCATGATGATGCAGGATGTTGATCATCGGCTGCAGCGCACTGTCACCCAGCCAGCGCTCCATCCGCTGGAACCATTGCGGCGTATAGAACATCTGCGAAGGCGTGGTCCGGATCACCACAATGGTATCCGCGCCGCGCCGCGCGGCTTCACGCACCGGAATGGCGTCGCTGATGCCGCCATCCAGATAGCTGACGCCATCCATCAGCACGCCGCTGCGATAAAAGCCAGGAATAGCGCTGGATGCTTTGATGATGTCATGCCAGGTCAGCTCATCAGGCCTGAAATAGCGTGCCTGATAATCGTCACTGCGGCAGGCGCACATATAAAATTCGCTGCCACCGGCAAACAGTTTCTGCGCGCTGCTGAACGCCAGAGGAAATTCACTGCGGGTAATATCGATTAGCCAGTCGAGATCGATAAGATGTCCACCGCGCACAAAACGCAGCGGATCGAAAAACTGCTTACTGGTGGTATAGCGGGTAATAACACGTCGGGCATAGCCCGGCTGAGCGCAGACAAAGGCGGAGAGATTTTGCGCGCCGGCGGAGGTGCCCAGCATCAGATGAAAAGGGTTAAATCCGGCCCGCTGGAATGCGTCCAGTACGCCTGCGGTGAATATTCCGCGCTGGCCGCCGCCTTCACAGACAAGTGCAATTTTGCGGGATTTAAATGGCTGAAGCGCCAGCGGTTCAAAGGAACCAAGTGAAACCGGAATGCGTATACCCAATGGCGTACCCTCAGTAGTTACTGCTCTGAGGGAGGCCAGAGCGGCATCCCGGAGAACCAGTCATTGTCATTCCCTGACCCACTGCACGGGCAGCTGCGACGGCAGACAATGCCGTCAATGACTGGCCTCCGCTTTACATCACTAGCGGGTTACTGCAATTGATGTGTCTGGTCAGAGTTTTTTGCGCCCGGTAAACAGGCTAACCAGGAACAGAATAATACCGACAATAAAGACAATTTTAGCTGCCCATGCTGCCGTACCTGCCAGACCGCCGAATCCTAAGGCTGCCGCGATCAGTGCAATGACCAGAAAGATAATACCCCAACGAAACATAAGCCTCTCCTTTACCATAGTAGAAATCGAACTGCTTATTCTTCACTTCACTGTTTTATTGCGGAACAGCATCAGAGCGATGCCGTTCCGGCTGCGTTAAGATTTCACCTTGAGGTCATTCTTCACGCTTTTCACGCCTTCAATGGCTTTTGCGATCTTCTCAGCACGCTCAGACTGTGCCTGATTCGCAACTTCTCCTGACAGCTGAACCACGCCATCGGTGGTTTCCACCTTCACATTGCGCGATGGAACAATGTCGTCTGCTAACAGCTTAGCTTTAATTTCGCTGGTTGTGGCGGCATCACCGGCATAACCTTTCAGCGAGCCTTCTTTATTGTCTCTGACGTGTAGTTTGTCACTGACGGATTTCACTCCTTCAACTTTCTGCACCAGAGCGACAGCCTTTTCAGCCTGATCCTGCGAGGCAACGAAACCGCTTAATGTCACCACACCCTGCTGCGTTTTGACGGAGATATCCGTGCTTTTAATCGCGTCATCATCAACCAGCGCCGCTTTGGCTTTGGCTGTAATGCCGCTGTCATCCATAAAACCATCGACTTTTTTCATAGAACTATCGATTTTGGAACCCGTCGAGCTGGTATCAGCAGCAAATGCCGCACCGCTTAACAGCGCCGTACCGGCCAGTGCAGCAATCAGGGTCTTGGCAATCTTAGTCTTATTCATCGATATGATCCTTCTATCAGTTAATTCACCCGCAAGCGCGAATGCACAACAGCTAACGGCGCCGTTGCCTTGATGGACGTAACCAAACTCGCAGGCCTGTTTTTTCGTCCGACAGAATAATCATAGTAGGGATTACAGCTTTTGCTGGCTTTTGTGGTTGATATCTCGCCAGAAAGTCAGAATGACAGCGTAATTAAGAGGAGTCTGTAACAAAAAAAGCAGGACCAGTAATGACTGGTCCTGATAGCGAGGCGGGATCAGTGTTCGCGGGTTTTGCGGAAAACCACGTCAGGATAACGCTCCTGCGTAATATTCAGGTTAACCATCGTAGGCGCGATATAGGTGAGGTTATCTCCCCCATCCAGCGCCAGATTGACCTCATTTTTACGCTGGAAGTCGTCAAACTTCTTCGCGTCGCTGCACTCTACCCAGCGGGCGGTGGAGACGTTGATCGCTTCATAGATCGCTTCAACGTTGTATTCGCTCTTAAGGCGGGCGACAACCACATCAAACTGCAGCACGCCGACGGCACCAACAATCAGATCGTTGTTATGCACCGGGCGGAATACCTGCACGGCGCCCTCTTCAGAGAGCTGAACCAGACCTTTCAGCAGCTGCTTCTGCTTAAGCGGATCGCGCAGACGGATGCGGCGGAACAGCTCTGGCGCAAAGTTCGGAATGCCGGTGAACTTCATCGCTTCACCCTGGGTAAAGGTGTCGCCAATCTGAATCGTGCCGTGGTTATGCAGGCCGATGATATCGCCCGGGAACGCCTCTTCAACGTGCGAACGATCGCCTGCCATAAAGGTCAGCGCATCGGAGATCACCACATCTTTGCCGGTACGCACCTGACGCAGTTTCATACCCTTTTCATAACGACCCGATACCACACGCATGAACGCAACGCGGTCGCGGTGTTTGGGATCCATATTCGCCTGAATCTTGAAGACAAAACCGCTGAACTTCTCTTCACGCGCTTCCACAATACGGGTATCGCTTTTACGCGGCATCGGCGCAGGTGCCCAGGAGACCAGGCCATCCAGCATATGATCGACACCAAAGTTGCCCAGCGCAGTGCCGAAGAACACCGGCGTCAGCTCGCCGTTGAGAAACAGCGACTGCTCAAATTCGTGTGAGGCGCCCTGCACCAGCTCCAGCTCATCACGCAGCTGCTGTGCCAGCTCTTCGCCCACCGCCGCGTCGAGATCGGGATTATTCAATCCTTTTACAACGCGCACGTCCTGAATAGTATGGCCTTTACCGCTCTGATAGAGATAGGTTTCATCTTTATAAAGGTGGTAAACCCCTTTAAACAGCTTGCCGCAGCCGATTGGCCAGGTAATGGGGGCGCAGGCGATCTTCAGCTCGCTCTCAACCTCATCCAGCAGCTCCATCGGATCGCGGATGTCGCGGTCCAGTTTGTTCATAAAGGTGATGATGGGCGTATCGCGCAGGCGGGTTACTTCCATCAGCTTGCGGGTACGATCCTCAACCCCTTTCGCGGCATCAATAACCATCAGACAGCAGTCAACGGCGGTCAGCGTGCGATAGGTATCTTCCGAGAAGTCTTCATGCCCCGGCGTATCCAGCAGGTTGACCAGGCTTTCACGATAGGGAAACTGCATCACCGAGGTGGTGATTGAAATACCACGCTGCTTCTCCATTTCCATCCAGTCTGATTTAGCATGCTGGCTGGAGCCGCGGCCTTTAACAGTACCGGCAGTCTGGATAGCCTGTCCGAACAGCAGGACTTTTTCGGTAATTGTGGTTTTACCGGCGTCCGGATGCGAGATAATCGCAAAGGTACGGCGGCGCGCCACTTCTTCTAAAAAGGGAGCATTAGACATGAGTACGTTCTTCTTCAGGGCGGCGCGTCTGTAACGCGCGGCAGATAAATCGTTCCGGAACCTGTCCGGTGGGTAACAGTGCCAGTGGCAACGCCGTGGCGTCACTGCACAGCAGCGGTTCGCGGCTGTGCTGGCGGTGCTCCGGTTATCCGGTCAGCGTTGAGGCGGCATAGCATACAATATTTCAGCAGGCGGGGAAATCACGACTGTAGCGCGCAGGTAACCTCTTACGGCTCCGTCCGCGTCCGGTCATGGCAGGCGAATGGCAATCAGTTAACAATGAGAATTCGTCGCATTCAGAATATTGAATAATTCCATTTATATTCAATGATATAAATTAAAATTTCGTGCAAAAAACCCTTCACATAAACGCTGATATTGCTGCATAATTCGCCGTAATTTTTCTGACTGCTTAATAAGGACGCAGCTATGTTAACTGCTGAAATGACCTCTCGCCTGAACGACCAGCTTAATCTGGAGTTCTTCTCTGCCAACCTCTATCTGCAGATGAGCGCCTGGTGCAGCGATAAAGGATTTGAAGGGGCCGCCTCTTTCCTGAAAATGCATTCGCGTGAAGAGATGGAGCATATGCAGCGCCTGTTTGATTACGTCAGCGACGCGGGTTCCATGCCGGTGCTGGGCAGCATAGCGGCACCGGCTGTCAGCTGGAACTCTCTGAGCGATGTGCTGAGCGAAGCGCTGAAGCATGAGCAGCTGATCACGCAGAAAATCAATGAACTGGTCCACACCGCGCTGACATCGCAGGACTACTCCACTTTTAATTTCCTGCAGTGGTATGTGGCAGAGCAGCATGAAGAAGAGAAATTGTTTAAAACCGTGCTCGATAAACTGGCGCTGGTGGGTAACAAAGGTGAAGGTCTGTTCCTGGTGGACAAGGACCTGGGCCGCATGAACGTGGAAGGTCACGGTCAATAATAAAAAAGATGACATACAGCAAGCAGCAGCGCCCGGTTTTGCCGGGCGTTTTTTTATGCTGAAAGCGTGCGCTCAGAGGACGACGAGCCTGCAGACGGTCAGGAGCACATAAATGCGCCCTCTGCGTTGTCACGTCGTCACCCATGGCGCCATCTTACTCCAGCGCTTTCAGTCGCAGCTCTGAGGGTTGCGGGCGGCCAAACAGATACCCCTGAAACAGCGTGCAGCCCTCTTCACGCAGCTTCGCAAACTGTTCGCTGTTCTCCACGCCTTCCGCCGTGATCTGAATATCCAGGCTGCGGCTCATGCCGGTTATTGCCCGGATGATCGCCAGCGCTTCGCGGCTGTCGCCCATATCGTTGATAAAAGATTTATCGATTTTGATCTTATCGAACGGGAATGAGCGCAGATAGCTGAGCGAAGAGTAGCCGGTGCCAAAATCATCCAGCGCAATCTGTACGCCCAGCGCTTTAAGGTTCTGCAGCGTCCGGATATTGCCCAGCGTATCGTCCAGCAGCACCGACTCCGTGATTTCCATCTCCAGCCGATGCGGTGCCAGACCTGACTCCTTCAGCGCCCCCTCTACCACCGACACCAGCGAGCTGTTTTTAAACTGCAGCGGTGAGAGATTTACCGAAACGGACTGTTCGGTGTTCCAGCTCTGCGCTTCGCGGCACGCCTCATACAGCGCATAGGCACCCAGCATATGAATCAGCCCGGTCTCTTCAGCAATCGGGATGAAATCCACCGGCATGATCAAGCCTTTGACCGGATGGTGCCAGCGCATCAGCGCTTCATAACCAATAATGCCGCTCTGACTGGTAATGGGCTGATAGTAAAGTCTGAGCTGCCGCCCGGTAATCGCATCACGCAGATCGTTTTCAATGATGCGCCGGCTGCGCGCCTGGTCATCCATCTCTGGCGTAAAGTGCTCATAGCGGTTACGGCCGTTACGCTTCGCCTCGTAGAGCGCCATATCGGCGCAGCGCAGCATATGTTCCGGCGTGTTGACGGCCTGGGTGGTCAGGGCGATCCCCACGCTCAGGCCCACGGTAAGATTATGCCCTTCGACATTCATGGGCGGCTGAATCGCCTCGATCAGGCGCTGCGCCACCGTGGCCGCTTCGTCAGCGTTGTGGATATCGGGCAGCACAATAGCAAATTCGTCGCCGCCGATGCGGGCCAGCGTATCACGCTCACGCAGCACGCTGCGCAGCCGCTTAGCCACCGCGCGCAGCAGATCGTCACCAATCTGGTGGCCAAGCGCATCATTCACGTTTTTGAAATTATCGAGGTCGAGACAAAGCGTGGCGCTGATCTGGTTCTGTGCCGTGTCGTTACGCAGCGCTTCGCTGAGTTTTTGCCGGAACAGAATGCGGTTAGGCAGGCTGGTCAGGTTGTCGTGATGCGCCATATGGTGAATACGCGCATCCGCTTCGCGCTGGTCAGTCACATCTTCCACGATTAGCATGACATAATTTTGCCGCATATCTTTGCCGGTGATGGTGGTGGCGCGGGTATGCAGAACCCGCTCACCGCTGGCGGTCAGCAGCAGCTGCTCGCGGGCGTGAATGCCTTCACTGCGCAGCGCAATATCCGCCAGGCTATTAAAGTAGTCGCTCAGTTCGGCAGACATGCACTCGTGCGGACGCTTATGCATGAGCAGCGATCGGCTCAGCCCAAACAGCTGCTCAGCCTTGGCATTCACCATCAGAATTTCGCGGCTGATAGCATCCTCCACGATCACGCAGGAGGGGATGTTGCTGATGATGGTGTCGAGAAAGGTCGACAGCTCCGACATTCTGCTGCTCTGCGCCTGTGCCAGATCGCGCGCGCGCAGAAGCTGCTGCTCATGTTCACGCCGCTCCGTCACGTCGCGCGTGATTTTGGCAAATCCGATCAGGCATCCACTCTCATCATGAATCGCGTCAATTACCACGTGCGCCCAGAAAGCCGATCCATCTTTCCGGTAGCGCCATCCCTCATCTTCAAACCGCCCGGTTTTTAGCGCAATGCCGAGGTTTGCATCCGGCAGATGGAGCTGGCGCTCCTGCGCGCTGTAAAAGAGTGAGAAGTGCTGCCCCACAATCTCATCTGCGCGATATCCTTTAGCGCGCTGCGCCCCGGCGTTCCAGTTAACGACTCGCCCCTTCAGGTCCAGCATGTAGATAGCGTAATCGGTGACGCCCTCCACCAGCAGCCGAAACGTTTTTTCATGTTCGCGCTGCTGGCGCAGCAGCGCCTGCTGTTCAGTGCAGTCGCGGGTAATTTTTGCGTAGCCAATCAGTTTCCCGGCGTCGTCGCGAATTGCGTCGATGATAACGTGCGCCCAGAAAGCGGAACCATCTTTACGATAGCGCCACCCCTCATCTTCAAAACGTCCGGTTTTAAACGCGGTCGTAAGATTCTTTTCCGGTAGATGGTTCAGACGATCCTGCGCGCTGTAAAAGCGGGAGAAGTGCTGTCCGACAATTTCCTCTGCCACGTAGCCTTTTGTCCGCTGAGCCCCGGCATTCCAGTTCTCAACGTTGCCCTCCAGATCCAGCATATAAATCGCATAGTCGGTTACGCCCTCTACCAGTAAACGAAAGCGCTGCTCCTGTTCACGCTGCCTGCGCTGCTGCGCCTGCTGCTGCGTGTAGTCGCGGGTGATTTTGGCAAAACCCAGCAGCTCGCCCTGCTCATCCCGGATAGCGTCAATCACGACGTGAGCCCAGAACGCGCTGCCATCTTTGCGATAGCGCCAGCCTTCGGTTTCAAACTTACCGGTTGCGGCAGCAACAGAAAGACCGCGCTGCGGCGCGCCGTTTTTGCGCTCCTCTTCGCTATAAAACAGCGCAAAATTTTTACCAACGATCTCATCTGGTGTATACCCTTTGGCGCGCTGCGCACCGGTATTCCAGTTAGCAACGGTACCGTCAGGTTTGAGCATGTAAATGGCGTAATCTACGACGCTCTGCACCAGCAGCCGATACATTACATCAGAGTTATTGTTCATATTTTGTGCCTGTTCCGGCCTGATACAGCATCGGCTTTTCAGAAGATTCTTAATTATTTCAGACTTAAACGCAAAAGTGCAGCGCTGACAAGCGCTAATCGATTTCAGACAAAATCTGGCAGGAGTGTTATCGGCAGTGGCGAGAAAACGTTCAGAGAAATGCATCATTCCTCGTGGCTACCTGCTATTTATGGCAGGTCAGTCGGGGAAGAGCATGCAGGAAAGCCGCATACCGGAGGGAGCCGGTATACGCAGAGAGACGAGACGCTGTCGCTGGCCTATCGGGCTACCAGCTGCTGCATAACCGGCAGCCACAGGTCGGTCATCATCCCTTTGCCGCCGGTAAGCGGGTCGCGCGGGGGCAGAGGAACGCGCTGAATTTGCTCTCTGGCTGCACGCAGCCGCGAGGGTTCATCGCGTACCGTTTCGGGCGTAATTCCTTCCGGATAAGCGCCGACCATGAAAAAATCGTCTGACGCGTAAACCTGTTTATGCCCGACGCCTGCCGGGATCAGCACGGCATCACCTTCACGCAGCACCACCATACGCCCGCTGTCGCCGCCCAGCAGGATCTCAGCCCAGCCCGCCCCGACGCCCAGCACCTCATGCGTATTCGGATGATAGTGGGTATAAGGGAATACCGGCGCGCGCCATGCGGCAGGCCAGCCGCTGGCGGTAAAGGTCGTTTCAAACCAGCGTGCGCTATCTTCCGTGTCATCCGGCACCACACGCGGCCAGATAATCAGCGGCAGCGGGCTGTTCGGCACGCCGCCGCTGGCGTGAGAGAGCCGCAGATGCTGCGGGTTAAAGGAGGCGCCTGCTGAAAAGGTGCCGGCAGCAAACGACATCGATAACAGCAGGCTGGAAGAACAGGACGCCATGAACGTGCTCCGACAAATAATGTTAATTAATTGTGGCAATTTCAGGCGGTAATGCAATGTGGCAATATCTGAAAAAATCCCTGTTAATTAGTCGCTTAGTAACTTAAGCCAAATTTTTCGTTTCGGCGTTGCCGGTTTGTGATAGCGATCGCTCTCCGGCAAAGAGGTTGCAGACGCACACTCAGGCGGTTTTATCCAGATCGCACTGGCTGCTGACAAAATCGGGCAGTTCATTTACGCGCTCAGGTGGCAGCGGCCTGCCGAGCAGGTATCCCTGCAGCGTGTCGCAGCCAAGGCCGGTCAGAAAAGCCTGCTGATCGGGCGTCTCCACCCCTTCCGCGACCACTTTCAGATCCAGCGACTGCGCCAGCGCGACAATAGCGGAGACGATAGTGGCGTCCTCGGAATTTGCCTGCAGCTCATTCACGAACGCGCGGTCGATCTTCAGTTCACTGGCGGGCAGCCGCTTCAGATAGAGCAGGCTGGAGTAGCCGGTTCCGAAGTCATCAATCGACGCCTTTACCCCCATGCTGGTGAGTTCAGTCAGGATACGCACGCTCTCTTCCGGATCGCGCATCGCCGTGGTCTCTGTCACCTCCAGCGTCAGCTGCTCTGCCGGGATCTGATGCGTTTTCAGCGCCTGCGTCACGGTGGTAATCAGCCCGGACTGCTCAAACTGCAGCGCAGAGAGGTTCACCGCAACTGACCAGGCGGTATGCCCCTCCTGATGCCAGCAGTGCAGCTGGCGGCACGCTTCATCGATCACCCAGTTACCTATATTTATGATTAAACCGGTTTTTTCTGCGCCAGGCAGAAACAGATCAGGCGTAAGCAGACCGCGCTGCGGGTGCTGCCAGCGCAGCAGCGCTTCAAAACCGAGAATCGGCCCGCCGGGGGCACAATACTTCGGCTGGTAAAACAGCCGCAGTTCACGGTTATCCAGCGCCTGCCACAGATCGTTGTTAAGCTGCAGCTGCGACTGCGCCAGAATATTCATTGAGGGCTGGAAGAAGGTGTAACCGTTGCGGCCATTGTGTTTGGTGTGGTACATCGCGGCATCAGCGTTAAACATCAGCTCGCGCTCATCTCTGCCGTCGCCAGGATAGACGGCAATCCCGATACTTAAAGAGACCACCAGCTCATAACGCGATATGGCAAACGGCCGGTCAACGGCCTTCACCAGCATATCGGCCACCGAGGCGGCGTCGTTGGGATCGTCAATCTCCAGCAGCAGCACAAACTCATCTCCGCCCATTCGCGCCAGCGTATAGTGCCCCTGCATCTGGCTCATCATACGTTCTGTTACGCTCACCAGCAGTTTGTCGCCGATATGGTGCCCGAACGCATCGTTAACCGCTTTAAAACCATCAAGATCCATAAACATCAGTGCAAACTGCGACTTCTCGCGATTGGCTTTGTTGATCGCCTGATCGAGCCGATCCTCCAGTAAAATACGGTTGGGCAGCCGGGTCAGGTTGTCATGCAGCGCCAGCTGGGCCAGTTCACGGTTCGCCTCTGCCAGCGAGTGCGCCAGAATTGACGTGCGCGCCTGCATACGCGCATCCAGCATAGAGACCAGCAGCGTAATGCCGAGTATCGCCAGCGTTACCACGGTGACAATCATCGCCAGCCAGTCGCTGTTTACCCCGTGATGTGTGACGTGGCTGCTCGCCGGAAATCCGGCCGCCGCCATACCGGTGTAGTGCATGCCGGCAATGGCGCACCCCATGACAACCGAGGCGCCAAAACGCAGCAGCGTTACCCGGCCATAGCTGTGACGCAGGTGAAAGGCCAGCCAGAGCGCAGCCCCTGATGCGAGCAGCGCAATCAGCACCGAGACGGCGATCCAGCCCCGGTTCCAGATAATACCCGGCATAAACATCAGCGCCGCCATGCCGGTATAGTGCATAGCCACTACGCCCGACCCCAGCACCAGCGCGCCGCCAGCCAGTCGCCGCCACGGCAGCTCTCCCACGCAGACCAGCCGCAGGGCAAAAATCGAGGCGAGAATAGCAACCAGCATGGAGGCTGCAGTGAGCACCGGATCATAGCTCATCTCCATATCGAGATTCATGGAGAGCATGCCGATGAAATGCATCGCCCAGATTCCTACGCCCATGGCAAAACCGCCACCCAGCAGCCAGATGAGCGCGACGCGACCTGACGAGGAGGCGACCCGGCCTGCCATATCCAGCGCAGTAAAGGAGGCGAGCATGGCGACAATAATTGAAACGATAACCGTGAATGAGTCGTATGACGTTACCAGCATAGGGAAGTCCGGATTAACGCTGTTTCCAGCTATAAAGTCGTGTAAACGGCATCCCTGCAGCTTTTGAACCGCTATCGCCCTTCCTGAACGAGGCAGAAATCCAGCCCTCTTCCCGCGCCAGACGACAGCAGGCTGGCAGCAAGGCCAGCCACTGTTATGACTCTATTATCGGCCTGCGGGCAAAAATAATGAGTAGAAAAAGCGTGTCAGAGATTAGACGTACTACCAGGCTGAACTATAGTAAATAAAACTGATGTAAATCATAAAGCAACCTCAGTGCTAATCTGGGGGAAGCGCCATATATCGCCTTAATTCTCTTTGCCAGCGGCATTTTACGGGTTCGTTTTTTATTAATAGGCCAGGTGGAAAAGCATCGACTCCGGATAATCAGTAAGGAATGATTATGAAACTCAAGCTTTTTCTTATGACCGCAGGCATGTACACAGGATTGACGTCCGTAACGGCCCTGGCAGCCACCACTACCGGGGCGATCAACGCCACGCTCACGCTGACGACCGGTTGCCTGGTCAACGGTCAGTCAGCCACCACCGGCGTCAATTTCGGTACCCTGAACTTTGGCAGCAGCGCAGCTACCTTTGATACGCTGAATGCCACGCTGGTGGGCGCGGCCGGCAGCGGTATCTATGTGCGCTGCACAACCGGACAGACCTTTAATGTACAGGTCACCAGCAGCAACGGCGCGCCGGGCACGATTTACGGCACCGTCAGCGGCCAGCCGCGCTACCTCATTCTGGGCTCGGATAATACGCGGGGCATCGCCTATACCCTCTACAGCGACGCCGCCTTTACCACCGCGATAGCGAACAACACCAACATCGCCGCCAGCGGCACCACCGATCCGACGCTGGGCACCAACTATGCCATCTATGGTCGGGTCGTCGGCGGCGGCTTCAACCCGCTTATCCCGGCGGGTACCTATACCGACACCATAAACGTGGCGGTGAATTACTGAGCACGGGTGCGCGCGCAGTGAGGCTATCCCTCTCTCTCTGGCGGGCGGCGGGGCTGATAGCAGCCTTCGCCTGCCTGCCGGCAGATGCGCTGCCTGTGGCAAACTTTCAGGTCGCTGCGTCCATCGTGGCGGGCTGCGTGGTGTCGGGCAGCAATACGGGCGTGTTTGGTACGCTCAACTTTGGCTCGCACTCCGGCGTGGCTACGGGAAACTTCAGCGCAAGCTACCTGCAGAGCACAACGCTGAACCTGGCCTGCACGCCAGGCACCGCCGTCAGCATGAGTATTGACGGCGGCGCTAACTACACCTCTGTCCGCAATCTCAAACACACCAGCAGCAGCAATACCGTTGCCTACCGGCTCTTCAGTAACGCTGCGCTGACTGCGCCTATACCCATTAACAGCGCTATAGCGCTGAACTATAGCAATGCGAATACGATTACGCTGCCTGTTTATGGTCAGCTGACGCTGCCTGGCACCGCGCAAGCCGGAACCTATACCGACACGCTGACCGTCACCCTGAGCTGGTGATGCTGAAAAAAAGGATGAACCATGAGAAACCTGTGCGCGCTGCTTTTGCTGTTAATCATCCCCTCAGTCCGGGCCGCCAACTCGCTGATGATCTGGCCCATTGACCCCGCCATAGCCTCTGAAGATAAAGCCAGCGAGCTCTGGCTGGAGAACCGCGGCGGCAGCAGCACCATTATGCAGGTACGCATTTTTGCCTGGCAGCAGCGCGAGGGCCAGGAGCAGTATCAGACGCAGCAGCAGGTCGCCGCCAGTCCGCCTATGGTGCGGCTGGAGCCGGGGCAAAAACAGCTGGTGCGCCTAATCAAACAGACGCCGCCCCCTGCCGGTCATGAGAGCGCCTATCGCGTGGTACTTGATGAGATCCCGTCGCCGCGTAAGCCCGGTGATAATCAGGCCGGGCTTAACTTTCAGATGCGCTATTCCGTTCCGCTGTTTGTCTACGGCAGCGGTCTGACGCGCGACAGCGCGAAAGCGGTGCTGAGCTGGCGCGAAGTCAGCAGCGGCGGCAGGCGCTGGCTGGAGCTGACCAACAGCGGCAGCGGCCATGCGCGCCTGAGCAATGTCCGCGCCGGCGGAGCCGCCCTGGGCAACGGCCTGTTTGGCTATGTGCTGGCACACAGCAGCCAGCGCTGGCCGGTCAGCCAGCCCCTGCGCGGAGAGCTGGCAGCCGATGTCAACAACCGCGCCTGGCGCAGTACTGCCGCACGCTAATGACGCCTGCGCCCTCGCGTTATCTGCTGCTGGGCAGCGTACTGATGATCCTGCCCGCGCACGGGCGTGCGGAGAGCTGGTCTGCGCTGCCGCCTCCGCCCGCGCTGGAAAGCAGCGCACAGGGGCAGCAGCTAATGCTGGAGTTAATTATCAATCAGCGCGCGCGCGGCGATATTGTTGCCGTTGAACATCAGCAGGATCATTTCTGGCTGCGCCGCAGCGATCTGCTGCAGGCGGGCGTGGCGGCGGAAAAGCTGCCGGATGAGCGGGTCGATCTTCGGCAGCTGCCTGGCGCGGATGTCACCTATGATGAAACCCGGCAGCGGCTGCTGCTGACGGTGCCGCCGGCCTGGCTGCCGGCGCAGCGGCTCGGGCAGGCTGAGCAGCGTCCCCGCTTTCCGGCGCGCGCCAGCAACGGGGCGCTGCTGAATTACGACGTTTATCTGACCCACACCGACCGGGCCGGCTCACGCCTCTCCTCGTGGAATGAGTTACGGCTGTTCGGCCCGGCAGGACAGTTCTCCTCTAACGGCGTCTATACGCAGCAGCTGAATGGATCGCTCAGCGGTCAGCAGGAGGGATATCTGCGTTACGACACCTGGTTCAGCAATGAGAATGAAGACGCCGCGCTCAGCTGGCGGGTGGGCGACCTTATCACTGACGCCCTGAGCTGGAGCAACAGCGTGCGGCTGGGCGGGGTGCAGATAGCGCGTGATTTCAGCGTGCGTCCCGATTTAGTAACTTATCCGCTGCCTGCCTTCAGCGGCCAGGCGGCGGTGCCCTCCTCGGTCGATCTGTTTATTAACGGCTATCGCAGTGCGCAAACGGCGGTGCAGCCCGGTCCGTGGTCGCTGACCAACATCCCCTTTGTCAATGGTGCCGGGGATGCGGTGATCACCACCACCGATGCGCTGGGGCGTCAGGTCACCACCACGCTGCCCTTTTACGTGTCGGCCAGCCTGTTAAAAAGTGGCCTGTCTGATTACGCCTTCTCTGCCGGCGCTGTCCGGCAAAATTATGGTGTGAAGAGTGCCGACTACGGCGCTGCCGCTGCCAGTGGCTCCTATCGCTACGGTATCAGCGACTGGCTGACGCTGGAGTCGCACGCTGAAGGCAGTGATGACATTGTCATGGGCGGTGCGGGCGGCCTGCTGAAAGCGGGTAGCCTGGGCGTTATCAACGCGGCGGTGGCGCAGAGCGACGCGCAGGGCCAGAGCGGCACGCAGTACAGCTGGGGATATCAATATAACAACAGCTGGTTCAGCCTTGGCACCCAGCACATTCTGCGCGATACCACGTTCAGTAATCTGGCGCTGATCGGCAGCCGCAGTGAAAGCGCCGACAGCCGCTATTCACTCGCGCGTCGCAGCGCACAATATACGGCCAGCCTGTCGCTCAGCGACTACGGCAGTCTGGGACTCGCTTATCTCGATATCAGCGGCGGCTACGGTGAGCGCACGCGTCTGTGGAACCTGACCTGGAGCAAAAACCTGTGGGGCAACAGCAGTCTCTATATCTCAGCCAGCCGCGATCGCGATCTCGGTAGCTGGGACGGGGCGATTTCACTGGTGATCCCGTTTGGTGAACAGAGCAGCGCCTCTGTGAGCGTGGAGCGCGATCGCCAGGGGCGCAGTAACCAGCGGCTGTATGCCTCGCGGGCAATGCCCACCGAGGGGGGGATCGCCTGGGACGCCTCCTGGGCACGCCAGGGGGGCGACAGCGGCGATTATCGTCAGGGCAGCCTGCGCTATCGCAATAACCGGATCGATACCTCAGCCGGATTCTGGGGCGATGATGACAATACAACGCAATGGGCAGATCTCTCTGGTGCGCTGGTGCTGATGGATAACCGCCTCTTTGCTGCTAATGATATCAACGACGCCTTTGTGCTGGTGAAAACCCGCTATCCCGGCGTGACCGTGCGCTATGAGAATCAGGCGATGGGGAAAACTGACGGCCAGGGCTATCTGCTGGTCCCGGCGGTCAGCAGCTACTACGGCGCAAAATATGATATCGATACGCTGGATCTGCCTGCCAGCGTCGCCGCATCCCGGGTTGAGCAGCGCATTGCCGTGAAGCGTAAAAGCGGTTTTCTGCTCGACTTCCCGATTGAGCCGCTGCGTGCCGCCAGCGTTATTTTGCACGACACGCGCGGTCAGCCGCTGCCGCTTGCCAGTCAGGTGCTGCGCGCAGGTAAAGAGAGCAGCTATGTCGGCTGGGACGGCATCGTCTGGCTGGAGAATTTGCAGGCGCGTAATACGCTGCAGGTTATCACGCCCGATGGCCGCCAGTGTGAAACCACGTTCAGCGTCGCGCGCGGCGAACCAGAGGCGCTGAAAACCTATGGCCCGCTGGTCTGCGCGCTACCTCTCCCGCAGCCCGGCGCCGGTGCGCTGGCGCAGACACCCTCAGCAGGATTACAACATGATTAAGTTACTATTGATGCTGGCACTGCTGCTGCCCGGCGCCAGCTATGCGCTCTGCCCGCTCTCCGCTTCGCCGGCCAGCTTTGGCAGCCAGACCACCTTTTCTGTGCAATCCCAGGTTATCCCCACGTCCGCCAATACGAATGTCAACTGCGGCTCCGCCACGCTTAATCTGCTGGGCAACGACTATATTGCCTATGCGTTTACCGCTGCCAGCTACCTGAACGGGACCCGCGCCACGCTGAAAGCGAGCGCCGGCGGCAGCGATAACGTTCCGATCCAGCTTTGTGTCGACAGCGCCTGCGCCACCGAGCTGCGTCAGGGCAACAGCTATCGCTGGAACGCCTCGGCGCTGCTGGCGCTGGGCAACAGCCTCAACTTCACTATCCCGCTCTATTTCCGCACCGTGCCGGGCCAGGTGATTGCGGCAGGCACATACACCACCACCCTGACGCTGACGGTAAGCTACAGCGTCTGTACCAGCGCCGGCGTGGCCGGTATCTGTCTGGGAACCGTGCAAGCCAGCAGCGGCACCGCCCTGCCGCTGACCGTGACGCTGGTGGTCACCAACGACTGCACCACCATTACCGCCCCGAACCTCAACTTTGGCAGCGCGCCGCTGGCGGGCAGCTTCTCTGCCGTTCAGCAGACCATCAGCGTGGTCTGCTCTAAAGGGAGCACCTATAGCGTTGGGCTGAGCAACGGCAATAATTTCAGCGGCACCGCGCGGCAGATGGCAAATGGAGCCAGCCGGCTGGCCTATGACATTTATAAAGACGCGGCCACGACCTCGCGCTGGGGACCCTCCGGCAGCGATCGCTGGAGCAGCACAACGTCAACCTCGCTTAATCCCGATACGGTAACGCGCAACTTTACCTACACGGCCCGGATACTGACGACGCAGGCGACGCCGGCAGCCGGAAATTACACGGATAACGTGGTGGTGGACGTGGCGTTTTAGCGGGGAGAGAGCCGGCCGCAGGGCGCGGCCGGAAAAGTATCAGAGTGAGGCGCTGGCGGGCGTTACCGCGTGGCGCTGCTGATACTGTCTCACCATCCGGCCAATCAGCAGTGTGCCTGCCAGTCCGCAGACGGCAGCAAATGAGAGCCAGATGCCGGGCATCGCTTTATCGCCGGTGGCATGAATAAGGTAGCTGGAGATGGCTGGCGTAAAGCCGCCAAACAGTGCGGTCGCCAGGCTGTAGGCCAGGGAAAAGCCGGATGCGCGCACCTCTGCCGGCATAATCTCTGCCAGATAGACCACCATGGCACCGTTGTAGCTGGCATAGAGAAAAGAGAGCCACAGCTCCGCTTCGACCAGATGCGCAAAGCTCGCGGAACCGGTGAGCCAGTGCAGCACCGGCCAGGCCGTCAGGATCATTAGCACGGTAAAGATAATCAGCAGCGGTCGCCGTCCGACCCGATCGGAAAGTGCCCCCATAACCGGCAGCCAGAACAGATTGGATATCCCGACAAACAGCGTGACCAGAAAGCTCTGCTTATCGCTCATCATCAGCACCGTTTTGCCAAAGGTTGGCGTGAAAGCGGTGATCATGTAGAACATAACGGTGGTGGTGACCACCATCAGCATGCCCGCCAGCACCAGCGCCCAGTTCTGTCCGACTGACCGCACAATCTGGCGCATCGAAGGATGCGTTTTACGCTGGCTGAACGCCTCTGTCTCCTCCAGCATGCGGCGGATCCAGAACAGAAACGGCACAATCATACAGCCCACCACAAACGGAATACGCCAGCCCCATTCGGTAACGGCCTCTTTCGCCAGTAAATGATTCAGCCCCAGTCCCAGCAGCGCAGCGAAAATCACCGCCACCTGCTGACTGCCCGACTGCCAGCTGACCCAAAACCCTTTACGTCCTTTGGGCGCAGCTTCTGCGAGATAGACTGAGACGCCGCCGAGTTCTACCCCCGCGGAGAAGCCCTGCAGCAGGCGTCCGAGCAGGATCAAAATTGGTGCCGCGGCGCCAAGCGTGGCGTAACCCGGCACCAGCGCAATGGTCAGTGTGCCAATCGCCATCAGCCCCAGCGTCAGCAGCAGGCCTTTGCGCCGGCCGTGATGGTCGATATAGGCACCCAGCACAATGGCGCCCAGCGGACGCATAAGAAATCCGGCGCCGAAGGTCATCAGCGTCAGCATCAGAGAGGCAAAGGGATCGTCGCCGGGAAAAAAGGTTTTCGCGATGGCGGTGGCGTAGTAGCCAAAGACCATAAAATCATACATCTCAAGAAAGTTACCGCTGGTAACGCTAAAGATGGTTTTCGCCCCGCTGCGCGCAGGTTTTTGCAGAGATAACTGGCTGCTCATACTGTCCTTCCTGGTTTTTTACCCGTTGTAGCCTGCTAAGCCAGGAATGAATGTGATCTGAATCACCATTGTGCTTTACAAAGACTGACAAAAGGTAACAGGAAATTAACAATGCGGGGCGGTTCTGACAGCCGCTCTGCAGAAAGCAGGTATAAAAAAAGCCGCTGTTATCAGCGGCTTTCTCTTCGGCAAAACAGTCCGGCTATTTGCCGGCCGTTTCCATTCCCATCAGGCCAATCTTCAGATAGCCCGCTGCGCGCAGCTGGTCCATCACCGCCATCAGCGTGGCATAGTCCACTGATTGATCGGCCTGGAAGAAGATAGTGGTCTGCTTATCTCCCGCGGTCTGCGCAGTCAGCGCGTTTACCAGCGTCTCTTTCGTCACCGCATCATTGCCGATATAGATCTGCTTATCCGCTTTGATTGAGAGATAGACCGGCTTCTCCGGGCGCGGCTGCGGTGCGCTGGTGGACGCTGGCAGGTTAACGCGTACATCTACCGTTGCCAGTGGTGCCGCCACCATAAAGATAATCAGCAGCACCAGCATAACGTCGATAAACGGCGTGACGTTAATCTCATGCATTTCGCTGTCGCCAGCGGCCTCATCGTTTAAACGCATCGCCATAATGATTATCCTGCGCGCAGCTTATGCGTAGCGGCCGGACGGCTGGTTTCCGCCGCGACGTGCGCCGTGCCGAGATCGAGATCGCGGCTTTGCAGCAGCAGCACCTGGGCTGCGACGTCACCCAGCGACGCTTTATAATTGGCAATCATGCGCGCAAAAACGTTGTAAATAACCACGGCAGGAATAGCGGCAACCAGGCCGACTGCTGTCGCCAGCAGCGCTTCAGCAATGCCAGGCGCGACCACGGCAAGATTGGTGGTCTGCGTTTTAGCGATGCCGATAAAGCTATTCATAATGCCCCATACGGTACCGAACAGGCCGATAAAAGGCGCCACGGAACCGATGGTTGCCAGAAAACCATTGCCGCGCCCGGCATGACGACCGAACGCTCCTACCCGACGCTCAAGGCGAAAACTGGTGCGATCCTTGATGCCCGCCAGATCGTCTGTGCCCGCTGACAGCGTCAGCTCCTCGCGCGCATCGGCCAGCAGTACAGCACTGTGACTGCTGGCTTTAAAGCTCTCTGCCGTACGGTAAGCGTCAGCCAGCGAGCGTGCTGCGCCCAGCGCCTGCTGCTCTTTTTTCAGGCGACGTTTCGCGGCGCTCAGTTCAGCATATTTGCCAAAAAAGATGGCCCAGGTCACGACGGATGCCAGTAACAGGCCAATCATGACAATTTTAACCACGATGTCGGCATGCTGGTACATCCCCCAGACGGAGAGGTCTGTCTGCATTAAATCACTGGCTACCACGCTGCATCTCCAGATTCTGTTGTAGAGTTCACGACTGAAGAGACGATCATAGCAAAAAAAAGGATCTAAGTGATAGTCGTTCTCATTACTATTTACAAAGCAGCGCCTGCTGCTGCTGTGCCTGCACTGCCGGGCTGGTGCCACTCTGATAATCGGTAAACAGGCTCAACCCCTCCCCTGATTCGTGGTAACGTGAATGCTTTGTAAGATGGGTCAGGACAGGCAGTGATGGCTACGAAAAAACTGGATACCGCGCTGGTGAGCGCAGGACGTAATAAACGTTATACGCAGGGCGCGGTGAACAGCGTAATACAGCGCGCCTCATCCCTGGTTTTTGATACCGTCGCGGATAAACAGCGCGCCACCGCCGGGCGGGCTGAAGGCGAACTCTTTTATGGCCGTCGCGGCACGCTTACGCACTTTTCGCTGCAGGATGCGATGACCGAACTGGAAGGTGGCGCAGGCTGTGCACTCTATCCCTGCGGCGCAGCCGCCGTTGCCAACGCCATTCTGGCGTTTGTTGAAGCGGGCGATCACGTGCTGATGAGCGGAGCGGTCTACGAACCGACGCAGGATTTCTGCAGCAAAATCCTCACTAAAATGCAGGTCACCACCACCTGGTTTAATCACTGTATTGGCAGTGAGATCGGTGAACTGGTGCAGCCCAATACCCGCGTGGTGTTTCTTGAGTCGCCGGCGTCGGTGACGATGGAAGTGCAGGATATCCCGGCGATTGTTGCCGCCGTACGTGCCAAAGCGCCCGAGGCGATTATCATGCTGGACAACACCTGGGCGGCGGGCGTGCTGTTTAACGCGCTGTCGTTCGGGATTGATATTTCTATCCAGGCCGGCACCAAATATATCATTGGTCACAGCGACGCCATGATTGGCACCGCGGTGGCCAACGCCCGCTGCTGGCCGCAGCTGCGTGAGAACTCTTACCTGATGGGGCAGATGGTCGATGCGGATACGGCCTATATGGCGAGCCGCGGTCTGCGCACCTTAGGCACCCGCCTGCGCCAGCACGAAGAGAGCGCGCTGCAGGTGGCGGAGTGGCTGACTGGCCGGCCTGAAGTGGCGCGGGTCAATCATCCGGCGCTGGCGCAGAGCCCGGGACACCGTTTCTGGCAGCGCGACTTCAGCGGCAGCAGCGGCCTGTTTTCATTTGTGCTGCATGAGCGGCTGGATGCGCAGCAGCTGGCAAATTATCTCGATCGCTTCCATCATTTCAGCATGGCCTATTCGTGGGGCGGTTATGAGTCGCTGATTCTGGCCAGCCAGCCCGAAGAGCTGGCGGCGATTCGCCCGGCAGGCGGCGTCGACTTTACGGGCACGCTGATACGTCTGCATATCGGTCTGGAGCACGTCAGCGACCTGCTGGCCGATCTGCAGGCGGGTTTTGACCGCTTAACGAATTAAACCAACCTTCAACCATCCGTGGCTCGCCGTGTCAGATCAACGCGCCGGCGGCTGCGGAGGGCTACTATAAAAGCCTTGTAACTCGACGGGATAGCAGATGGGTGTTTTACATGAGATTGTCCAGGCGCTCTGGCATCAGGATTTTGCTGCGCTGGCCAATCCGGATGTCGTATGGATCGTCTACGGCGTGATGTTTCTGACGCTGTTTCTGGAAAATGGCTTGCTGCCAGCGTCGTTTCTGCCGGGTGACAGCCTGCTGCTGCTGGCGGGCGCCATGATTGCTAAAGGCGTAATGGACTTTGTGCCGACCATGGTGATCCTGACCACTGCCGCCAGCCTCGGCTGCTGGCTGAGCTATCTGCAGGGGCGCTGGCTGGGCAATACAAAGCTGGTCAAAAGCTGGCTGATGCATCTGCCCGCGCAGTACCATCAGCGCGCCTGGCATCTGTTTAACCGCCACGGCCTGATGGCGCTGCTGGTGGGCCGTTTCCTGGCGTTTGTGCGCACGCTGCTGCCTACCATGGCGGGTATCTCCGGACTGCGTAACAGCCGTTTTCAGCTGTTTAACTGGTTAAGCGGCGTGTTGTGGGTCGGCATTGTCGTTACGATGGGCTACGGCATCAGCCAGGTGCCGTTTATCAAGCGGCATGAAGATCAGGTTATGGCTATTCTGATGATCCTGCCGCTGGTGCTGCTGTTTACCGGGCTGGCCGGCAGCATTGTGGTGATCTGGAAAAAACGCCGTCAGAAAACCTCTTAATTATCACGCCGCGTCAAACGGCAGCGTCTGCACCGTTTGACGCGCGCGGCTGACCTCTTCACCCGGCGTTGTGCCAAACAGCCGTTTGAACTCCCGGGAAAACTGTGACGGACTCTCATACCCTACCCGCAGCGCGGCTGTACTCGCCTTTACGCCATCCTGCAGCATCATCAGCCGCGCCTGATGCAGACGATAGCGTTTGAGGTACTGCAGCGGGGACGTCTGCGTTACCGCCTTAAAGTTGTGGTGGAAAGCGGACACGCTCATGTTGACCTCGGCCGCCAGCGTCTCAACGCTCAGGCTGTCGGCAAAATGCGTTTCTATCCGCCGCAGCGCACGCGCAATCTGACTGAACTGCGTCTGCCGGTTAACCAGCGACAGCAGCGCCCCGCCAATCGGACCGGTGAGCACATAATAAAGGATTTCCCGGACCAGCTGCGGGCCGAGCACCCGTGCATCGCGCGGATGGCTCATCACATCCAGCAGCCGCTCTGCGGCACACAGCATCTCTTCGCTCAGCCAGGCAGAATGAATACCCGAGGTCTGCACCGCGGGCTGAAACTGCTCATCGTCACCGATATCCAGCAGCAGATCCTGCAGCGAAGCGGTATCCACGCTCAGACACATGCCCGCCAGCGGCGCATCGGGCGTGGCTTCCGTTTCGCACTCAACCGGCAACGGCACCGTCAGCATCAGATATTTACTGGCGTCATAGTGAAAGACCGTGCTGCCGAGATAGCCGGTTTTGCGTCCCTGAAACAGGATCACAATGCCGGGCTGATACATCATCGGCGTACGCGGCAGCGTTTCGCTGGCGTAAATGAGCCGGACATTTTTCACTGCACAGTGCGGTTTTTGCGGGTCGCACATTAGCGCGACGACCCGGCGGGCAAGCTGGCGACACAGGGCGTCATGGGACATGGCGGCTTTCCGGATAAAAAATTCAGTGTGCCGCAACGCTGCACAAAGCTCTACTCCCCTGGAGGATCAGGCAAGATTTTTGCAGAAAAGGGTCAGAGTCCGCTCTGGCAGAGCGATCCGCACTGCACGTTTGTTGTCTAGACTTAAGCACACAGTTTTTCCATTCAGCGATCGCAATGAAAAAGGAGCCCCTATGGCAGATCAACCTATTATCAAACTGCGCGACGGCAATATGATGCCGCAGCTTGGCCTCGGTGTCTGGCAGGCAAGTCAGGAAGAGGCGCATACCGCCGTACTGAAAGCGCTGGAAGTGGGTTATCGCTCTATCGATACCGCTGCCGCCTATAAAAATGAAGAGGCGATTGGCAGGGCGCTGAAGGATACGCCGGTAGCGCGCGACGATATCTTCGTCACCACCAAGCTGTGGAATGACGATCAGCAGAATGTACAGCAGGCGATGGAGACCAGCCTGGAGAAACTGCAGCTCGACAGCGTGGATCTCTACCTGATGCACTGGCCATGTCCGGCGAAAGATACCTACGTTGAGGCATGGAAAAAGATGGTTGAGCTGCAGCAGCAGGGCCTGACCAAAAGCATCGGCGTCTGTAACTTTCATGAAGCCCATCTGAAACGCCTGATTGATGAAACCGGCGTGACGCCGGTGGTGAATCAGATTGAACTGCACCCGATGCTGCAGCAGCGTACGCTGCACGCCTGGAACGCGCTGCATCAGATCCAGACAGAGTCCTGGAGCCCGCTGGCACAGGGTGGCGAAGGTGTTTTCGATCAGGAGATTATCCGCACGCTGGCGAAGAAATATGGCAAGAGCGCCGCGCAGATTGTGATCCGCTGGCATCTGGACAGCGGCCTGGTGGTGATCCCGAAATCAGTCACCCCGGCACGCATTGAAGAGAACTTTAACGTCTTCGATTTCCGGCTGGAGAAAAGTGAGATCAGTGAAATCACCAAACTGGATAAGGGCCAGCGTCTGGGACCCGATCCGGAAGCATTTAACGGCTAAAGCAGTATGATGTTTGCGGCCGCCCTCAGCGGCGGCCCTTTCACACTCTGCTTCAGGAAAGCGGATTGACGACCATCTGCCCTGCCGTACCGCGATCGGCCAGTTCCAGCGTCTGGCTGTAATAGACAAACGGGAAGTGATCGCTGGCGCTTTGCGGAAAACTCACCAGCAGTTCCACACTGCCGTCAACCCAGACTGTATCTTTCCAGCCGCGATCTTCGCCCATCGACTGCGCGCCGTTGACGCTTTTGATAAGGAACATGACGCCCTGAATATGCAGCGACTGCGGGCGATCGGCGTGAATAATCCAGCGCTCAAACGTTCCCTGCTGCGTTGTGGTATCGATGCGGTTCATATCCCACAGCGCGCCGTTAATGCCCGGTACGCTGTCGCCAATACGAAATTCGCGCGTCCGCACCGCCACGCCGTCGAGGATCTGATCGGCCAGCAGTCGCATCGGCAGGTTATCGGTGACCAGCGGCAGCAGCCCGGTCGGGCGCAGCGTCAGCACCAGCGTGTTGGTCAGAATGGATGAGGGTTCAAACAGGCCGCGCAGGCGATCCATAATCCCTGCCGCCGTGCCCGCCGTGATTGACACTTCATCCCCCTGCGACATATCCACCAGCACCTCACGCCGTTCGCCTGGCGCCAGAGAGAGCGTCTGCACCGCGACCGGCGAAGGCAGGAACCCCTGATCGCTGGCAATAACGGTAAAAGGGCGACCGTCTGAAAAACGCAGGTCAAAGCGGCGCGCATTGGCGGCATTCAGCAGGCGCAGGCGCACCCAGCCGCGGGAAACATCCACATAGGGATTCTGCACGCCGTTAACCAGCAGCGTATCACCAAGAAACCCGCCCTCTGATGGCGGGTTATAGACCGGGGTGGCGAAGTTATCGAGGCGCTTATCCTGAATCACCAGTGGAAAATCATCCACGCCGTAGTGCTTAGGCAGCGGCAGCGATTTGCTGACCTCATCTTCAATCAGCCACATTCCCGCCAGGCCGTTATAGACGTGCGGGGCCATATGATTCGGCGTGCTGGCGTGATACCACAGCGTCGCCGCCCCCTGCCGAATGGGCAGCACCGGCGACCAGTCAGCACCCGCTGACATCATGCGCGGCGCCCCGCCCATCAGCGCGCCCGGCACCTGCAGGCCGCTGACCGTCATCGCCACCGGCTCATTAAGCCGGTTGCTGTAGATAAGCTTAACGTCATCACCGCTGTAAACCCGCACCGTCGGCCCCAGATAGAGACCGTTAATGCCCCAGACCGGAACTTTGCTGCCGCTGCCCGTAAACGACCAGTGGCTGCGCTGCAGCGTCAGAAACAGCGGCTGTCCGCGGCGGGATTCAATCAGCGGCGGGACCGGCAGCGGGACATCGCCAGCCGGAGTAGCGGCGCGGGCTGAAAAAGTCAGTGCCGGGGAGGCCAGCGCAACGCCGGCAGAAAGCTGAATAAAGTGACGTCTGCTGCAAGACATAAAACTTCAGACCTTTTGAGCGGGGCGTAAAACGCCGTGTCCATGTTGTTGTTGTTGTTAATTTTGCTGTGGTGCACGGGGGTGGCATCCACCACCCCCGGATAGGGCTCAGATTTTACCGTTTTTTTCGCGTTCAGCGACTTCTGCGTTTAACTCTTCCAGCTTAGCAGACATTATTTCACGGCAGTGGGTCGCCAGCTTACGCACAGAGGTGGTCTCAAACTGTGCGGTATCGACCGGTGGCAGCATCTCTACAATCACCAGGCCATTCTTCCAGCGATTCATATTAATTTTGCCATGCGTATTGGAGACGACGATCGGGATAATGGGTACGCCAGCGGCGACGGCAGCGTGAAACGCGCCGGTCTTAAACGGCAGCAGGCCACGTCCGCGGCTGCGCGTGCCTTCCGGGAACATCCAGAATGAGATACGCTTCTTTTTAAATTGCCCGACAATCTCTCCGATAGTGCCGTGCGCTTTCGCCCGGTTGTCGCGATCGATCAGCAGGTTGCCTGTCAGCCAGTAGAGCTGCCCGAAAAACGGGATCCACAACAGGCTCTTTTTGCCCACGGTAACGGTGGTCGGCTGTACGATTTTCGCCGCCGTGATCATGTCATAGTTGTTCTGATGGTTTGCAATATAGATAGCATTACCGTAATTCGCCGCCTCAGGAGGCTTACGCAGCTCAACTTTAACGCCCAGCACTCCGGAGAGCCGGCCAAAAAGATGGCCAAACGTCGCGACATGGCGCGGGTTGCGCGGCGAAAACAGGCACCAGATGCTGCCGAAGACACAGACCAGTACGGAATAGATGATAATAATTATCGCGCGTAAAATTAGTAACATAGCGTCCTCAAAAAAATACTCCTTCGCAGATAACCTGGTTACTCTGCACTTGCGTCACGCTTAGGGCGTGCCGGCGCGTTGACTTCAACGCTGTCAATACGCTGCAGGCCGCGTGATACGCTGCCGCGACGGCCGCGATCGGCACGCACTTTCTGCAGATCTTCATCGCGCAGGATCAGCTTACGTTTACCCACATAGAGGGTAAGAGTGCTGCCCGGCGTCAGAATCAGTAGCCACTGCAGCCGGTCGGCACCGGAGGCAGCATCTGCGGCAGGAATTGAGATAATTTTATTGCCTTTGCCTTTAGACATTTGCGGCAGGTCAGCCACCGGGAACATCAGCATTCTGCCCGCCTGGGTGATTGCCAGCAGCATGTCATCGCCGGAATTGACCGCCAGCGGCGTCATGACGCGCGCATTCTCCGGCAGCGTCAGCAGCGCTTTACCGGCGCGGTTGCGCGATACCAGATCGGCAAAGGTACAGATAAAGCCATAGCCGGCATCAGAGGCCATCAGCAGCTTCTGATCGTCCGCTTCCATCAGCACCTGCTCCATCACTGCGCCCGGCGGAAGCGTCAGCTTGCCGGTCAGCGGTTCCCCCTGCCCGCGCGCCGACGGCAGCGAGGTGGGATCGAGCGTATAGCTGCGGCCAGTGGAGTCAATAAATGCCACCGGCTGATTGCTCTTGCCGCGCGCCGCCGCCCGATAGCTATCTCCCGCTTTATAGCTCAGGCCGGCAGGGTCGATATCGTGCCCTTTGGCGCTGCGCACCCAGCCCATCTGCGACAGCACAATGGTCACCGGCTCAGCGCTCACCAGCTCATTTTCACTCAGCGCTTTCGCCTCTTCGCGCTCGTGCAGCGGCGAGCGGCGCTCGTCGCCGTATGCCTGGCTGTCAGCCTGCAGCTCTTTCTTCAGCAGGCTGTTCATTTTCCGCTCAGACGCCAGCGTGGCCTGCAGCTGATCGCGCTCTTTCTCCAGTTCGGCCTGCTCGCCGCGGATCTTCATCTCTTCGAGTTTCGCAAGATGACGCAGCTTCAGCTCCAGAATCGCTTCGGCCTGCGTTTCGCTGATTGCAAAGCGCGACATCAGGACCGCTTTGGGTTCATCTTCACTGCGGATAATGTGGATCACATCATCAATGTTCAGAAACGCGACCAGCAGCCCCTCAAGGATATGCAGGCGGCGCAGCACGCGCTCCAGCCGGTAATTCAGACGGCGCGTGACCGTATCGCGCCGGTAGACCAGCCATTCAGAGAGGATCTCCAGCAGGTTTTTCACTGCCGGACGGTTATCCAGACCAATCATGTTCAGGTTAACGCGGTAGCTCTTCTCCAGATCGGTGGTGGCGAAGAGATGGTGCATGACCTGATCGAGATCGACGCGGTTAGAACGCGGCACAATCACCAGCCGCGTCGGGTTTTCGTGATCGGATTCGTCGCGCAGATCCTCAATCATCGGCAGTTTTTTGTTACGCATCTGGGCGGCGATCTGCTCCAGCACGCGCGCGCCGGAGACCTGATGCGGCAGCGCAGTGATCACTGCCTCACCCTCTTCTTTTTTCCAGACGGCGCGCTGACGTACCGATCCACGCCCGCTCTGGTAGATCTTGCGGATCTCTTCACGCGGCGTGATGATCTCTGCTTCCGTCGGATAGTCAGGACCCTGCACAATATCCAGCAGCTCATCCAGCGTGGTTTTGGGTTTGTCGATCAGCCGCACCGCGGCTTCAGCCACTTCGCGCAGATTGTGCGGCGGGATATCCGTTGCCATGCCGACGGCGATACCGGTGGTGCCGTTAAGCAGAATGTTGGGCAGCCGCGCCGGCAGCATTTTGGGTTCCTGCAGCGTGCCGTCAAAATTCGGGATGTAATCAACCGTGCCCTGGCCCAGCTCGCTGAGCAGCACTTCCGCATATTTAGAGAGGCGCGATTCGGTATAGCGCATCGCGGCAAAAGATTTGGGATCGTCCGGTGCGCCCCAGTTACCCTGACCATCAACCAGCGGATAACGATAGGAGAACGGCTGCGCCATTAATACCATCGCTTCGTAACAGGCGCTGTCGCCATGCGGATGATATTTGCCCAGCACGTCACCGACGGTGCGCGCTGACTTCTTAAATTTGGCGCTGGCGCTCAGGCCCAGCTCTGACATGGCGTAGACGATACGGCGCTGCACCGGCTTCAGACCGTCACCGATATAGGGCAGCGCGCGATCCATAATCACATACATGGAGTAGTCCAGGTACGCTTTTTCGGTAAACTTGTGCAGGGCAAGACGCTCTGCACCATCCTGCGTCATTTCGCTCATTACGTTTGCATCCTCACTTCGTGGCCCGCACCGGCGGGTCATTTGGCGAGGATAGTACCTTATTCACGCGAGTTAGTCACAGAGAAGCCGTGTCTCTGCGGCAGAAAGGTTTGCGTTAAAAAACAACAGCGCAGCAGGCGGATCCGGCCGCTTTTGCCCTTTGATAAAACCGCTGATTTTGCTGCAGAAAACCCGGTGTGACGTCATACCGCATCAGGGCTCTTTACCCAGCCACGCTTGCTGGATCGCCGCATATTCGCCCGTGGCAGTCGCCAGATGCAGCCACTGATCCACGTAGAGTTTCCAGCTCATATCATCGCGCGGCAGCATGTAAGCTTTTTCACCATACTGCATCGGCTTATCCGGATTAATGGCGCATAGTGACGGATAGTGCTGCTGCTGAAACTGCGCTTCAGACGCGTCGGTGATCATCACGTCCGCTTTTTTATCCGTCAGCTGCTGAAAGATGGTCGTATTCTCTGCCAGCTGCAGCGTAGCCTGCGGCAGATGGCTGTGCACGAACGCTTCGTTAGTGCCTCCGGCAGGCTCGATGACCCGCACCTCACGCCGGTTTATCTGCGCAATGGTCTGATAGCGCGCTTTGTCCTCACAGCGCACCAGCGGAATTTTGCCATCTGTGCCGAGCGGTCGGGCAAACCAGGCGATTTTCTGACGCTTCAGCGTGACCGATACGCCGCCCAGCGCGATATCGCACTGGCGGGCAACAAAATCGGCGCTCAGTTTTTTCCAGGTGGTCGGCACCCACGCGACTCTGGCGCCCAGGCTGGCGGCCAGCGACTCCGCCATGCTGATATCCAGCCCTTCATATTTTCCATCACTGCGCAGAAAGCTGTAGGGCTTATAGTCGCCAGTGGTACAGACGCGCAGCGTCTGCTGCTGCTGAATGAGATCGAGACGTGACTGCGCCTGAGCCGTGCCCGCTACCAGCAGCAGCGCGATAGTGATCTGTTTTTTCATAGCCTCTTCTTATTTTAATTCCGGGTTGCGCACAGAGTGTTTCACACGCCGGAGCATTATTGCTTTATAAGCAACAGTATTGTGACCCGTGGCACGTTTTTCCCCGCAACTTTCGCGCGTAGAGTGTGCCGTATCAAACTAACATTCAGGTGCAAAACAGTATGAGCAACATTCTGATCATTGACGGTGGCAAAACCTTTGCTCACTCAAAAGGCGAACTTAACCATACGCTGACCGACGTCGCGGCCAGTCAGCTGCGCGATCTCGGTCATCAGGTCTCTGTCACGCTGGCCGACAGTAACTACGACGTCGCAGAGGAGATCCAGAAGTATCTGGACAGCGATGTGGTGATCTATCAGATGCCGGGCTGGTGGATGGGCGAGCCGTGGACGGTGAAGAAATATATCGATGAGATCTTTACCGAAGGTCACGGCAAACTTTACGCCAGCGATGGCCGCTCACGCAGCGACGCCAGTAAAAAATATGGTTCCGGCGGCCTGATTCAGGGTAAAAAATATATGCTGTCGCTGACGTGGAACGCGCCGCTGGAAGCCTTTACTGAAGCCGATCAGTTCTTTGAAGGCGTGGGCGTGGATGGCCTTTATCTGCACTTCCATAAGGCCAACCAGTTCCTCGGAATGGAGGCGCTGCCCACCTTTATCTGCAACGACGTTATTAAACAGCCCGATGTGCCGCGCGATATTGCGCGTTATCGGACTCATCTCAGCGCAATCTTTGCTTAACTGTAAGCACAACGGTAAAAGAGGAAGCGCTATGTTAACAGTCGTCGCTGAAATTTGTGTTAAACCGGGCCGTCGTCAGGCGGTGCTGGATGCTATCAATGAGCTGATTCCGGCGGTACTGCAGGAAGAGGGTTGCCATCAGTATGATGCGCTGCTCGACCATCAGGCGCAGGTGCCGTGGAAGCAAAACTCACCTGACTCCATCTTTATGCTGGAGCAGTGGGCCTCGCTGCGCGCGCTGGAGCAGCATCAGCAGATGCCGCATATGGATGCACATCGCGCCCGCATCAAAGACGACGTGGTGGATGTGAAAATCCTGGTGCTGGAACCGGCCAGCTGACCCTCTCCTCAGGCAACGCTCTGGCTATGCCGGAGCGTCTGCCGCCCGAATGCTTAAATCAGCTGCTGACGCTGGATTTTCTCCTGCAGGAAATCGAGAAAGCAGGTGACGCGCGAACTCAGCGTCTGGTTGCGATAGTAGACGGCGTGCACCGGCAAACGTAGCTCCCGGGTTTCGCTCGCCAGCACATCCATCAGCCGCCCCTGTTCGCGATCTTCCCGGCTGACAAAATCAGAGAGCCTGACAATACCCAGCCCCTGCAGGGCCAGCTGGCGCAGCGTTTCGCCGCTGGAGGCGGTCAGGGTGGGTTTAATACGCAGAAACTCCCCCTCCTGCTGCCAGACGGGCCAGATGTTATGGGTATCCAGCTGGCTGAACCCGATCAGCTGGTGCTGGCTCAGCGCGGCTACGCTATCGGGTATGCCATGTTTTGCCAGATAGTCCGGACTGGCTACCAGTCGCGTCGCGCTGCTGCCTAACACCCTGGCGCGCAGCGTCGAGTCGCGCAGTTCGCCAATGCGAATAGCGATATCCGTTTGCTGTTCCAGCAGATCGATAACGATGTCGTCGGTGTTGAGTTCAAGTTCAATTTGCGGATAGCGTTGCCGGAACTCCGCCAGCAGCGGCACGATGACGTGCAGCATAAAGGGGGTATTGGCGTTAATGCGCAGTCGCCCGGCAGGCGTCTCACGGCGGCGGGCTATCTGCTCTTCGGCCCGCTCAACGGAGGTGAGGATCTGGCGGGCGTGCTCGAGAAAAATCGCGCCCTCATCGGTCAGCGCCAGACGGCGCGTGGTGCGGTGCATCAGCGTGGTCTGTAACTTACTCTCCAGCCGGCTGAGCGCGCGGCTGATACCGGAGGTGGTCTGCTCCAGCTGTTCTGCAGCGGCGGTGATCGAACCGCTGTCGACCACCGCCACCCAGGCGCGCAGCTCTTCGAGAGTAATTTTCACCGTGTTATCCTCAGCGCGCGTCGCCGTCATTAAACGTCGAGATCGGCGAGATCGCCTTTCTCCTGTAGCCAGTTGCGGCGATCTTCGGAGCGTTTCTTCGCCAGCAGCATATCCATTACGCGCAGAGTCTGCTCAATATCCTCATCGGCAATGGTCAGCTGTACCAGACGCCGGGTATTCGGATCGAGCGTGGTTTCGCGCAGCTGCAGCGGGTTCATTTCACCCAGCCCTTTAAAACGCTGTACGTTCGGCTTGCCTTTTTTCCGCTTCAGCTGCTCCAGCACGCCCTCTTTTTCATCTTCATCCAGCGCATAATAGACCTCTTTACCGAGATCGATACGATAGAGCGGCGGCATCGCAACATAGACGTGTCCCTGCTGCACCAGTGAACGGAAGTGCTTCACAAACAGCGCGCACAACAGCGTGGCGATGTGCAGGCCATCGGAGTCCGCATCCGCCAGAATACAGATTTTGCCGTAGCGCAGCTGGCTCAGATCTTCGCTATCCGGGTCGATACCAATCGCCACGGAGATGTCATGCACCTCCTGCGACGCCAGCACCTCATCAGAAGAGACTTCCCAGGTGTTCAGGATCTTACCTTTCAGCGGCATAATCGCCTGATATTCGCGATCGCGCGCCTGCTTGGCCGATCCGCCCGCTGAGTCACCCTCAACCAGGAACAGCTCGGTTTTATTCAGATCCTGGGCGGTGCAGTCTGCCAGCTTGCCCGGCAGCGCCGGCCCGCTGGTGAGTTTTTTACGCACCACCTTTTTCGCCGCGCGCATACGGCGCTGCGCGCTGGAGATCGCCAGCTCAGCCAGCATTTCTGCCGCCTGCACGTTCTGGTTCAGCCACAGGCTGAACGCATCTTTCACCACCGCCGACACAAAGGCCGCGCACTGGCGCGAGGAGAGACGCTCTTTGGTCTGACCGGCAAACTGCGGATCCTGCATTTTTACCGATAACACGTAGGCGCAGCGATCCCAGATATCTTCCGCTGACAGCTTAACGCCGCGCGGTAAAATATTGCGGTATTCACAGAATTCGCGCATGGCATCCAGCAATCCCTGGCGCAGACCGTTTACGTGCGTTCCCCCCTGCATGGTCGGGATCAGGTTAACGTAGCTTTCCGTCAGCAGCTCGCCCCCTTCCGGTAACCACAGCAGCGCCCAGTCTACCGCTTCCACGTCACCGGCAAAGCTGCCCGTAAATGGCGTTTCCGGCAGCGTGGGCAGCCCGTTGACCGCCTCACTCAGATAATCGGTCAGACCATCCTGATAGAGCCAGGTCTGTTCGCTGTTGTTCACCTTATCTTTAAAGACAATCTCAACGCCGGGACAGAGTACCGCTTTCGCTTTGAGCAGGTGTTTCAGGCGCGATACGGAAAAGCGCGGACTGTCAAAGAAACTGACGTCAGGCCAGAAATGCACGCTGGTGCCCGTGTTACGTTTGGCGACCGTACCTATCACTTTCAGGTCTTCAACCTTTTCGCCATGCTCAAAAGCGATACGATACACTTCACCATTACGCCGTACGGTCACTTCCACCCGCGTGGAGAGCGCGTTGACAACCGAGATGCCCACGCCGTGCAGGCCACCGGAAAACTGATAGTTTTTACCGGAGAATTTACCGCCTGCGTGCAGCCGGCACAGGATCAGTTCAACGGCCGGTACGCCCTCTTCCGGATGGATATCCACCGGCATACCGCGCCCGTCGTCGATCACTTCCAGTGACTGATCGGCGTGCAGGATCACCTCGACCCGGCTGGCATGGCCCGCCAGCGCTTCATCGACGCTGTTATCGATAACTTCCTGACCCAGATGGTTTGGCCGGGTGGTATCGGTATACATACCCGGACGGCGACGCACAGGCTCAAGGCCGGTCAGGACCTCAATCGCGTCAGCATTATAGTTTGATTGGCTCATTGTATTTGTCTGATGAACAAGAGAAAAAGGAGCCCATGACGCAGCTTAGGAGAGGGATAAACCCAGAAAATCTACTATCTGCGTAAAATGGCGTTCAAATCCGATAAAGGCGTGATTGCCGCCCGCTTCAACCGTCTGCCGGCATGCGCTGTAGTAATTCAGTGCCTGGCGATAGTCGAGGATCTCATCGCCGGTCTGCTGCAATAGCCAGAGCAGATCGGGCGCATCAAGCGGGTCAATCTGCATCACTTTCAGATCGTAAATATGGCGTGACTCTAACACATATTGCTGGCCGGTGTAGGGATTACGGTTCTCGCCCAGATAATCCGTCAGCAGCTCAAACGGGCGTACCGCCGGATTCACCACCACCGCTGGCAGCATAAAACATTGCGACAGCCAGGTCGCGAAATAGCCGCCCAGCGATGAGCCAACCAGCCCCAGCGGTTCGCCGGTATGCTGCATCACTAACTCTTCCAGCAGGCTGGCGGCCTCCTCCGGAAAAGCGGGCAGCTGAGGCACCAGAACATTAATGTGCGGCTGCGCTGCGGCGCACCACGCCTGCAGCTGCGTCGCTTTGGCTGACTGCGGCGAGCTATTAAATCCGTGCAGATAGAGCAGCGTGGCCATTAATCAGTACCCATCTGAGTCAAGGTCCGGCCGGAACATATCGCTTTGCAGGCGATTCACTTCCGTCTCCAGTGAGCCATCCGCCGCTAATGTCAGCCAGCGCCAGCCGGGGGCCAGCGTGTCAATGGTGAAACTGGTGCAGTGCGGTTTGAACTGGACGCAGGTAGAAGGCGAGGCCAGAACCCGGCGCCCCTGCCAGTGAAGATCGAGCTCCTGATGAATGTGGCCACATACCAGATGCTGCGCCTGCGGAAAAGCCTGTAACACCGCTTCCAGCTGGTGCGGGTTACGCAGGCTATGCTGATCGAGCCAGGTACAGCCGGAAGGCACCGGATGATGGTGCAGCAGGATGAGCGAGTGCCGCCCAGGAAACCGCGCAAGTGACGCTGCCAGCCACTCCAGCTGATAGTCGCTCAGCATGCCGTGTGGCACGCCAGATACCTGGCTATCGAGCAGCAGTAGCTGCCACTGCTCCCCCAGCAGAACATGTTTATCTGCCGCTATGCCTGCTTCGGCGAGGGTATTCACCATGGCTGGCTGGAAATCGTGATTACCGGGCAGCCAGACGCATGGCTTTTGCAGGCGGGCAATACCGGCAACAAAATGCTGGTACGCTTCCACGGTATGATCCTGCGCCAGATCGCCGGTCGCGATAATCAGATCATATTCGTGCTGCTGTGCCGCGATAGCATCCAGCACCGCATCGAAGCTCGCCCAGGTGTTAACCCCCAGCAAAGATTGGTGCTTCCCCGCGAAGAGATGGGTATCAGTGATCTGCAGGATCCGGATTGCGGATCCTGGTGCCGCAGGAAAAGTGAGCAGGCTATCCAAAGCGTTTCCTTAATCTCCACGCCATCAATGCGTCAGACGCGTTTAGCAAACAGGCACGGCCAGAGCACCGTGCGCCAGGCAGTAGCGCAGCCAGTCAGCCAGAAACTGGTTAATCTGATGTTTTTCATCACGCTGATGCAATTTTTTATTAGGATAATCATAGCGTGCTTTAAAGCGATAGATCTGCTGTGTGGAACACACTTCAGCGACCATCGCATCGTGATAGAGCCGCACTGACATCGCGGGCAGACTCCAGTAGCTTACCGCCGGCGCCACCTGCCGGATTTCAACCAGCGTGGTATAACGCGTTGATTCTTCAATCGTCAGCTGATAACGGGCGCCGTTGACCTGATAGAGCACCGAGGCGCCTGCTTCATCACTGCGCGGCAGCAGGCGACGCAGCTGCGCGAAGTTCGTTTCGCACAGGCGCATCATTTCGGGAAAATCAGGGGTATAGCGCTGTTTCATTTTACCTTCCACTCACGTCGTAGTGTTTCATGGTGCAACGCCAGCCATTGCAGCGCAATGACAGAAGCTGCGTTATCAATAATCCCCTCTTCCACCCAGCGATAAGCCTGTTCGCGGCTCACCACATGTACGAGAATATCCTCATTCTCTTCCTCCAGCCCATGGTTCCCTTCTGCCAGGCTGGCATCCACTTCACCCACCAGCACCGACAACCGTTCAGAGGTGCCGCCAGGGCTGGCTAAATAACTGATAACCGGTTTCACGCGCCCGACATTCAGGCCCGCTTCTTCCTGTGCTTCGCGTCGTACGACCTCTTCCGGCGTTTCTCCGGGCTCAATGATACCTGCCACCATCTCCAGCAGCCAGGGTGTGGCGCTGGAATCAAGAGCCGGAATGCGGATCTGTTCGATTAAAACGACTTCGTCGCGCAGGGGATCATAGGGTAGCAGCACGGCGGCGTGTCCGCGCTCGAAAACTTCACGCACCACTTCACCACTCATTCCGCCATTAAAAAGGCGGTGGCGAAAGCGATAGCTGACGATGGAAAAAAAACCGTCATAACGGGTATCGCGTGCAATAATTTCTACATCGTTTTTTGTGAAAGTCACAGGGGATTTTTTTTCGCCCGCCATCGTCTGGTTCCTTATGCAGATTGGGATAGAGCATCGAAAAGCCAACCCTTGTGCTCCATCCGAGTGGTTCTTTCTGAATTATTTACGTAAATTAGGGAAAGAAGGCACGTTCAGCCAACCTATCTCTGACAGCGCCTCTGTAAAATCGGCGATTATTTTTTTGGCTTAGCAGCAGCACTTTTCGCGTCACAGGCTGCAACAAAAGGAATGCAAATGAAAAAACTGCTCCCATTTTTTATTGGACTGAGCCTGGGCGGATTCAGCCTTGCCAGCCAGGCAGAAAACCTGCTGCAGGTTTATCAGCAGGCGCGCCTGAGCAATCCCGATCTGCGTGCCTCTGCCGCCGATCGCGACGCTGCGTTTGAAAAGATCAACGAAGCGCGCAGCCCGTTGCTGCCGCAGCTGGGCCTGGGTGCAGATTACACCTATAACAACGGCTATCGTGATAACAGCGGACTGAACACCACTACCAAAAGCGCCTCGCTGCAATTAACGCAGACGATTTTTGATATGTCAAAGTGGCGCAGCCTGACGCTGCAGGAAAAAACTGCCGGCATTCAGGATGTCACCTACCAGGTCGCGCAGCAGGATCTGATCCTCAATACCGCTACCGCCTACTTCAACGTGCTGAATGCGATTGATACGCTCTCCTATACCGAAGCGCAGAAACAGTCCATTTATCGCGAGCTGGATCAAACCACGCAGCGCTTTAATGTCGGCCTGGTGGCGATTACCGATGTACAGAACGCCCGCGCCCAGTATGACAGCGTGCTGGCGAATGAAGTGACGGCCCGAAACACGCTGGATAATGCGGTTGAATCGCTGCGTCAGATCACCGGGATGGACTACCTCTCCCTGGCCTCGCTGAGCATCGATCGCTTTAAAACAGCACGGCCTGATGCGGTCGCCAGCCTGTTAAAGCAAGCTGAGAGTCGCAACCTTAACCTGCTCTCTGCGCGCCTGAGCCAGGATCTGGCTCGTGAGCAGATCCGCTATGCTGAATCGGGCCATATGCCTACGCTGGATCTGACGGCGTCGACCGGTCTGTCTAACAATAAATATAGCGGCAGCCGGGCGAATCAGAGCATCACCAATAACGACTCGATCTCGGGTTCAAATCAGGTCGGCCTGAGCTTCTCATTACCGCTCTACAGCGGTGGTTCAGTGACCTCGCAGGTGAAACAGGCGCAGTACAACTTTGTCGCCGCCAGCGAACAGCTGGAAGGCGCGCATCGCAGCGCGGTGCAGACCGTACGCTCCTCGTTTAACAACGTGAATGCGTCAATCAGCAGCATTGATGCGTACAAACAGGCAGTGATCTCTGCGCAAAGCTCACTCGACGCCTCTGAAGCAGGCTATCAGGTGGGTACCCGTACGATTGTTGATGTACTGGACGCGACCACTACGCTGTTTAACGCTAAACAGCAGCTCTCCAACGCGCGCTACAGCTATCTGATTAACCAGCTGAATATCAAATATGCGCTGGGTACTCTCAATGAGCAGGACCTGCAGCAGCTGAACAGCGCGCTGGGCAAAGAGGTGACGACCTCACCTGAAGTCGTCGCGCCGGAAAATAGCCAGCAGACTGCACAGGCCGACAGCGCACCGCAGGCGGCAGCTTCCGCTCCGGCGGCGTCTGTTCAGCCGGCAGCGCGCAACAGCGGCAATCCATTCAGCCGCTGACAGCAAAAGGGGCCCCTGCGGCCCCTTTCGCATTTGAACGTATAGCTACGTAAAGATCCGCGCCCTGTCAGGCTTCACGCTTTAAATCCCCCCTCGCATCACCTATCCTGACTGCAACTCTGGGTACAGGATAATCACTATGAAACGGACAAAAAATATCCGTCATGCCGCTTTTCGTAAAGGCTGGCATGCACGTCATCTTACGCCCGTCGCGCTGGCGGTCACTGCAGTATTTATGCTGGCAGGCTGCGAACAGAGCGACGAAACAGTTTCGCTCTATCAGAATGCTGACGACTGTGCGAAAGCCAATCCGGATCAGAGCGGTCAGTGTAAAGCCGCTTATAACAATGCGCTGAAAGAGGCGGAGCGCACCGCGCCTAAATATGCCTCACGCGAAGATTGCGTGGCGGAATTTGGCGAAAATCAGTGCCAGCAGGCACCGGCTCAGGCGGGTGCGGGCACCACCGCAAACAATGCCGAAGCACAGCACAGCGGCGGCTTCTGGATGCCGCTGATGGCTGGCTACATGATGGGACGTATGATGGGCGGCGGCGCCGGTTTTGCTCAGCAGCCGCTGTTTTCCCCTAAAACGCCTGCCAGCCCGGCTAACGGACAGTTCGTAGACGCCGCCGGTAAAAATTATGGCTCAGCGACCTCTGGCCGCACCATGAACGTGCCTAAAACCGCGATGGCGCCTAAACCGGCCACGACCTCAACCATTACCCGCGGTGGCTTTGGTGAGACGGTCGCGAAGCAAAACAGCATGCAGCGCAGCAGCGCCAGCGGCACCAGCAGTCGCTCGCTGGGAGGCTAAGCGCCGTATGCAACGTATTGCTATCAGCGAACGCCCGGACTGGCGTGCAAAAGCCACTGAATATGGCTTTCAGTTTCACACGATGTATGGCGAGCCCTACTGGTGTGAAGAGGCCTATTATCAGTTCACGCTGGCACAGGTGGAGACGCTGGAAAGCGTTACGGCAGAGCTGCATCAGATGTGCCTGCAGGCGGTGGAAAAAGTGGTTAACAGCGATGCGCTGCTCGCCCGCTTCTGCATTCCGAAACACACCTGGGAGTTTGTCCGCGAATCCTGGGCTCAGCGTCAGCCTTCGCTCTATTCCCGTCTGGATCTGGTGTGGGATGGCAGCGGTGAGATCAAGCTGCTGGAAAATAACGCCGACACGCCAACTTCACTTTATGAAGCCGCTTTTTTTCAGTGGATCTGGCTCGAAGACCAGCTTAAAGCGGGCAACCTGCCGGCGGGCAGCGATCAGTTCAACAGCCTGCAGGAGAAGCTGATTGAGCGGTTTGCGGTTCTGCAGCAGCAGCACGGCTTTAACTTGCTGCACTTTGCCTGCTGCCGTGATACGGAAGAGGATCGCGCAACGGTACAGTATCTGCAGGATTGCGCCACAGAAGCGGGGCTTCCCGGCGAGTTTCTCTATATCGACGAGATTGGACTGGGGGAAAAAGGCCAGTTTACCGACCAGCACGATCGCGTCATCAGCAACCTGTTCAAGCTCTACCCCTGGGAATTCATGCTGCGCGAAGTGTTTTCAACCAAGCTGGCCGATGCCGGCGTACGCTGGCTGGAACCCGCCTGGAAAAGCATCCTCTCCAATAAAGCCCTGCTGCCGCTGCTGTGGGAGATGTTTCCGGACCATCCTAATCTGCTGCCCGCCTGGTTTGCAGATGACAGCCAGGCGCCGCAGATGGATAAATATGTGGTGAAGCCGCTCTTCTCCCGTGAGGGCGCCAACATCCGTATTATTGAAAACGGCAACGAAATTGCACGCGCTGATGGTCCCTACGGCGAAGAGGGTATGATTATCCAGCAGTTCTGCGCGCTGCCCCGATTTGGCGACAGCTATACGCTGATTGGCAGCTGGCTGATAGACGATCAGCCGGCGGGGATTGGCTTACGCGAAGATCGGGCGCTGATCACCCAGGATCTGTCGCGCTTCTATCCGCATACTTTTATCGGCTAACCTGGTGGCGCATTCCGGTGCGCCCCCTTCCGGCCTGCGACGCCGCGGGCCGTTATCCCACCTGCGCTGACAGCATACTGATTGCGCCCATCTCCATGCCCTCAACCGGCACGCTGACCGCCTCACCCGCTGCGCGTGCGCCCAGAATATAGAGCAGCGGCAGATAGTGTTCAGCCGTCGGATGCGAAAGCGCCGCGCCCGGATGCTGCTGATAGTTAACCAGCGGATGATCGGCTGCCGGCGCGTCGCTGGGCAGATTATCGCGCACATACTGGTTAAACGCTTCGGCCCATGGATACGCCGGCGCACTCCCCTGCCACTGCAGCTTGCGCAGGTTATGTACCACGTTGCCGCTCGCAACCAGCAGGATCCCCTCATCGCGCAGCGCAGCCAGCTTACGTCCGGCCTCAAAATGCCATGCGGCGGGCCGGGTACTGTCCACGCTGAGCTGCACCAGCGGAATATCCGCCTCAGGATAGATTTTGGCCAGCAGGCCCCACGAGCCGTGATCGAACCCCCAGCTCTCATCTTTTTCTGCCGCCGGCAGCAGCTCCGTTACGCGCTGCGCCAGCGCAGGCGACCCGGGTGCCGGGTAGCGCACGTCAAACAGCGCCTGCGGAAATCCGCCGAAATCGTGAATAGTGCGTGGCTGTTCCATGGCGGTTACCCGCGTTCCGCGCGTGTACCAGTGCGCGGAAATCGCGAGAATAGCGCACGGGCGCGGCAGATCTCTGCCCAGCTGCTGCCATACCCGGGTATAACGGTTCTCTTCCAGCACGTTCATCGGGCTGCCATGCCCCAGAAACAGAGCAGGCATACGGCCATCACACATTTTCACACCTCATCGCTGTTGCTTTCATAAGCGTCACAATACGCGCTTGCCAGGCCACTTAAACGCGGAGAAGCGTGATAATGTCTGTCAGCAAATTTGAATAAGCGTGAACGACATAACTTTACGCTTAATAACTCGATATTTTATAAGGTTAATTATAATGTAACTGGTAATCATTATCATCATGGAGCTTGCTATGTCGGTGCCTTTACTGCTCACTATTCTGGCCGGTGGTGCCACCTTTATTGGCGCCCTGTTTGGCATTCTCGGTCAAAAGCCGTCAAACCGTCTGCTCGCCTTTGCGCTCGGCTTCGCCGCCGGCATTATGCTACTGATTTCGCTGATGGAGATGCTGCCAGCGGCGCTGCATACTGCGGGAATGTCACCGATGCTGGGATACGGTATGTTTATGCTCGGCCTGCTCGGCTATTTCGCGATGGATCGCCTGCTGCCGCATCAGCATCCGCAGGATCTGATGGCCACTCAGGGTCGTCCCGTTAACCTGAAGCGAACTGCTGTGCTGCTGACGCTGGGCATCAGCCTGCACAATTTTCCTGAAGGGGTCGCCACCTTTGTTACTGCCAGCAGCGATATGGAGCTGGGGCTGGGCATCGCTTTAGCCGTGGCCATCCACAATATTCCTGAAGGACTGGCGGTTGCCGGGCCGATGTACGCGGCGACCGGTTCCAAAGCCAAAGCGCTGTTCTGGGCCTGTATTTCTGGTATGGCGGAAATTCTGGGCGGCGTCATTGCCTTTCTGCTGCTCGGTCCGGCGCTGTCGCCGGTAGTGATTGCTGCCATTATGGCCGCCGTCGCAGGGATTATGGTCGCACTTTCGGTGGATGAACTGATGCCGCTGGCGCGCGAAATCGATCCGCACAATAACCCGAGCTATGGCGTGCTGTGTGGGATGACGGTGATGGGGCTGAGTCTGACGCTGCTGCAGACCGCCGGCGCGGGCTGATTTCCCGCCCTCCGGCTGGTCTGCTTTTGTATGCCAGCTTTAGCTGGCCTGACGGGTCTCACGCTGGCGGCGGTAAGCCACCAGATCTTCAATGGTCACCACGGGCATATCATGCTGCTGCGCAAACGCGATCGCTTCAGGGGCGCGCGCCATGCTGCCATCGTCGTTAGTCAGCTCGCACAGGACGCCAGCCGGCCTGAAGCCCGCAAGCGTGACCAGATCGAGCGTGGCCTCGGTATGACCGCCGCGCGTCAGTACGCCACCTTCGCGCGCGCGCAGCGGGAAAACGTGTCCCGGACGGTGCAGGTCAGCCGGTTTAGCATTATCAGCAATCGCGGCGCGGATAGTGGTGATGCGGTCAGCTGCAGAGACGCCGGTGGTCACTCCCGCTGCGGCTTCAATCGTAACGGTAAATCCGGTGCCGTAAGAGCTGGTGTTGTTCTCTACCATCATCGGCAGATCGAGCTGCTGGCGGCGGGCCTCATTGATGCAGAGGCAGACAATGCCGCTGCCGTGGCGGATAGTCAGCGCCATCTGCTCTGTGGTCATGGTCTCGGCGGCAAAAATCATATCGCCTTCGTTCTCGCGATCTTCATCGTCAAGAACCATCACACCGCGACCGTTACGCAGTGCGTCAAGTGCACGTTCTACACGCTGTTCCGGCGTGCCAAATTCAGAAAGAAGCGTCTGATTCATGGTAATTAACCTTAAAATATTATGAGTTACCAGAACCAGGGCGAGCTTAGGAGTGCGTGAAAAATACACATGGCAAAAACGTGACGCGGGCATAAACCCGGCTGATGTCGTTACCCTCTCCCATCCGGACTTTAACCGTCGGCCCCGGAATCACACCGGATCTGCTGTCCTTTTGCACGGTCGCAAAAGCGCTCGCGGGCTTTCAGCAGAAGCTGATTTACCGCCGGTGGGGAATTTCGCCCCGCCCTGAGAATAAGCAAAATCACTATAGCGTTATTCACCGGGACGGGCAATCGACAAAAGTGCAATTGCTTTTGCACATCATGCGTTGCGGATTTCGGGTTTAACCTTTTTGGTTCTGGCATTACACTTACTTCTTGTACCGTCGGAAAACGTGCTGCTCACAGCCACCGCAATCAGGAAATAACCATGATCGACACAAAAAAAATTGAACAACTGGCGCGCCAGGTCCATGAAGCGATGCCGAAAGGCATCCGCGACTTTGGCGACGACGTGGAGAAGAAAATCCGGCAGGTTCTGCAGGCGCAGCTGACCCGTATGGATCTGGTTAACCGTGAAGAGTTTGATGTGCAGACTCAGGTCCTGCTGCGCACCCGCGAAAAGCTGGCAGCCCTGGAGCAGCGTCTGGCTAAACTGGAGAGTGAAAGCCCGGCGGCACCGGCGCCAGCAGTGGTGACGCCCGATCCGGCCGGTAAAATCGATACGCCACAGTAAATATGATCAGCCGGGTGGCTGCTGCCCCCGGCTGTCTGCTCAGTGACTGCGGATCGTTTTAATAATGTTGGTGGTGGAGATGCCATCTTCAAAGTTAAGCACGCGTACGTCACCGCCGTTGGCCCACACTTCTTTGCTGCCTGCGATCTCTTCCGGCTTGTAATCTCCCCCTTTCACCAGCAAATCCGGCAGCACATCGGCAATCAGACGCTGCGGCGTATCTTCTTCAAACAGTACGACCCAGTCCACCGCTTCGAGTGCGCTCAGCACGATCATCCGGTTCTCCTGCGGATTAACCGGCCGGGTTTCGCCTTTAAGACGCCGGGTTGACGCGTCGCTGTTCACCGCCACAATCAGCCTATCGCCCAGCTTGCGGGCATTGGCGAGATAAGAGACGTGTCCTGCATGCAGGATGTCAAACACGCCGTTGGTCATCACCACTTTCTCGCCGCGCTGACGCGCCTGAGCCACGGCGGTTTTCAGCTCGCTCTCCGTCATCACGCCAAAGCCGCTTTCGGGACGTGCATGAATAGCGTTCTCCAGCTCCACCGTACTGACGGTAGAGGTTCCCAGCTTGCCCACCACGACGCCTGCCGCCGCGTTGGCAAGGAAACAGGCGTTTTCCAGCGTGTCACCTGCCGCGAGGACCGCGGCCAGGACGCCAATAACCGTATCGCCGGCACCGGTCACGTCATAGACTTCCTGCGCCTGCGTCGGCATATGCAGGGGCGCTTTACCCGGCTGCAGCAGCGTCATGCCGTTTTCAGAACGGGTTACCAGCAGCGCTGAGAGCGCATAGTCAGCGATCAGCTGCATTCCCCGGCTGACGATGTCCGCTTCGGTTTTACATTTGCCGGCAACGGCTTCAAATTCAGACAGGTTTGGCGTCAGCAGGGTTGCACCGCGATAGCGCTCAAAGTCGGTGCCCTTCGGGTCGATCAGTACCGGTACGCCCGCTTCGCGGGCCAGCCCGATCATGGTCTGGACGCTGCTCAGGGCACCTTTAGCGTAGTCTGACAGCACCAGCGCGCCAGCCTGTGACAGCGACTGACGCATACGATCGTGGATGGGCTGCGGATCGACCTGATCAAAGCCCTCTTCAAAGTCCAGCCGGATCAGCTGCTGGTTGCGCGACAGCACGCGCAGCTTGGTGATGGTGGGATGCGTTTTTAGCGCCACAAAGTCACAGCTGACGTTAACCTGCTCCAGCGTGCGGCTCAGTACCTGCGCGGCATCATCCTCACCGGTCAGCCCAATCAGACGCGATGCGGCACCCAGCGCGGCAATGTTCATTGCCACGTTGGCCGCGCCGCCCGGACGCTCCTCAATGGTATCCACTTTGACGACCGGCACCGGCGCCTCGGGTGAAATGCGGCTGGTCGGGCCATACCAGTAGCGGTCTAACATCACATCGCCAACAACCAGTACGGTGGCCTTGCCAAACGCGGGCAGTGTTACTTTCATTTCAGAGACTCCAGACTACGCTCAAAATATTGCGCGGATAATACCATATACCCGCCGCAGGGTAAGATGCCGCCGCACGCCTCAACTGTCTGGCTCAACCGTGCCCAGCCAGCGCTGCCAGCTGGCGTTGACAATGCCGCGCTCGCGGGCAAAACGATCCGGTGCCACGTGACCCGGCAGCGCCTGCAGGGCCAGATGATGCAGCGCATCACGCAGCGTGACGTAAGCATGCGTCAGCGCCTGCGCTTCCTGGGCAGGCATAATATCGTGCTCCGCCATCAGAGCAAAAATGCGCACGTTATCTGACCAGCGCGTCAGGGCCGGCCGATCCGCCGCTGACGCTAAGACCAGATACTGGGCAATGAATTCAATATCGGTAATACCGCCTGCATCTGTTTTTATCTCCCAGCGCCCTTTATGTTTGTTGCTCAGGTGCGCACGCATCTTTTCGCGCATTTCACGTACCTCAGCCCGCAGCGGTGCTGTTGCACGGGGCAGGCTGAGAATAGCGTGGCGGATCTGCGTAAAACGCGCCATCAGCGCCGGCTCACCAAAGACAATACGCGCACGCACCAGCGCCTGATGCTCCCAGGTCCAGGCATCATTACGCTGATACTCTTCAAAGGCGTCGAAGGTGCTGACCAGCATGCCTGCTGAGCCAGAAGGACGCAGGCGGGCATCCACCTCATACAAAATACCGGAGGCGGTGCGGGTGCTGAAGAGATGCATGATGCGCTGCGCCAGACGCAGATAAAACTGCCTTCCGTCGATGACGCGTTCACCGTCGGTCTCTGCACTCTCCGGACAATCATGCAGAAACACCAGATCGAGATCGGAGCTGTAGCCAAGCTCCCAGCCCCCCAGCTTGCCATAGCCGACCACGGCAAAGCCGCGCTCATCGTCACGCGTCAGATGTGATGGCCGCCCATAGCGCTGTACCATCATCTGCCAGGCCTGCTGCACCACCGACTCGATCATCGCCTCTGCCAGCCAGGTTAAGTGATCGCTTACTTTCATTACCGGCAGCGTTCCGGCGATATCTGCTGCGGCAATACGCAAGAGCTGCGCCTGTTTGAACTGGCGCACCGCCTCCAGCTGCTGCTCTTCATCCTCTGCCGGAATACGCAGCAGATATTGCCGCAGTTCGTCACGGTAGGCGTCAGTGGCAGTGGGCTGATACAGCGTGGCGGGGTCGAGCAGCTCATCCAGCAGCAGCGGATAGCGCGCCAGCTGGCTGGCAATCATTGGTGAGGCGGCACAGAGACGGATCAGGTGACGCAGCGCGCCGTGATACTCAGTCAGCAGCTCAAGATAGGTGCTGCGCGTCAGCACCCCCAGCAGCAGCGGCGTCAGGCGCTCCAGTACGCTGTCGGCATCCTCACGCGAAGCGATCTCCCCCAGCAGGCGCGGCATCAGCTGGTCGAGCGCCAGCCGGCCACGCGGCCCGATTGTGCGCCGGCTGGCATCCTGCCGGAAGTCATTAAGCACGTAAAAAAAACGCTGCCGCTGCGTTTCATTCAGCTGCGGCACCACCGGCGTCAGTTCATGCTCCTCCAGCGTGTCCTGCCAGAGTGCCGCAAATTCCGCCAGTTCCGGCTGGTCATCAACGTCCGGGGCATCGTCGCCAATCAGCTCATCAAACACCGCGCGTACGGCGGCCATGTGCGCCGTTAGCTGTGCCGTCAGCGCTTCCCAGTCAGCGCAGTTCATCGCCCACGCCAGACGCTCCCGGTTGAGCGCATCCTGCGGCAGCGTCTGCGTCTGCTCATCATTGATGCTCTGCAGCAGATTCTCCAGCCGGCGTAAAAAAAGGTAGGCGTCATGCAGCTGACTGACCTGCTGCGGACGCAGCAACTCCAGCTCACCGATGGCCTGCAGCACTGGCAGCAGTGAGCGCGACTGAAGTAAGCGCTCACGTCCACCGCGAATCAGCTGAAACACCTGCACAATAAATTCGATTTCGCGGATACCGCCGGCACCCAGCTTGATATTATCTTTCAGGCCACGACGGCGCACTTCACGCGCGATCATCCCTTTCATGTTACGCAGCGACTGAATCACGCTGAAATCGATATAGCGGCGATAGACAAACGGCCGCAGCATCTGCTGCAGCGCCTGGCTCCACTCGCCGCGATCGTCGCCCATCAGACGCGCTTTGACCATGGCGTAGCGCTCCCAGTCACGCCCCTGCTCCTGATAGTAATCTTCCAGCGCCGCAAAGCTCATCACCAGCGGGCCGCTATCGCCGAACGGACGCAGTCGCATATCTACGCGGTAAACAAAACCATCGACGCCAGGCTGATCCAGCACTTTTATCAGGCGCTGCCCCATGCGGGTAAAAAACTGTGCGTTGTCCAGCTCGCGTCGCCCGCCGCGCGTGACGCCGCTCTCCGGCCAGGCAAAGATCAGATCGATATCAGAGGAGAAGTTGAGTTCTCCGCCACCCAGCTTGCCCATGCCGAGGATCAGCAGCGGCTGCGGCTCGCCCGCCTCGTTGCAGGGCGTGCCAAAATCGCGACAGCAATCCTGCCACACGCGATCGCGGGCGGCAGCGATCAGGCTTTCTGCCAGTACGCTAAGCTGCGTCAGGCTCTGTTCGGTCGTGGCGTGCTGCAGCGCCTGCATCCAGGCGATACGCACCAGCATATGCCGGCGGAACAGGCGCAGCTCACGCATCAGCGCGGCCTCGCTATCCGCATGCTGCAGCGCCTGCTGCAGCCACAGAGCATAGTGCTGCCATTCATCAGGCTGAGGAGGCTGCTGCTGCAGTTGCTGCCACCATGCTGGCTGCTGCTGCAGGTTATCTGCGATAAAGTCACTGAAGGCCAGCGCGCCAGCCTGTTCAGACGTCAGCGCCGGCAGCGACAGCTGCAGACGTTCTGCGATGCCGGCCAGCTGCGCCTGCATCAGCGAAGGTAACGGTAACTGCATCCTCTCTCCCTGAATTTTTACATAGTGTTGTTAACGCCTGACGCCGCTGCTCAGCCAGAATGGCGGCTGGCGCATGGCCATCGTAGCGAGCTGAATCAGGCCGTGCTGCTGTTTTTCCCGGATGGCGAGCTGCAGCTCCTGCCATCCCGCCATCCACTGGCATACCTCTTCAGCCGGATACGCCGCCGCCAGCAGACAGACAGCCAGCAGCTGCCGCTGCAGACGCGTGGCCTTATCCTGAAACTCGCTGACCAGTTTTACATCCGTAAAGGTTTCCCGCAGATCCGCAGCCACGCGGCTTAGCATGATGTCGCAAAAGCGTTTATAAGAGCCCTGCAGCTTGATCTGGTTTTTGCTGTCGATCCACGGCTGCCACTGCGCTTCTGCCAGCCAGCACGTTAGCGCCATCTGCGCCTCAACTGAGGTGGCAGAGAAACAGAGGGTTTCCGCACTGATAGCATCATCCTGCAGCAGCTCCTCAAGACGGGTCAGCTTCTGGCGCAGCTCGCTGTTAGCCTTACGCGGCACCAGCGCACCAAACAGCGAAAACGCCTGACGCAGCGTTTCCAGCGCCTCCAGCACAGCGTGTCGCGCAGCCGGATTACCGCGCAGCCAGACCTCTTCATGATACTGCCAGTGATCCAGCGCGGCGCTGAGCGCGGCGATCATCCCCTGCTCTACTGTCGCTTTTGGCGTCACTTTCAGCAGCGGCAGCGCCCGAACCGGACGCAGCGCGTTGCCCTGCGCCAGCTGATAGCCACGCGCGGCTTTGCTCAGGCTGCCGGGACGGAGTCCGCCGCCCGCTGCCAGCGTCTGCGCGAGCCTGAGCAGATCGGCAGGCGTGCCCTGTTTAAGCTCCAGCTCAACTTCACACAGCGGTTCGCTAAGCTCGCCGGCCGCCACGCTGCCCTGATCGAAGGCAATTTCAATCGTGCTGTTACCTGCCTCTACCGTCCAGGTTTCGCGCCGGAAATGCGTGCTGAATAGCGGCTGCAGCCGCTGCTGCAGGGTGGCAATATCAGTACCCTGCGGCCAGATCTCTGCCGGCAGCCGGGCGATATCAAGCTGCGGCGCCGTTATATCCACGTTGTACTCCGGGCGCTGATGCAGACCGCCCAGCGTCTGACCCGCTGCCTTAAGCGTCATCTCATAACGCTTGTCCACACCCCGGATGCGCAGCCCCATATCCCAGCGGCGCAGCTGGTTGTCGTCCGTTTCATAATAGATATTCGTCAGCTCGCGGGCGGCTTCATGCTGATGCGGCCAGGCGGCCAGTGTCTCTGCCAGGGTGGCGGCAGCCTGCGGGGTGGCAATGAACTTTAATTCGATTTCAGTGGTCATAATTTTTTATTTACTACGCTGCTGGCACTTATACGGTTAATCTGGCGAGAGTAATGCACCACAAGCACGCTGTCTCGGCTTTCTTGTGCTTTTACGCCCCTTTTCGCGCCGGATTGAGACCAGGATAGTTCTCATTCAGATTTATGCGAGGCAACTCCAGACTGTGCCGGTAAATTTACGCCCATCAAGAAAATACGACATCGAATGAAAAAAATTACACTTGCCGCCCTTTCTTTGCTGGCTTTCAGCGCCATCACCCCCGCTCACGCTGCTGATGAAAAGCGTTATATCTCCGATGAGTTATCAACCTGGGTACGCAGCGGTCCGGGCGATCAGTATCGCCTGGTCGGTAAGCTGAACGCCGGGGAAGAAGTTACCGTACTGCAGACCAACAGCGATGCGCAGTATGCGCAAATCCGCGATGCAGAAGGCAAAACCAACTGGATCCCGCTGTCGCAGCTCAGCGCGACCCCAAGCCTGCGCACCCGCGTGCCACAGCTGGAGCAGCAGGTTAAAGATCTGACTGACAAGCTGGCTAATATCGACAACAGCTGGAATCAGCGCACGTCAGAAATGCAGAACAAAGTCGCTAACAGCGACGGCACGATTGATGGTCTGAAACAGGAAAACCAGAAGCTCAAAAATGAGCTGATCGTGGCGCAGAAAAAAGTGAGCGCAGCCAACGTACAGCTGGATGACAAACAGCGCACCATCATTATGCAGTGGTTTATGTACGGGGGCGGCGTACTGGGCGTTGGCCTGCTGCTGGGCCTGCTGCTGCCACATATGGTGCCGCGCCGTAAAAAGAAAGATCGCTGGATGAATTAATCTGCCGCACGCCAGCCGTTTGTCCGGGGGGGATCGCCAGATGCCCCCTTTCGCATGCCCGCTTTTCCGCCAAAGTATGCAACAATTACGAAACAGGCGCCTGACGCGCAGTTATCTGAATACCTCTGGAGTTGTTGAGTGAAAACCTTTCTGGTCGGTGGTGCGGTGCGTGATGCCTTACTGCAGCTGCCGGTAAAAGATCGTGACTGGGTGGTGGTTGGCGCCACGCCTGATGAGATGCTGGCGCAGAACTATCAGCAGGTAGGCCGCGATTTTCCGGTCTTTTTACATCCGCACAGTCGTGAAGAGTATGCGCTGGCGCGCACCGAGCGCAAACAGGGCAGCGGCTACACCGGCTTTATCACGCACTTCGCGCCCGACGTCACGCTGGAGCAGGATCTGCAGCGGCGCGATCTGACCATTAACGCCATCGCGCAGGCGGAAGATGGCAGCCTGATCGATCCCTGCCACGGCCAGCGCGATCTTGCCAGTCGCACGCTGCGTCACGTTTCGGCAGCGTTCAGCGAAGATCCGCTGCGCGTGCTGCGCGTGGCGCGGTTTGCCGCCCGCTATGCCCACCTTGGCTTTCGCATTGCCGCTGAAACGCAGGCGCTGATGGCAGAGATGGCTGCCAGCGGCGAACTGGCGCATCTGACGGCAGAGCGCGTCTGGAAAGAGACGGAAAATGCACTGCTGACGCGCAATCCGCAGGTCTATTTCCAGGCACTGCGCGACTGTGGCGCACTGCAGGTGCTCTTTCCGGAGATCGATAATCTGTACGGCATTCCTGCCCCGCCGAAGTGGCACCCTGAGATCGATACCGGTGTGCATACGCTGATGACGCTGACGCTGGCGGCCGCGCTCTCTGATGAGCTCGACGTGCGCTTCGCTACGCTGTTTCACGATGTGGGCAAGGCGCTGACTCCTCCGGAGAAGTGGCCGTCGCATCACGGTCATGGCCCGGCGGGTGTCCCGCTTGTCGCTGCCCTGTGCCAGCGGCTGCGCGTCCCTAATCACGTACGCGATCTGGCGCTAATCGTGACAGAGTTCCATGACATCGTGCACACCATTGAGCGGCAGTCAGCGGCGGCGCTGGTAGCGCTGTTTGATCGCATCGACGCCTGGCGTAAGCCGGAGCGGGTGGAAAAGATGGCGCTGACCAGTGAGGCGGACGCGCGCGGACGCGCCACGCTCGAGAGTATGCCCTATCCGCAGGGTAACTATCTGCGTCAGGCGTTTGCGCTCGCGCAGGCGGTACCGGTGCAGCAGGTGATTGCAGCAGGCTTTAAAGGCGCAGAGGTGCGGGAAGAGCTGGGCAGGCGCCGGATTGCGGCTATTGAAGAGACGCTGATTGGTGCGCGGCCGGCATAACCCGCCGCGCAACCGCTGTTACATAAACACGGCGTAAACCGCTGCTGCAACGATAAAACGATAGATGGCGAACGATACAAACGAGATACGCTTGATCAGCTCAAGGAAGACTTTGATTGCCAGAAGCGCCACGATGAACGCAGTAATAAAGCCCACTGCGAACATCGGGAAATCCTGCATCGTCAGGAAGCCCATGCTTTTGTAGAGGTCCAGCACGGTCGCGCCCATCATCATCGGCACGGCGAGAATGAAAGAGAATTCCGACGCTGCGTAGCGGCTGACGCCCATCAGCATACCGCCCGAAATCGTCGCACCCGAGCGGGAAAAGCCCGGCCACAGCGCCAGACACTGGAAGCAGCCAATCATAAACGCCTGACGATAGGTGATATCATCCACGCCCACCGCTTTTGGCTGTTTTGGCTTCAGGAACTCTGCCGCCAGCAGCAGCACACCGCCCACCACCAGGGCATACATGACGTTGATCGGATTAAACAGCGTTTTGATCTGATCGTGCAGCAGTAAACCGATTACCACCGCCGGGATCATCCCGAGCAGAATGTGGATCAGCGTCAGCTTACCGGTACCGGTGCCTTCATGACGCTCCTGACCAAAATGGATACCGATCAGGCCAAACAGACGTCGCCAGAACATTACGACCACTGCCAGAATTGATCCGAGCTGGATCACCACTTCAAACGTCTCTGCTTTATCGCCCTCAAATCCCAGCAGGTGCCCGACAATAATCATATGGCCCGTGGATGAGACCGGCAGAAACTCGGTCAGCCCCTCAACGACCCCGAGGATCGCAGCGACCCATAGCTGATGCATATCTGCCATCAAAATTTTCCCCTATCCGTTTTAAACAGTAAAAAGGCGGTCGCAAACTGCTACCGCCTGAAATTATGCCGGCGTTGATCTGAAGAAAACCTTAGGGTTTTCTGCCACTTCGTTTCGCTTAACGCAACGGCCTCAGCTAAGACACACCATAATTTGATTTGGTTTCATTGTGATGGCAATCAAAGGGGGTTTATTTAGGAATTGTCCCGCGCTCAATACGCACGCCAACGCTCGCCGCCTGGGCTACTGCACCCGGCTTACCTACCCGGATACGCACGCCGGGCGTTTTGAAACGATTCATCAACAGATCGCAGATTTCTTCTGCGACGCGCTCGACCAGCGCAAACCGGTTTCCCTGCAGATGCGAGAGGATGGCGTCGGTGACATCGGCATAACTCAGACAGTCGCTGACATCGTCGCTGGCCGCGGCACGCCGGTTGTCCCAGGCCATTTCGACATCGAGCACCAGCTTCTGCTGCATGCCCTGTTCCCAGTCGTATACGCCAATGGTGGTGAACACGGTGAGTTGTTCTATAAATACGATATCCATGATGTCACTCTCTGTTTTTGGCCAGGCCGGATACCACTTCCGGCGGATTATGCGTATTATCCACGCTTACCGGCAACAAAACGACCCAAAAGGAACGGTACGACGCTATGAGTGCTATCGCGCTTGGTATGATTATTTTCGCGTATCTTTGCGGCTCGATTTCCAGTGCGATACTGGTCTGTAAACTCGCAGGCTTGCCCGATCCGCGTATCTCAGGCTCTGGTAACCCTGGCGCCACAAACGTCCTGCGCATCGGCGGCAAAGCGTCAGCAGCAGCGGTACTGATATTTGATGTGGCCAAAGGAATGGTTCCGGTCTGGATCGCCTGGATGCTGCACGTGACGCCTATGTATCTTGGCCTGACCGCGATAGCTGCCTGCCTGGGTCATATCTATCCGGTCTTTTTCCGCTTTCGCGGTGGCAAAGGCGTGGCGACGGCGTTTGGCGCGATTGCGCCGATTGGCTGGGATCTTACCGGCCTGATGACCGGGACGTGGCTGCTGACCGTGCTGCTGAGCGGCTACTCCTCGCTGGGTGCCATTGTCAGCGCGCTGATCGCCCCGTTCTACGTCTGGTGGTTCAAGCCGCAGTTTACGTTTCCGGTTTCCATGCTCTCCTGCCTGATCCTGCTGCGGCATCATGACAATATTCAGCGGCTCTGGCGCGGACAGGAAAATCGCGTCTGGAAACGGAAAAAAAAGAAAGAATAAAAAAAACCGGCTGCGCGCCGGTTTTTTGTTTTCAGATAGCGGGCAGTTCCGCCAGCGGCCAGCGCGGACGGACGCTGACGCCGAGCTCACCCCGTGTGCCGCCCTTCAGACGCACCATGCCGGCATAGGCGATCATCGCGCCGTTATCGGTGCAGAACTCAGGCCTGGCATAAAACACCTCGCCGCCGCGGGCGCTCATCATCTCTGCCATTCGCGCGCGCAGCGTGCGGTTGGCGCTGACGCCACCGGCGATCACCAGCCGCGTAAAGCCGGTTTGCTCCAGCGCGCGTTTGCACTTGATCATCAGCGTATCCACGACCGCATCTTCAAATGCGCGAGCGATATCTGCCCGCGCCTGTTCGTCGCCGTCATGCTCGCGAATAGTATTTGCCGCAAAGGTTTTCAGCCCTGAAAAGCTGAAATCGAGGCCCGGGCGATCGGTCATCGGACGCGGGAAGCGGAAGCGGTTCGCAACACCCTGCTGCGCCATGCGCGACAGCATGGGGCCGCCCGGATAGTCCAGACCCAGCAGCTTGGCCGTTTTATCAAACGCCTCACCCGCCGCATCGTCGATTGACTCGCCCAGCAGCGTATATTCGCCGATACCGGTGACGCTGATAAGCTGCGTATGTCCGCCGGAGACCAGCAGCGCGACAAACGGGAACGCCGGCGGATTCTCCTCCAGCATCGGAGCCAGCAGATGGCCTTCCATATGATGTACCGGGACTGCCGGCACATTCCAGGCGAACGCCAGCGCGCGGCCAATCGTGGCGCCGACCAGCAGTGCACCCACCAGACCCGGACCGGCGGTATAGGCGACCGCATCGATATCGCTGGCCTGCAGGTTTGCCTCTTTCAGCGCGGCCTGTATCAGCGGCACCGTTTTACGTACATGGTCGCGCGATGCCAGTTCCGGCACAACGCCGCCGTAGTCAGCATGTAGCTTCACCTGGCTATACAGCTGATTCGCCAGCAGACCGGACACATCGTCATAAATCGCGATGCCGGTTTCATCGCAGGACGTTTCAATACCCAGAACTCGCATAGCTTTATTACCCTCTTCTTGCGGCGCGCAGTGTAGCACAGGCAAATCTGCCGCCGGACTACTTTGACGGGAAAAAGTGTTTTTCTGCCGCACAAAGAGTGCGCTATACTCCACGGCCTGAAAAAACCGGCAGCCGCACAGGCAAACGCTCCTGTTGGTTCTAAATTGTCCATGGTGCTTTACAAGCTGGCCCCGGCTGGAGTAAAATGCTGCACCATTTTGAGATGTGCTGACGCCGCAGTCAGCAGCAAAAACCGAATTTTATCGAGGTGAGAGTTACATGCCGGTAATTAAAGTACGTGAAAACGAGCCATTCGACGTAGCACTGCGTCGCTTCAAGCGTTCCTGCGAGAAAGCAGGCGTTCTGGCTGAAGTTCGTCGTCGTGAGTTTTATGAAAAACCAACGACCGAGCGTAAGCGCGCTAAAGCGTCAGCAGTTAAGCGTCACGCCAAGAAACTGGCTCGCGAAAACGCACGCCGCACTCGTCTGTACTAATTTCTTTCGGAAGTTCGCTTCCGCCGCGTGTTAAACGCAGACAGAGTCAAGTAAGAGGCCGTGCTTTCCGAAAGGAAGCGCGGCTTGTTGCCGTTTAAGAGCTGAAAAAAATCGGGGCTTATGGCTGGACGAATTCCACGCGTTTTTATCAATGATTTACTTGCCCGCACGGATATCGTGGATCTTATCGATGCCCGCGTTAAGCTGAAAAAGCAGGGTAAGAACTATCACGCGTGCTGTCCATTCCATAACGAAAAAACCCCCTCTTTTACCGTCAGCGGTGAAAAGCAGTTTTACTACTGCTTTGGCTGTGGTGCCAAAGGCAACGCTATCGATTTCCTGATGAATCACGATCGTCTGGAATTTGTGGAAAGCGTTGAGGAACTCGCCACCCAGCACGGCCTTGAAGTGCCGTACGAAACAGGCAGCGGCCCCAGCCCGATTGAGCGTCATCAGCGTCAGAGTCTTTACCAGCTGCTGGAGAAACTGGATGGTTTCTATCAGCAAAGCTTCCGCAGTCCGGGAGCAGAGGCGGCCCAGCGCTATTTAGGCTCGCGCGGGCTCAGCCAGCAGGTGATCGATCACTTTGCGATTGGCTATGCGCCCGCCGGCTGGGATAACGTGCTGAAGCGTTTCGGAGAGCAGCAGGAAGACCGCGAGTCGCTGATGGAAGCGGGCATGCTGGTCACCAATGATAAAGGCCGCAGCTACGATCGCTTCCGCGATCGCGTGATGTTCCCGATCCGCGATAAGCGTGGTCGCGTGATTGGCTTTGGCGGACGCGTGCTGGGTAACGATACGCCTAAGTATCTGAACTCGCCGGAAACACCGATTTTCCATAAAGGCCGCCAGCTCTATGGCCTGTATGAAGCACAAAAAAACCATCCTCAGCCGGCGCGCCTGCTGGTGGTGGAGGGCTATATGGATGTGGTCGCCCTGGCACAGTTCGGCATCGATTATGCCGTGGCGTCGCTGGGGACCTCCACCACGGCTGAACATATTCAGCTGCTGTTCCGCTCGACTGACACGGTTATCTGCTGTTATGACGGCGACCGGGCCGGTCGCGAAGCCGCCTGGCGCGCGCTGGAAACCGCCCTGCCCTACATGAATGACGGGCGTCAGCTACGCTTTATGTTTCTGCCTGATGGCGAAGATCCCGATACGCTGGTGCGCAAAGAGGGAAAAGAAGCGTTTGAAGCACGCATGGAGCAGGCGATGCCGCTCTCGGTGTTTCTGTTTGACAGCCTGATGCCACAGGTGGATTTGAGCACCCGCGATGGTCGCACCAAGCTGGCGACGCTCGCTCTGCCGCTGATTAGTCAGATCCCGGGCGAAACGCTGCGGATCTATATGCGCCAGACACTGGGTAATAAACTCGGCATTCTGGACGATAACCAGTTAGACAAGCTGATGCCAAAGGCGGCAGAAAACGCGACGCCGCCCGTCGCGCCGCCGCTGAAGCGCACCACGATGCGCGTACTGATTGCGCTGCTGGTACAGAATCCGCAGTTTGCAGCGATTGTGCCCACGCTTGACGGGCTGGCTCAGTCAAAACTTGCCGGCCTGTCGCTGTTTGTTGACCTGGTCAGCCGCTGCACAGAGAATCCTGGCCTGACGACCGGACAGCTACTAGAGTTATATCGCGGGACAAATTTTAGCCAGCCCCTTGAAACACTGGCTACCTGGAACCACATGATAGTGGATGAGGAAGCCGAAGCGGTGTTTCAGGACTCGCTGGCAAGCATATATGATGCTGCGCTGGAGCAGCGCCTGGAAGCGCTGATTGCGCGTGAGCGCACCGAAGGGCTCAGTGCCGCTGAGCGGCGCGAATTCTGGGCATTAAGCCAGGCATTAGCGAAAAAATAAGATTCAGCCAGGCCAGAATGGCGGAGTATTCCCCGTTCTGGCCTGCGGCTTTCGGTTTACACGCCATATAAGCGGAACCGGAGCACAACGATTTCAGACCGAATATCAAGCGGCTTAAGTGCCGAACTAAAAGGGGCTGCAGCCCTGGCCGCGTTGAAGGCAGCGGCAAAAACATAATGCCTTCACTGTTATAGTTGGCTCGCTGCCGACCGACACCAATCTAATTAACAGAAGTGTGGATACCGTCTTATGGAGCAAAACCCGCAGTCACAGCTTAAGCTGCTTGTCACCCGTGGTAAGGAGCAGGGCTATCTGACCTATGCTGAGGTCAATGACCATCTGCCGGAAGATATCGTCGACTCCGATCAGATCGAAGACATCATCCAGATGATCAACGATATGGGTATCCAGGTGGTGGAAGAAGCCCCTGATGCCGATGATCTGATGCTGAATGAGAACAGCTCCGATACAGATGAAGATGCTGCAGAAGCGGCCGCGCAGGTCTTATCCAGCGTTGAATCTGAAATCGGGCGCACAACCGATCCGGTGCGCATGTATATGCGTGAAATGGGTACCGTAGAGCTGCTGACGCGCGAAGGCGAAATCGACATCGCCAAGCGTATCGAAGACGGTATCAACCAGGTGCAGTGCTCTGTTGCCGAATATCCGGAAGCTATTACCTACCTGCTCGATCAGTACGATCGTGTGGAAGCGGGCGAATCGCGCCTGTCCGATCTCATCACCGGCTTTGTCGATCCTAACGCTGAAGAAGATCTCGCCCCCACTGCCACCCACGTTGGTTCTGAGCTGTCTGAAGAAGATCGCAATGACGACGAAGAGGAAGATGAAGAGAGCGACGACGACGACAGCAGCGACGACGACAACTCTATCGATCCGGAACTGGCGCGCGAGAAGTTCCTTGAGCTGCGTACCCAGTATGAAGCAGCCCGCACCGTTATTAAGGCGAAAGGCCGCAGCCACGCTGATGCCGTTACCGAGATCAACAACCTTTCTGAAGTCTTCAAGCAGTTCCGCCTGGTGCCGAAGCAGTTCGACTACCTGGTAAACAACATGCGTGAAATGATGGAGCGCGTGCGTACGCAAGAGCGCCTGATCATGAAGCTGTGTGTCGAACTGTGCAAAATGCCGAAGAAGAACTTTATTACGCTGTTCACCGGTAATGAAACCAGTGAGAGCTGGTTTAAAGCAGCCCTGGCGATGAACAAGCCGTGGTCTGAAAAGCTGAAAGATGTTGAAGAAGATGTCATGCGCTCGCTGCAGAAGCTGCTGCAGATTGAGGAAGAGACCGGCCTGACCATCGAACAGGTTAAAGACATCAACCGTCGCATGTCGATCGGCGAAGCGAAAGCGCGCCGCGCGAAAAAAGAGATGGTTGAAGCTAACCTGCGTCTGGTTATCTCTATCGCGAAAAAATATACCAACCGCGGCCTGCAGTTCCTTGACCTGATTCAGGAAGGCAACATCGGCCTGATGAAAGCGGTTGATAAGTTTGAATATCGCCGTGGCTATAAGTTTTCAACCTACGCCACCTGGTGGATCCGTCAGGCGATCACCCGCTCTATCGCCGATCAGGCGCGTACCATCCGTATTCCGGTGCATATGATTGAGACCATCAACAAGCTCAACCGTATCTCGCGCCAGATGCTGCAGGAGATGGGCCGCGAGCCGACGCCGGAAGAGCTGGCTGAGCGTATGCTGATGCCGGAAGATAAGATCCGCAAGGTGCTGAAGATCGCCAAAGAGCCTATCTCTATGGAGACGCCGATTGGTGATGACGAAGATTCGCATCTGGGTGATTTCATCGAAGATACCACGCTGGAGCTGCCGCTGGACTCTGCTACCTCTGAGAGCCTGCGTTCTGCGACCCACGACGTGCTGGCGGGCCTGACCGCGCGCGAGGCGAAAGTCCTGCGTATGCGTTTTGGTATCGATATGAACACCGACCACACGCTGGAAGAAGTGGGCAAGCAGTTTGACGTCACGCGTGAGCGTATCCGTCAGATTGAAGCCAAAGCGCTGCGTAAACTGCGCCACCCGAGCCGCTCGGAAGTGCTGCGCAGCTTCCTCGACGATTAATCGTCTGCAGGAAAACAAAAACCCCGGCACGCCGGGGTTTTTTATTGCCCGCGCTCCGGCAGACCCAGCGCATCCGCCAGCTGGCGATACGCTGCCACCATCTCCTCCAGTGAAGCGCGGTTAAGGCCACTGGGATTTGGCAGCACCCAGATGCGCGTCTCCATCAGCGGCTGCGGCTGCTCGCCCCACTCCACTTTACGCTGCCGGAACGCACGCTGATACGCATCCTTGCCCAGCACCGCCAGCGCCCGCGGCTGATACCGTAAAATTTTATCCTGCAGCCGCAGCCCGCCGTCGCGCAGCTCATCGCCGCTCAGCTCGCTCGCCTGCGTGGTGGGACGCTCAACCAGCGCGGTGATGCCGCAGCCGGTCTCCAGCAGCCGCCGCTCCTGCTCCGGCTTCAGCAGCTCGCGCGTAAAGCCAGCCAGATAGATCACTTTCCAGAAGCGGTTGCCGGGATGCGCAAAATGGTAACCGGTATGCGCAGATGACTTGCCGGGATTGATGCCGCAGAACAGCACCTGCAGATCGTGCGAGAGAATATCGCGAATGTCGTGGTCGGGTTGCATACGCCTCTGAATACCTGGTAAACGTGCTTAAAGCGTAGGTTATTCAGCGGGATGGGGAAAGCATGGCGATTGCGATAAGTGAAAACCCTGCGCCAGCCGCCCAACGAGTTAACGATTTCTTTTACCGCCTGTGCAGTAAAAAAACGCTCAAACTGCTGTGGCAATCACTCCTGTCACAGCAGCACGCTGATTTTTTCATTAATATCAATCACTCACCATTGTGCTAATTTTCATCAACCGATCGGTGAACGCTGGATCGCCTTTGCCAGATACTTTATAATCCCCGCACTACTGGCCCCTTAGCTCAGTGGTTAGAGCAGGCGACTCATAATCGCTTGGTCGCTGGTTCAAACCCAGCAGGGGCCACCAAATTTAGTAATGAAAATCATACGCTTAAGCCACCTTTCAGGGTGGCTTTTTTGTTTCCGCTTCATTAAAGTGGCGACAGAATGGCGATGGCAGGAATCAATCCCACAATAGCATTCTCCTGCCGAATTCGTTAAAGAGCATGCGCGTGTTAAAAATTGGTGAATCGAAGATGACACGTCTCACTATTGGAGAAATCAGAACCTTTCTCGCCAAATGTAAGAACAGCTGATCTAAAGATCTGACGACCAATGTGAAAATCTGTCTTTCAACAGGCGTATGATGGAGTGATGCCGAAGGCTTGAAGGAGAACCAAATCCGCGCCGGTCAAATCATCTACGTGAAAACTAAAGGCAAGAAAAACCGCGCGGTGCCGATAACTGAAAAATTACAGGCTGATCTGCCATCCAGCAGGAAAGCACAGTTGCTCTTTAAACCTTGTTACTCAGCCTTTAGAAAGGCCATGCAACGCGCTGGTATCGAGACACCTCCCGGGCAGCTAACGCATGTTTTGCGCCATACTTTCGCTTCTCATTCCATGATGAATGGAGGTAATATTTTAGTTCTTCAACGAATACTAGGTCACACGGATATAAAGGTGACGATGCGGTATGCACATCTCGCACCTGATCATTTGCCAGAGGCAATTCTGTTTACCCCCCTTAATCAAGTGAATTAATAATGACCATATAAGGCTGAAGAACTCTATTAATTAAATTAGTCATGAGAAAATTAGCCTCATCTAATTGGACAATATCACAAAGATAAAAATTAATTAGGAAATAAAACATGGACATATTCAGCAGTCTTGAATCAGAAATTAGAAAATATATAATCAATAATGAAGAAAAAAACATTGATGATATTGAGTCAATATTAAATATTATTTACGATAAAATTTATGAAGAAAGGAATCCAGACAAAGTAAGACTTCTTATTCAGAGCCTCTCTGGTGCATTCCATAATATAGGGGATAACAGCGTAGCGATATTGTTATTTGTGCTTATGAATAAATTAAGCTGCCTAGACGGAATACTGATAAAAGAAAGAGTTAAGATACAAGATTACAATGACTTTGAAAAAATATCCACTTTCATTGAAAACGATCTGAAAAAAAACACAACTGTTAATTTTTTAAGTCATAGAAAAGCAGATGCCGGTATCGGTAAGGATAAGCTTTATGCAGGACTAATAAAATTCTTCCATCATTTTTTAAGTGCTCCGCAGATTGAAGGCGAAAGCATTGCATTTCCAATGTTGATTTTAATTAACATATGGGAAATATCATTTAAAAAGGATCGCACATATGAATTCTTTATTTTATTTAATTCATTTCTTCATAAGCTGAGCTTTCATGGGCATAATCAAACCATCCGAGATTTTGCAGAGCTTTCATTGATACTTGGGCATAGAAACAAAAAACTACATTATTCATTTTTTATAAAAATGTCTTCTTTTGCTCGTCAAATGAATATGATCGATGCCTTATTATCTGCACAATTGATGCTGCACGGTTATAACTATGCACATTCTGAAGTAGATACATTCTTATCTAAGGCATTACTTGAGCTATTTATTACATTAAGGAACCTTCATCTCTTCCCTTTCACTAAACCTGTATATGAAGCTCATGAAAGATTAAAGATTGACGATAAATATGGCAACCATCAGTTTGACATGGCTTACTTTAACATGTTACTGACTATGGGTGATAAAGATGTCTTTGATAAAGTAGATGAATATTTAGGGAGGAATGATGCCCTGCTTTTTGGTGTACAATCAGGTACTCCATGGACTGCATTATTACTGAATCTAAAATTAATAGACCCGGAGCTATTTAGCAGCAAGATAAATTTAACCTCAACAATTTCCAGACTTGAAGATGATAAGGGTATAAAGGAGAGCACGGTACTTAGAACTTTTAGGATGGCCGTGAGCGAAAACGTTCAAGACAACAAAAATGCAATATTAGAAAAAGTTAATCACATTCAAAATTCAGCTAGTTATACAGATGTAAGTTATGAACTAACTTCAATCTATCCTTTAATTTTTAATTTATTGAAAAATAGCATTCGTGAAAAAAATTATGAAGGAGTTTTAATTTCACATACTCTATCGTCTGACTCATCAGGTATATCAATAAATGAGAGAAAATCGGGATTAGGCATGTATAAGATGGAAGATACTATTGATGAAAAGGGTAGTTCCATCTTCGAAAACTTTTTATCCTACATTGATAACCTTATTAAAGAATCTGAAAATATTACTTTTCTGTGGATTGGATGTAACTCTGAACTTTCTTACTGCCTGAAGCTTTACAAGAAAGAGTTTAACATTTCAAAAAACTATAATTTTTCATCAACTACCATTTTAGATTGGGAGAAAAGTAATATACATAAATTGGCATTTAATGATCAGCCAATAATTGAGGGTTTTTTAAGCTTAAAAGAAGATATTTGGAAACGCGAATCAGATGATTTCATCTATAAACAATTACCTATACTAATAGAAGAGATAGACAATAAAGATGTAGTAATTTTTAGAGATGCAAAAATTGCTAGATATCCTATTAATCTTATCAAAGACAGTAAAGGTAGGTTACTATCAGATCAAGCTAACGTGTCAATATCAACGTCCATCAACGCATATATAGCTTATGAAAAACATGTGGTGAACGCCAAAAAATTAAAACTATGGGCGCCAGTCGAAGAAGGTGATATACCAATAAACATTGCTTTTGGTAAAATATGCGATGAATTTTCAGAGGATGAACTAATTCGTGTCGAGAGTCTAAACCCTCGTAGCGAACTTAACCAAGATATTAATATCTTCATATCTCATGGTGATAAAGATGATTTCTACGGATTTAAGGCTATATCTCCAGCTGAAGACATGTACTTTATAAATGAAAAAGATATTTTTGGTAAAGGAAAAGTTGCTATTCTTTTTATTTGTCATTCAGGAAGTTCAAGGCCGTCCTTGTATGCTACAAAAATAAACACACTTGTTTATAGTTTACTGAATATGGGTTATGAAGCCGTATTGGCTCCAGCATGGAGTTATAACGTTATGCTAGCTGGAATTTGGACCAAAGCATTTATTGACGCTTTTAGAAACGGTAATAGCTTGTCAAAGTCTAACTTTATTGCTAATTCAGAAGTGAAAAGTGAGTATATCGGTGTAGGTGCTTATGCTGCTATGCATTTATTTGGAAATGACTTATTATGTTCACAAAATGTCAACGATTAAAAATGAATGTTAGTAAACCATTGCATAAAAATAATTTTAAAAAAGCGAATTTTTACTGAATATCTTGACTGAGAATGGCAGAAAAGTGGCAGCAGAGCACAACGCTATGTGCCACTTTTCATCACTATTCGGCCTAAAGAAAAGATTAAAATCAGTAAGTTACTGATTCCACTCGTTTCAAATTGGGACTCATAATCGCCTGGTCGCTGGTTCAAACCCAGCAGGGGCCACCAAATTTAATGATGAAAATCATAAATTTAAGCCACCTTTCAGGGTGGCTTTTTTGTTTCCTGATTTTAGAGTGGCGGCAAAATGGCGATGGCAGGAGTCAATGCCATATCAGAATTTCCCCACTTAATGCGAGAAAAGACGATCCAGCGATTGAATTACTGTTGTGAAAATCTTTATGGCATGCTGTAAAGATTGTTCTCACCCAGGCTCTCTGTACCAGTCAGATTTATCACATCACCCGGAGAAGCACCGGACGAAATCGATAAAAATAACGATGAGCGCAGCGCTCACTGCCAGTGCAGCATGTCGGGGTAGATCAGTCGGGATCGCTGTCATTCACTCGCTGATAATAAGCAGATCGTCGGTTTTATTTACGATCCGCCTGCCTGTGCAGCTGAGCCTCTCAATGCGGCTGCCCTGCGAAGGCGAATCATGTCGTACCGCGCCTGCAGTTCACTGATTGCCCGTTTAAACTGCGCCTCCCCGGTCGGAGAGGCAGAATCTTCATAGCGGCGCAGCCACTCTTCAGCGGGGATATGCAGGCTGAATGCCTGTTGTGTGGAAAATATTGCTGACTTCAGCTCGCTGACAGTCAGGTAACGCCCCCGCTTCTCATCAAGCGCATTGAGCTTTTCACTGAGCAGGCTGAGTTTTTCCATCCCCTGCTGCCAGGCACCTGCCGCTTCCGGCGAGGCTGTCATCGCCTCTCTCCTGGCGAGCGCGTCTGTCAGCAGCCGGCGCGTTAACTCTTTAGCCGGCCAGATCGAGCCGGCCAGCAGCGCAACGTCGGCGCTGTAGCTCCCCGCCCTGCCGATACCGGCGGCATCAAGCCGTTCAGCCTGTGTTTTGATCGTATTGATCCACTCTGCGGCGTTGATACGCCGATCCTGCCGGATGCCTGCCCGCTGCTCTTCCGTCAGCGAATGAGGAAGCGCGGGTACGGCAGCAGAGAGCATACGCGTATTTTCACCGGGCTGGCGGGCATAAAGCCAGCCGCCTGTGCCTGTTGCAACAACCACCAACATAGCGGCCATGCCGGCGATAAAAGGCCTGATATAACGCCCTGATGATGTCTGTTCAGGCTCTGATTCGGGATGAATGATAAAGGTCGGAGGCGTTGCCGTTGCCTGATCCGGGCCGGAAAGCGGCTCGCGCGGGCGGCTTCTGCGTGCGGTCGCCATGTCGCTTTGGCCCGGTGACGTCTCCGCGTTTTCGGCTGCTGTTCTGACTTTATCGCACAGCTGGCGGATACCGCTCGCGGCGTTGAGGCCCGCCTGCGCCAGATGCTGCTCAATCAGATCCAGATATGTGGCGCACGCCTTCAGCGCGATCTGCGTATCAGGCTTCTCCGCCGGCCAGGTGCGTGACAGAAACTGCAGGCGCTGAAAGTGCATTCTCAGGATCGCTATCCGGTCTGCAGGCTGGTAGGGCCAGAGCGTCTGCCAGCGTGAGCGCATTAGTGCTTCCGTAACCCTGAGCCCCTCCTGCAGCCCCTTAGCGCCGTCAAGATGGGAGAGCGCCAGCGTAAACCAGCAAACTGACTGCAGATCTGCTCCAGCCTGTCCGAAAAGCCGGGTGCAGCTCTCCATCACCTGCAGCCAGTTAATATCGGGCCGGGCGGGATGGCTGAGCTTCCTGATTTCGTTTTGCAGACAAATAAATTCGGGATGCAGGCGAGGGTCTCCGCCGGTCATCAGCACGTGCGGTTTCTGAGATGAAAAGGTCATAGTTATCCGCAGACCTGCCGGAAGCAGGTCCGTTATCAGAGCGTTAGCGGGAAGGTAAAGGCGAAGCGCCAGGCCGGAGATCTCATCTGGCTGGCTGACGGCAATGGCTTAACTCATCACGTTCTGCTGGCGCAGATGCCGCAGCAGTACCTTTCCTCCCGGCATAAAGTCAGTGCCATAGCGCACCATACCTACGACGTCCAGTCCGGCATCAATGGCATAACGCAGCTCACCGGGCTGCGTCTGTTCCAGCATCACCACATCAACCTGTTTCAGCCGGGGCTCATACTTCAGTAATACGTCAGAAAGAATATGTACCAGCTGATGTGCAGTGCCGGGCAGCCCCTGCAGGATGAGCGTCATATCCGGCAGGCCATAATCGGGCAGATGAGCCAGGGCACCGGCGCGGGTGTTCAGAATGCGCTGCAGGTTATCCAGCACCGACAAAATCACCTGTTCCCGTTCGCTCACCGCATCCAGATCCAGGCCGCCGCTGAAATTGCCGTAAAGCATGTCGTAAAGTGAAGGCTGCATCAGGGTCTTTCCCCTTTTTCCGCTACCAGCGTCAGCGTGCCGTCACCCAGCTCAATTACCCTGGCTTTGTCCGGGTGGAGGTCTGCGCGGGTCAGCAGCAGTCGCCACGTCTCATCCTGAGTATCTGGCGACAAAAACAGCCCGGCCACCGCCACAAAGGCTGTTCTCTCTTCCATGGGGACATCAATACTGACCGATTCGCCGGGACGCACCCGGATAGCCTTTTGCGCCAGCAGATCCGCTTTCAGAACCTGACTGTCAGCTGCTAACAGTGAAGGGTAGTCGGAGGCGTCAAAGGCCTGACGGTCGCTGAGTTGCCAGATGCGCACCACGGTTGAGAGCGCAGCGCCCTGCGCGTTGCGGTTGGCGCCTTCGCGGGCGCGGAAGTCGAGGTGCAGGGTGCGTATTTGTTTGTAAAAAAGAGATTTTGTGACGGACGCGGTGCCTTCGGATACTTTCTGCGTCAGGCCGCAGCCGCTGGCACTCAGCGCCAGCATCAGAGGAATAACTATTTTACCAGCGGTAGTCGCCCTGTTCATCTGTTTTAGTCCCTGAAGGTTGTTCCCGGACACGCTGATAACGCCCGAGCGGTATAGTGAGTAAATCGGGTTTATGCGAGGCGTTAAGGTTCCGCTGAGGCAGCACCGCGGTGCGGCCCAGCTGCTGTGCCGCTTCCCTCCGGCAGCTCAGCTGCGCATCCGGCAGCAGGGCGCGGTCAACGCACAGCTCCAGCCGTGCATCCAGCTTTGCTCCCAGATAGACGTGGAGCAGCGCCATCAGATCGCCGTGTAACTGTCCGCCGGGCAGCCAGCCGCGCATCTCCTCCGGGTTATCGGTGAGCAGTCGCAGTAGTACCTGTCCGTTAACGTCGGTGGCATGCGTTCCCATGACCGGACGACGCATCAGGCTGACCGGCTGTTGCGTGCTCAGACGTAAACGGCAGGACTGGGGAATACGACGCGGATCCCACGGCACTATCTGCGCGCGCGTATCCGGTGCCAGCAGCGCCACCAGCGAGGAGAGACCCTCTGCGGTCCGGCCAGGCAACATCATGACCGGCAGCAGCGCCAGAAAGCGCGAAACCGGCGTGGCGATGTTTTGCGCGCAGCCGTCTATTCCCAGGCCAGCCAGCCCCAGCAGGTACTGAGAGGTTTCATCGGTGCCGCCGGCGGCGAACGTGGCCGGATAGGTGTATTTGCGCCAGATACGATAAAACTGCGTAGTCAGCCGGTGACTGAAGATATCCAGGAAATCCTGCAGCGCCTCATGCCCTTCACGCTGCCGGGCGATATCGTCGAGATAGTGCGTCGGCAGCGGAGATGCCGTGCCATACAGCCCCATAAAATTGATGCGTACGGTTGGAGGAAGGTGCGGATACCCGGCGGTTTCAGCCGCGCGAATTTCGCCAGCCGGAAATCCCATGCCAGGGTGCGGCCTGAACCGTACCGGCTCGTGTCGCACCTGCCAGACGCTGCCCGGAACCGGCGCTTCAGGATCGCACCTCTCCAGCAGCTGACAAAAACGGTAAAAATTCATACGGGGCAGCTGGTCGCCCAGCCGTGCTATCAGCCGGGCAGACGCTGACTGTGATTCTCTTTCCATCGGATACATTTTCCTTCAGGCCGGACTATCAGCGAAAGCTGAATGAACTGATTCATGTCCGCATACAGCGACAGGAAACGGTTAAGCATTTCACCAAACAGATGGATATCGCCATCACCGGTAAAACCGCTGCTGTCGAGCGTTACTTCAACATCGAGACCGCGCAGCAGATAACCCGACTCAAACCGCTGCAGACGATGCTGCTGCACGTCAAGGATCGCCTCCAGCCTGCGGTTACCGCGTTCATCATCCTGCCAGTTATAGAGCGCCAGCGTGCCGCGCAGCACCTCTGCGCTGTTCATCATGTTGATAAAGCCAGAGCCGAGATGGCTGAGCACCCGCCAGTGAAAGCGGTCCTCAGCGGGTGGATAAGCAGGCAGCGTCGGGCGGGTGAGATTGCGCACCGTCACCGGCGTCTGCAGCACCTGTTCGCAGCGATCCAGCAGCGTGCTCTGCAGCGCGCGACGCGGAAGCTGGCCGTTGGTACCGGTAATGCGCAGCGAGAGGGTGTCGCGGGAAAGCAGATCGTCTTTCTCCCACTGCTGACCGCCGAGGATCAGCCAGGTGTCATGCAGGCCGGTGACGCCCCGGCGCACGCGGGTATGAAAGTAACGCTCCGGAGCAAGACGACGCATCATGCCGCCCCGGTGCCGGAAGCTGGTGAACGGAACATACTCAGCCGCACCGCTCAGTCCTGAACCGCTGACCGTATCCACCGAGTAAATTTCCGTGTGCCCATCCTGCAGGCGCTTTGCGCGCAGCAGATACTCGCTCTCCAGTCCGTTCACAATCAGCGGATCGGCTTCCAGTGCAAACAGGTTAATCACCGGCACGCAGTGCAGGCGCAGAGAGCTCTCTTTCACCGGTAGATCACTCTGCCACGGCTCGCTGAAGACCACCTCGATATCGACGTATGCCAGCCCGGGCGGAAGCGCGAGCGTCTCCAGCCCATTCAGATTCACGAAACGGAATTTCTCAGGAAAGGTGAAGTATTCCAGCAGCAGCTGATAGCCGCTGAAAGCGCTCTCCCCCTTTGGCCAGAGCCGGTCATCCTCGTCAAATCCGCCGGGGCTGAACCAGCCGTCAAAGGCCCTGCGCTCCGGCTGCCCCGCCTCGCGAATGTACAGCGCCGCCTGGCAGCGGGTCAGCCTCTGATGCAGTGCCGTCGCCACGGGCAGATCTTCTCCCAGCCACAGGCTCAGCTGGCGCAGGTCACACTGGCTCCAGTCCGCCTGCCCGCTGCTGGTCAGGCGCAGGCGCAGCACAGAGCGCCCATCCGGCTCAGTGCCCATAGCAACCCCGGTGACCGCCAGCGGGTTAAGCGTGACCGGCTTCGTGGTGCGATAGCGGCACACGGTATTTTTAGGCCCCACGGGACGGGAAAAGATCTCCAGTCCTGCCGGCGCCGTCTCTGCCATCTTCATTTTCGGCAGGTCCGGCGTCAGTGCCACCACTGCGAGCGATGGAATGGTGCGCAGATAGTGCGGCCAGAGCATGCTGACCAGGCCTTCGGTCAGCTCCGGCAGGTCATCATCGATCTTCTGACGCAGCCGTCCTACCGAGAAGGCAAAACCCTCCAGCAGGCGCTCCACAAACGGATCCGGCGTGCCGGCACGATCCAGGTTGAGCATGGCGGCGCGGTCAGGGTGCGTTTCGGCAAACTCTTTTGCGGCGTCGCGCAGATAGCGCATTTCAATATCGTAATAGCGCAGCGTTAAGTCTTTCATATTCTGACGAGCCTCTCTTATTTGAACGCACCCAGACCAGTCATAAACCGGAGAAACGTCAGCGATATCGGGAAGGAAATAATGTCCGCTGCAGCCGCAATCGGGGTGATAATCACATTGGTCAGAATATTACCGGCATGAATATTGATGACCTGTTTATCGGTCCACAATTCAATTTCGTACTGACTGGCAGTTTTACTCAGCTGAGCGCCTTTTAAATTGATGAGCTCTGCGTGATTGATGACGCCTTTTATTTCTTCCCTGCTGACAAACGTATTATCAAAATAATGAAAGCCTGTCGGCTGCATATTCTGTGTTTCAGTTAATGTCATCATTCCTTTGAACCATTTATATTTAAATTAAAGAAAGAGGTCAGACCCTATTAAGAAAAGAGTACTGACGCTCGCGCCGCATCGATAGTCACCAGCCCGGCCAGCAGCTGTTCCATGTCAGACTGCAGGCGGGCTTTATCTGTTTCACTCCGGCCTGCGCGGGCACGCAGTAACTTCAGCCGGCGGGACTTGACTTCAAATAACAGCGCTGGCTCCCACTCCGCCAGCGTCATACTCTCTGCGCCAGCATCGAGCGCGCCCAGCAGCTGCAGTGCCAGTTCCTGCCGACCAGACTGCTCAGCAATCCGTGCCATCAGCAGGCGAAGGAGCCACTGCTGGCGCGGAGAGTGGATACCGGGTCGCTGCTGCAGCCAGGTCAGCGCAGCGGCAATGCCCTCTCTGTCTGCCAGCTCAGTCGCCTCGCTCTCCAGCAACAGCACCTCATCTTCCGGCATGCTCGCCGCAGCGGCGGGATCGGGTCCGAACGCACTCTCCGTTATCATGACCTGCTGCCGGATCCAGCTCAGCGTCACCTCATCCGCAAACGGCATGCCGTCGCTGAAGGCCAGCGTTTCCAGTCCGCGCAGGCGGGAGAGCAGCCCTTTCAGATCGTCCTGCACAATAGCGGCAAATTCCGCATGTCCCGATCGCAGCTGCGCCTGGTGCTGATACCACTGCAGGTCAAGCCAGAAGTGGTTTGTTCCCCGACTGAACAGACTGTCCGCCTGCTCAGCCAGCTCGGCCCAGCTCTGCTGAAGCCAGAGGCGTTTAAGCAGCGCGCGCTGGTCAGATTTTGGTGGCGTCACACGACTGTTGCCGTTACCTGACAGCAGCGGCAGCTGACTGAGCGTGTCATAGCGGAGGGTTTTCATCAGCCGGTGTGCGGCCAGCGCGCCATTTGGCTGCTCGCGCAGATAAGCTGCCAGCGTTCGCGCCTGTTCCATCAGCTCCCGCCCGGAGCTGATGGCAGCCAGCGCTGGCGCAGCTGAGGCTGAAGACGCGTCTGGTTGCAGGCTGTCTGCTGCCGTCAGCGGCACTATCGCATCAGGACCACCGGCGTTAAGCAGCCGGGACTCCAGCGCGCTGTAAAGCGCTGCGCAATGGGTGCCGCCCTGCGCCCTGCAGATGTCATCAATAGCCAGCAGCGCCGCCACGGTGCGCTGCGCCGTGGCGGTCGTCACCTCCGGATAGAGCGTCAGCGTATCCAGCACGCGCGCGCCGGATATAAAATTCAGCGCCACCTCGCGACTGCGCGTCCGCTGCGGATGCAGGTTGTCACCAAAGCGCTGCAGCAGGCCCGCCAGTAAGGCAAGCCCCTCAGCAAACCCCGCTTCGCCATCCTGCTGCAGGCGGGCCACGCAGTACCAGACCGCTACGCGGATATCTTTCGCTTCCGAAGTCAGTATCTGCTCCGCCAGCGAACAGATCAGTGCCATATCCGTGCCGGACAGGCGGTTCATCTCCTCCTGCATCCGCTGAAACGTATCGGTATAGGTCGGGTCTTCACCGGCAGGATGGCTGGTGCTTACAGGCTGCAGCCAGTGCTCCCATAAGAGAATATGCTCAGCAGCCTGCGCGCGGAGCGGTTCCGCATCCATGCCGCAGGCGCTAATCAGAGATTGCAGAGGCATCACTCCTCCTCAATGAATTCAGCATTACCAGGCGGGTTCTGGGTGCTGCTGGTGAGAAAAATATCGGACGGAAGCGTAAAGTTGCGCAGCTTCAGCAGCGCCAGCGGCCCCTCGCCGGCTTCGGTACGCAGGGTGTAGTTTAACGGCCGCCCGTCGGGGGCATGCCAGGTAAGCTGCCAGCTGCTGCCCAGCCCTGGTCTGGCGCTGACGTGCGCCTTTTCCAGCAGGCGGATCAACCCCCAGCTGCCCGGCATCTCACCGTACAGACGAGTGCCTGCTTTGGTGCTGATCCAGCTCAGCGACGCGCCTGGCGCGTCGGTGTCAGCAGGCCAGGTAAAGCGCCGCCAGACCGGCTGCTGATTCATGTAGGTCAGCTTCTGGCTATCGATTATCAGGTCAGTCTGCATCACGTCTGCTGCCGTTCCCGGACGCAGCTCAAAATGCAGGCCGGCATGACCGCTGGCAAATACCACGTCAGCAATCTGACTGAGCTGATTTAGCGCCTGCAGAAAAGCGGGATTAAATGTCAGTCCGCGGGCGTTAATGCGGTCCGGTACCCAGCGGGTCCCTTCGCGATGGAGTACGCCACCCAGACGAGCGTGCAGAAAGCGGGTAAGGCGTCCGGTGTCCGCATTCAGATATTTCGCCAGCAGCGGCAGTGATACCTCGCTGCTGACATTTTTGAACGGGTAGCGGCCGCCGAATGCGCGGTTCCATTCATTCACTACGGCCTGCTGCCACTGTGCGTTGAAGCTGCCTGCAGCCGGCATCAGCACCTGCTGCCACGCCTGTTCTATCGGGCGCACAAACACCGTCTGCCCGAACCCGCTCCACTCCTGCCCCAGTCCGGCGGCGACCAGGCTGCCGTAGTCGCGTGTCTCCGTCAGGTCAACGCTCTTTCCCTGAAATACCGTCCGGGCCAGCGCCTGCGTCATCGCCTGTGGATCTGCCGCGCTGGTGACCTGCTGCAGGCGCAGGCGCACCTGCGTTACGCGCGTCAGGAAAGTGCGCAGATTCATCGTGCTGCTGCTCTGATTGTCGGTCAGCGCCAGCAGCGGCCCGAACGTGGCATCAAGCGGCCCCTGCGGGCCGCTGCGCTGATCAATCACCGGGCGCTTCTCCCGGTTAAAGAGGTTTTGTGCAGATTTCACCAGCGAGTCGCTCATCGCGCCGCCGCTCTGTGCGGTACGCCCCTGCACATTGAGCGTGTTCATTAACGCCACCAGCGGCGACTGCCTGACGTCCGCTATCAGCGTGAGCTGGTCAATCGCATCGGAGAGCGTCGGCGCGGGCTGCAGGCGCAGACTATTAAGGAAGTGCAGCCAGGCTGCACTGTAATCGGCAAAGTAGCGGCTGGCGAGCCTCGTCTCCAGTGTCTCAGGCGAAGCCGCCTCACCTGCAGGCGGCGGTGCATCACTCAGTACCCAGTCCATCTCTTCACGCCGCTCACGCGCCACTTTTTCAATGGCAGGTTTAACGCCCTCTTCCCACGCCTGACGGGTGAACATGCCGGGCACAATTTCATCAGTGATAAAGAGGCGAGCGGCATCCGTATCGCCGGTCATATCGGCCAGCCGCATATCGGCGTACTGGTGTTTTACTTTGGAGATCACCCGCTGATACTGCCGCGATTCACTGTTGGTTACCCCCATCTGACGCACCAGCAGGGTGCGTACCTGCCCGACCAGATCCGGGTCTGCTTTCAGCGCCCATTCGGGGTGAGTGATCAGATGCTCTGCATAGAAGGCCAGCAGCGTCTCCCCGGCTCCCTGCCAGTAAGCCTCATCCAGCCCCTGCCGCTGTGTCCGGTTCTGCATCAGCGTCTGACTGAACCAGCTGGCGTCCATACGTTCAGGACGCGTCAGCATCAGATAGAGTCTGAGATGCACATAGGCCTGCTTTGACTGCGTTTCACGCAGCGGGCTGTCAGGCGGGAGTGTGGCATAAGTCTGCAATGCACCGGTAAGCCAGGCTGCGGCGTCGTCGCGCAGGAGGGGCTGTGCTGCTTCAAGGTAGCGAGGCCACAGAGCAGAACGCAGTTTTTCGTTCTGACTAAGCCCGGCGCGCTGATACCATGGCACGCCATGTTCTGAGCGATGCTCCAGGCGAGCCAGCGTGTGCTGAAGTTCAGTTAGCGCTTTCATACGTTGTTCAGGCGACTGATTCAGCCTGACGGCAAGCGCGGCCTGGGCATTTACGTCAGCTACCTGTCTGTAATTAGCTATATATGCAATACATATCCACGCAGCCCAGCCCACCATTGTCAGAGAAGCACAAGACGCCATTATCTTTTGCCATGGAATGCCCGGCTTACGTGGACGAAGATCTGCAGGAAGCATCTGGACTGACGCAGGCAGAACATCCCAGCACTTATCCATGCGCCAGTGGTGCATAGCAGCTTGCCTGGTACCCGCAGAAGGCTGGCTGAACACCAGCCCCGCGAGCGATAGTGGGCTGGAAGGATTGAACATCACTGAGAGGAGCGCGGTCACGTTCTCCGATCTGCGGCTGAGCTGGTCAGCCAGTGTCAAAAGAAAGTGATGGTTTACCTCACCACAGGTTTGCTGCAGCCCCTGCGAGATGAGGACCGGCGTCAGGACAGTCAGCGTTTCTGTTAAAGCCTCACTATGACAGCCGGCAGGTAGCAGACAGCCAGTGGCCTGCGTGATGCGAGTTTCCGGCTTACCGGCATGCGTATGCAGGGACCAGACATATAGCGGAAGCTTCCAGCCCAGCGCATCCATCCGGGCGCGAATGGCATAAAACGGGGGAGCCATGGTGCTCTCAGAAGGCAGCGACAGCCGCTGCTCCAGTCCCGGCGCTGACAGCTGGTCGAATGCCCGGGTCACCCATACTACTCCATCAACCGGACGGCGGCGCAGTTTGCGTAACGCTGTCAGCCAGGCAATGTCACCAGGTGAGTTGAGATCGCCCCCCCACAACAGCAGCGTGCCACGGTCTTCCTGCCAGAGCTGATCCGGCAGGCCAGGGGTTAATTGTTCCACTTCATCAACTGCGCCGGTTATCAGCAGGATGCGCGTTTTACGTGCCCAGCAGCGACCGTGAAGATTGCGCAGGGTGAGGCGGATAGCATCAACGGTGACGGTGCGTGGTGCGGTCTGTGCAACACGGCTTTCATCAGCAGGCAGGGCATTCTTTCGCTTAGCCTCTAAGCGATGCCAGCTCTGCTGAATAACCAGACTCATTGTTTTGCTATGACGAAGCATCATCAACAGAAATAACGCACCGGCAAGTACCAGACTTTTCATAAGCGTAGTATGTAGCCCAATCCTATCGCCAAAGTGCCATATCAGCCAGACAATCCCTCCTGCAATAAGGGCGGAGAATCCCAGCCGGCCCCATTCTCCACGCCATAAAGAGTCACCTGTTTTCATTAGTTATATTCCCTGTTTGCACCGTATTAATAAATTTCTGCTCATCATCCTTTGAGAGCATCAGGCAGTCCGCTTTTTGTATATTGACGATATCGCTGGCTACAGCAGCCAATATCCATGGAGAGAAGGGGCCACTTATTCCGGCATATTTTTCCAGCCAGTGGAGCTGTTCAGGTTTCCAGTAACCGCCATATTCTCTGACTGAATTGAGCAAACGAAAAAATGCATTACCCCAATCCACTTTGTCACCAACGATACTGACCGTTGAACAGGCCTGCGTTTGCGTTGAGAAAAACGTATCCAGCGACGTTTCTGATATTTCCCTGTCAAGTGCCATTGGACGCAAAATACGGGCGTTGAAAGAGAGGTTGAATTTTGTGACCACATCATCGGAGGTCATCATAAGAAGAGCCAGCGCATCACTATACGCATCTCCTCCCTGAGTCTGATGAATCAGGATTATTTCCACATCCAGCGCAGGCGCGCGAATTCGCTCATCCAGTGAAAGGAAGGACTTCGACTTAAGAATGGTCAACCGGGGTCCCGGGCGATCGGGAATATCTCTCTGCCAGGCATTCATAAATGCAGCCTGCAACGCAGGCAAATCATCAGAAAAATCGGTCAGCAATGTAACGACAGGTACGATACCTGAAGGCAACGTTGCCAAAGCCTGATTTACCCCTGCTAGCAAAACAGAAAAGTGCGCCTCAGGAGTGTGTAGAGCGATTCGTCGGGATAAAAATGTGCTTTGCTCCAGTGTTGGCGGAGAAGCCAAAAGAATTTTAGATGTCAGATTTGCAGGCAATATAACACCGCTGTGCAGGACTGCGATGTTGCGGCCAGCCCACTCTTCCCACTGCTGTTGTGCAAATTCTGCTTCATTTAATTCAAATTTATGTCTGTTAAACGCGTTGTTGTAGAGCCAACTGCGCAGGCAGAGAAAGAATATCCAGATAACAGCAGGAAATGAGGTGGCAGCCCAAAGATTATATGCTTTAAGTACTCCTGCCATTTTATTAGCATGCAGGACAAATAATAGTATGCACCCGACCAGTGCCAGAACCCCTGCCATTATCCACAGGGTGAATGAAGGCTCTTCGGGCTTAGCTGATATTATTGATTTTTGACGCTCCCAACTCATTATTTATCCTATTGCGCAATCCGGCGCACTGGAAATAACCTGACAGCCACATTCGCAGTGGCAACCATTAACAACCACGGCTTTACCATCTGATATCCATTCTGGCGAGCCATCGATAATAGCATTAATGCCATGGCCATTTATCGGGCAACTTATTTTATCGCCAACAAGGGCAACACTCTTTCCATTAATTACCATTGTTGATGAGGCGGAAATGACCTGTCCACCATGTGTGGTTTTATCACCCAGCAACACAAAACCTTTTGACATATTGAGACCCATATTTAATTCCGCATATAAACTTCATTATGCATATAATTTTATTAGTTCTTTTGCTTAATCTCTTTTAACTTATCGCACGCATTGCAATCGCCTATAGAGCAACTATTTTTGAATAGCCCGACGGCCAGCTCCTTGTTTTCAGCAACCCCGTTGTTATTAAAGTACATCGTGCCGGGTGATACATCGCCGAAGGCTGGCCTTGTTTTCCTGCAATCTCAAGCCAGTTTCTGGCTTTGGCATAGTTCATTTCAACTCCCTCACCATTGAGGTATGCGTAGCCTAAATTCATCTGGGCAGTGGCATTGCCATTTTTCGCTGCTTTCTCATACCAGTAATTCGCATTTTCTTAGCTTTTCTCGGTTTCTTTTTCGTAATAATACATATCACCTAAATCACCCTGAGCATCCGTGCTTCCGGATTCAGCAGCGTTCTGGTAGAGCCCGAAGGCTTTTTTCATAGCCCGCGGAACTCCCATGCCTGAATAATAAATATTAGCTATTTTATCTGCATCGTCCGCCCTGGTTGTTGATATGGTATCGGCAATGGTTGTTGCAGAAAATAAACAAGCAGAGATAAAAATAAAAAATAAGCTATTCGATGGCTTCATGAAAAATCCATTTAGATGAGAGGGAGGTTGCTTTGCTAATTTTACTTTAAATATAGTTACTTACCAGATTCCATAAGGATACTTTTTATCTTTAATAAAATGAGGAGTATCTCCATAGTATACATATCCATCTGGATGTCCTGTGACACCTTTGCACATATCGAGTTCTTTACCTGAAACAGTTATTATTTCTGTATCGATTAATGGGATATCTGAATGACCATATTGCCTCAGCCAGACGCGGACTTTCCCCTCAGGCGCCAGACCTATCAGCATCGTCTGCCGGTATGCATTTTTTCCTGGTTTCAGAACGTCATGGTAAGGGCTAATCATCTTTTCCCATGTATCCTGAGTGAAAAACAGAGTGGATTGGTAAGTTTTCTTATCAATTATTGAATCCCAGCAAAATATCATTATTTGCGGCAATCTGTCGGCTTGGTTAAATTGCGTATTTCCTGCTGAATTCTTTTCACTCCAGCGTCCTGTGCTGATACCCCGAGGTTGATCAATAGTCCGATATGTAGATGCATAGCCATCTATGTCCAGCAGCCTTAACAATGTTACCTGTGCCGGCAAAGATTTAGGCGTGGTAAAAGCAAAGTACCACCTCTCCCAGGGAGTTTTGAGACTGTCAGATTTACTACTGGCACAAGAAATAGTAAAAAACAAAATCAAGAAAAACGAAATTAACCTGGATGTATTTTTCATACTCACCCTCACCTTATTATCTCAGGCTGAGCGCTAAGAAATAATAACATATTGAATGAATAATCAAACCGCATTTAATCAAATTTACCAAGAGCCATAAGGGTATTTTTTATTTGAAATAAACGCTTTTGTTTCATTACTGTAACCATAGGAAAAATCACTTCCTGTGACACCTTTGCACATATCTAGTTCTTTACCTGAAACAGTTATTATTTCTGTATCGATTAATGGGATATCTGAATGACCATATTGCCTCAGCCAGACGCGGACTTTCCCCTCAGGCGCCAGACCTATCAGCATCGTCTGTCGGTATGCATTTTTTCCTGGTTTCAGAACGTCAGGGTAAGGGCTAATCATCTTTTTCCATGTATCCTGAGTGAAAAACAGAGTGGATTGGTAAATTTTTTTATCTATAATTGAGTCCCAGCAAAATATCATTATTTGCGGCAATCTTTCGGCTTGGTTAAATTGCGTATTTCCTGCTGAATTTTTTTCACTCCAGCGTCCTGTGCTGATACCCCGAGGTTGATCAATAGTCCGATATGTAGTTGCATAGCCATCTATGTCCAGCAGCCTTAACAGTGTTACCTGTGCCGGCAAAGATTTAGGGGTGGTAAAAGCAAAATACCACCTCTCCCAGGGAGTCTTGTAACTGTCAGGTTTATTGCTGGTACAGGCGGTAGCAGTACACACAAGCAATAAAAGCTGAATTGGTCTGGTAATTAATCTCATGATTTTCCTCCCTGCATATTCCACACAGCGCGAACCCAGCCGGGATTCGGACGATTGATATAAAAAAACAAATCAGATGATTTGACAGCGCCATAGATAGTTTTTACTTTCTTCCCGTCCAGCCAGACATCTTTAACAACTACAGGGTTCCAGTGAGCGGAGCAGTGAATATACTTTCCAATCAATTTTAGTTCTGGTGAGACAAATGGCATTGGGTGATTGCCTTTTCTTACTTCCTTTCCTTGATCAATTGCTTTTTGGCATAAGAAGATAAGATCATCCGGTAAATTCAAATATTCATTTGTAGGTTCAATTTCTTTCATCATTACTCCTGCTTCCTGAGCCGCGTCCAGCATTACCCGTAAACTCACTTTGCTCCAGTCATTAGTCACTACTCTCTCAATAGTTATTGCCGCCCCAACACGTTTTTGTAGGGTGCCACCACGTTTTTTATCCTCGTTGACCAGATAGTCATACCAGGTCTCTGTCTTTACCTCACCGTTCGGAATTATTGCACTTAACAATGGATTACTATTGAGATCGGATATTTCTGCCACTGAACGCCGATAGACATTGGTCATTTCAGAAGAAATACCTTCATTAACAGTTTCGTTCCGGGGTTCGGTCAGGTAAAGATATTCTTTTTCCCTCGGGTTATAGCCACCGCCGATATCTGAATGCACGCCTGGCAGGGCCAGTTCCGGCCACGATTCCCTGATGCTGTTAAGACTAAAGTTGTAGCGGCACTCATGCATCGCCGTAATTTGAAAGACTTTCTGTGCAATACCCGGAGGTAAATCCAGCTCAACGCCAGGGTTCACACCATTATGTACATCAAATAAATTACTTACCGTACCTACCGCGCACACAGTATCAAATAACCCCAGAAAGCGGGTTTCTCCTGCAGGTTTACCATGGTGATTTCGACCGCCCAGCCCTTTAGCTATTGCCAGCCGTATGGCTTTATCGTCGTTTCTTACACGGTTTACAAAGTGGCGGGCTGCTGCTGCTCCACGACTAAATCCAAAAACATCGAACTGAATTTTCTCAATTGCAAAATTTACTTCCTGGTTAAGCTCCAGGAATTTCGAAATTTGCTCAGTGATAAGAGCGACGCCTTCATCAGATTTATCAACTACGCCATAAAACCAGCCGCCTGTCGCCATACTTATCGAGCTATCGCTACTACCTCTGACAGTACCAATGCCCTGTACATAGACTGCTCGTTGATAAACTGCCTGCCCCTCAATCACTTCGTCATCGGTAGCGTAAAGCGTATTCAGCCAGTGGATATTAGAATAATACCCAATATAACTTCCGGCACTGCTGACATTCCAGCCCAGTTTCCTGGCGCAAGCTTTTGCATCTTCTGCCTTCATTCCAACATCAAGATGAGAACATGACTCCAGAATGCGGTTCTGAGTGTTAAATGTGTTGTTTCCCGTACCATCAAAGAAAACCCCAATAATAATTGTTATTCCTGGAACAGGCTTACGCTTACAGACAACTTTTTTCTCTGAAATGTTTACATCAGTAATATGCTCGCATTCAGTGGCTTCCCATGCATGATAATCAGGCATAGTTATTTACTCCCTGCTACTGAATTGCCAGTGCCAAGGATCTCAATTTTTAATTTCCCAGGCATTGCGGTATATATCGGCAACGTCTTTCCGCTGTCATCTGACACTCCATGGAATACCTGCCCATCAGCAGTTGTTACCCTATATTCAGTCCGGGGGATAATATTGCCTGCTTCGTCAGTCAGGGAGTAAACACCGCCATAGCCTTTTTGAAATTCAGGAGCAGGAGTGTCTACAGAAGCTGCTCCCATTTTCTGCACATTGGCACATTTCAGCAGAATATTTCCCGGGCAGCCCAGTTCAATATTTCCGTCACTTAACCTGATGTAAGCACCGCCGCAGTTAATGACCAGTTCCGTTGTTGCTGTAATATTAATTTTACCTTCGGTGGTGGTTACGGTGACATCTTTCTTCGCTATGACGTCCAGCGCATCATCCTGCGCCTGGATTTCAACTTTTCCTTTCGCCGCAAATAGTTTCATACCAGCCTGACGTGCCAGCATACTGATGGCTTCACCTGCCGCTACCGTAAAGCGCTTTATCACACTGATATCAGCATTTTTTTGCGCTACGATCCCTACGCTGGCGCTTCCCGAGGAGACGCGTACGCCTTCCGGACTGCTGATACTTATTCCCTGCGGTGCATTCAATACCATCCCCGGCTGTACCAGTTCTGTCAGTGCGTCTGTCATTAATTTCTGGCTTTGAATATCCGCTGGATATGCCTGTGCACCTTCTGCCGCACCTGACAGGCTTCTGGCAATACTCAACGCATGTTCAAGCTGTGCCTCAGCTTCTTTCATGGAGAGCATTTTATTGCTGCCATATGGCTGGCTGTCTGCACTGATGAATACACCGGCTCCGCCACGAACGGTTACCCACTTATCCGTCCGCAGTTCAGCCCCTTCACCACGAAGAACCCTGCTCGCGTCAACGTTATGCCCCAGATTCAGCTGCGTCTTCCCGCCATACTCCGTGCTGAGCTTGATGTGCTCCTCACCGCGCTTATCCTCCATGCGCAGCTTGTTAAAGCCTGCCGTACGGATGACGTTGCGCGTGCTGTTCTCTTCAGTGACGTGATCGACATGCCTTGAATCGTGTAACGCGTGCGCGATATAAGGCTGGTCCGGATCGCCTTCGCGGAACGCTATCGCTACCTCGGTGCCCTGTATCAGCGGGAAGTGGAAGCCGTACATATCGCCACCGTAGGGTTTCGCCAGGCGCACCGGCATGCTCTCCAGACCGCGCTCCCGGCTCTCCTCGTCGGCGTCAAATACCACGCGGTATAATCCCGCGGCATCCTGCCAGGCGTAGATATCGTTATCTTTTGCGCTGGTCACGCGCGCCGTCATGGTGCCGCTGACTTTTGGGCGTTCAGGTAAATCGGGACGCCAGCAGAGGGTTTCACTATAGGGAACGGCGCTAAGCGTTACGCGCATTGCTGACTTTCTGCTGGCAACAAACCCCAGTCTGACCATAACAAGTGGATTGAGAAGCTGTTCCGGCAAAGAAGGGGGAATATTATTATCGGTTACAGTAATAACCTGCCCTGCAGCAAGGCCAGGATCGCTGCTTGTACCCACGATAACAGACTGAGCAGCCAGAAACCGTTCGTGATCGAGTTGCGCATAGAAGTTGGCGGTTTCTGCGGAGGGAAACATTTTATCGCCTGCCTGAAGATGTCGGGCGCGATAATGATAAGCCTTCCCGTAATTTATTTTGTCGCCATCCCCCCGCATCATATCTGCTTCTTCAGAACGCAAAATATACTGAGCTGTGCGATGATTATAATCTTTCGTCGTCACGCTTTTTTGTACAATATGATGCTGCTGGTTTAAGCCCCAGACTGAGTCGATGCCTCCATCCTCCATGCCTGAGGGTGTGGTGAACAGTAATACTTTTCCCGCTTCAAATGCTGCCTGACTATCGCCAAAATGAATAACCTCAGTACATACTTCTTCCTGCAACCGGAAATAGTAGAAAATCCCGACCTCAGCTAATATCCGCTGGATAAAAGCAAGGTCGCTTTCCTGATACTGATTAATTTGTTCACGCCTCGGATAATCCCGCTTCAGGCTGAATTGATATTGCCAGCTCTCCAGTCCATGCTCTGCTAATATCTGAGAAACGACTTCAGTAACGGATTTATTAACAAAAAAACGATGAGTGCGAAAATTTTTATCAAGTAATGCAATGAAGGGTTTTATCTCCACTTCATACAAAGCCTGATCGACGGAGCTTTGCAGGCGTCGAAAACCTGTGACAATGCCATGCACAGTTTTTCGCGTTTTCAAAGGCAGCATTTTATCCCGCGCACCTGGCATGTCGTACATATACAGCCAGATATGTTTACGTAGCACTTTCTGAGAAGGAATATTTGATTTGTCACTGGTAAACCTGATTGTATAGCGATAGATTTCACTCAACCCCTCCTGAGCATCAAATTCTTCGACATCCATTTGAAAGAGGCAGTCAGGAATTTCCAGATGAAATCGATTGAGTGAAAGCGGAGAAGATTTAATGAGATTATTATAAGGGACCATTTATCCTCCATGATAAGATCAATTCCCACCGGGGGTGCCTGTGTGCTTTCATAGCCAGTGGAAAAACGCAGGTCAGCTAAAGTGTTTAAATAATTAAATTCCCGCATGAGAAAAACTTAATAGTGAATATCAAATTCATTATGCATTTTTTCAAAGCTAAATTTAATCAAACTATAACCTGCATATACCAGCAAGAACAAAATAGCAATTATGACATAGCGATAATCGCTAGTTGAAAAGAAAACATACCAGATTGACATAACCAAACCTGTCGCCATCAGCATTGAGCCTATTGCCCTGACAGCGAGTGATGCCAAAGTTAAGCTTATGCGTTTTATCAAAGAATTTTTCATGACTCCTCTTACCATACTCTCAGGCAGATAAAATTAACCTTTTAAACCATTAAAAAAATGTCTACATAACTCGTCAAACTCAAGAGGGTTTTCTTTATGTATATTGCAGGCTCTTTCAAAGGGAGCAACAGTATCTTTAACAACAAAATAGAGTAAATCCAGATTACCCATGCGTCTTAGTCTGGAGTAAATGACCGGATTAGCTGACTCAAGATTTCTTGATGTATAAATTGCTCTCGATGCTTCGCTACCAAGGTATAATAGTGAGCCAATTATCGTGCCAGAGAATATAGCATTTGTAGCATTAGCTGTCAGAGCACGTCCCAGATTGACACCTGTCAGATGGGAGAAAGACAATCGGCCCATAATATTAACGCCAGTTTTGTCTGCAACATCCCTTACCTTTTCAAAATTGATTCTTGAAGTAAAATCATCAATAAAAACGCTGACGATTTTCTCAACAACCTCTTTTCTGAAAACGCCCCGCTTAACTAACTCTGCTATCCGATATTTATCGTTACTGTTATTTCTGCGACGTTCAGTATCTATGTAATCATAACTCAGGTAAGCCATGCTCACCGAAAAAGAAATAAATCCTTTGGTGAAATTCACCAATAGTCCTGAGTCATCAAGATTAATCGCATCAAGCATATCTCTGGCAATCTTTTTTGTACTGTCCATAAGTTACTATTCTCTAAACACCAGCACGAAACCTTCATCTTCTGTCCACGTCATAGATAGCTGCTGCGGACAAGAGCCCGCCGCCTGCCAGGCGAGGATTTGCCTGCTCACAACCGGCAAAATCTGCTGGCTGAGCAGGCTGTCAACGTTGCGCGCGCCGGTATCCGGCAGCAGGCAGGCGGCGGTGAGGGCATCACAGAGCGCGTCTGTGATATCCGTATGCAGGCCGTAGTGACGCTGCAGGCGATCTCTGACCTTCTCAAGCTTCGTTTCAACGATGATACGCATCGTGTCACGGCTCAGCGGGCGGTAAATTACCGTCTGAAAGCGCGCCAGCAGTGCCGGCTGGAAATGGTCGCGGATAATCGGACGCAGCAGTTGCTGCAGATCCGCCTCGCTGGCGTCCGGCTGTTCACTGAGCAACCGCATTAGCGCGTCGCTGCCGAGATTGGAGGTCATCAGGATAACCGTATTGCGGAAATCAATTTCCCGTCCCTCGCCGTCGCGCATAAAGCCCCGGTCAAATACCTGATAAAACAGGTTAACCACGTCGCGGTGCGCTTTCTCCACCTCATCAAGCAGGATCACACTATACGGGCGCTGGCGCACTGCTTCGGTCAGTACGCCGCCCTGACCATAGCCCACGTAGCCCGGCGGTGAGCCCTTGAGCTGGCTCACCGTATGCGCCTCCTGGTACTCGGAGAGATTAATGGTGATCAGCGACTTTTCGCCGCCGTACAGCGTGTCAGCCAGCGCCAGCGCCGTCTCTGTCTTACCAGTTCCGCTGGTGCCCACCAGCAGAAACACGCCCAGCGGGCCGTTCTCAGCGGTCAGGCCGGTTTTCGACGCCCGCAGTCGCTGTGCGATGGCATTCAGCGCTGCCGGCTGGCCTGCCACGCGGGTTTCCAGCGTCTTTTCCAGTGTCAGCAGCGCCGTCTGCTCATTCTTCATTAAGGAAGAGATCGGTACGCCGGTCCAGTCGGCAATGACGCCCGCTACCGTACGCGCGTCTACGTCCAGCGTGATCAGCGGCTCACCCTGCTGCAGCGTCTGCAGGGCAGAGTGTAACGTGCCACGCCTGACGTTCTGCGTCGCGTCCTGACGACAGGCCAGCAGCGTCTCCATCATTTCGCGCTCGGCCTGGTAACGCAGCTCCAGCTGTTCAAGGCGTTCCTCAGCGCGGGCCAGCTCGCTTAGAATGTCATGCATGCGCCCTGCCTGGACGGGACCGCCCAGCGCTTCATCATCCAGAATGGCGCGTTTTTCAACGTTCAGCGCGTCCGTGCGGGCACGTAACCGCGTGATGGCTTCCGGCACCGTATCCTGACTCATACGTACGCGGGCGCTCGCGGTATCCAGCAGGTCTACTGCCTTATCAGGCAGCTGTCGTCCGGTCAGGTAACGCCGGGAAAGCGTAACGGCCGCGCGGACGGCGGCATCGCTAATATGTACGTCATGATGCTCTGCGTAACGCGATTTCAGGCCTCTGAGCATCAGGCAGGCGGTTTCATCATCCGGTTCATCAACTTTTACCCTCTGAAAGCGACGCTCCAGCGCGGCGTCCTTTTCGAAGTACTGCTTGTACTCGCTCCAGGTGGTAGCCGCGATGGTACGTAGCTCGCCACGCGCCAGCGCGGGTTTGAGCAGGTTAGCCGCATCTGCGCCACCCGCCTGATTACCGGCACTGATGAGGGTGTGCGCTTCGTCAATGAATAGCAGCACCGGCTGCTCCGCCTGCTGTATCTCAGTAATGATGGTTTTGAGGCGCTGCTCAAACTCGCCCTTTACGCCCGCCCCCGCCTGCAGCATACCGAGGTCAAGCGTGCGCACGCTGACCGTGCTAAGACTCTCCGGCACGTTGCCTTCGGCAATGCGCAGCGCCAGCCCTTCCACCAGCGCAGTTTTACCCACGCCCGGCTCGCCCACCAGAATCGGGTTATTCTTGCGGCGGCGGGAGAGAATATCCACCATCTGGCGGATTTCATTATCGCGCCCGTATACCGGGTCGATCTTGCCGTCGCGCGCATCAGCAGTCATGTCGCGGGTAAAGCGGCATAGCGCCTCTGAGGCAGCGGATTTTTTTTCTCCGGGATGATCGGACGGCTGAACGGTGATATCCGGTATACGCTGCGGCTCCGCCTGGCTTTCATCCGATTGCGCATCCAGCAGCGGGCGCAGCGCCGTTATCCGGGGCCGATCCAGGGTAAGAACCGGCCAGAGTGCAGCACAGCACATCAGCCCGTGATGATCGGCCATGGCGAGCAGCAGGTGCAGGCTGCGGATACGCTCCTCCCCGGCCATCGAGGCAGCCAGCCAGGCCTCCTTTAGCAGATGGTGCAGACGGGCCGACAGCGCTGGCCGGCCACACACCTGACGTGGCCGATCGTTGAGAAAGCTCAGCAGATCCTGCCAGACGTCATCCATGTCCCACTCGTAGCGACGCGCGATGACCGTGATGTCCCCTTCTCCCTGCTCCAGCAGTTTAAGCAGCCAGTGCTCAGGTAAGATTTCTGCATGTGCGCGGATCTGGCACAGTGAGGCAGCGGCCTCCAGCGCACGCGCGCAGAAAGGGTTAAGCCGGCGCAGCAGCGCTGCAGACGCATGTTCCATATATTTTCTCTCCGTTTCAGGCACGCTACCGCCCCTGGCCGTTCACCGAGGCCCATAAGGCTTAAAAACAGGATTGGCTGAGCGCTGGTGTAAAAACGCTCACTGAACGTGGCGACAGGTGTCGCCACAGAGGGGTTAAAAACTGTGGCCGAGGTGCTCTCTTTTATTGATATCAATTGGCCGGGTGACGCTGTTATCCAGAATGACGTGCCAGCAGGAGCTGCCCGTATCCGGTTGCAGTGTCATATGCCAGCGGGCATCACCGCCGCCATTTGGCCCCGCTTTCCGGTGTGGTCCGGCAATCACCTTGAGCGTACCGCTGCAATAAGCATCATTAAGCTGAGAATCGATGGCACACGCTTTTTCAATCAGGCGTTCCGTATAGTTCTTGCTGAAACGCGGATCTTTCTGCCAGTTGGTCGCCCAGTTAGCGAGATGCGACATAACGCCTCCATTTGCAGGTGCTCAGAGCACAACGCCCTGAGCAGGGTGAATCAGTTACGCGGTAGCGCGTTCGCTCCAGGAATCGGAGTGGATGATGTTGCCTTCTTTATAGGTCCAGGTGATCTTTTCGTAGCGCAGCTCAACGTGCTCCAGATGGTTGTGCTTCTCCTTTGCCGGATCTTTGGTGTCGTGCATCACCGGATTCACCTTCACCACCTTCACGTTCTCAAGCTTTGTGTTGAAGTACTCAACTTCCTGACCCGCGTCGTTGATGCGATACCATTTGAACTCCGCCGATTTCAGAGTCTGTCCGGTGGTTACCGCTTTGTAGAGATACGGGCTTGACGCGTCGATTTCTTTAGTGAGCAGAAAGGGCGTATGAATACGGGTGCCGGTCAGCTTGCCGGTATTGTTGTCGGTAGGGATGTACAGGTTATGCTCCTGTGCCACCACCTCAATGCTGCCCTCGCGACTCTTCACATCTACAGACCCTTTGATGTCCGCTCCGCCATCATTCTTCAGCCACAGATAAACCGGAATTGCCATGGTATTGCTCCTTTTCAGATTAAGAATGGCCATCATCCTGTGATGACCGGGTGAGTCCGTTCGCTACGTGACAGGCGTCAGCCTGCGGTACCAGACTGATTTCGACGCGACGGTTACGCGCGCGACCCGCCGCGGTGTCGTTGGCGGCAAGCGGGCGGTCATGACCGTAACCCTGCACCGCAAAACAGCTCTCCGGCACGTCGCCGGTGTCGCGCATCCAGTTGCGCACGGCTTCCGCGCGTCTCAGTGAAAGCAGCTGATTAGCTTGTGCACTGCCGGTACTGTCGGTGTGGCCGGCTATCACAATCAGCCAGCCGGGCCGGGCTTTGATATTCACCAGCGCGTGGAGCAGCACCTTGCCGGAATCGGTTTTTAACGTTGCCCTGCCCGATTCAAATAGCGACAGGCTGTCAAGGCGCACCGTTTCTGGCCCCTGTACGACCTGCCGGATAACCGGGGCCGGCGGCGGGGGCGGTGCCCAGCGGTGTATGGCCGCATTCACCGGTGCGGTCAGCCGCATGCCCTGATAGAGCCCCATACCAAACCGCATCGGCTCACCGCTGCGCTGCCACTCATCCAGCAGCGCGCGATCGCGGATAAGCGCATTGCGCGCAAGGGTTTTCGCCGCAATGGCGTCATCAGGCAGGCTGCGCCACAGGTCAAGGTGATCGGTCACGCTGCGTGTGAGGCGCTGGTTGTGAATGAAAGAAAAAAGCATGGCGAGTGCCAGAAACAAACCCAGCATCAGGCCAGCTATGCGCAATTTGCGTAGCCAGCGGCTGATCCCCGGCCGCCGCGCCAGGCCGGACAGAAGGCGATCCGGCAGCGGTAGTGAAAGCGGGGATTCGTTGTTTTCAGATGAAAGCGTGGTCAGCCCGGCAACATGCTGCTGCCACAGGTTGTCCGCCAGCGCCGGCGACGGCGTCAGGCAGAGACCGATCTGGCAGGGGCGCGCTGAGTGCGAAGCGGCAAACTGCCCCGCATACCACTGCATCACGCTTTGCAGCCTGAGCGCGTGGTGAACAGAGTGCGCATCCTGTGCTGCCCATTCACTCAGTGAAAGGCGGGCACGTTTGTCCGGATGAAACTGCAGCTCTGGATGGTCGGCCGTCAGGCTGAACCAGTATGTGCCGCTATCCCCGGACGAATTCCATATCACCGTCCGGAGCGGCGGCAGTCCGTTCAGCACGCGGCGGCACTGCAGAAATGCCCGCAGCCATACGCACTGCTGCTGTGTAAATATCTCTGCGGAGGTGTGCAGTCCGGGGACGATTGCCAGCATTACTGACAGCTGCGGCATCAGTGACGGAGAGTGAAGAGCCAGCCGTTCCGCCAGCGCGGATAACTCACCGGGCTGGCGAACGTTCAGATACCATCCCTGCCCGCTCTCATGGTGGTCCCGCTCGCCAAACAGCAGCGCGGTGTCTCCTGTCACGAGGATCACCGGCCGGCGCCAGGTTTCAGGTGGCAGGCTGGCATCTGCAGCAGAGTGACTGTCAGAGGTGGACCGCTGCAACCGCCACAGAATAAACGCAGATACCAGCAGTATCAGTCCGCAGAACATCGCCCTGTTCAGCGGCTTCAGACCCCAGTACTCCACTACCAGCAGCAGGGCAAGTCCGCTCCCCAGCAGCACCAGGCCCTGACGTGAATCGGGTCGGAACATTACTGCGCCCCCGCAATGTGCGACACCATATCTGCCAGCGCTGACTCCAGCACGAACCAGAGTCCGGCGAGCAGCATCACGGCCACTCCCCAGCTCAGCCAGTAAACGCGGCGTCCGGTGCGCAGACCTGCGGGCCGGATAACCAGCGGTGCATCTTCCGGCAGCGTAAACGGCGGCACCCGCGCAGCCAGCGCATTCACCACATCCTCACGGCGTTCATCATCCTGAGCGCGATAGTGCCCGACGAAACCCAGCTGCAGCGTGCGGTAAAAGCAGGTCAGGACAGCGATCTCCGGCGCTGGCTCATGCAGCACGGTACGGATGCGATCCCATAACGCTTCCCCGCCGTTCAGGGAGCCAAAAAAACGCACCTGCAGCGGATCACGGCTCCAGCGAGCCCAGCCATCATCCTGAACTCCCCGGTTCAGTACCGCCTCATCCAGCAACACGCAGAAGGCATATAACATATGGTCGCAGCTGGCCTCGCTGACTCCGGCTTCTGACAGCGCTTCACGGGCTGACTTGACCCAGTTAACCGCCTCACGATAGAGCGCGTCTCCGTTTTCAATTTGCTGCCCGCCTCGCAGCTGGCTCACCATCAGCCAGCCCTGAAAAAAGAGTCGTTCCGTCAGTTTGTTAAGATTATTCATGAGCGCAGCACCGCGTAGAGTTCCAGCTTCAGCTCACCCAGCGATTCCGGGGTATAAAAAGTACAGCCGCCGGAGGCAAGCATCGCCTTCGCCGCATCCGTTGAAAGATCCAGCGCAAAGTACTGGTTTTCAAGGCGCAGCGGAATAGCCGCAGGCACATGGGCTAGCGGGCGGATGGTCATACCGCTCAGGGCAATATTCACCACTTCAGAAACGTCAGCGTGGCTGCCAGCCTTGCACAGCAGCGGAAAACGCGCCTGAAGTTCGTGATTTGGCAGAGACGATCGAACAGAGAGATAAAAATCGGCCCCTTCGCGCAAACGGGCATCGTGCAGCTTTCCCTTCCACAGTACGCCCTGATTCTCCAGCTCAATGGCGATAACACGGGAAGGCAGACTCGCCTCCAGCAGCGTGTCCAGTAGCATAAAGAGCGGCGGGAAAACCTGCTCCGGCAGCTCATGCCGGTAGCGTGGGATCTCATCCGGCGTATTGCTGAGGGAAAACGTCAGCAGGCTGCCTGCCAGCCGCACCAGCTCGCGATAAAGCAGTTCAGGATGACGTGACGGCGCGTGGTGCAGCTCTGTCAGTACCGGATCGGCGCTGTTCAGCGCATTCAGCAGCCAGAACAGAGAAACGTCGGATACGGCAAAGTCCGCCATACGCTCATTGCTTTCGCGGCGCAGCTGCATCAGATGCTGACGCCGCGCCTGCAGGCGGTGCAGCAGGTCACCCAGCCCCGTAACCAGCGCCGGACAGGCAGTCAGTGCCAGCATGGGCGGGATAAATGCCGCGTCGCGTACCCACTCTCCCTGCGCATTGCGCTTAAGACGGGCTACCGGACAGGTCAGATACGCGGCGTTTTCCTGATGCGTCAGCCGCAGCCGCAGGGCATAACGCTGCACCGCCATCTCCGTGATCTCATGACCGGCCAGTTCCTGCACGCGCTCCCGGGCGGCGACCCAGCGGCGCGGACGCTCGCTTTCGGCATCGTTGACCAGATTACCGCCGCTTGCGTTGATGAGCGGTAATGCCAGCACCACCTCCACACAATCCCGATCTGTGACGTTCGTTAAGTCACAAACTGGCGGAAGCGCATCAGCCAGGCGGGTATCAACCAGCGTGCCATCGGTAAAGCGGACGGCAATGCGCGTCGCATTCAGTTTTGAGAGTGCCAGCGCGCCGTCATCGAACTCTGCACACAGCACTCCCCATGGATGAGCCAGCGTCATACCTGCGACGGTACCGGCCACATGCGCGTCCCACATCGCCTGCTGCTGGAACTGCTGCGGCGTCAGAAACGCGCCCTCTTCCCATAACGGACGGTAAATTTTCATTCCGGATGGCCGCCTTACGCTTTCGCTTTTGGCATCCGGGATACCAGTGACAGGTTGACGTCCATGCCTTCCACCTGAAAGTGCGGCACCGCAAACAGCTTCACGCGGAAGAAGCCTGGATTGTCCTCAATGTCTTCCACCACCACTTTTGCTTCACGCAGCGGGTGCGAAGCCTGCAGCGCATCGCCCGGATTTGTCATCTCCGTCACCAGCGTTTTTATCCAGTTATTGAGCTCCAGCTCCAGCAGGCGACGATCTTTGGTGGTTCCGATGTTCTCGCGCTGAATCAGCTTCAGGTAGTGCGCAATACGCGACAGCAGGAAGATATAGGGCAGGCGGGCATTGATACGGCTGTTTGCCGTAGCGTCAGCCGTGTCATACAGCGCCGGTTTCTGCGTGGAGTTTGCCGAGAAGAAGCAGGCGTAGTCGCGATTCTTATAGTACGAGAGCGGAATAAAGCCGAGGTTCGCAAACTCAAACTCGCGGGTTTCCGGGATCATCACCTCTGACGGGATTTTCACCTGGTTGCCGGTGCCGAGATCGTAAAGATGAATAGGCAGGTCATCTACTGCGCCGCCCGCCTGCGGACCGCGAATTTGTACGCACCAGCCGTTGCTGATGAAACTTCTCACCATATTTGCGGCAAAAGCGAACGCGGCGTTTACCCACAGATATTTCTCGTGGTCCGGGCCTTTCACCTCCTCCGCGTAGTTAAAACTGCGTACCGGCATGGTGTCGGGGCCCCAGGGCAGACGACCCAGCACGCGCGGCATGGTCAGGCCGATATAGCGGGCATCATCGGTTTCGCGGAAAGATTTCCACCTGATGTACTCAGCGCGATCAAAGTAGTTGCCGATATCCTTAATGGCCGCGACCTCTTCCATGGAGTCTTTCAGGAAGAACGCCGGACCTGCTGAACCGATAAACGGCATATGCGCAGAGGCTGCCACTTTAGAGATGTTGCGCAGCAGCGCGATATCCTGTGCGGATGCATCAAACTCATAGGCTGAAATGACTGCCCCAATCGGCTCACCGCCTGGCATATCGTATTCGGCAACGTAGGTCTGCAAATAGAGACCGCTCTGGACTATTTCCGGCGCATCTTCAAAATCCTGGCGCAGGTCATCTTTCGATATGTCCAGCACGTCGAGCTTCACGTTCTGACGAAAGTCGGTTTTATCTACCAGGGATTTAAGGCCGCGCCACACCGACTCAACCTTCTGAAACGCCTCATGGTGCATCACTGCATCCAGCTGACGGCTAATCTGCGCATCAAGCTCAGCAATGTGGTGATCCAGCAGATGCTTGTCGAGTTTCTCAACCTGTGTGTTGCTGCTTTTCAGACGGGTAAGCAGCACCTGTATGGCCGCGGTAACGCGCTCATCGGCCGAGGCGTCTGACAGCGCCTGACTATCCTGCCAGACGTTCAGATCGCTGAGTTCAGAGACCGGATTGAGATTGATTTTATCAAACAGCGAGGCGTAAACGCCCTCCGCTGCCGGGCGCTGCGGCACGGCGGCACTGCCCGCAGACAGGGTTTCATTCTGAACTGACATCAGGATTGTCTCTCGTATTAGTCCGTTAAGGGGAGAATTCAGTCGTGGTTACTGGCGAGGGCAGAAAGCTCGCTGCGCAGTTCACGGCTCAGGGCCGGATCTCTGAGAATGGTTTCAAACTCTTTGCGAAAGGTCGCATTGTCGAGCAGGTTGGATTTCAGATCGCGCAGCAGGTTGCGCATGGCCAGCATCACATTGAGCTGCGGGATTTGACGGGCAACCTGTTCCGGCTCGAAGTCCTTCATGCTGCGAAATGTCAGGCTGACCTGTTGTTCGCTACCGTCAGCGGCGACGGCGTCTGGTACAGCGTAATTTACCGCAGGTGAAAACTCGCTCAGCACGCTGTCAAAGTTGTTTTTGTTGACGCTGATTTTTTCGCGTTCAGAAACTACACGCTTATCTCTGCCGTTGCTGAAATCGCCTGTCACCAGCAGTTTCAGCGGCAGCTCAGTTTTCTTCTGTGCCCCGCCGGTATGCAGGTCAAGGCGCAGATTAATACGTGCTTTAGGGATCTCGTTTTGATAAGAATTGCTCATATTTACTCCTGTAAAAATGGCGAAAAAAACAGATAACCCCTCTGCTTCCTTAGGGGTATGGCGTGAATATAAAATAGGCCGGATTAATAAATCAACCGCATGGGTTAAATTCTTATAATTGATTTATATAGAAAAAAAGCGGAAATTCGACTTAAGTCATTGAAATTGATTTTTAAAACATTGTTCAGATTTATCTGAAAATTAATCGATTGTATTTTTCATTCCGCCAGGTTATGAGAACTCTGCGCAGTTAACTTGATCATTATCTTTTAACTGTTTTTTTATGGAACAGTTCCTCGATGTAATTAACAAGCAGGTAAAACCAGACGCTTTTAATCGCGCTCCATACCGCACACCTGCCAGCGCACCGCACTGACGCCCTTCTCCAGGCTGATGCGGCTGACAAGATTTTCCAGCTGCTGGGTCAGATTGGGCTTACCCAGCACTTCGGCGCTGACCATCATGCGCTGCGAGCTGTCGATATCTTCACTCTGCAGCGACTGCAGGCGCAGATCGCTGTTGCCTAAACTGTGCAGCATCAGGCTGCGTACCTGCACCTCATCCTGCGCCAGGCAGGTGATCTGCACCGTATAGTGCTGCACCGCTTCGGCGGCCGGCACCAGCGTCTGACGGTTGATGCTCCGCGTCAGTTCGCGCAGCAGAATGTTAGCGCACAGGATGATCAGGGTGCCGATAGCCGCCTCCAGCAGCAGCCCCATGCTGCACAGCACCCCTACTGCCGCCGTGCACCAGAGCGTGGCAGCGGTGTTGAGTCCGCGCACGTTCAGGCCATCACGCATAATCACGCCGCCACCGAGAAAGCCGATGCCGGAGACCACGTAGGCGGCGATGCGCGATGCGTCATGGGCAATACCAGGTACGCTCTGCGTCATCAGTACAAACAGGCAGGCACCGGTGCTGACCAGCGCGTTGGTGCGCAGGCCGGTCATGCGCTGCCGCAGCTGGCGTTCGCTGCCGATCAGCGCACCCAGAATCAGTGCTGCAGTCACCCGCAGCAGGAAAATTTTCCAGTCCATTTTATCCTCCGCATGTCAGCAGACGCTGACAACAGCTCAGAATGAAAGAATGGATCGCAGCGGGCGACGTGCTGCACGTGAGGCAGCAGATGAACAGAGGCCATTCGGGAGGGAATATGCCATCTCAACGCGCGGTTAAGACAGCGGGAACACTATCTTAGCGCGGACGCCTTTTGCGATCGTTTGGGACAGTTGTCCAAGAGAGTGCTCCTGTTAAGTAAACCGCCGCGATTTTAAGCACAGAAAGTCGCGTAATCAAACTGATTTCCCGTCTGTTTAGGGATGATTGACCGTTTTTTGCAACAGCGGGAGCACGGCAGCAGGCGCGCCGTTCTGATGCGATTTGCGCTCCCCTGACCCGGAATACGCGTGCTATCTTAGCTGCTCGCTTAACTGCAATCGGATAAGAAACAATGGCAAAACAGCGCGTAGGGATTGTCTTCGGCGGCAAATCTGCTGAGCATGAAGTCTCATTACAATCAGCAAAAAATATTCTGGATGCGCTGGACCCGCAGAAGTATGACGCGGTGCTGCTGGGCATTGATAAACAGGGCCGCTGGCGGCGCTATGACGCCGGCCGCTTTCTGCTCAACGCTACGGATCCGGCGCGCATTGCGCTGCACCCGGAGGGAGAAGCCGTGGCGCTGATACCCGGAGGCGAGCGGGCGCAGTTTATCGGCTGTGAGCAGGCGGAGCCGCTGCCTCATCTGGATGTCATTTTTCCGATTGTGCACGGTACGCAGGGGGAAGATGGCTCACTGCAGGGGCTGCTGCGCATGGCGGATGTCCCGTTTGTCGGCTCGGATGTACTGGGGTCCGCAGTGAGCATGGATAAAGATTTTACCAAGCGTCTGCTGCGTGATGCCGGCCTTCGCGTTGCGCCGTGGATCAGCGTGACCCAGGCAGAGCGCGACACGCTGGACGCGGCAGCGGTCATTGCGCAGCTGGGCCTGCCGCTGTTTATCAAACCGGCTAATCAGGGATCGTCGGTGGGCGTCAGCAAAGTTACCGATGCCGCTGAGTTTAACGCTGCTGCCGATTTAGCGTTTCGTTTTGACCGCAAAATCCTGATTGAAACAGGGATTAACGGGCGTGAGATTGAGTGTGCGGTGCTGGGTAACGACGCGCCGGAAGCGAGCCCGTGCGGAGAAGTAGTGGTGCAGGATGCGTTCTACGCCTATGACACCAAATATATCAACGCCAGCGGTGCGCAGGTGGTGGTGCCGGCAAACATCAGCCGGGAAAACAGCGCGGCTATTCAGGCAACCGCGCTGGCCGCCTTCAAAGCGCTCGAATGTTTTGGCATGGCGCGTGTCGATGTGTTTCTGACGGATCGCGACGAGATCGTGGTGAACGAAGTGAATACCCTGCCCGGCTTTACCAATATCAGCATGTATCCCAAGCTGTGGCAGGCGGCGGATCTGAGCTATCGCGATCTGATCAGCCGCCTGATTGAGCTGGCGCAGGCGCGACATCAGCAGCGTCAGCGCTTAGCCAGCACGATGTAAGCGGCGCTCAGGCCACATGACTGGCGCTCAGCGCGGCGGCGGGCGCCACCTGGTTACGTCCGTTGCGCTTGGCGCTATAGAGATGTTTATCTGCTGCGGAAATCAGCCGGTTAATCACCTCCGGCCACTCCCGCTCGTGCCGCGCGCAATCCCACGCCAGGCCCATGCTGGCCGTCACCGTCACGCTGTTTCCTTTGATCCAGAACTTTTCGCGCGCCAGCGCCTGGCGCACGGACTCCGCCAGCCGGTAGAGCTGTTCCGGCACGGCATCAAACACCACAATCACAAACTCTTCGCCGCCAAAGCGGCAGATCATGCCCTGCTGCTGCGCCACCTGTTGGATACGTCGCCCAATCTCTTCCAGCACGCTGTCACCGGCGTCGTGTCCGAAGTTGTCGTTAATGGTTTTGAAGTAATCGACATCCAGCATGATCACGCCGGTATGGCGCTGCAGAGAAAACGGCATCTGTTTCAGCTGTTCATACAGGCCGGAGCGCGACAGCTGCTGCGTCAGCACATCGACGTTTGCCCGCAGCGCCAGACGCTGATTAAGCTGACGGATAGCGTCCATACTGACCGCCACCAGCAGCGGGCTCAGCGCAACGGTCGCCACCCCGAGGCGTGCCGACGTAAGGTGGCCAATCGGCAACAGCGCGTCGTTACCCTGAATATTCATCACGCCGTGAGAAACCAGCACAATCTCTGTAATACCGGTCAGCAGGATCACCACGCTGGTGACCGGCATAGGCAGCACAATCGCACACCAGATCAGCGCCGGCACCGGAAAGGTCAGACTGCCGGCGCCGCCAATCAGCGCGCCCGCTGTCAGCGACAGCACCACGGCGAGCAGCGGCAGCAGCGTCGCCGGCGTCAGCAGCTGACGCAGAGAGACGCTGCGCAGCGGGCGGGCCAGCATAACGGGCAGCAGCATCAGCGAGGTCGAGATCTGTTCGCTGAACCAGTCAGCCCATGCGACCACAAAGCGCGCATTGAAATCGATGCCCTGCGCCCAGGCGCCCCAGGTCGCACAGGCAGCGGCCCCGAGTAAACAGGCGGGAAAAATGCGCATCGCATTGACGACCTGACTGCTGGCAGCTGGTGTCTGCAGCGGTCTGATCAGCATACAGACCGCGACAAGCGTAAACAGAATATTGGCGATATTGATCGTGACAGCAGCAAACGCCCAGCCTGAAAATACCGTGTCGTTAAAAATCATCGCGGCCAGAGCAACAAGATAAGTGGAGGGCGTATGCAGAAAAGGCTGACGGACAATCAGCCCGGCAATCAGCGCATTAACAGGCCAGAACAGTGAAAACTCTTCAGGGACCCGCAGGTGGCTGCCAAGAAAACAGAAAAAGAGCGTAATCAAGAAAAGCGTGAGAGCATTTTTCTTATCGTTATGTTCATCAAACAGCGAAACGCGCATTCATCCGCATCCTGTAACCTGAAATCGTTGCCGCGTTGCAGTGGCACCCCCTTTTATTGAACATCAGATCGTGCGGTGCCAATTCAGCGAACAGGTTCGGGTTTACTCTCCTGTTCGGCTGGCTAAGGCATCCGGCCTGCAGACGTTCTGCCGCCGATTATGCCGCGCCCGAACAAAAACCGTCTACCCGTGATATCCGATTTTTGCCGGGCATAATCACCTACTTAACGGCTACCGGCCACTGGCTCAGCCGTATGCCCCGCTCCGGCGCATTTTCGCCAAAGTCGCGCAGAACCGCTTTCACATCCGGATCGAGATATTCCGCGTTACCCTGCTCCACAATCACCAGGCTGTTTTCCGGAATTTCTGCCAGCACGCCCTGCAGCTTAGGGTTATGCATAAACGTCAGATTCTGATGAAAGCGCAGCACATAGTGATCGTCATGGCGGGTGAGCTGCAGCGCATTGCGGTGGCTCTGATAGATGCTGCAGAGGATCTGCACGGCGATCCCGAGGAAAATACCGGCCAGCATCCCCAGCAGGATGATGCCGCCAATCGTGGCCAGAAAAGGCACCGACTGCGCCCACCCCATCCGGATCTGCTCAGCAAACAGGCGCGGCGTCGCCAGCTTGTAGCCGGTGTAAAGCAGCACAGCGGCCAGGCTGGCCAGCGGGATCGCGTTGAGCAGCGAACTGAACCACAGGCCACAGACCAGCAGCAGGACGCCATGGATCAGAATTGAGAGCTTACTCTGTGCACCGACGCTGACGTTAACCGAACTGCGGACAATGACGGCGGTAATCGGCATTGCGCCCAGTAATCCTGCCGTTAAGTTACCTATTCCCTGCGCCACCATCTCTTTATCAGGCGAAGGAGCCGGATACTGCGGGCGCAGTTTTTTCAGCGCCTCCTGGCTGAGCAGCGTCTCCAGGCTGGCGACCAGCGCCAGCGTGATCGCGACCACCCAGACGGCGGGATTCTGCCACGCCAGCCAGTCCGGCGTTTCCAGCTCAGCGGCCAGCGCGCTAAGGCTGTCAAACGCAGGCAGTACGATACGCGGTAACCCGTCACCCAGCGCTGGTAAGAGCCGGTCTCCGGCGAAGGTTGCCATACAGCCAATCAGCACCGCCACCAGCGGACCGGGGATCCAGCTGAGCACCCTGACTGACTTAACCAGCGGCGTGGTCCAGAGCCAGAGCGTCAGCAGGCCCGCTGCGGCCACGCCTGCCGCGCTTGCTGAAAACGCAGTATTGGCTGACAGAAGCGCCCCCAGCCCGCCCTCTCCGGCTGCGCCCAGCGCCACCGGAATCTGCTGCATAATCAGCAAAATGCCGATTGCGGCCAGCATGCCTTTAATTACGCTGCCGGGCACCAGCGCGATAAACCGCCCGGCGCGCAGCAGGCCCAGCAGGCACTGCAGGACACCCGCCAGAATCAGCGCGGTCAGAAAAGCAGAAAAACTGCCCAGCGTCTGGATGGACGCCACCACAATCGTTACCAGCCCTGCTGCCGGGCCGCTGACCGCAAAGCGCGACGGACTCAGCGCGGTTACCAGCAGCCCGCCAATTACACCGGTAAGCAGACCGGCGAAAGGCGGCAGACCGCTGGCCTGAGCAATGCCCAGGCAAAGCGGCAGCGCCACCAGAAATACCACCAGCCCGGCCGGAATATCCTGCCGCAGTGTTTTAACGTTCATGGCACATGCTCCTTAGCTGATTGCGGTACAGATGACGCAGAGGGTATTTAACATAGCCTGAGCGGTGCTCATGACAGGGTAAAACGGCGCCGCGATATTTCACTGATAACGGTTTTTGTATCATCACAATCATCTTCTCTTTATGCCTGCGTATCTGATTTGCAGATAATAAATGCCCTCTGAGCAGGAGGCCGTAAACCTCCGCAGCGGAGACAAAGCAGCTTCACCTCACAAAAATTGGTTATAGCCGCTTAAGATTTAAGTTGCATCTTTATTATTTAACGCCGCGGGACGGCAGCCGTTTTGTAAAATAAAAGTCAGGAAAGGTAATTAATAAGTCAGTTTAAGCAAGCATATTTAAAAGAGGATAATTAGTTAAAGCGATTATATTTCAATGGATAAAAATCTATAAAAAATAACGCAAGAAGCTGGCTGACAAAAATATACATATTATCTGGCAGCAGCATGCACCGCGCTGGCTAATAATCGCACTATAACCAGGATAGTTCTTAGTTATTAAAATTAATGCTTAGCGCAATAATCTGTATTACCCGGAAAACATCAAAATTATCCACTCATCGCTGGCGTAAAATCAGGTTATATATCATGAAATGCCGCCAGCGCCTGGCAGCTAACGCAAAATGTAAATATGCGTGGCTCTGACGGTAAAACGTAATCCCCTGCGCCGCCGGGTGTTTTTTCAGTGGTCAAATTATTTACCGTTCCACTCTTTTATGCAGTTACTCCGGCTCTGCCCGGCAATCTCAGCGCAGGCCATCGTGAAACACAGCGCTGTGATACGGGCAGCTATAAGCTGAACGCATGACGTTAGCCGTGATGAGAAAGATATCTGCCGGAGCGCTGTAAAAACGTACCGGTTAACGTAAGCTGTGCGCAGTCGCCGGTTACGTTCAGGTCACAGGAGAGAAGTATGGAGAGTAAAATCTGCGGTCCGCGTTCAGCGCTGCTGGATAGCCTGACATGGCTGGAGTATGCCTTTCAGCCTGCGGGTCTGCCTGCACCTGAGGCTGCCGCTTACGGACATCAGCGTCACAGCGCCCGCGTGGTGTTATCGGGACAAAACCGGCCGCCAAAAAGCTGTGAATCTGACGGTGTGATTGCTGAAGATAACCGTCCGGTAGCGGTTTATACTGCCGACTGCCTGCCGGTGTTGTTTGCCGATCCCGTGCAGCAGCAGGTGGCGGCGATCCATGCCGGGCTGAACGGCACGCTTAGCGGAATTCTGCAAAGCGCGCTGGATGCCCTGCTGGCACGCGGCGCGAGTATCGATACGCTTTGCGTCGCTATCGGTCCGGCCATTGGCCCCTGCTGTTATGAGCTGGGCGAGGATCGTATCCGCCAGATGCAGCAGCGCAGCGATCTGCCGCCGCTGCAGTGGACGCATCAGCAACCCGTGAATCCGCAGGCGGTACGTGCGCAGGCGCAGGCGCAGCAGCAGGGGGCGTGGTTCAGCCTGCCCGGGCTGGCGCGCAGCATCCTGCTAGAGCGCGGACTCGGGCCGGCACAGATTGATGCGGTCAACGTATGTACCTACTGTATGGCCGAGGCGGGATCCAGCTACCGGCGCAATACCCACTTCAGTAGTGGATACCAGTCGCGCTTTTCGTGGATCCGCCGTCGTTAATCGCTTTGCTGCCCTGTGAGCAGCCGGCCCGTGGATAAGCGCGCTAAGCGTCAGCAGAGCCGCGGCTCCAGGCGGCGAGATTGGCGCTTCCTTCTGAATCTCCACTGTTTAAAATGTTGCCAGGCAGGCTCTCGGGCCACGCACTACACGGCTACGCGCATACCGCCATCGACAAACAGCAGATGTCCGTTAACGAAATCTGAGGCGGCAGAGGCCAGAAAGATGGCGGCACCAATCAGCTCTTCCGGCTTACCCCAGCGCGCAGCAGGCGTACGCTTAGTCAGCCAGCCGGTAAACGCGGGATCGTCAGCCAGCGGCTGCGTCATCTCGGTGACAAAGTAGCCCGGCGCAATCGCATTAACCTGAATGTTGTAGCGCGCCAGCTCGACGCACATTCCCCGCGTCAGCATGGTGACCGCCCCTTTAGAGGCCGCATAAGGCGTGATGGTGTCGCGGCCCAGCTCACTCTGCATTGAACCGATATTGATAATTTTGCCGCGCTGGCGCGTTACCATCTGCTGCGCCACTTTTTGCGAGACAAAAAACACGGCGGTCTGGTTTACCGCAATTACGTCGTGCCAGTCCTGTTCAGGAAACTCCAGAAAAGGCCGCCGACGCTGGATGCCGGCGTTATTTACCAGAATATCGATGGCGCCCCACTGTGCTTCAATTTCATCGATCGCCTGATGCACCGCGCCGGAATCGGTTACGTCAAACGCTTTGGCCCAGGCGACGATCCCCTGCTCGCGCAGGGCGGCGGCGGCGCGCTCTGCCCCTTCAGCTGTGGTCGCGTTAATAATCACTTCGGCGCCGGCTTCACCCAGGCCCTGCGCCAGCAGAAACCCGATACCGCGTGCTGAACCGGTCAGCAGTACACGCTTGCCGGCCAGAGAAAAGAGTGCGTTCATAGTATCTCCCTAAAAAGTCAGCTGAACTTTTGCCGCGCGGGTTTTATCGCTGGCAAACTGCAGCGCCGCATCGATATCCTGAAGCGGGTATTCCCCGCTGTAGAGCGGCAGCGGGTTGATAACGCCCTGCGCCAGCCACTCAACTGCCGTATTGAATTCATGCGTAAAACGGAACGATCCCGTCAGATTTATCTCTTTGGCAATCAGCGTCATCAGGGGGAAATCAGGAAATGCGCCGCCCATTCCTACCTGCACCACCGTGCCTCTGGCACACACAACTTCCAGGCAGCGCTGCAGTGACGCCGGATGGCCGGACGCTTCAAACGCAACATCGAAGTAGCCCTTATCCGCCATCCAGCCGGTGAAATCGCCGCTTGCCGCGTTAGCTATTTGCGTGGCACCCATTTGCTGCGCCATCTCCAGCGAACGTTCACTGATATCGCTGCAGACAACCTCTGCAGCACCACGCGCCTGCGCGGCAGCGGCAATCAGACAGCCAATTGGCCCGGTGCCGGAGATAAAGATACGCTTACCGGTAAGATCGCCAGCCTGATGCGTGGCGTGAATGCAGACTGCGAGCGGCTCAGCAAACACCATCACCTTTTCATCGGCATCCTGTGGAAAAGGCACGCACTGGCTGCTCGCCACCACTTTGTGCCGGGTAAATCCGCCATCGACGTGCGGGACATACATTGCACTGCCAAAAAAGCGCATGGCGGTACACTGGTTCTCCTGCTGGCGCTGACAATATTTGCATTCACCGCAGGGTTTAGCCGGATTGACAGCCACTTTTTGCTGCGGCTGCAGGCGGGGATCGTCGCTTTCAATGACGTAACCAATCACTTCATGCCCGAGTATCATGGGCATTTGCAGCGCAAAGCTGCCCACTTTTCCCTCCTGGTAGTAGTGCAGATCGGAGCCGCAGATTCCGCCGCGCGTAATGCGCACCAGCGTGCCGGAGCCATCCCATTGCACCTGCTGCTGTGCGACACTGACCTGCTTTTTGCCGGTAATAACGCAGGATTGCGTTTCAATATTCATGTTTATCCTGTGAGTCTGATGATGTGACGACTATAAAAACGGGTTAAACAGGATAAAACTGTGATGAACATCACTCAGAACGATGTTACAGAAAAGATGTTACCGGGAACGTGAACTGGCTATCAGGTTGCTGCGCTCGGGCGCGGCCGCCCTGCGCGATTACCGGGCTGACAGCAGCTCCCGGCTATATTTAAATAGTTCCGAATCTGAACGGACGCCGAGCTTTTTCAGCGCCGACTGCTTCTGTCCGCTTACCGTCTTCCGGCTTCGTCTGAACTTGGCCGCAATCTGTGAAACGCTCATGCCATCAAGAAAGCAGCGGATCACTTCTGCTTCACGCGGGCTTAATAATCTTATTTTTTCGTGAAGAACCGGCTTACAGCTGATACAGAAATCATCGTCCGCCTTTTTTCCGGAAATGGCATACAGCGTCTGGATCTCTTCAGCAAGGTGCGTGGCTAAAAACAGGTTATTCTCAGCAACGGATCTGACCGCCGCCAGTACCTCTTCAAAGGGATGGCTTTTACCGATAAACCCGTTTACGCCGGCCCGGAGTACCATTCTTGCTACCGCCGGGCTTTCGGCAGAGGTTAAAACCAGCATTTTCTGCATCGGATAGTGATTACGTATTTGCTTTATTAGCGTCAGGCCATCAATTTCACGCTCGCCCAGCAGGAAATCCAGAATCAGAACATCAACACTGTGCGTACTTAACGCGCTGAAAAGCTCGCTGCCGGAAGACCAGGCAGCAACAAGGTGAATATCGGGATGGTTTTTCAGACATAGCTCAAAAACCAGACGAATCATAGGATGACCGTCAAGAACAGCAATACGGACTGGCTGAGTGTTTAAATCCAATCTGCCTCTCCTCTAAAAGTATATGACAGGTAAAAGGGCTATATCGTTTAACCTTTTCAGTTAACTCAGTGGTAATAGCAGGAAAATCACCTTCACAATGTGATTATTCAGGTAATTATATAAAACCGATAAATAAAAAATTGTTAAGATATGGAATTAACTGCCTCACAAATAAAATAAAGGATAATCCACCCAGAAAAAGAGGCACCCCGGCTGCTGGCTGCCGCTAACTGTGCGGGCTGGCGCGCAATAAATATATCACTCATCCGATCGCACCATTCAGCTGCGCGCTATAATTAACAAGCATCATTAATAACATTAAAATAGCGGTTAAAATGATAAATTCTCTGTCTGACTCTATCTGAAGACTTATTTCCAGATTACTTTCCCGCTATAATATTTAAAACTCAGGCGAGTTGCGATGAACACAGGTTGCCGCGGTCTGATAATTACCCGGCGTTTCCGGAAAAAGGAATCCATGATGATATATAAAAAGTGCTAAGTCATTAGCCCTGTACTCTGGCCCTTTCAGGGCGCGCCGGTCCTTCCCGTGCGTAACGAAGACAAGCTGATACTTCGTACGTAACCTGCCGCCCTGCTTTTTTTGACGTCTCTCACAAGCTCAGCGTCCCCCTCTTCCATCATGCGCGATTACCGTTAGAGTTAACTCATCCGACCACTTTCGAGTACCCGATCATGATCGAGCACTACCCCTGCTTATTTACGCCTCTTGATCTGGGATTTACCCGGTTAAAAAATCGTTTTCTGATGGGCTCAATGCATACCGGACTGGAGGAGCACCCTGACGGGGCGGAGCGACTGGCAGCTTTTTATGCTGAGCGCGCACGCGAGGGCGTGGCGCTAATTGTAACCGGCGGCGTCGCGCCGAATGCGCAGGGTGTGGTGGCACAGGGTGGTGCGATGCTGACCGATGAAAGTCAGTGCGGCTGGCATCGTCAGATCACGACGGCGGTCCATGCGCAGGGCGGAAAAATCGCGCTGCAGATACTGCATGCCGGACGCTACAGCTATCAGCGTGCGCTGGTAGGCCCTTCCGCACTCCAGGCGCCTATTAATCCTTTTACTCCGCATGCGCTGAGCGAAGCAGAAATTGAACAGACGATTGCCGATTTTGCCCGCTGCGCCCGTCTGGCACAGCAGGCGGGCTATGATGGCGTAGAGATCATGGGCTCCGAGGGGTATCTGATTAATCAGTTTCTGACGGCGCAGACTAACCAGCGCACTGACGCCTGGGGAGGCGATGTGCAGCGGCGGCAGCGCTTCGCCCGTGAAGTGACGCAGGCGGTACGCCACGCCACAGGCGAAGACTTTATTGTTATTTTCCGGCTGTCGCTGCTCGACCTGGTGCAGCACGGCAGCACGCTGGATGAAACGCTGATGCTGGCTGAAGCGCTGGAAGCGTGTGGCGTGACGCTGTTCAACAGCGGTATTGGCTGGCATGAAGCGCGCATCCCGACGATAGCCACCTGTGTCCCGCGAGCCGGCTTTGCCTGGGTAACCCGCCACCTGCGCGAACGCGTATCCGTGCCGGTAATTGCCACCAACCGGATCAACCACCCTGACGTGGCTGAAGCCCTGCTGCGCGACGGGACTGCTGATATGGTTTCAATGGCACGGCCGTTTCTGGCGGATGCCGCGTTTGTCTCCAAAACGGCGCAGGGTCAGCCTGAAGCTATCAATACCTGTATTGCGTGTAATCAGGCGTGCCTCGATCAGATTTTTGCAGGCAACGTGACATCCTGCCTGGTCAATCCGCGCGCCTGCCACGAAACCCTGATGCCGGTTGTACCAGCCACGCAGCCGAAGCAGCTGGCTGTGGTTGGCGCTGGTCCGGCAGGCATGGCTTTTGCCCTGCAGGCGGCTCAGCGCGGGCATCAAGTAACGCTCTATGAAGCGGAGGCGGAGATTGGCGGGCAGTTTGGTATCGCCCGACAGATCCCGGGTAAAGAGGAGTTTAGCGAAACCCTGCGCTACTTCCGCCATCAGCTTGCGGCAGCGAAGGTGACGCTGCGGCTTAACCACCGGGTCTGTGCCGAAGAGCTGACAGACGCGGATGAAATTATCATTGCTACCGGCGTAACGCCGCGTCAGCTCTCTATTCCTGGCATCGATCATGCCAGCGTGATCGGCTATCTGGATCTTCTGCGCCATAAAAAACCGGTGGGTCAGCGCATCGCCATTATCGGCGCAGGCGGCATCGGTTTTGATACGGCCGCCTATTTACTCCATTCATCAGAGGATTTTTACCAGCGCTGGGGAATCGATCGCACGCTGCAGGCGCGCGGCGGCATTGTTCCTGCCCGGCCACCCTCTCCCGGCCGGCAAATCTGGCTGCTGCAGCGTAAAGGTGGGAAGCCCGGAGCGGGCCTGGCGAAAACCACCGGCTGGATCCACCGCGCCAGCCTGCAGGCGCACGGCGTAGAGATGTGGGGGGATGTGGAATATCTGCGCATTGACGATGCAGGGCTGCATCTGCGTCACCAGGGTAAACCGGTCACGCTGGCCGTTGATAATATTGTGGTTTGCGCCGGTCAGGAGCCGCTGCGCCTGCTGGCTGACGAGCTGACCGCACGCGGCAAACCGGTGCGGGTGATCGGCGGCGCAGATGTGGCGCAGGAGCTGGACGCGCGGCGGGCTATTGCACAGGCTACCGCGCTGGCGCTGAGTCTGTGATCAGCGCAGTTTGACCGCGCGCAGCACCACAAACTTGGCGCTGGACGCCACCAGTTCGCAGTTACCAAACAGCTTCTTCATCTTCTGGTGATAGCCGAGGTGCCGGTTGCCCACGATGCGCAGCTCACCGCCATACTGCAGGCAACGCTTTGCGTCGCGCAGCATCTGCCACGCCAGGTGATCGGTAACCGCATGCTGCTGGTGGAACGGCGGATTGCACAACACCGCATGCAGCCGGTCGGAGGGAAAGCCGCTCAGCACATTATTAACGCGGAACTGACTGCGCGACAGATCCTGCGGGCGGTTAACCCTGACGTTCAGCTCGCTGGAGGCGACCGCCATATAAGATTCATCATAAAACAGTACCTCAGCCTGCGGATTCTGCTCCAGTGCCATTAAGCCAATCACGCCGTTGCCGCAGCCGAGATCCATGATTTCGCCTTCAATATTGTGTGGCAAATGCTGCATAAACAGCCGCGCGCCAATATCCAGCGAAGTGCGTGAAAAGACGTTGGCGTGGTTATGGATCTGGTAAGGCGTCTCATCGAGTGGCCAGACGGTAGTGTCCGCCGCCTCAGCCAGCGCCGGGGCGCTGTAACGGCTGTAGATCAGACGCGCTTTTTTCCAGGCCAGCGACGTTTTACTCTCACCCAGAATTCGCTCAAACAGCTGCAGGGTGGAGTTATGAATATCTTTTGCTTTGGCTGCCGCCAGAATCAGCGTCTCTGGCGTGGCCACGCTGCGCAGCGCACGCAGCTGATGCTCCAGCAGCGCCAGCGCTTTGGGAATTTTGATTAAGACAGCAGCAGGCGCCGCAGGCAGCGCGCTCAGGCTGTCAATAAAGTGAATGCGATCGTCAGACAAACCGTTTAAGCGCAGATTCTGTCTGGCTGCCTGCTGGCTCAGCCAGGAGTCGCTGACATGCCAGATCTCCCGATCCTGCAGGCCACAGGTTAATGCCCCAAAGCTGTCATTGAACACCAGCACCGGACCTTCCGGCAGCGTCTGCTGCAGCAGATATTCATCGGCAGCATCCCACGCCTGTAACGGGCTCTCTTCGCGCATCGGCGGAAAGCGCTCCAGCGTAAGGGTGCTATGGGTCAGTTCAAGTTGGCTCATGGGATCTCCGGCGTGGTACACTTTGCGCAATTTTCGCCCTGAAAAGGGGGGCGCAGTATACTGTCTTTCGTCAGGAATCCCAATGTCATTAATTTATCTGCAGGGTTACCCTGAAAATATCCTCGAACAGGTGCAAATGCTGATTGATCATCAGCGATTAGGCGCGTTCCTGCAGCAGCGCTATCCCGAGACGCATGATGTGGTCAGCGATCGCGCGCTGTATGACTACACGCAGGCGATAAAAAATCGCTATATGCGCAGCGCACCTCCGGTAAGCAAAATCCTCTGGGATAATAAAATCAAAGTGATGAAGCATGCGCTGGGGCTGCACACGGCCATTTCCCGCGTACAGGGCGGCAACCTGAAAGCTAAAGCGGAGATCCGCATCTCCACCTTTTTCCGCCTTGCTCCTGAGCCTTTCCTGCGCATGATTGTGGTGCACGAACTCGCCCACCTCAAAGAGAAAGATCACAGCAAAGCGTTCTATCAGCTCTGCTGCCATATGGAGCCTGACTATCATCAGCTGGAATTTGACGCGCGCCTGTGGATGACCGATCAGGCGATGCGCGGCAACGCAGCTTAAAGAAACTCCTGTGCTTTCTGAATCAGACTGGTTTTGGTCAGGGCGCCCATAAAACGACGCTCCTGCGGATTATTCAGCACCGGCAGCCGCTCGAGCGTCACGCGTGAAAATGCCTCCCACCCTTCGCGCATGCTCTGTCCCTGAAAAATGCAGGGAAAGTTGCTATCCATGACGGTGCTGACCGGCGAGTCCAGAGTGATCTCCTGCGCCAGTACCTTGCGCGAGATCTCGTGAATGGAGACCACGCCCAGAAACTGCCCCGCCTGATTCAGTACGTAAACATAGCGTTCACGCTTCAGCGAGCTGACCGCCAGCGCCTGTCCGACCGACTCTTCCGGCTGCAGCGCTGCACCGGGAATAATCAGCTGGTCGACACGCATATGGTCAAAATCATACCAGGCTTCAGAACGGCTCAGGTGATGGCTGACCACCGGATAGGTGCTGGCGGACTGCAGGCGGTAGACCACCATTGAAGCCAGGACCGAGGCGATCATCAGCGGAAACAGCAGGCTGCTGTTAAGCGTCATCTCCAGTACCATCAGCATCGCCATCAGCGGAGCCTGACTGACAGCGGCCAGCACGGCGGCCATGCCTATTGCTGCATAGAGCAGCGTATCGCCCACCGGCAGCTGCAGCGCGGCTGCGCTCTGCGCCAGAATCACCCCGAGCAGGGCGCCAATCAGCAGCGAGGGCGTAAACAGTCCGCCGACGGCATTTGAGCCTACGGAGAGGGTTGTCGCCAGGGTTTTGAGCAGCAGCAGCAGCAGCAGTCCGGTGATGACATAGTGCCCCTCAATGATCTTCACAATCACTTCATAGCCGTTGCCGAGAATATCCGTGGAGAGCAGCGCCAGCAGGCCGACAGCGACGCCTCCTGCGCCAAGCCGCAGCGGCAGCGATCGCACGCGGTTGAATAGCCGCCGGCTGCGGCCAATCAGCGCGATCAGCAGCCAGCCGGCAACGCCTGCTACCAGACCAATCAGCACTGTCATCAGCAGGCTCACTCCATCCATCTGAAACAGCGTATCGGCAAGCGGATAAAGCGCATTGCGAAAACCCAGCGCCCACATGGTCATCACCGCCACCGCAGAGGCGACAATCAGCGGGATCAGTCGCTGCAGGGCTGAAATACCAAAAGCAATTTCAGCAACAAAGATCGCCGAGGCAAGTGGCGCGTGGTAAACCGAGGAGAGGCCCGCTGCTGCCGCCATGGCGACAATGTCGCTGTTGCGCAGATTGAGCGATGCCGGCAGCCAGCGTCCCAGCAGACTGCCGCTGAGCGCTGAGAGCTGTACCATCGGCCCCTCTTTACCGATTGAAGCGCCGCTGCCAATGCTGGCGATTGAAGAGAGCGCGCGAAACAGTGAGGTGCGCGTCGGCACGGCATCCAGCCTGGCGTTAATCACTTCCAGGTAGTCTGTTTTTACCGTTTGCTGCTGCTCAATTGCGACGGCATAGCGCAGGAACCAGCCCGCCAGTACGCCGCCGCCGCCCACCAGCAGCGGCCAGAAGATCCACGGCCAGACGTGCATCGCCACGGTGATCTCATGGTCACTGTTAAACAGCAGCTGGTTAATCACATCGATAATGCCACGAAACGCCAGCGTCACCAGCGAGGCCATCAGCCCCACCGGAATGGCGATCAGCAGCGTGGTCCAGTTTAATGCATGTTTGCTTCCGCTCACCCGGCTCTCCCGTTCGCAGGCTTTCAGACACAGGGGCTCACTATATTGGAATGCGGATCGCAGGATCAAATAGTGCCGGCAGTTTTCCTGCCGCCGCGTGCTACCCTGCGGCTTTATTTTGTCAGGAGAGCAGACCTGTGATTCGCTTTGCCATTGTCGGCACCAACTGGATTACCCGTCAGTTTATTGACGCAGCACATGAGAGCGGCAGGTTTACGCTCAGCGCAGTCTATTCACGCAGCCAGCAGCAGGCTGACGCCTTTGCCGCAGATTACGCCTGTCCGCTCACGTTCACCTCACTGGAGGCTCTGGCGGCATGCCAGGATATCGACGCGGTCTATATCGCCAGCCCGAATGCACTGCACTGCGAACAGGCGCTGCTGTTTATGTCTCACGGTAAGCATGTGATCTGCGAGAAACCGCTGGCCTCCACGCTGCGTGAAGCCGAAGCGATGATCGCCTGCGCTCAACAGCATCAGGTTGTGCTGTTTGAAGCCTTTAAAACCGCCAGCCTGCCTAATTTTCTGCAGCTGCAGCGCACCCTGCCGCAGCTGGGCACGCTGCGTAAGGCGCTGTTCAGCTACTGTCAGTACTCTTCCCGTTACCCGCGCTATCTTGCCGGTGAAAACCCGAATACGTTTGACCCGCGCTGGTCCAATGGCTCCATCATGGATATCGGCTATTACTGCCTCGCTGCTGCCGTCACGCTGTGGGGTGCGCCACAGCGCGTCACGGCTGAAGCCACGCTGCTGGCGAGCGGCACAGATGCGCACGGCACCGTGATACTTCACTATGGCGAGTTCGACGTCACTCTGCTGCACTCCAAAGTCAGCAACTCCGCTATTCCGAGCGAAATTCAGGGAGAGGAGGGTTCGCTGCTTATTGAGAAACTGGCAGAGTGCCAGCAGCTGCGGCTACTGCCACGCAGCGGTGTTGAGCAGAATCTGACGCAGCCGCAGCACAGCAATACGATGCGCTATGAAGCAGAGGTGTTTGCCAGTCTGGTGGAAACGCAGCAGACCGCACACCCTGGCCTCGAAATTTCGCGGCTGACAGCAGCGCTGCTGACCACCATCCGCCAGCAGACCGGCGTGATATTTCCCGCCGATCGCCAGGAAGTGTAAATATTGCTAAATATGACTGGTCCTGCATTGCATCGGAGTGCGGCTGCGCTATTTTTTTCTAAGCAAAGGGGAGTAACTTGTCAGCTGATTGATCGTCATTACGATGTGTAGCGCATCCGGTCGTCAGGCAACCCGGAAGTGATTCTGTGTTGTAAGTGAGACCTTGCCGGAAGGCGAGGAGCGCTTGCAGCGTAATGAAAGCGGCTTACGTCTTCTGACGGAGCCGTTTTTTTTAACTTTCGCACAGGACACCATTATGCAATCGATAGGCACACCGTTACTCTGGGGCAGCTTTACCGTTGTTGTGCTGATTATGCTGGCGATCGATCTGCTGCTGCAGGGCCGGCGCGGCGCACAAACTATGTCGTTCAGACAGGCGGCTATCTGGTCGCTGATCTGGGTTTCCGTTTCACTGCTGTTTGCTGCCGCTTTCTGGTGGTATCTCGATACGCACGCCGGGCGCGAGGTTGCCACTACGCAGACGCTCGCTTTCCTGACCGGATACGTGCTGGAAAAAGCGCTGGCGGTGGATAACGTCTTTGTCTGGCTGATGCTGTTCAGCTACTTTGCTATTCCGCCCCAGCTGCAGCGGCGCGTCCTGATTTACGGCGTGCTGGGTGCCATTGTCTTGCGTACCATCATGATCTTTGCCGGCAGCTGGCTGGTCATGCAGTTCAGCTGGATCCTCTATATTTTCGGCGCGTTTCTGCTGTTTACCGGCATTAAGATGGCGCTGGCGCGCGAGGATGACACGGCCGTGGGTGATAAGCCGGTGGTGCGCTGGCTGCGTCAGCATCTGCGCATGACCGATTCGCTGGAGGGTGAGAAATTTTTTATTCGCCGTAACGGCGTACTGTTTGCCACCCCGCTGCTGCTGGTTCTGATTATGGTCGAGCTCAGCGATGTGATTTTTGCTGTCGACAGTATTCCGGCTATTTTTGCGGTAACCACCGATCCCTTTATTGTGCTGACCTCTAACCTGTTTGCCATACTCGGCCTGCGCGCCATGTATTTCCTGCTGTCGAATGTGGCTGAGCGCTTCTCTATGCTGAAATATGGGCTGGCTATCGTGCTGGTGTTTATCGGCATCAAAATGCTCATCGTCGAGTTTTACCACATTCCGGTCGCTGTCTCACTCAGCGTGGTGGGCATTATTCTGGGTGGAACGCTGCTGATCAACGCCTGGGTTAACCGGCGAAATGACCGCCGGCGCATCTCGCCATAATCTTCTGCAGGGGCGTAAATCGCCCCTGCTTTATTTCGCCTCAATGAAACTTTCCCTTTTTTATCTCTGTCACACTTCCTCTGTTTAGCAGATTGAAAAATCGATCCCGCACGCAAAGCCGGAATTATCGCTTTTCTCACCAGCACTTTTCCTTATACTCCGCCGGGCAAACCCTCTGGCGCGGAATAAACGCGCACCACACTCATGACCGATAGTAAAAGATCACGATATGCAAAATAACCTTTCCAGAGTGGCAGGCGTGCTGTTTAAAGGCAGCCTGGTCAAACAAATCATGGTAGGCCTGGTCGCTGGCGTAGCGCTGGCGTGGCTGTCGCGCGATGCCGCATTAGCCGCCGGCCTGCTGGGTGAACTCTTTGTCCGGGCACTGAAAGCCGTCGCGCCGCTGCTGGTTCTGGTGCTGGTCATCGCGTCCATTGCTAACCATCAGCAGGGACAGAAAACCAATATCCGTCCCATCATTATGCTTTATCTGCTCAGCACCCTGTTTGCCGCGATGATCGCGGTGATTTTCAGCCACCTCTTTCCGCAGACGCTGTCACTCGCCGCCGGTAACACGACAATTACGCCGCCTTCCGGGATCACCGAGGTGCTGCATGGCCTGCTGATGAGCATGGTGGCTAATCCGTTCGAAGCGCTGATGAACGCGAACTACATCGGCATTCTGGTCTGGGCGCTGGGCCTTGGCCTTGCATTTCGTCATGCCAGTCCCGGCACCAAAGATTTTTTAAATGACGCCTCACACGCGGCAACCTGGGTCGTACGCTGTGTGATCCGCTGCGCGCCACTGGGCATCTTTGGCCTGGTCGCCTCCATTCTGGCCTCTACCGGCTTTGGGGCGCTGTGGGAATATGGCAGCCTGCTGGTCCTGCTGATTGGCTGCATGCTGTTCATGGCACTGATTGTGAACCCGCTGCTGGTGTATCAGAAAATCCGGCGTAATCCCTATCCACTGGTATTTACCTGCATTCGTGAAAGCGGCGTGACGGCTTTCTTTACCCGCAGCTCGGCCGCCAATATCCCGGTGAACATGGCGCTGGCAAAACGACTCAACCTTGATGAAGACACCTACTCCGTATCAATTCCGCTGGGTGCGACCATCAGCATGGCGGGCGCATCTATTACGATTACCGTACTGACGCTGGCTGCGGTGCATACGCTGGGCATCAATGTCGATGTACCGACAGCGATTCTGCTAAGCCTGGTTGCCACGCTGTGCGCCTGTGGTGCCTCCGGCGTAGCGGGTGGCTCATTGCTGTTAATCCCGGTGGCCTGCAATATGTTCGGCATTCCTAACGACCTGGCCATGCAGGTGGTGGCCGTTGGGTTTATTATCGGTGTGCTGCAGGATTCAGCAGAAACGGCCCTGAACTCCTCAACCGACATTCTGTTTACTGCGGCTGTCTGCCAGGCAGAAGCGGAACGCCAGCCCGGCGCCGCGACCTGACCTCTCCTCTGCGGCGCACACTGTGCGCCGCGCGCTTTCATAGCCGCTGTGCTGCCATCCTTCCCTTCTGCCTCATGTAACAAACTGCTGCCATAAACTGGCAATGTTGCCATATCTGGAAAATACTAAGCGGTGGCGGCGCAACGTTACGCTACATCACACGGCTTCTGCCCGTAACTGCAACTTGTTTGCCGCAGGCCGCCTGATTAAGCCGAACAGCGTAAAAACGGCCACGTTTGTACATTCTGAACCTGCAGACGGGGTCAGATAATCTGCAATAGTGTCAGCTCGTGTAAAGCTCCTTTTACTCCTGGCAGCAAAGGGTAAAACTCCACTACAACGGACATAATGCACTGTCTGAATTGGGAAGTATTTGTTACAGTTATCGCCCTTTTTTTACCATTTGCGACAAGGGCGTCAGAAAGTCGCTGATTTAACACGCATAGCCGCATGGATACGGACCCCTGCTCAGGTGGCATACCCAAAATGTATAACTCACCTCTGCCTGCGCTTTAGCCCCTGATGGGCTCGTTTAACAATGATGTTCGGGAAAGATTGATGGATATTTTGAAAGCACTGCTGCATGCCCTGTGGCAGCAGGATTATGAGATGCTCTCTGACCCCACGCTGGTGTGGGCGATCTACGGCTTACTGTTCATGATCCTGTTTCTTGAAAATGGCCTGCTTCCTGCCGCCTTCCTGCCCGGTGACAGCCTGCTGATCCTTGTCGGCGTGCTGATTGCCAAAGGCACAATGAGTTTTCCCCTGACGCTGCTGGTTCTCACTACAGGTGCCAGCCTCGGCTGCTGGGTAAGTTATATCCAGGGGCGATGGCTGGGTAATACCCCTACCGTACAGAAATGGCTTTCGCACCTGCCGGCACAATACCACCAGCGCGCCCACAGCCTGTTCCATCGTCACGGTCTCTCTGCCCTGTTGATTGGGCGCTTTATTGCGTTTGTACGCACGCTGCTGCCCACCATTGCAGGGTTATCTGGTTTGAGTAATGCGCGCTTTCAGTTCTTTAACTGGATGAGTGGCTTCCTGTGGGTATTGATCCTGACCGTACTTGGCTTTGCACTGGGCAAAACACCGCTGTTTCGCCGTTATGAAGATGAGCTGATGTTTTTTCTGATGATGCTGCCGCTGGCGCTGCTGGTCATCGGCCTGATCGGCTCGCTGGTCGTACTGTGGCGTAAGCGTCAGGCAGGACAAAACGGGAAAGCGCAGTAATGAAAACAGGACGTCTCTTTACCCGACCGCTGCTGCCGTGGCTGTGCGGCGGCCTGCTGCTGCTGCTCGCGGCCGGGGCTGCTCCACTGCTGTGGCAACATGAAACCGTGGTACAAATTCGCGTGGCGCATAGCGGCACCAATCTGCCGGATGGCTTTTATCTTTATCAGCAGCTCTCTGCCCAGGGCGTGCGCATTAAAAGTATTACGCCAGCAGGCGATGCGCTGGTGATCCACTTTGAAGATGAAGAACAGAGTCTGGCGGCGCAGAAGGTATTACGCCGCTTATTACCACAGGGTTTTGTTGTGGCCGCTGGCCCGCAGGCCTCACAGCAACCGCGCGACGCCAATCCCCCGACCTACAGCTAATCCGATCGTCTGACCTGCGGTCAGACGATACTTTTTCTCCGCTATCTCTTCGTCTTTTTTGAATTTTTGCCCCGGCTGACTATGCTTAACGTTAGCACACGCCGACGCGACGCCGGGATACGCTCCTGTCTGGCAGACGGCAGTTCATCAACAATGGAAGGTGTGAACGTGATGAAACAACTTCTTCTGGGTGCCATGCTTATCTCCTGCTCTGGCTCTCTGCTGGCGGCAGAGTCGCTGTGTCAGCAAAAAGAGCGCGATATCCGGCACGAGATTGCGATGGCAAAACAGCATGATAATCAGCGCCGGGTAAACGGACTGGAACGGGCGCTGACAGAAGTTCGCGCCAGCTGCAGCGATCGGCAGCTGAAATCAGCGCACTCAGAGCGTCTGAAGTCGCAGCAGAACAAGGTGGCCGAGCGCGAGCAGGAGCTGCAGAAAGCGCGCGACGACAGGGATGACAAAGACAAAATTGAAAAACGTGAACGCAAGCTGGATGAGGCACGACAGGAGCTGAAAAAGCTTGCTGCAGAGCCTTACTAATCGGACATAAATAATTGAAGTAATGGAGAACTCTCATGGCTAAAGACACCACATCTGAACATCTGCGCGCCGAACTGAAAAATCTGGCCGACACCCTGGAAGAAGTATTAAGCAGCTCTGCAGACAAATCCCGCAGCGAGCTGGATCGCCTGCGTCATAAAGCGCGCGGCGCACTGGAAAGTTCACGCGAGCGTCTGGGCGATTCCGGTGAGCGTATAGCCAAATCCACGCGCGAAGCCGCAGAGAAAGCGGAAGACTATGTGCGTGAGAATCCGTGGCACGGCGTTGGCGTTGGCGCAGCCGTGGGCGTGCTGATTGGCATTCTGATTTCGCGTCGTTGATATGAACGATTCTCAGCAAAGCCACGGCCCGGGCAAAGGGGTCTTTAACATCGGTCAGCGCGTGGTAACTACGCTGGTCAGTATGGTCGAGACGCGTGTCCGGCTGGCCGTTGTTGAGCTGGAAGAAGAGAAAGCCAATCTGATCCAGATGCTGATCATGATTGGCCTGACCATGCTGTTTACGGCATTTGGGCTGATGAGTCTGATGGTGTTGATCATCTGGGCGGTTGACGCGCAATACCGGCTGATGGCGATCGGAGTGACCACAGGCGTACTGTTTTTGCTTGCGCTGATTTTCGGTCTGTGGACGCTGCGTAAATCGCGTCAGTCGACGCTGCTGCGTCATACCCGTAAAGAGCTCGATTCCGATCGTAAACTACTGGAGGAGGACCGCTCATGAGCAGTCGCCATGAACGCGAAGCCCGCATTCATGAACTCCTTAATACGGTTCAGCAGCAGCGGCTCGATTTAAGCGCAGCAGGACGTGACTGGCTGGAAAATACAGCCCGCTATGACCGCGGCTGGCTGACGCTGGTAAGCTGTCGCCGCTATCTGGCGATAGGAAGCAGCGCGCTGGCTATCTGGTCAGTACGCAGCCCTAACCGGCTGTTGCGCCTCGTTAAACGCGGCTTCGGCCTGTGGAGCACCTGGCGTATGATTAAATCATCCATGCCGGGGCGCTAACCGCTCTATAAAAAACCGGACCAGCAGGTCCGGTTTTTTTTCGTCAGAATTCCTGAATAACTTCGACAGTTTATCTTGCTTACAACCCTTTCGCGCCGCGATTATTATCTCTCTCCATCAGCCCGGTGAACGTTTATCTGCGTTGCAGCGGGAAATTAACGGACAGGTTTTCAGCCTGCCACAAAATTACGCTGGAGTAGATGATGAAAAAATTCGAAGATGCAGGACTGTTAGCCGCGCGTGTACTGATGACTATTCTGTTTATTACGGCCGGCTGGGGCAAAATTACCGCTTATGCCGGCACTGAGCAGTATATGCAGGCCATGGGCGTGCCGGGCTTTATGCTGCCGCTGGTGATCCTGCTGGAACTGGGTGGCGGCCTGGCTATTCTGTTTGGTTTCCTGACGCGCTTTACCGCGCTGTTTACCGCAGGCTTTACTCTGCTGACCGCATTTCTGTTTCACAGCAACTTTGCAGAAGGCGTAAACCAGCTGATGTTTATGAAAAACCTCAGCATTGCTGGCGGTTTCCTGGTTCTGGGTCTGGTGGGACCAGGCGCCTGGAGTATTGATCGTCTGATCCGCCAGCGCATGGCGCCCGCCGCCGCCCGTTAAGCGCGCAGGTAGCTTACAGCAGATATACTGAATACAGGGGCAGAGGATCATCCTCGCCCCTTTTTTCTATGGAGGGCATATGGGACAGCTGATTGAGGGTGTCTGGCACGATACCTGGTACGATACAAAGTCAACCGGAGGGCGTTTCAAACGCTCAGAGTCAGCGTGGCGTAACTGGATCACGCCTGATGGCAGCGCCGGCCCTGACGGTAAGTCCGGCTTTGCAGCAGAGCGCGATCGCTACCATCTGTACGTTTCACTTGCCTGCCCGTGGGCGCATCGCACGCTGCTGATGCGCAAGCTTAAAGGGCTGGAAGAGATGATATCGGTTTCCGTGGTTCATCCGCTGATGCTGGAGAACGGCTGGACGTTTGATGACAGCTTTCCGGAGGCAACCGGCGACACGCTGTATCAGCATGAATTTCTCTACCAGCTCTATCTGCATGCCGATCCGCACTATAGCGGCCGCGTGACCGTACCGGTGCTGTGGGACAAGCAGCAGCACACCATTGTCAGCAATGAGTCGGCCGACATTATCCGCATGCTCAACAGCGCATTTGATGCACAGGGCGCACGAGCCGGCGACTACTATCCTGCCGATCTGCGCGATAAGATCGATGAACTTAACGGCTGGATTTACGATACGGTCAATAATGGCGTCTATAAGAGCGGTTTTGCTACCTCTCAGGCCGCTTACGATGAAGCCGTTACCGCCCTGTTTCATTCACTGGCGCGGCTGGAGCAGATCCTGGGACAGCATCGCTATCTCACCGGCGATCGCCTGACTGAAGCCGATCTGCGCCTGTGGACCACGCTGGTACGCTTTGACCCGGTGTATGTTACTCACTTCAAGTGCGACAGGCACCGCATTAGTGACTATCGCAATCTGAATGGCTTTCTGCGCGATATTTACCAGATGCCCGGTATTGCAGAGACGGTGAATCTGCCGCAGATCCGCCATCATTATTACTGCAGCCATAAAACCATCAACCCGAACGGCGTGATTTCACTCGGTCCGGCATTTGACTGGGATGAACCCCACGGCCGCGGTTAATCGGATGTAAAACGGGCGCCATTAATGGCGCCCCTGGCCGCAAACAACCGCGAACCGAATACCTGCATACGAAACGGGCGCCATTAATGGCGCCCCTACGCATAACCGTAGGGGGCGCATTCTTGCGCCCCGGGGTGTTTAGATGTAGGGGACGCATTCATGCGTCCCTGGCTGAATCCATGCGCCCCTGGCCGCAGAGAGAAACGGAAATACCTGCACTCGCGGCTCACAAAACAAAAAGCCCCGCCGGGGCGGGGCTTTTCATTTGAAAAGTCGAAACTGACCGATAAGCCGGGTTCTGTCGTGGACAGTCATTCATCTAGGCCAGCAATCGCTCACTGGCTCAAGCAGCCTACCCGGGTTCAGTACGGGCCGTACCATGTGAACCCCTATTTGGCCTTGCTCCGGGTGGAGTTTACCGTGCCACGGACTGTTGCCAGCCGCGCGGTGCGCTCTTACCGCACCCTTTCACCCTTACCTGATCCCGTTTCCGGGCCATCGGCGGTTTGCTCTCTGTTGCACTGGTCGTAGGCTTGCGCCCCCCAGGCGTTACCTGGCACCCTGCCCTGTGGAGCCCGGACTTTCCTCCCCTCTGCCTGTCTCCCCCGAAAGGGACGACGACAAAGCGGCGACTGTCTGGTCAGCTTCGGCGCAGGATAATAGGCGATCTGACCACGTTTGTCACTCTTCTTGCTGCGCCAGCGCATATTTATACAGCGCATTTTTTTTCACGCCGTGGATCTCCGCGGTCAGCGCAGCGGCTTTTTTCAGCGGCAGCTCCGCCTGCAGCAGCGCCAGCGTACGCAACGCCTCGGCTGGCAGCGCCTCCTCATCTGCCTTATGTCCCTCAACAATCAGCACCATCTCGCCCTTGCGCCGGTTCTCATCTTCCCGCACCCAGGCAAGCAGCTCTCCCACCGGCGCGCCATAGATCGACTCCCAGGTTTTGGTCAGCTCGCGCGCCAGTACCACATAGCGCGCTGCGCCCCATACGGCTGCCATATCCTGCAGCGTATCCAGCAGTCGGTGGGTCGACTCATAAAACACCAGCGTACGCGGCTCTTCGCTCAGCGCGCGCAGTGCATCGCAGCGCCCTTTGCTTTTCGCAGGGAGAAACCCTTCGTAACAGAATCGATCGGACGGTAATCCCGCCGCGCTTAATGCTGCAATGGCTGCACAGGCGCCAGGCAGCGGCACAACGCGCACGCCCGCCTCGCGGCAGCGACGCACCAGATGGTAGCCCGGATCGTTGATCAGCGGCGTGCCGGCATCGGAGACCAGGGCGATACTCTGCCCCTCCTGTAGCTTCGCCAGCAGCACATCCGCTTTCTGCTGTTCGTTATGATCGTGAAGTGCGAACAGTCGCGCATTGATGGCGAAATGTTGTAGCAACAGCCCGGTATGACGTGTATCTTCCGCTGCAACGAGATCGACGCTCGCCAGCACCGTCAGCGCACGCTGTGTGATATCACCCAGGTTACCGATCGGGGTAGGAACGATATAGAGCGTACTGGCAGAAATCTCTGCCCGATCGAGTTGTTTCATTGTCTCATCCGAATTGCCGATTTAATATTGAGCATCAAGAAAAAAACATCACTGGATACAGTATGCTTCCTTCAAAAGTCGTACGTCGTAAAGCAGGACGCTTTGTACCTGTTCTTCTCGCCGGGCTGATTCTGGCCGCCTGTAGCGGTCAGGGTCCGCAGCAAACCTCTAACGTCAATATTCAGGGGCCCGCAACCGGACGCTCTGACTATTATCTGCAGCAGGCACAGCAAAGCAGCGATGATAGCAAGACCGACTGGCAATTACTTGCCATCCGTGCCCTGTTGAAGGAAGGAAAGTATCCTCAGGCACAAACGCAGCTTGGTCAGCTGCCGCAGCAGCTCTCTGATGTGCAGCAGCAGGAGCTGCAGCTGCTGCGCGCGCAGCTGCGGATTGCGCAGCAGAATTACAGCGGCGCTCAGCAGCAGCTCAGCCCGATTAAGGTAGCCGATCTCTCTTCCGATCAGCAGGTACGCTACTACGCACTGCAGATCGCCGCGGCGCAGAACCGGCCATCGCTGGCGCTGCTGCGCGCCTATATCGCGCAGGAACCGCTCTTAAAAGGTGACGAACACCAGAGTAACATCGACGCGACCTGGCAGGCGCTGACCCAGCTGACGCAGGACCAGCTTAACAGCGTTGTCATCAATGCCGATGAAAATACCCTGCAGGGCTGGCTCGATCTGCTCAATACCTGGCACGCTAACAGCCAGGATCCGCAGATGCTGAAGGCGGCCATTAGCGACTGGCAGACGCGCTACCCGCAAAACCCGGCGGCAAAAACGCTGCCAGCGCAGCTCAGCCAGGTCAAAAACTTCAGCCAGGCTTCCACCAGCACCATCGCCCTGCTGCTGCCGCTGAACGGTCAGGCGCAGGTGTTTGCGAATGCGATTCAGAAAGGCTTTAACGATGCAAAAAATGGCGTGCTGAGCGCGGCTGCCCCGGCACAGAGCAGCGCGCCGGAAAGCGCCACTGCCCAGCCTGCGCCGGACGCGACAGCGGATAGCGGAGCGGCCAACAGCGTGGTTAGCCCGGCGGCCGCCAGCATGCCTGCGCAGGAGAACACGCAGCAGCAGCCTGCTGCACCAGCCTCTCAGCCAGCCGCCAGCAGCGCACAGATTAAAGTGTACGATACCAGCAGCCAGCCGATCGCTCAGGTCATGCAGCAGGCGCAGCAGGATGGCGCCACGCTGGTCGTTGGCCCGCTGCTGAAAAATCATGTGGAAGAAGTAGCAAACAGCCAGACCCCGCTCAACGTACTGGCGCTAAACGAGCCGGAACAGATCCAGAACCATCCGAATATCTGCTATTTTGCGCTTTCTCCTGAAGACGAAGCGCGTGATGCAGCGCACCATATCTATGAGCAGGGCAAGCGCCAGCCGCTGCTGCTGCTGCCGCGCAGCAGTTATGGCGACCGGGTCGGAAAAGCGTTTGCAGAAGAGTGGCAGCAGCTGGGTGGTGCCACGGTGCTGCAGCAGCGCTTTGGTGGCGTGGCCGAGCTGAAACAGGGCATTAACAGCGGAGCCGGTATTGCGCTGAGCGGCACGCCGCTGACGGTACAAATGGAGCAGCCGCAAAGCGTGGCCATTGCAGGCCTGACGATCCCGGCGCCGCAGAGTAGCACCCCGGCACCGGCGGCTGACAGCAGTGGCGGTAGCGTGGACGCCGTTTACATCGTCGCCAGCCAGAATGAGCTGCAGCTGATCAAACCGATGATCGCCATGCGCACCAGCAGCCGCAACAGCACGGCGCTTTATGCCAGCTCGCGCAGCGCGCAGGCGGGCGCCGGTCCCGATTTCCGGCTGGAGATGGAAGGCCTGCAGTACAGCGATATTCCGCTGCTCTCCGGCGCTAACCCTGGCCTGATGCAGCAGGCAGCGAAGACGTTTAACAACGACTATTCGCTGGTGCGCCTCTACGCGATGGGCATCGATGCCTGGACGCTGGCAACGCAGTTTAACCAGATGCGGCAGGTAGCCGGCTTTGCCATTGATGGCAACACCGGTAAGCTGAGCGCCGACACGGATTGTGTCATCAACAGGAAGCTGGCATGGAACCAGTATCGCCAGGGACAGGTCGTTCCGGTACAGTAAACCGCCAGCGTATCGGCGCAGAGCATGAACAGCAGGCGCGTCACTATCTGGAGCGCGCCGGGCTGAAGTGGGTCGCCAGTAACGTCCGCTTTCGCGGAGGTGAACTTGACCTGATTATGCGCGACGCCGACTGCTGGGTATTTGTAGAAGTGCGCTACCGGCGCGATGCGCGCTACGGCGGAGCAGCCGCCAGCGTGACGCGTCAGAAACAGCAGAAGCTGCTGCGGGCAGCGGCGCTCTGGCTGCTGACGCGCGGCGGCAGTTTTGAGACGGTCAATTGCCGTTTTGACATCATTGCCATTACCGGGCGCGAACTGACGTGGCTGCCCGCTGCTTTTAATGCCGATGAATAGAACCAGGTGGTCTTGTGCAGGACAGAATTAAAGCGTGTTTTACTGAAAGTATTCAGACGCAGATTGCCGCAGCCGAAGCGCTGCCGGATGCGATCTCCCGCGCCGCGATGACGCTGGTGCAGTCGCTGCTGAATGGTCATAAAATTCTCAGCTGCGGTAACGGTGCCTCAGCGGCCAATGCGCAGCACTTTGCGGCCAGCATGATTAACCGGTTTGAAACCGAGCGTCCCAGCCTGCCGGCGCTGGCGCTGAGCGCAGATAACGTTATGCTCACCGCCATCGGCAACGATCGGTTGCATGATGAGATCTACGCCAAACAGGTACGGGCGCTGGGTCAGGCGGGTGATGTGCTGCTGGCGATCTCAACCCGGGGTAATACCCGTGACATCGTTAAAGCGGTTGAGGCGGCAGTGACGCGCGATATGACTATTGTCGCGCTGACCGGACACGACGGCGGCGAGCTGGCTGGCCTGCTCGGCCCTCACGACGTGGAAATCCGCATTCCCTCTCATCACAGTGCGCGCATTCAGGAGATGCATATGCTGACGCTGAACTGCCTGTGCGACTTGATCGATAACACCCTCTTTCCCCACCAGGAATGACTGAAGGAGCTTACATGAAAGCATTGAACGCTATCGCCCTGCTGTTAACGGCCATGCTGCTGCAGGGCTGCGTGGCAGTGGTTGCCGGCGGTGCCGCTGTTGCCACCAAAACCGCCACTGACCCCCGCACCGTGGGTACGCAGGTTGATGACGGTACGCTGGAGCTGCGCGTCTCTAACGCGCTGGCAAAAGATGAACAGATTAAGAAGCAGGCGCGGGTCATTGTTACCGCTTACCAGGGCAAAGTGCTGCTGACCGGTCAGGCACCGTCTGCCGATCTCGCCAGCCGTGCCAAACAGATCGCTATGGGCGTCGACGGCGCAACAGAGGTCTACAATGAGATCCGCACCGGAGAGAAGGTCAGCCTTGGCACCTCTTCTTCCGACACCTGGATCACGACCAAGATCCGCTCGCAGCTGCTGGGCAGCGATCAGGTCAAATCGTCTAACGTGAAAGTGACGACGGAAAACGGGGAAGTCTTCCTGCTGGGACTGGTCACGCAGGAAGAAGCCACGGCGGCGGCAGATGTTGCCAGCCGGGTCAGCGGCGTGAAGCACGTGACAACCGCCTTTACTATTCTGAAATAATCTTCATTCTTCCTGTGAGGGCGGCGCTGGCCGCCCTTTTTTATGCCGGTAAATCGATCACCAGCGCACGCAGCGGCGTCTCTGCCTGCAGAATAAGCTGCTGCTCATCACGAATAAACGCACCGTCGCCGCACTGCAGCCGCTGCTGATTCGCGCTGCTGCTGCGCACATCCAGCGTGCCGTGAATCGACTGCAGATACGCGCGCGCGCCGCGCAGCTGCACAATCTGCTCCTCTCCCGGCGCTAACGTCACCTGATACACTCTCGCATCCTGACGCAGCTGCAAACTCTGGTCTGCCCCGTCAGGCGAGGCCAGCAGCAGCGGCGATGCGCCATTGAGCGTCATCCGCTGCTGCAGCGGTTTTTCCCGCTCCGGACAGGCGCTCAGCCAGAGCTGCAGGCGCGTCAGCGGCCGATCTTTGCTGAGGTTTATCTCGCTGTAGCTTACGCCCTGCCGCGCAGACAGCAGCATCGCCTCACCTGCCCGTACGGTCAGGCGCTGTCCCTCGCTGTCGCGATACTCCGCCTCACCCTGCAGCACCAGATTCAACACATCAACCTGCGGATAGGTGCGGGGCTGAAAAGCGGCACCCGGCGCCAGCACCTCCTGGTTCAGCACGCGCAGCGCGGCGTATCCCATCAGTTTGGGATCAAAATAGTGGCCAAAAGAGAAGCTATAGCGCGCCTGCAACCAGCCAAAATCAGCCTGGCCACATGCGGACGCGCAGCGGGTTGTCATCATGCTATACCTCCGGTGCACTGCAGGAGACGCTCACTGCAGGCTTAATCGGTTTATGGTAAAAGGCTGGACGGCGGAATGTTAGCCAGTTAATCTGCCTGGCATATTCAAATTTACTGACAGAGAATCAGTATGGCTAAAGAGCGTGCATTAACGTTAGAAGCGTTACGGGTGATGGATGCGATTGACCGGCGCGGCAGCTTTGCCGCCGCGGCAGATGAGCTGGGTCGCGTTCCCTCTGCGCTGAGCTATACCATGCAGAAGCTGGAAGAGGAGCTGGATGTGGTGCTGTTCGATCGCTCCGGTCATCGCACCAAATTCACTAACGTTGGCCGGATGCTGCTGGAGCGCGGTCGCGTCCTGCTGGAGGCCGCAGACAAGCTCACCACCGACGCAGAAGCGCTGGCGCGCGGCTGGGAAACGCAGCTGACTATCGTAGCGGAGGCACTCATCCCCACCGACCTGCTGTTTCCGCTGGTCAGCAAGCTGTCAGAAAAAGCCAACACGCAGATATCTCTGATCACTGAAGTGCTGGCGGGCGCGTGGGAACGTCTGGAGCAGGGCCGGGCGGATATCGTCATCGCACCTGACCTGCACTTCCGCGCCTCCAGCGAAATCAATACCCGCAAGCTTTACACCATTATGAGCGTCTATGTCGCCAGTCCTGACCACCCTATTCATCAGGAGGCAGAGCCGCTTTCGGAAGTCACGCGTGTGAAATATCGCGGCATTGCCGTCGCTGACACGGCGCGTGAACGTCCGGTGCTGACGGTACAGCTGCTGGATAAGCAGCAGCGTCTTACGGTCAGCAGCATGGATGACAAGCGGCGGGCGCTGCTGGCGGGACTGGGCGTTGCCACCATGCCTTATCCGATGGTAGAGAAAGATATTGCCGAGGGCCGGCTGCGCGTGGTCAGCGCTGAGTATACGCGCGAAGTGGATATTATTATGGCCTGGCGTCGCGACAGCATGGGTGAAGCCAAAGCCTGGTGCCTGCGTGAAATCCCGAAGCTGCTGGCTAAGCGCAATCAGGCCTAGTCAGGGGCGGCCCAGACACTCTATCGCCACGGTTTTAAAATGGTCAAAGTCACGGCACTCCCGCAGGCGCGGCATGGCGCGTTCGCGCAAAAACGTGACAAACAGATCGTAGAGCGCCATCGCCTCTTCATATTCACGTTTGCTGATAGCCAGCAGAAAGATCACGCAGGCGGTCTCATCACCCCAGCTGACGCCATGCGGCGCAATAACGGTATAGACCGCGGTTTTCTGCGCCAGCAGGCCGAGCGCGTGCGGCAACGCAATGCCATCCCCGAGCAGCGTGCTGACAATCGCTTCACGCTCAACCACGGATGGATAAAAGTCTGCTGCAACAAAGCCCTGCTCCTGCAGGCGATCGCACAGCAGCTGAAAGAGCGCCTGCTGCGTCAGCGGCTGATCCAGCACCATAAAATGCTGCGCGGAGAAATATTTTTCCAGCATCCACGGCCGGGTGCGATCCACCAGCACCAGCTTGCCGAGCTGCTCCAGCTGAAAGCCGGTCGGAAAGGGCGACATCACTACCACCGGCCGGTTCTTTTCATGCAGCCGCACCGTAGAGATAACAAAATCTTCTTCAATCCGCTCCCGCAGCGCGTAGTCGCGCTGTGTCAGCCGGGCGGTGACCACCAGCTGCGGATATTTGCGCAGCAGCAGCGCCTCAATCATCCGCAGCGTTGAGGTTCCGCTATCGCACACCAGCAGTACGCGCGGGTGGCGCTGATAGCCAACGTCATAGTGCCGCTCCAGCCCCACGCCAATATGCAGCACCAGAAAGCCAATCTCATTTTCGCTCAGCGTATAAGGGGTATATTTGCTCCAGCTGCTGACGGCGGCCAGCGTCACATCCCACGCCAGCGGATAGTGCTGTTTGATGTTGCTCAGCAGCGGATTGGGAATATGGATCTGATAGCGCACCCGGGTGATCATCGATTTGATATGGGTAAGCAGATCGGCGCGCAGCTGCTCGTCGTGCTGCAGCTGGTAGGCATAATGCGTATTGATATAACTCAGCAGCCAGCTCACCAGCGCGTCAGCGTCATCTGCATTGATGGTGCTTGGCTCCAGCGCCTGGATCTGACGCGCGGCGATATTGACGCGCAGCCAGTTCTCTTCCGCCCGCGATAAGGCTTTGCCGGTAAGCGGTCGCAGCTGATGCACCAGCGCGTGCGCCGCCTCACGCACCTCTTCGCCTACTTCTTCTGCGCCCGGATCGCTGAGCGGAAAGCCTTCGCTGATGCGGCGTACTGCTACCGCGCAGTAGATCAGCAGGTAGCGCTCGCCCTCATCGCTGAGACGAATAGCGTAACGGCTGAGGCAGTGCTGCAGCAGCGGCTGCAGCTGCGTCAGCATATCACTGCGCAGTACTTCAATACTCAGCAGCGGGCTGTCGGGCGTCTCCTGGTCGATCTGCCACAGCAGATCGGTAAGGCAGGTGCGGATAGCCGTCTCGCTGCCAAACAGCTTCATGCCGTAGCGCGGTTTAGTTTCGATATGCAGATGATAGCGCCCCAGCCACTCCCGCACCTCTGCCATATCCCCCTGCAGCGTGGCGCGACTGACAAACCACTCTTCCGAGAGATCTTCCAGCCGCAGTGACCAGGCCGCAGTAAGAAAGCGGCTGAGCAGATAGCGAACCCGCTCCTGCGAGGTGCGCGGCACCCGCAGCGGCGTGCTGCTTTGCTGCTGCAGCGAATCAAAGCGTGCCGCGTCAGCCACCTGCAGCTGATAGCCGGCGCCGCGCGCCAGCACAAACTGTGCGCCGTGCTGCTCCAGCAGCGCGTTCAGCGCCGCAATGTCGGTGCGCACCGTGCGCGTAGAGACCGAGAAACGCCGTGCCAGCTCATCCTGCGGCAGCGTTTCATGCTGCAGTGCGGCAAACAGCTGCGCCAGACGCTGATTAGGAAATCTCACAAAGCCTCACCCGTAACGAAGTTATTGCAGCAGTGCCTTGCACGTTGCCAGAAGCTGGCGCACATCGTCAATGCGCGTCTCACCGCTTGCGCTGTCGATAATTGAGCTGTAAACGTGCGGGATCACTTTACTGACGCCCGCCTCCAGCGCGATCTGCACGATCTCCGCAAAATTATGCAGATCGATACCGCCGGTGGGCTCCAGCCAGAAATCGCGCCGGGCGCACGCCTCTGCGACCGCGCGATACTCCGCCACCGCGCTCAGACCGCCCATCGGAAAAAATTTTACCGAGCTGCCGCCCATGTCCTGCAGCATGGCGATGGCGCTGTCGATCGGCACAATCGCTTCCGCCGCCTGCGAGCTTAGCGGACCGGTTGAGATCTTCACTTTCCCTGGCGTCCCGCTGGGGGAGACCAGACCATTTACCACCGTCTGCGACTGTCCCAGCAGCGCACGGCTGGTCGCGACTCCGGTAAACACCTGATTGACATGCTGCGGCTGCAGCACCGCTGCCAGTTCGCTCACCATAGCAGACTGACGCGGATCGCCGGCCCCGAGACCGATAGAGAGCGCGTTATCAATCAGCGCGGCGTAATCGCGCATGTCAGCCAGCGCCGCGTCGTGGCTGGCATAATTTTTTGACAGCACGCCAACCAGCACATGCCCTTCTGCTGCCAGCCAGATGTCGCGTGCGTTCTGCTTTGAGCCCGCCAGTACGTTGAGACAGAGACGATCCTGATAAAAATCGGGGGTCAGCTTCATGCGTTGTTCCTTTCTGCCAGCAGCGCGTCAATACGGCTGAAGATAGTCTGCAGCTGCGCGGCAGTAACGCTGCGCACGTCGGCTTCGATAATGCTTTCGTTTGCCTTATAGCCGCGAAAATAGATAGCGATGTCGCCGTTTTTCAGCGCCTGGACGAGATCGCCGGTTGCCCAGCCGGTCAGCGCTTCATCGAAATGGATCTCTGTACGCGCAATATCGCGCCCGGCGCTGTCCCATACCACCCGCGCGGTGACGCCCGGCAGCTGGTTAAGCTGGTCGATAAATGGCGTCATGTGCTGAACCATCTCGCTGCCGCTGGTTTTTGGCTGCGACAGATAGCGCTCAATGGCCTGCGTCAGGCCCAGGATCCCCTCTTTGCCCACTTTCATCGCACGACCGATGCCGTTGCTCTGCCGTTTTACCCATTCGACACAGCGGCTGCGCCCTACCACCAGTCCGCTGGAGGGACCCTCTATCGCCTTGGCACCGCTGTAGATCACCAGGTCAGCACCCATCTGGTAGTAGCAGCGCAGGTCTTCTTCTGCCGCCGCATCCACAATCAGCGGGATGCCATGCTGCTGCGCGACTTCTGCCGCCTGCGCCACGCTGAGGTGGCTTTTTTGCACGCAATGGTGCGATTTTACGTAGAGCAGCGCTGCCGTAGCCGGCGTGATCGCCGCTGCCAGCTGCGCGGCGGAACACTCGTTGCTGTAGCCCGCTTCCACCAGCCGGCCACCGCCCAGCGCGACCATGGTGCCGACCGGCGCGCCGTAGTTCACGTTGTGCCCTTTAGGCACGACGATCTCATGCGGAACCGTGAGCGGCGCCGCGTGCAGGTTATCCAGCAGCCAGGCGTTATCTTTCACAATGACCCCGGCCACACACTGAGCGATACCCGCCGAGGCGCAGGAGACCACGACGGCGCTTTCTGCCTGCAGCAGTCCGGCAATGTAGTCACCGGTATGGTTCACCAGATCTTTCATTTCAAAGTAGTGGTTCAGGCCATAGCTGACGCTTTCCACCACCTCCGGTGCCGGCGTCGAGACGCCCAGAATAGTCATACGGCCTGACGCGTTGATCACCTGTTTCAGGTGATATTTTTCATAAACTGAAGACATGATGACGCTTTCCCTCTTCGGTCAGATGCCACTGGCCTGCCACTGTCACAGCCACCGGCAAAAAATGGTGCTCTCCCGCCACCTGTTCGCCCTCTGCATCGGTAAACGGACGGGTCTCCTGATTCACACTGAAAATAGTCAGATCGGCATCGCTGCCCGGCGTCAGATCGCCTTTGCCGCTGAGGCGCAGCGCCGCTGCTGCCTGGGTTGTCACGCAGGCGATCACCTGCGGCAGCGTCATGCCCAGCGCAAGAAACTTAGACATCACGTGCGCGAGGCTGTGTACCGGCCCGTGCAGGCGGTTGCGACAGTAGATATCGGAGCTGATGGTATCGGGCAGAATGCCGCGGGCGATCGCCTGTCGCGCCACCGCAAAGCTGAAGCTGGCGCTGCCGTGCCCGATATCGAGCGTGACGCCGCGCGCCAGCGCCTGACTGACCGCCGCTTTCAGCTCACCCTGCGCGGAGAGAATGCGGTTAGGTTTGCCGTTAAAGCAGTGGGTAATGATATCGCCGGCGGTCAGCAGCTCAGCGATCTCCTCCAGCACCGGCGGATCGTTACCGATATGTACCATGAGCGGCAGATCGCCGGCAGCGTGCTGGATCGCTTTGGCGCGGATCAGCGGTGCAATGCCGTTTTCCCCGACCACGCTGCTGCTCATGCGCGCTTTCAGACCAACAATGAAACCGGGATGGCGCGTGACCGCCTGCACCACCGCTGCTTCATCAATCTGACGCATGTCCGCCAGTTCGTTCTGGGTGACTATCCCGGTGCGGGCAACGTTGAGCAGCGCCCTGACGTCGGTGGTGGCGTGGCGCGTCAGCTGCCGGAAGTCATCAATCTGGTCGGCGCCGGTGCTGCCGGCATCCACCACGGTGGTGACGCCCTGCGCAACGCCGACAGCGTCCGCTTCATCGTGGTAGACAGGCGATTTTGCATAGCAGTGTACGTGGCTGTCTATCCAGCCTGCGCTGACGTACCAGCGCCCGGCCAGATCGCGCTCCTGCTGCGCGCTGCCCGTGACGTTGCCGACGACGGCGATTTTGCCGTCATGAAGAGCGATATCCACCAGCTGCTCATCGCACAGTCGTGCGCGGCGCAGAATCAGATCAAACATGGTTACTCCTTACTGCGTTTGCGGCCAGAGGCGCATGAATGCGCTCCCTACATCCTTACCCCAGGGTCGCCATTCATGGCGCCCGCCCTGTTACAGCGAAATCGGGAACATCGCGCCCGGCACCATGGCGCCCGGAATTGCACCGCCGGTAATCGGCTTGTTCCACAGGTAAGCTCGTTTGCGGCCAGGGGCGCATAAATGCGCCCCCTACATCCGCCATTCATGGCGCCCGCCCTGTTACAGCGAAATCGGGAACATCGCGCCCAGCACCATGGCACCCAGAATTGCGCCGCCGGTAATCGGCTTGTTCCACAGGTAAAACAGCAGAGCGCCAGCGAGCGAGCCCAGGCCAATGGGAATGGAGGCTGCCATCGCCGACAGGATAATCAGCGGGCCGAGAAAGCGTCCGGAGGCGTTGCCTGCGCCCATCATCACATCGGCGCCATAGGTGGAATCGCTCTGGTTGATGGTAAATTTGCGCGCCAGAATAATGACGTAACCAATCGCCACCCCGATCACCAGACCGGTTACCAGCGAAGCCGCAAAGTTCGCGACCGGAAACACAATGCCTGCGCCCAGCAGCAGCGCCGGCACGCCCAGCCCGACGCCGGTCTGGATCGCACCGCCGATATCCAGAATACCGACCAGCGAGCCTTCAATGATGCGGGCAAACAGAAAGCTGGCGCCAAACGCGGCGACCGCTCCATAGACGCCGGTCTCCATGCCGGCGCGCAGCATCGACACAAACGCCACTTCGTTAAAGGCGCCGATTCCGTAGAGGTAGTACATATGCGTACCGGCAAATACGCCGGATGAGAGCAGACCGACAAAAATCGGGAAGGACCAGTCGGCATACCAGAAGCCGCGATTTTCATGTTCGTTCATGGATGGCTCCTTATTTGCCGCTCAGGCTGTTGTGGATCATGTCAAGCCAGCCAGGGACGCCGAGCTGGAAAGATTGCAGCAGTTTCATATCGAACCCGCGGAAGAAGCCGCTCAGTACAAACAGCAGCACAATCGCCGCCATCATGACTTTCGTCACCCGGTTCCAGCCGCTCTCCTCTACCCCTTTCCCAATCAGGATCCCCAGCACCAGCCCCGGTACGGCATTACCCATAATCAGCTGCGCCAGGCCGCCAAAGATGGTGGCCCAGAAGCCCGATTTTTTGCCGGCGTCGATGGCTGCCAGCCAGAAAATGACCGGCATGACGGTGTTTACCAGCAGGTTAGCCGCCGGCACCAGCACTTTGACTGCCGTCACCTGCAGCGCAGCCGGTACGGCTGAGGCGGTGCTGTTCAGAAAAGCCACGACGATCATGCCGATGATGCCGCACGCTATCGCCATACGCTTCGGGTTATGCAGCGTCTCTGCCACATTGCGATTTTTGACCATCAGCGCCGCAGCACCCCAGTTCGGCAGAATGCGGTGATCCACATCCTGCGTGAAGGAGCCAGCCGCCACAGAGGACGCCCAGGCGTTGAAAAAGAAGCCGAGACCAAAAGAGAAATGGGAAGCGGGGTCGCCTTCACACGAGTTAAGCTCGCCCAGGGTACGAAATGCACCCATGCCCTGTGTGACCGGTGCGTGGAACATGCGCGCTGCGCCGGCTCCCACTCCGACGCCGACCAGCCCGCCGATAATTAACGACTTAAACAAAATGATGAGAAACATAGTGTTGTACCCTTTATTGTCATTGTTGCGCCGGGTAAGCCCTCTCTCCTGGCGGGATAACGACCAGACCAGCGCGTTCAGGGTGTCGCCGTAAATGTCACGCTTTCCATATCGATAACGGTGACGCTGACGCTGATTTCCAGTTCAACGCTGTAGTGATGCCGCTCGCGCGCCAGGAAAAAAAACAGAAATTTTTCCCGCCGGGTACGCACCCTGGCGTGCAGCACCCGCACATCCAGCGGCTCAATGCGCAGCAGCAGCTTCTGGCTGTTGCGCAATACCTGCTGCTGCACGCTGCTGAGCGCATCGGCAAAGGCTTTTGCTTTGGTATCGCCTTTCCCCTGCACGATAACCTGCGTCTCATAGTGCTGTTTCATACGTCAGCTGCCGTGCTTCTTGTTCCAGGCCTGCACCAGCCGTTCGCCCAGCTCCTCTTTGTCCATAAAACCAAAGCCCAGCACGGTTGCCCCTTCGTTGATCGCCGTTACGCCCTCGTCTACCGAGCGCATGCCATGTTTCGCCCGGTAGCCATATTTGTTCTGCGCGGTGATAGCACCCGCGCCGCCGCTGCCGCAGAAAGAGATGCCGAAATCAGCGTTTTCCGCTTTCATCACATCACCCAGCTTCATATCGGCTGCCACGCCCGGCACCACCACCGCGCGTCCACCCGCTTTTTCAATGCCGGCAGCCACTTTCTGGCCTTTACCCAGACGATCGCCAATCACCACTGTCACCATGTTCACTTCCTCTCTGTTTATGCGTCGTTACTTTTCGCCACTTCAATATGCACCGAGAGCAGCCAGGCCTCTTCCACCGGCAGATTGCCGAACAGATCGACGATCTGTTGCGCCAGCTGCAGGCTGTCAGGCGGAATATCATCAAACAGCTCCGCTTCTACCTCCGGCAGCGCCTCGCCGCTTAGCGAGCGGCTGGCCATCGCCTGAACGTGCGAATTCAGCATCTGCTGCTGCACCGGTGTGGGGCTAATCTGGTGCGCGGTATAGAGGATCGCGATTTGACTTAATATGCGATCCGCCAGCGCCTGAACGGCTTCTGCGTTCAGCGGGACAGCATCACTCCTCACCCTTCTACTCCTGTTTACGGCAGATAATTCGCGTTAAAAAACAAACTACGCGTTCCGTCCGGCCGTGTGGAGACGCACTTTTTCCACCCTGAAACGGAAATGTGGCAACGCGCGGTGCGTCAGATCGCAGACAGCACATATCGCGCATGCCAGCGGCTGGCATGCATCAGGCGTGCGGGAAAGTTATATATTTGCAGAGGAGTGTGCAGGGGAGGATCGGTAAAGCGGGCCAGCACGCAGGCTGGCCCCGAGTATCAGCGGAATTTCTTATGGTTGGTATTGCGGATATCTTCCAGTTTTTTCGCTTCGGCTTTTGCCTCATCCAGCTTGCTGGCCTGAGCGAGCTTGTCGACCACGTCAATCTGCGCAATCAGTGCGTCAAGACCGGCGTGATAATCTTTGATCTGTGCGCTATCCGCCGGCTGCCCTTCCAGCTTGTCCGGCGTGGAATTTTTGGCATCCTGCGCGGCCTGGCGCATTTTACCGAGCGCAGTATGCATCTCCTGCGCGTCATCCGTTTTCTTCACTACGCTCAGGTTCTCTTTCAGCGTATCCATATCCTGTTCAAGATCTGCCGCCAGCACGCTGGCAGAAGAGAACAGTAACGACAGAGACAACATTGCAATTAAATGCTTACGCATGACGTGTTCCTTTTAATTATTATCGGGCAAAAAAAAGCAGCCTTGCCGGCTGCTTTCTGGAAGCGATGTCGTTATTGTCCGGCGATTTTCATCTCCGGCAGCAGCACCGATCCGCATTGTATATTGCTGCGGGTTTCAATGTCGTTACCGACCGTAACCATATTGCGCCACATCTCTTTAAGGTTTCCTGCAATTGTGACTTCGCTCACAGGATACTGAATTTCGCCGTTTTCAACCCAGAAGCCCGCCGCGCCGCGCGAGTAGTCGCCGGTCATGGCGCTGACGCTCTGACCCATCAGTTCAGTGACAATCAGGCCGCGTCCCATCTGTTTAACGAGGTCATCAAAGCTGTGGCCCTGACCGGCAATGCGCCAGTTATGTATGCCGCCCGCGTGGCCGGTGCTCTGCAGGCCAAGCTTGCGCGCTGAATAGCTGGTCAGCAGCCAGTTCTGCAGCACACCCTCTTTGATAATATCGCGCGCTTCGGTTCGCACGCCTTCACTGTCAAACGGCGTCGAGGCGAGTCCTTTCAGCAGATGCGGCTGCTCCTGAATCGTCAGCCATGAGGGCAGGATCTGCTGGCCCAGCGAGTCGAGCAGAAACGTCGATTTGCGATAGACGCTGCTGCCGCTGATCATACCAACCAGATGACCAAACAATCCGGTGGCGACCTCAGGTGCAAACAGCACCGGTGCTTTCATGGTTGGCAGCTTGCGCGGGGCAAGGCGAGCCAGCACGCGGCGGGCACACTCGTTACCGACCCACTCTGCGCTCTGCAGATCGTCTATTGAGCGGCCGATAGTATAGGCGTAGTCACGCTCCATATCGCCATCCTGCTCGGCAATGACACAGCTCGACAGCGAGTGGCGGCTGGAGCAGTAGCTCTGCAGCATGCCGTGACTGTTACCAAACACTTTGATGCCAACGTGGCTGTTGAAGCTGCCACCTTCCGTATTGGTAATGCGCTTGTCCGCCTGCAGCGACGCCTGTTCAGCACGCGCGGCCAGCTCGATGGCGCGATCGGCGTCGATCTCCCACGGATGGTAGAGATCAAGATCGGGTGCATCAAACGCCAGCAGTTCACGCTCTGCCGGTGCAGCGTAAGGATCGGGTGAGGTGTAGCGCGCAATGTCGATCGCTGCCTGCACGGTGCTTTTTATGGCATCGGGACTGAGATCGGTCGATGAGGCGCTGCCTTTGCGGTTTTGATGATAGACGGTGATACCAAGCGCACCGTCGCTGTTGAATTCGACGTTTTCCACTTCACCATAGCGCGTGCTGACGCCGATGCCGGTGGTTTTTGTCACCGCAACTTCCGCACCATCGGTGTGAGCTTTAGCGAGTTCCAGCGCCTGGGCGACAGCCTGTTCCAGCGCTTTACGTTGTTCTGCAACCTGAGTAGATACGTTCATCGACCTGCCGTCTAATCTTAAGTGTGAATCTGTTGAGTCTATCAGACTCAGAGAACAATTTCGCAGTCGCCCGATAAACTGGTAGGATTAGCCTCTTTTTTTAAGGAGCCAAGAGATGACCAGGCAGCCCGAAGACTGGCTCGACGATGTACCGGATAATCAGGAAGAAGAAGATGAAGAGATTATCTGGGTCAGCAAAAGTGAAATTAAACGTGACGCCGAAGAGCTAAAACGCCTCGGTGCCGAGCTGGTTGATCTGGGGAAAAACTCCCTGGATAAGATCCCGCTCGATGAGGATCTGCGCAACGCGATTGAGCTGGCGCAGCGTATTAAGAAAGAGGGTCGCCGTCGCCAGCTGCAGCTGATTGGTAAAATGCTGCGCCAGCGCGATGAAGATCCGATCCGTCAGGCGCTGGACAAGCTGAAAAACCGTCACAACCAGCAGGTGGCGCTGTTCCACAAGCTGGAGCATCTGCGCGATCGCCTGATCGATCAGGGTGACGACGCGATGACCGAGGTGATCACGCTCTATCCGCAGGCCGATCGGCAGCAGCTGCGCAGCATGATCCGCAACGCGCAGAAAGAGAAGGCGGCGAATAAAACGCCAAAAGCAGCCCGGCAGATCTTCCAGTATCTGCGCGAGCTGGCTGAAGCGTAAGAGGCGGCCTGCCGGCCGCACGCTCTCCGGAGGCGTCCTGCAGGACGCCACGGCCTTAGCGTCCCAGTCGCTCCAGCAGTTTTTGATGGATCCCGCCAAACCCGCCGTTGCTCATCACCAGAATTGAGTCGCCTGGCTGCGCCTCTTTCGCAATCATTTCCGTCAGCGTATCGACGTCCGCACTCCACTGCGCAGGCGGAATACAGGCGTCTGCCACGTCGGAGACCTGCCACGGAATATGGTGCGGCTGGAGCAGGAAAACCTTGTCTGCCCGACCCAGCGACGGCGCCAGATCGTTTTTACTGACCCCCATTTTCATGGTGTTGGAGCGGGGCTCCAGTACCGCGAGGATGCGCGCCCTGCCACCTACTTTGCTGCGCAGCGCCGCCAGCGTGGCATGTATCGCCGTCGGGTGGTGGGCAAAATCGTCATAGACCTTGATACCGTTGACCTCACCGCGCAGCTCCAGCCGGCGGCGCGCGTTGATAAAGCTGCTGAGCGCCTCGCCCGCATCTGCCGGTTTCACACCCACGTGGCGCGCGGCGGCAATCGCCATCAGGCCGTTATGCATATTGTGTTCGCCGACCAGCCCCCAGTTCACCTCGGCCACTTTTTCCCCCTCCAGCCAGACTTCCCAGCGGGCGGCGTCTGGCGTCAGCTTTTTCGCCTGCCAGTGGCCATGTTCGCCTGTGGTCTCCTGCTCGCTCCAGCAGCCCATCGCCATCACCTGCTTCAGGTTGTGATCGTGTTCCGGCAGCAGGATTTTGCCCTGGCCGGGTATGATGCGGATCAGATGATGGAACTGCTTCTGGATAGCGCGCAGGTCGTCGAAGATATCTGCATGGTCAAACTCAAGGTTATTGAGGATTAGCGTACGCGGGCAGTAGTGCACAAACTTGGAGCGCTTGTCGAAGAAGGCGCTGTCATACTCATCCGCTTCAATGACAAAGAATGGGCTTTTTCCTAATTTTGCCGAGACGTCGAAGTTGCCCGGCACGCCACCGATGATAAAGCCTGGTTCGAGGCCGCACGCCTCGAGGATCCACGCTGCCATGCCGGCAGTAGTGGTTTTACCGTGCGTTCCGGCTACGGCCAGCACCCAGCGATCGCGCAGCACAAAATCGTGCAGCCACTGCGGCCCGGAGAGGTAGGGAATGTTGCGCTCCAGCACGGCTTCAACACAGGGATTACCGCGCGTCATGGCGTTACCGATAATCACCAGGTCTGGCGCCGGATCGAGCTGCGACGCCTCGTAACCCTCAGTTAATTCAATGCCTTGCTGCTCAAGCAGCGTACTCATCGGCGGGTAAACATTTGCGTCCGAGCCGGTTACCTGATGTCCCAGCGAACGCGCCAGCATAGCCAGGCCGCCCATAAAAGTGCCACAAATGCCGAGGATGTGAATGCGCATAAATAGATCCATTAACTGAAAGTTCGGCGCACAGTGTAACCCCGAGTCTGAAGGGAAGAAACGGATTAGGACTATGGTTTTTAAAGTTCAATCGGCTAAACTGCGTACGCATACGTTGGCAGTTTGTTACAGCTGCTGCCACTCCATCGTAGATTCAGGGAATGTGTTATGAAAACGTTAGGCGAATTCATCGTCGAGAAGCAACACGACTTTCCTCACGCCACAGGTGAACTGACGGCGCTGATTTCCTCCATTAAGCTGGGCGCTAAAATCATTCACCGCGATATTAATAAAGCGGGTCTGGTGGATATTCTGGGTGCCAGCGGCGTGGAAAACGTGCAGGGCGAACAGCAGATGAAGCTGGACCTCTTCGCGAATGAAAAACTGAAAGCTGCCCTGAAAGCGCGTGGTGTGGTTGCCGGCATCGCCTCTGAAGAAGAGGATGAGTTTGTTATCTTTGAAGGCTCGGAAGATGGCAAATATGTGGTGCTGATGGATCCGCTGGATGGCTCATCCAACATTGACGTAAACGTTTCTGTCGGAACCATTTTCTCTATCTATCACCGCATCAGTGAACCCGGTACGCCGATCACAGAAGCGGACTTTATGCAGCCGGGGAATCAGCAGGTGGCCGCAGGTTATGTGGTGTATGGCTCCTCAACCATGATGGTCTATACCACCGGCGTCGGCGTGCACGCCTTTACCTATGATCCGTCGCTCGGCGTTTTCTGCCTGAGCCACGAGCGCATGACCTATCCGGCAAAGGGCTACACCTATTCCATTAACGAAGGTAACTACATTCGCTTCCCGCAGGGCGTGAAGAAATACCTGAAGTTTTGCCAGGAAGAGGATATCGACACGCATCGTCCTTATACCTCGCGCTATATCGGTTCGCTGGTGGCAGACTTCCACCGTAACCTGCTGAAAGGCGGCATCTACCTCTACCCAAGCACCGCCAGCCATCCCAACGGCAAGCTGCGCCTGCTGTATGAGTGCAACCCGATGGCGTTTCTCGCCGAGCAGGCGGGCGGTAAAGCCAGCGACGGTAAAAACCGTATTCTTGACCTGCAGCCTGAAACGCTGCACCAGCGCTGCCCGTTCTTCTGTGGTAACGAAGCGATGGTCGATGATGTTGAGCGCTTTATCCGCGAATATCCGGATAACCACGGCGCCTGAGCCGTGCCGGACAGTAAAAAAACCCGCCGCTGAGCGGGTTTTTTATGGTTTGCGCTTACGCCGCGGCGATGCGGAACTGCGCCATTGAGGCCTGCAGCTGCTGCGACTGCGCTTCCAGCAGCCGGGTGGCGGCTCCCGCCTGCTCCACCAGCGCCGCGTTCTGCTGCGCCGCTTCATCCATCTGCGTCACCGCCATATTGACCTGCTCAATACCGCGACTCTGCTCGTCAGATGCACCGGAGATCTCTTTCATCAGCGTCGTTACGCGCATCACTTCACCGGCGATCTCATCCATGGTCGCCCCCGCGCGCGTCGCCATTTCACTGCCCTCTTTAACCCGCGTCTGCGACTCGCTGATCAATGTCCGGATCTCTTTCGCCGCGCTGGCGCTGCGTCCTGCCAGCGTGCGTACTTCATTCGCCACTACGGCAAAGCCCCGGCCCTGCTCGCCAGCGCGCGCCGCTTCTACCGAGGCGTTAAGCGCCAGAATATTAGTCTGAAAGGCAATACCGTCAATCACGCTAAGGATATCCGCGATGCGGTTGGAACTCTGCGTGATCTCCTGCATCTTCTCCATGACGTAGCAGACCACTTCGGCACCGCGGCCGGCGGTGTCAGAGACGCTGCTGGCGAGCTGATTTGCCTGCTGCGCATTAACGGCGTTGAGCCGCACGGTGGCGGTGAGCTGTTCCATGCTGGCAGCAGTCTGCTCCAGTGATGCGGCAGACTCCTCGGTACGCTGTGAGAGATGCACCGTACCGGCCGCCAGCTCGCGGCTGCCGGTATCGATCTGCAGGCTGGCTTCGCGCACCTGACTCACAGAGTGGCGCAGCGCGCGCTGCATAACGGCCAGCGCCTGATTCAGACGGCCAATCTCATTGTGACCGGCAGCTGGCAGCGGCTGCGACAGATCGCCTGCCGCCACCTGCTCAAGATGCCGGACGGCGCTCTCCAGCGGACGCAGCAGCGCCTGACGCAGCAGCAGCCAGGCCAGGCCGGTCAGCAGCAGGGTGAGCGCCACCGCAATGCCGATCAGGATTTTCATCTGCCACTCATTGTGCGCCGCCTGCGCCAGCCGTGCGGCAGAGACCTCATCGGCGTAAAGGCTGAATGCGTTAACCGCACCGGCATAGCGGGCCGCAAGCTGCGATACATTGCCCTCCAGTACCTGGTAATATTCATCGGTATACTGCTTTTCCAGCGCGGCCATCATCGGCGCAACTGCACCCTGCTGATACGCTTTATAGGCGGCGGCGATCGCCTCCGCCAGCGTTTTGCCGTGAGCCGTTACGGTGCCGGCGTCGATAAACGCCTGCAGATGCCGCTGCGAGCTGGCGACGTCCGCGGCGGCCTGCTTCGTGACGGCGGTCCCCTCATCCAGCAGACCAATCTCAATTTTGCGCACCGCCAGCGCGGCGCTGGCGCGTGCGCGCATCAGGTCGGCGTTGCTCTGATAAAGGCTATTCAGTTCAATTCCCTGAATACGATTGATGGCGTTAAGCGACTGATTACCGGCATTGATGGCGTAAATGCCCATGCCGCTGACGGCCAGCAGCAGCAGCGTCATGCAGATAAGCAGCGAAAGTAAGGCAGTGCGAAGCGAGAGCTGAGCAATCATGATAATTCCCGTATGCGGTAAAAAAGGGAGAATCCAGTGACCCTAAACGAAGAAATTATCGGCTGTGACGTGCGGAAACTTTACCGGTGCCTGACGATCGGGCGAATGATGATCGCTCATGCTGTGAATTTTCTTTACTGCAGCAGAGATAATTATGCATAAGCCGGTTGCGCCATTTTTTCTGATGGTTGATAAAGGACAGCAGACAAACCGTTGCACGGCTCATTGTCAGCCTGCTGATTATTTATGGAGAAATCATGGCCCCCTACGCCTCAACGCTGATCCTTATCTGTCTCGCCATACTGAGTTATTTTGTTCATAACAGCGCTGTGACGATTTCGATTCTGATCCTGCTGGCCATCAAGCTCACGCCGCTGGCGCAGTTTTTCCCTTACGTGGAGAAACAGGGTATTCAGATGGGAATTATTATTCTGACCGTCGCCGTCATGGCACCGCTGGCGAGCGGCACCCTGCCGGTGAGCGCCCTGCTGAAATCATTTGCCAGCTGGCAGTCCATCGTGGCAATTCTGGTTGGCGTATTTGTTGCGTGGCTCGGCGGGCGCGGCGTCAGCTTTATGAGCATTCAGCCATCGGTGGTTGCCGGGCTGCTGATTGGTACCGTGATTGGCGTGGCGTTCTTTCGCGGCGTGCCGGTAGGGCCGCTGATTGCGGCGGGCATTGTCTCGCTATTTGTGACGGCGAAGTAGCGGGCTTGGAGCATTCCGAAACGCCAAAAAGGGGGCATACTTTCAGAGTCAGTTGGCTATAATAGCCGTCACTCAACATACGACTAATGAAGGAAAGCCAGATGAGTCTGAACCAGGTGCCTGCAGGTAAAGATCTGCCAGAAGATATCTATGTAATTATTGAGATCCCGGCGAATGCCGATCCGATCAAATATGAAGTGGATAAAGAGTCTGGCGCCCTGTTTGTAGACCGCTTTATGTCTACCGCCATGTTCTATCCGTGCAACTACGGCTACATCAACAACACGCTGTCACTGGATGGTGACCCGGTTGACGTGCTGGTGCCAACCCCTTATCCGCTGGTGCCGGGTTCAGTGATCCGCTGCCGTCCGGTTGGCGTTCTGAAGATGACCGATGAGTCTGGCGAAGATGCCAAACTGGTGGCGGTGCCGCATACCAAACTGAGCAAAGAGTACGATCACATCAAAGATGTGAACGACCTGCCAGAGCTGCTGAAAGCGCAGATCACCCACTTCTTTGAGCACTACAAAGATCTGGAAAAAGGCAAGTGGGTGAAGGTTGACGGCTGGGATAACGCAGAAGCGGCCAAAGCTGAAATCACCACCTCTTTCGAGCGCGCGCAGCAGAAATAATCTTTGCCGGGCAGACCGGCTGAGATGCGCGTTACCGATAAAAAAACACCGCCTTTACGGCGGTGTTTTTATTTATGCATCTGCAGCGTCATCGCGTTGCAGCCAGTCGCCGCTGGCAATGTGCGGTCGCCCCGCGACTGAGCGCTGGTAGACGTACAGCCAGGCGCTGCCGTAAGGCGTCTGAATAAGCTGACGCTTATACTCGCCGTTCTTGCAGCGCAGGGCATCCAGCTCACCGAGCGTGCTGGCATCAATGCGGTATACCTCACCCAGGACGGTTCCTTCGCCCTCCACCACACCCGGGTAAAGCCCCAGATTATAGAGGTCAAACCCCTTAATCTGGTGCTCGCCGAGCCACTGCGCATTGGTCATCCAGTGACTATTTCCCTGCTTGCGCCGTAAACTGCCGTAGACAATTATTCGCATTGCTAGAACTCAAACTGATAGAGCAAATCCAGCGCCTGATCGAGACCAGACACAGCTTCCAAATAGAGTTTTGGCATCAGGCGATAACGCAGAGTCAGCGTCGCCAGTGAGTCAAAGATACCTACGCCATATTTCACCTGCAGCCCCGGCAGCACATAGCCGCTGACCTGAACCTGCTGGCTGTCACCTACGCCTGTGGTATCAAGCGCAAGATTACTGACGCCAAACGTCTCACCGATTTTACCCACAACCTGCCCACTTTGTGCAACCCCCAGCCCCACCAGCGCGGAGGTTAATGCATTACTGTCACCGTCGCTGTTCAGTCCCTGACCGCGTAACAGGTAAGAGAGCGCTTCCTGCTGCGACATGGCCGGATCGGAGAATACTTCCACTTTCGGCTCATCCGCCAGACCGGTCACGCGCAGACCCGCCGTGACATCATCTTCAGTGGCATCCGGGTTGCGGATCGCTTCCAGATTAACATACGGCTGATCCGGCGGGCCGGCAAACTGCAGCTCACCTTTGCGGACGATCAGATCCTGCCCATAGGCGTGGAAACGGCCTGACGGAATATTGATCTGCCCGTTAAGGCCGAGTCCGGTTTTATCCTGTACCAGCTTCAGGTCGCCGCTGAGGCGCGCTTTCAGGCCAAACGCGGAGAGGCGCACATCATTGCCGACGTGGATCACCAGATTACTGTTAATCGGGATGGCAGCCGTTTTTGGCGCTATAGGTTTGAGGTTCTCATCCAGCATCACTTCATCCGATGAGACGCCGGTAGCGCTCGCCGGCACCTCCTGTACGGTGATACGCGCCCACGGCACATCCACTTTACCGTCCAGGCTGAACGCGGCAGGCGTCGCCTCAAAAACCAGATCCGGCGAGACATCCATGCGCACCATCGGCGGCACGGTAACGCGAATGCGGCTGCCCTGCGCCGTGACACGCGCACGCCAGTTATCGAGCTGGCTCCAGTCAGCATTTCCGCCCAGATTCAGGCTGCCCTGCTGCGTCTGAATCAGACCATTCAGCGTAGAGCTCATGCCGTTGAATACCATGTACAGGTTAGCCGACGTCAGCGTCACCGGCATAAAGCTTGCCTGGGCGTTGACATCGCTCAGGCCGAGCTGGCCAAACACCTGCGGACGCTGCAGCGTCCCGCCCAGCCGCAGATTGCTGTTGAGCCTGCCCTGCACCTTCTCGCCCTGCGACAGCGCCGGATTCAGCATCGCCAGGGAGATGTTGCTGATGCCGATGTTGCCGGAGAGCTGCCGCCGGTTCTGCGGATCGTTGATCTGCACGTTGCCGTTAAGCTGGCCATTGTTAGCAATACGGATCAGCCAGTCGAGCTGCGCGCGTCCGTCACGCAGTGCCGCGTTGAGGTTCAGCGTATCGAACGCTATCGGCAGCGCATTGCCCTGCACATCCTGCACCACTTTTACGCCACTGCCTTTCAGCGCCACGGTGCCGGTTGGCAGCACGCCGTCCGCGCTCCAGTTAACGCGCACATCCCCGCTGAACAGACCGCTAAGCCGGGTGGCATCGGTCAGAAACGGCTTCACCATCGCCAGATCAAAGCGATTCAGCACAACGTGCGCCCGGCCGCTCGCGCCCGCCTCAATCGGTTCCGGTACGCAGAGCTGTGCATTGGGGTTCTGCCAGCAGTGCGGGCCAATGGTTGCGCTCTGCTTGCTGTTGAGATAGTCAATCGCCATGGCGCGCGTCAGGCGCCACTCACCGACCGGCGTATCAAAGCGGGTATTATTCAGCGACCCCTGCCAGCGGCCAGCCTGGCGATCAAAGCTGCCGTTCAGCGCCAGCTGACCTGAAACCGGCTCACCCTGAACATTGAGTTTCAGCTGATGCTGCTTCTCGCTGCCGTCGGCGTTCAGCGTCAGCAGGTTGATTTTCAGCGCCTCCTGCTGCAGCTGTTCCACGCGCAGCTGCAGCTTGCCGGCCACCTGCTCACCCGACTTAATGTCGCTCTGCAGCGTGGCGCGGCGGATCAGCAGCTGCTGCCAGCGCAGGCCGGTAGCGGTAAGATCGGCCAGCAGCTGCGGCGCCTGCAGCGTGCCGCGCGCGTTGATAGCCCCTTTGACGACGCCGCCAAGGCCCGGCAGCGCGTTGTCGAGACGCGGTGCATCCACAATCGCATCCAGATTCAGCGTATCGCCCAGTTCGCCTTTTACATCCAGATAGTTACGTCCCAGCGCCACATTCAGGCCCGGGATTTTCCACTGGTTGTAGCTGTTACCGCTCAGGGAACCTTGCGCGCGTACGGCATTCTGCTTCACGTTACCGTTAAGCTCCAGCTGCGGTACGCGCAGCTGCCAGCTGCCGCCGTAAAGGCTGCCGCGCGTGGTGATTTTGCCATCCAGCTTCGCAGGCCAGTCAGGATACTGCTTCGCCGTATTGATACCGGCCAGTGTCAGCTCGCTGCGCCAGCTAATCGCTTTGCGCCAGTCCACCAGCGCCGAGAGATCGATGTTGCCCTGCAGCGCGGCGACGCGCAGTTTATCCAGCGTAAACTGCTGCTCGTTGCCGTTGCCATCGAGCGTAATCGTTGCCGGTGGGATCGCCTCGCCTTTTACCGCCGTACGCAGCGACATCACATAGTCGGTGGCTTTGCCTTTGAACTGATAGTCGAAATTATCTGCCTGGTACTGCACCGGTCCGGTCAGCGGCCAGCGCAGCTGCGGGCTGGTCAGCGTCAGCGACAGCGGCAGTTCAGCGACGGCAGGCTGTGCCGTCGCCGCAAGCTGCGCGCGCACCGGTCCGGAGAGGTTCAGCCCCAGCTGCAGCTCGTCGCGCATTTCACCGCCCAGCGTCAGCTTCACTTTTTCGCCTTTTACCGGATCGATATTCAGCGCGCCGTTCAGCGTGAAGTTAACCGGCCAGTTGCCCGCCAGCTGCGCGTCACCGCGGGCGCTCACCTGGCCCTGGGGTGAATCGATATCAAACGTCTCCAGCTGCAGATGCGTATCTGCCGTTTTGGCTTTTACCAGCAGGCGCGAGAGAGTGAGATCCGTATCCCCGGTAATGCGCAGCTGCTCGCCGAGCAGCGACTGGACGGTGATATCCAGCGGCAGACGGAAGTCAGGCAGCTCCGGCAGCAGCGGTTTGGCAAACAGCGCCTGCAGCGTTTCGCCCAGCGGTTTTTCGTCCGGCTGCGGCTGCTGAACTTTCGGCTGAACAATCTCTTCATTCGCCACCTGAGCCGCTTTTGGCAGCGCAATCAGCAGGCTCTGGATACGGGTAGGATAGAGCGTTAGCGCCCGATCCTGCCACTGCAGACCGGTGCTGAAATCGAGCAGTGAAATCGCCGTATCATCAACTTTAACGTTGATATTGTGCAGCGCGACATTCCGCAGCGCGATCGGGTAAGGCGTGCTGAGATTAGTACTGCCCGACTCCTCCGGTGGCGGCGGCTCGCTGGCCGGCGTCATTTTTTTGCTGTCGACCACCACACTGACATCCTGCAGCGCGAGCGCGTTAACGCAGACCGACGAGTGCAGCAGACAGTTGAGATCCAGTGCGAGATGAAAGCGCCCGGCATCCACGCTGACGCCCGGCATCTCATATTTCACATTATTCAGCGTCAGATTGCGCCAGCCGCCCTCAACCTTGCCAATTGAGAGGCCGGGTACCCAGCGATCAGCCCCTTTCAGCAGCAGATGCAGACCCGGCGTCGTGCCAACCAGCAGCGCCACGCTGCCCAGCAGAACGACCAGAAAAATAATCAGGCCAATCAGGACCTTTTTCCACAGCTTCATAGTTCCGGCCCCAGTCCGACATAAAATTGCAATCCATGCTCCTTGTCATCGCCAACGGGCCGGGCGATATCAAACTTAATGGGCCCGACCGGCGAAGACCAGCGCACGCCTACGCCTGCACCCGTCTTGAAGTTGCTCTGCTTAATATCATTAACCGCTTCCCCGGAGTCGATAAATACTGCGCCCCACCACTTGCCGGAGACGTTGTACTGATACTCCAGCGATCCGGTTGCCAGTTTCGAGGCACCGGTCAGCTTGCCCTCTTCGTCGCGCGGCGAGATATTTTTATATTTATAGCCGCGGATGCTGCGATCCCCGCCGGCAAAGAAACGCAGGTCGGGCGGCACTTTTTCAAAATTATTGGTTTCAATCCAGCCCAGGTTACCGCGTGCCACAAAGCGATGTTTATCCGCCAGCGTACGGATCCAGACGTTCTGCGCCTGCAGGATCAGGAAGTCGACATCGGAACCCCAGGTGGTATCAGAAACGTCGACCGAATAGCGCTGTGAATCGCCCCACGTGGGCATCAGCCCGCCGCGCGACCGCGTGCGGTTCAGGCTCAGGCCCGGATAGAGCAGCATGGTGGTATTGGTTACGTTACCCTGGGTAAAGTGATCGAGACTCCAGCGCAGGTTAACCGCTTTCTGCCAGCCGGAGCTGCTGTCCCAGTTACGCGACATCGCCAGCGTTGTGGTATCCGATTTCGTATCGTTGAGATCGGTACGCTTCAGGCCGCCGGAAAAGGTGTAGTACTGCTCCAGCGGGCTTTTCAGCAGCGGCACTTTGTAGCTGAGATCGAGCTGCTGCTCCGGCGCGGAGACATAGGCGCTGGCCGCAAGACTGTGGCCACGATCGTTAACCCAGGGTTTTCGCCAGGTGCCTTTCAGGCGCGGGCCGACGTCAGTGGAGTAGCCTACGCCGGTTTCGATGGTATTTTCCACGCGCGGCGAAAGTGCAGCGCTGAGCGGCAGCACTTTGGTTTTACGCCCTTTATCAAACTCCGGGGCCACCACGACAGAGTTAAACCAGCCGGTGGCGGAAAGGCGGCGATTCAGCTCAGCCAGCTCGCGTGAACTGTAGGGATCGCCTTTCTTAAACGGCACCAGATTATGGAGGTAAGCTTCATCTATCTGCGAGCCTTCAAAGCTGACGTCGCCAAAGCGGTAGCGCGGGCCGCTGTCGTAATCGATATCCCAGAAAGCCAGCCGCCGCTCTGCGGAGACGCCGAGCTGGCTCTTTTTGAAATCACCATCAAAATAGCCGTTACGCAGCGCCAGGTTAGAGAAACCGCTTTTGAATTTATCGTAGGTGCCGTGGTTCAGCTGCGAGCCCACTTTTGGTCTGCCCTGCTTTACCCACGCCCGGTAGTCCGGATCCTCTTTCGCTTCACCCTCGATCACAATGGTGCTGCCGCCGATTTTTACCGGTTCGCCGGCTGTCACATGGGCAATCAGAACCGGACGACCACCCTGTGGCGGGGGTGGACGCGATTCAAAGTCAATCTGCGGTTCATAGTAGCCGAGCGCGCGCAGTCCCTCTTTAATGGCATTTGAGACGCGCGCCTGAAAGCGCCCGTCACTGGAGACTTCATCGCTGCCAATAGTGGACAGGCGCGCCCTGACATTTTTTTCTAAATCCCCGGTAAGACCTTCTACCTGCAGTCGCACTTTCGCTGCCTCAACGGCAGGCGCAGCAAGCAGCAGGCTGGCCAAACAATAAGCATGAAATCGCGGCACGCGTACTCCTGTTATCAATGCCTGCCCCCCTTCCGCAGGGGCGTTAATCAGTCAGGCAGGGTTTCACTTCCCCCATTTACCCATCAGCATAGCCATCTTTTAGGGCAAGCGGCTACGTTAAACCCACGACTAAGCCAAATTGATCGCTATTGTCGGTAATTGATCGCGGTGATACAACCGGGATGCCGTGCTTCTGTGCGCCGCTGCGCTGCTGTCGGATAAATCTGGTGTCACCGATCGTGCCTCTGGCGGCATGACAGGCGCTGCTGCTATAATCACCGACCAGCAGGCCCTGCCTGCATTCAATTCTGCCCCGACGTTACTTTCTATTGTCGAACTGGCGCAGACATTTTTGGCACGGATAGCCCTGTCAGACTGGTGTGTACCGGACGTACCCCTCTTCGCGCTGCCCAGGCCAAAAATGACAAGTGATTAACTCAACGGATCTTTTATGCTAGATAGCCTGCTTGTCATACTTTTACTGATTGTCATCAGTTCCTTTTTTTCTCTTTCGGAGATCTCGCTGGCGGCCGCCCGCAAGATCAAACTTAAACTGCTGGCTGATGAAGGCAATATCAACGCGCAGCGCGTGCTGAAGATGCAGGAACAGCCCGGCATGTTTTTTACCGTGGTGCAGATCGGCCTGAACGCGGTCGCGATTCTGGGCGGTATCGTTGGTGACGCAGCGTTCTCCCCCGCTTTCAGCAGCCTGTTCAACCGCTTTGTGGAGCCTGAGCTGGCGGAAAAGCTCAGCTTTATCTGCTCCTTTACCATCGTAACCAGCCTGTTCATTCTGTTTGCTGACCTGACGCCCAAGCGCGTCGGCATGATCGCCCCGGAAGCCGTCGCGCTGCGTATCATCAATCCGATGCGCTTTTGCCTGCTGGTCATGCGGCCCCTGGTCTGGCTGTTCAACGGCCTCGCCAACGTCTTTTTCCGTCTCTTTAAGCTGCCGATGGTACGCAAAGATGATATTACCTCTGACGATATCTATGCGGTGGTAGAGGCGGGTGCGCTGGCCGGCGTGCTGCGCAAGCAGGAGCATGAGCTGATTGAGAATGTGTTTGAGCTGGAGTCGCGCACCGTTCCCTCTTCCATGACCTCGCGCGAGAACATCGTCTGGTTCGATCTGCGTGAAGATGAGCTGAGCCTGAAAACCAAAATCGCCCAGCACCCGCACTCAAAGTTCCTGGTGTGCGACGGCGATATCGATCATATCGTCGGCTACGTTGACTCTAAAGAGCTGCTGCTGCGCGTACTGGGTAATCAGAGCATGGCGCTTAACAGCGGCGTCCAGATCCGCTCGGCGCTGATTGTGCCGGATACGCTGACGCTGTCGGAAGCGCTGGAGAGTTTTAAAACCGCCGGCGAAGACTTTGCCGTGATCATGAATGAGTATGCGCTGGTGGTAGGTATCATCACGCTGAATGACGTAATGACCACGCTGATGGGCGACCTGGTGGGTCAGGGGCTGGAAGAACAGATTGTCGCGCGCGATGAAAACTCCTGGCTGGTCGAAGGGGGCACCCCGATTGATGATGTTATGCGCGTGCTGGATATTGATGAATTTCCGCAGTCCGGCAACTATGAGACCATCGGCGGCTTTATGATGTATATGCTGCGCAAAATCCCGAAGCGCACCGACTTCGTGAAGTTCTCCGGCTATAAGTTTGAGGTGGTGGATATCGATAGTTACCGTATCGATCAGCTGCTGGTGACGCGTATTGATGAACGCCCGCCGGCGCTCAGCGTGAAAACCAGTGATGATGAAAATCCATCGCTCTCCTGATCGATAAGCGCATGGCCGTGAAGCCACAGCGCTAAAACAGAAACAGCAGAAACATCAAGGGCGCCAGCGGCGCCCTTTTTACTGCCTGATTTTAACGCTTAGTTATACTCAGCCTGCAGTCGCAGCACCTGACGATTGATTTCTGACATTACGCTGAGGTGCTGTTTATCTTTAACGCGCGGCAAAATCACTTTGCCTTTATCAAACTCAAACGCGCCAACATCCTTGATATACAACCTTCCTTTAAATAGCGTTTTCACATATTTCGCAATTTGCAGCGGATTATATCGCTGGAAGATCTTCATGCTGTTTAACTCCTGAACAGATGTAATACGCTTCGCCGTTGCCAAATGGGTACGAACTCATGAAGCGCAAATGAGGCCTAAATATAGAACAGGATTTTTGATCCGGGTTCCGGAAACATGAATTTTTTACTGAATTGACACATCATTACAGACAACTCTGTCATTCAGCTCACAAAATCCAGTATAAACCTTTGTTGGTTACAGATTTGTGGCGCAGGTTGCAAAGCTGCCATGTTTTCGCGACAGGCGCATCATCCGCGCTTACCATGACAAAAATATGACCAACTGGTCTGATCACTAAGGAGCACTCTATGCGTCTGGCCCTTCCCCTGCTTGCGATCGCCCTGCTATTGCCTGGCCTGGCAGCAGCACACGCTTTTAAAACCGGCGAACGCGTGCCGCCGGTGGGTGTTGCCGATCGGGGCGAGCTGATGTATCAGCAGGATAAGTTCAGCTATCAGCCGTGGAACAGCGCTCAGCTTAGCGGCAAAGTACGGGTGATCCTGCATCTCGCCGGACGCATCTCAGCTAAAGAGCAAAACGCGGCGCTGATTGAGGCGATCAAAGCAGCCCAGCTACCGCACGATCGCTATCAGACCACCACGCTGGTCGATACCGATGACGCCATTCCGGGAACCGGCATGTTTGTGCGCAATAGCATTGAAAGTAACAAAGCGCAGTTCCCCTGGTCGCAGTTCATTATCGACAGCAACGGCAGCGCACGAAAAGCCTGGCAGCTGGGAAAAGGGGAGTCGACCGTAGTGGTGCTGGATAAAACGGCACATATCCGTTTTGCGAAAGAGGGAGCGCTGACGCAGGATGAAGTTAAAGAGGTGATGACGCTGCTTCACTCGCTGCTGCAGCCGTAAATAACGGGAGGCGTACGCCTCCCGATGCATTAAAACAGAGAAACGCGGAAACCGGGATTCAGGAAGGATTCGCGCGGCGTATAGTCAAGCGTACGCCCCTGCCAGTCATGCACATGGGCCCCCGCCGCCAGCGCAACCGCATGGCCTGCACCGGTATCCCAGATATTGGTAGGCCCGAAGCGCGGATAGAGCTGCGCTTTACCTTCGGCCACCAGGCAGAACTTCAGCGATGAACCGATAGCCGTGGTCTGGTGTTCGCCCAGCTGCGTCAGGTACTCCTTCAGCTCCGGATCGTTGTCAGCGTGCGAGCGGCTGACGACGACCAGCGGTGGCCGCGCATCCAGCACGTGAATGCGGGTAGTCTGCCCCGCCTCCTCTTTCCACGCTTTACCCTCTGCCGCTGAATAGAGCACGCCCAGCGCCGGCGCATAAACGACGCCCATCACCGGCTTACCCTGATCGATCAGGGCAATGTTGACGGTAAATTCGCCGTTACGCTTGATAAACTCTTTGGTGCCATCCAGCGGATCGACCAGCCAGTAGCGCTGCCACTGCTGGCGGATCGCCCAGGCTGGCGGATCCTCTTCAGACAGGACCGGCAGATCGGGCGCGATCGCTTTTAAGCCCTGTATGATCACATCATGGGCGGCCAGATCCGCCGCGGTAACGGGTGAATCATCCGCTTTACGGGTCACGTCCATCGGCTGTGCGCCGTCATAGACCTGCATAATTGCATCGCCTGCGTCACGCGCCAGCTGGCAAATTTTCTCTAACATGCTTCACCTCATTTTCGCAGAAATGCGCTTTCCGACCCGGACTGCTGCTCTTCAGAGTCTGGCAGGTAAAGCCCCGCCTGTCTGTTGCCCGGCATCGTGTTCAATAATAGATCGTAATATCAATACCATAGATTGCAAAGGGTAACTATGGCGCATTGCTGAATCGCCTGCGGTCGCGGAAAAAAAGCAAAACCCCGATATCTATCACAAATTGAACTGATAATTTGTCATGGTTTTACATTATTTTGAGAGGCCTATTTGGTAAACAAGGAGAGAGCCGTGTTCAGAGTGAACATGTCGTTACTGGCGCTGTGTCTGGCAGCCGCTACCGCTCAGGCTGCGACTGTGGATCTGCGTATTCTGGAAACCACCGATCTGCACAGCAATATGATGGATTTTGATTATTACAAAGATAAATCCACGGAGAAGTTTGGCCTGGTGCGTACCGCCACGCTGATTCAGCAGGCGCGCGCCGGGCGCAAAAACAGCGTGCTGGTCGATAATGGCGATATCATTCAGGGCAGCCCGCTTGGCGATTATATGGCGGCAAAGGGGCTGCAGCCAGGCGAAGTGCATCCGGTTTATAAGGCGCTGAACACGCTGGATTACGCGGTCGGCAACCTGGGCAACCACGAGTTCAACTACGGCCTTCCTTATCTGCAGCGCGCGCTGGCAGGCGCACGGTTTCCTTACGTTAATGCCAATATCATTGATGAAGCCAGCGGTAAGCCGCTGTTTACGCCCTATCTGATTAAAGAGACCACGGTTACCGATCGCAGCGGCGCTCAGCACACATTGAAAATCGGCTATATCGGCTTTGTGCCTCCGCAGATTATGGTATGGGATCGCAATAATCTGCAGGGCAAAGTACGGGTTGAGGACATTACTGAAACAGCAAAGCGTTATGTACCGGAAATGCGTGCAAAAGGGGCTGACGTTATTGTTGCCATTCCCCACTCCGGCCTGAGCAGCGAGCCCTATCATGCGATGGCGGAAAACTCGGTGTGGTATCTGAGCCAGGTGCCGGGTATCAACGCGATTATGTTTGGTCATGCACATGCCGTATTTCCCTCTAAAGAGTTTGCTGCCATTAAAGGTGCGGATATCACTCAGGGGACGCTGAACGGCATCCCCGCGGTGATGCCGGGGATGTGGGGCGATCATCTTGGCGTGGTCGATCTGGTGCTGAGCAACGATCGGGGATCGTGGCAGGTGACGCAGGGTACTGCCGCTGCGCGTCCGATTTATGACGCAGCGGCGAAGCGATCGCTGGCGGCAGAGGATCCCGCACTGGTTGCGGTACTGGCAGACGATCATCGCGCCACGCGCGAGTTTGTCGCTAAACCGATCGGCAAAGCAGCAGATGTGATGTACAGCTATCTGGCGCTGGTGCAGGACGATCCCACCGTGCAGATTGTGAATAACGCGCAGCGCGCCTATACCGAACGCTTTATTCAGGGCGATCCCGATCTGGGAGGTCTGCCGGTGCTGTCGGCAGCCGCTCCGTTTAAGGTGGGCGGCCGCAAAAACGATCCTGCAAGCTACGTGGAGGTTGAGAAAGGTGAGCTGACGTTTCGTAACGCCGCCGATCTGTATCTCTATCCCAATACGCTGGTTGTAATGAAAGTGAGCGGCGCTCAGGTTAAGGAGTGGCTGGAGTGCTCAGCCGGGCAGTTTAATCAGATTGACCCACACAGCAGCAAGCCGCAGTCGCTGATTAACTGGGATTTTCGCACTTACAATTTTGACGTAATAGATGGCGTGAATTATCAGATTGATGTGACGCAGCCCGCCCGCTACGACAGCGAATGTGCCCTGATTAATCAAAATGCGTCACGCATCCGCCAGCTTACGTGGCAGGGTAAGCCGGTTGATCCTGCGGCAACCTTCCTTGTGGCGACCAATAATTATCGCGCTTGGGGCGGTAAGTTTGCCGGTACCGGCGAACCGTTTGTCGCCTTTGCCTCACCGGATGAGAATCGCGCCGTGGTGGCAGCCTATATCAGCAGCCAGAGTAAGCAACAGGGCGCCGTGCAGCCGCAGGCAGATCATAACTGGCGTTTAGCGCCCATAAAGAGCCAGACGCCGCTGGATATTCGCTTTGAAACGGCGCCGGGCAGTAAAGCAACGCAGTTTATAAACCAGTATGCCGACTATCCGATGAAGCCGGTGGGCACAGACGAGACGGGCTTTGCTATCTGGCAGGTCAACCTGCAGCACCCCTGACCCCGCCCGCCCGTCACCAGGGCGCCATTAATGGCGCCCCTACACCGACCCGCCTGTAGGGGGCGCATTTATGCGCCCCTGGTTTCAACCCCCGCACGTAACCAGGGCGCCATTAATGGCGCCCCTACATTCGATCCCCACACGCAACAGGGGCGCCATTAATGGCGCCCCTACATCGGCCAACCCGTAGGGGGCGCATTTATACGCCCCTGGCGGCGAAGCTATTACAGGATTTCCAGCAGCTCAACTTCAAAAATCAGGGTGCTGAATGGCGGGATTGAGGCGCCGGCACCACGCTCACCGTAGGCGAGGTTGTGCGGAATAGTCAGCTCCCATTTTGAGCCAACCGGCATCAGCGTTAATGCTTCGATCCAGCCAGCGATAACGCCGGTAACCGGAAACTCTGCTGGCTCACCGCGGGCAACGGAGCTGTCGAACACGCTGCCGTCGATAAGCTTACCGGTGTAGTGCACGCGTACGCGATCCTGACGAGACGGAATCGGACCATCGCCCTGTTTGATCACGCTAAACTGCAGACCTGACTCCGTCGTGCTTACGCCTTCACGCTGGGCATTCTGCTCCAGGAACTGCTGACCCTGTGCGGCCATCGCTTCGGTGCGCTCGCGGCGCACGCCTTCTGCACGCTCGTGTACTTCGCGCAGCGCACGGTGTACCACATCAACCGGAACCGCCGGTGAGTTCCCTTCCAGCGCGTCGCGCAGACCTGCCAGCAGTGCTTCAGGCTGCAGACCCTGCAGTCCAGACTCCTGCAGCTGCTGACCAACCTGTAAACCGATACCGTAACTTGCTTGTGATTCGACGCTGTCAAATGAAGGGGTCGTCATCTTGATTCCTTAATCCCGGATAAAAGTGAACCGGCAGCATAGCAGCGCACGCGGCTGGCGTAAAATCTCACGCGGTGCGTGATGACATTTGGCGACGAAACAGAAACAATACGCAGGTCAAATTTTTCAATGCTGGCGGGCACTTCCTGCTGTCATTGCCCATACTGTAAAACAAGAGAGATAACATGGGCCAGATTGCCCCGCGACGTCGCCGGACGCGCACCACGCGAACGCTGTTACCCTGGCTGCAACGCTGGCTGCCAGCCAGAATGCATAAAACCGCTGGCGAGGAGGATTCACCTATGGCCACAGATACCCCGTCCCGCATGCCTGCTGCCCTGCAGCGCGTCTGGCACCTGCTGGATGATGTACGCTGGATGGATCCCCTGCCGCCGCTTCATCGCCGCGGCATCGTTATTGCCCTGATAATCGTGCTGCTGGCGTTTCTCTGGCCGACCAGCAACGGCAAATATCCGGTTGAACGTTCGGTTGAGAGTCAGCCGAAAGAGGTACCAATGCAGGCGGAGCTTTCTGGTAATCAGGATAGCGCTTCTGCGCCGCAAAACGGCCAGCCGGCTATTGATGCGCAGGGCACCTGGCGCAGCTACAGCGTAGCCTCGGGCCAGACGCTGGCGCAGCTGTTCCGGGACAATAATCTGCCGGTTAATGATGTGTTTGCAATGGCGCGCGTAGAGGGAGAAGGCTCGCCGCTGAGCTCGCTGCAGAGCGGTCAGCAGGTGAAAATTCGCCAGAATGGTGATGGCGTGGTGACTGGCCTTACCGTTGACGGCAGTAACGGTCCGGTGCTGTTTACCCGTCAGCCCGACGGCACCTTTATCCGCGCTCAGTAAGCGCCGGAAACAAAAACGCCGGCACAGGGCCGGCGTTTTCGCATCACTGCATAAAATTATGCAGCAACTACATTCACAACCAGTTTAGCGAAAACTTCGCTATGAACCTGGAAGTCAACTTCATGCTCACCGGTGGTGCGCAGAACGCCGTTCGGCAGGCGAACTTCGCTCTTAGACACCTCAACACCTGCTGCAGAAACTGCATCAGCGATGTCGCGGGTACCGATAGAACCGAACAGTTTACCTTCGTCGCCTGCTTTAGACGCGATGGTAACGGTGCCCAGGCCGCTGATTTTCTCAGCACGTGCGTTGGCAGCTGCCAGAACGTCAGCCAGTTTGGCTTCCAGTTCAGCACGACGAGTTTCAAAGAACTCAACGTTTTTCTTGGTAGCAGGAACAGCTTTGCCCTGTGGTACCAGGAAGTTACGAGCGTAGCCCGCTTTAACGTTAACCTGGTCACCCAGGCTGCCCAGGTTTGCTACTTTATCAAGCAGAATAACTTGCATTACCTTATCCTCTTAAAGTCGTTAATGGACAGTTGCCGATTACTGATGACGATCAGTGTACGGCAGCAGAGACAGGTAACGCGCGCGCTTGATAGCACGAGCCAGCTGACGCTGGTATTTAGCACGAGTACCGGTGATACGGCTTGGAACAATCTTGCCGCTTTCAGTGATGTAGTTTTTCAGCGTTGCGATATCTTTATAATCGATCTCTTGAACGCCTTCCGCGGTGAAACGGCAGAACTTGCGACGACGGAAATAACGTGCCATTTGGCTAGTCTCCAGAATCTATCAATTCAATCTGCTCGGCATGTAACACAAGTTTGCTCTGGCCATTGCGTGCCTGATGGCAGCTAATAAAACCTGTGAGCGTGAGTTGCGTGCCGACCGTTATATGTTGAGTAATCGCCTGATGGGCGCTGCCGCTGATAATCACCGGCATCTGACACCAGGCTTGCCGGTGAAACCCGGCCTCCTCCTGCACAGAACGATGCTCAAGCATGAACTGGCAGTGTGGGATCCCTGACGGACTGACGTTTCGAACTGGCGTCCTGCACACAGTGCCAGACAGACGCAGCTGATTTGCCGTCATCGGGAATTACTCTTCAGAATCCCCAGCATCTGACTCTTCTGCCGATTCGTTAGCGAAATCTTCGCGGCGCTCACGACGCTCGTCTTTCGCTTTAACCATCGGAGAAGCTTCAGTTACCGCGTGCTTAACGCGCATAACCATGCTGCGGATAACGGCGTCGTTGAAGCGGAAGTTAGTTTCCAGCTCGTCGATCACTTCCTGCGGCGCTTCTACGTTCAGCAGAACATAGTGAGCTTTGTGCAGTTTGTTGATCGGGTAAGCCAGCTGACGGCGGCCCCAGTCTTCCAGACGGTGGATCGTGCCCTGTGCACCAGTGATAGCACCAGTGTAACGCTCGATCATGCCCGGAACCTGTTCGCTCTGGTCAGGATGGACCATAAATACGATTTCGTAATGACGCATCGATAGCTCCTTACGGATTATTCAGCCTCCTGTCAGGGTCAGCTGCGGCCCATGGAAGCAAGGAACGTTATAGGTTGCATATCATCGTTAAATGACACACACCTCTGAATGCAGCTGAAAAATTGACGCGTAATCATACTGGCCTCAGGGGCTAAACACAAGCGCACATTTCGCCTGTTTTGCACAGGCGTGCCAGACAGCGCGCCTTTTTGTGCTAAGCGTGCAACTTCAGCCTGTTACGCGCGTTTTTTCAAAAACATTGAAGTACGCGTTCAAAAAGCCGCTCTGGCGCTGCGCTGGTTAAAAACTAAACTCTATAAAAGCGCCCTGAAAAATGCACCGCGTGCGCGATTGATGAAGTATCACAGGTGAGGAGTCGATTATGAAAGCTGTCATTGTCGCCACTTTACTGAGTCTCTTTCTCTCTTCCCCCGCCATTGCCAGCGTTACTGACTCTGCGCAGCAGATGAGAAGCAGCAGTAAAGCGGCTTCAGGCTATATCTATGTTAACAGGCTGGATGCGCCGGCTGATAACCCGTTTACCGCTGCGCAGCGCCCCGCCGATCGACTGTCCGGGCAGCGCTGAAGTCCCCGCTGGCGGCTGCTCAGAGAGAACGCGTAAAAAACGCCACCAGCGCGGTGAGCGCGGCGGGCGTGATTTTATGCCCGATCTGCGGCTCAGACAGGAACGTAAGCTGACCATCCTGCTGTGTGGCGCGCAGCGCCTCTGCAAGGCGCTGCGTCTCAGCGAAAGGCACCACCTCATCCGCTTCGCCGTGCCAGAGCAGCAGCGGCCGGCTGGCAAGCCGGGCCAGCTTTGTGGCGGGATCGTAAGCGCTCAGCGGCGCCAGGCGCGCAGCAAGCAGCTGCTGCTGCTCAGCGGTTTTCGGTACCAGCGGCGGGAAGAGCTGCTCGCTGAGCTGCCGGAAATAGCCCGATCCCATCAGACAGCCAACACTCTGAATGTGCGGGTAGCGCGCCATGGCTCCCAGCGCCGTCATCCCGCCCATTGAGGCCCCCGCCACCGCAAAACGTTCGCCGGCGATCCAGCGGTTGTCACGCAGCGCGCTCTCCAGCTGCGGCAGCTCATCAATATTCTGGCGCAAAATCTCCCAGAAACGCGTCATACGCAGTGCGCTGTCGCCCTGATAACGCGCCCCGTGCATCTCTGCATCGGGCATGATGACGCGAAATCCTGCCTGCGCCAGCGCTACAGCAAAGTAGCTGTAAACCTCTTTTGATGAGGTAAAGCCATGGTAAAAGAGAATGGCGGGCAGCGGAGTCTGCCGCTGACCGGCGGGTGCGGCATGAATACACTCGATTCCTGCCAGAGTCTCTGTTGTCAGTTCAATCACGGTAGCGCTCCTGAATAGCGTGCATCTGATACCGAGTGTACCTGTTCTCTGCCGGCGCGTTAGCAGATTAACGTCGCTGCTTTTTCACCCTAAACCTTTGCCGGTTTTTGCCGTTGATCGTTCTCCCCCATTCTAAATAACAGGTATTTTATGAAGCGTCTTTCTCTCAGCGCCCTGAGCCTTGGCGTCAGGCTGTCTGTATTGACGTCTTTCAGCGTCGCCGTCGTACTGTTTGTCCTGACATTTACCCTGAGCCATAACGCCGCCCGTCAGCTGGAGCAGCTGGCAACCGACGATATGACCAATCAGGTACAGGGCATCAGTGAAATGGCCACGCTGTTTAACGCTACGCTCTCCGAAGAGGTGGCAAACTACACCAGATTATTCCAGAGCTTTTTACCTAAACGTTTCAGCCGTGACGAGAGCACCCGCGTTCAGACAGGTGAACTGAGCACGCCGGTGCTGCGTGCCGGTCTGAAAACGCTTAATCTCGATCAGCTTGCCGTGGATGACTTTTTTGAGCGTACCGGCGCGGTGACGACCATCTTTGTCCGCGACGGTGATGACTACGTGCGTATCGCGACGTCACTGAAAAAAGAGGATGGCAGCCGCGCCATTGGCACCCGCCTGGATCGCAGCAGCGCCGCCTGGCGCAGCGTACAGCAAGGCACCACATGGCGCGGGCTGGCTACGCTGTTCGGGCATCGCTATATCACCCAGTATGAGCCGGTACGTGATGAAAGCGGCAGCGTCATTGCGATTTTATTTGTCGGCGTAAAAATCGATACACAGTATGCGCTGATACGCGACAAAGTGCTGGCGCGCCATCTTGGTGACAGCGGCAGTTTCTTTGTGCTGAATGGTACGCCGGGCAGTAAACAGGGCACCTACCTGTTTGACCGCCACGCTGAGGGGCAGCAGCCGCGCTGGAGTCAGGCGGTACAGCAGCGGCTGCTTACACAGCCCGCCGGGCTGCTCAGCTTTGAGGACGCCGGTGAAACCCGGCTGCTGGCGTGGCAGCAGCTGCCGGGCTGGGACTGGGTTATTGCCGGTGAGGTCAGCCGTGCCGCGTTGCTGGCGCCGGTTACGCAGAGTCGCAACCTGTTTATGGCTATCGGCCTGGCGCTGGTGCTGCTGTTTGCTGCCGGCTTTGTTTTTTACTGTCGTCATGCCCTTACACGCCCGTTGCAGCAGGTGATCCATCTGGCCGAAGAGTATGCGGCGGGTAACCTGCAGGCGCATCTTAACTCAGCGCGACGCGATGAGGTGGGCCAGTTGGTGGCTGCCATCAACGGCATTGGCGACGGGCTGGAAAAAGTGGTGCGCCAGGTGCGGGGCGCCGCTCAGGAGATCAGTGACGGCACCGATACGATTGCGGCTGGCAGCGCGACCATCAGCGAGCAGATTAGCCGTCAGGCGAGCAGCGTGGAAGAGACTTCCGCCAGCATGGAGCAGTTTGGCGCCACGGTGGCGCAGACCGCGGCTAACGTACGTCAGGCGATGGCACTGATGAGCGAAGCTGCCGGTACCGTCAGTCAGGGTGGGGCCACTGTCGCCCGCTCAGCGGAAACCATGGCGGAGATCAGGGTTGCGTCGCAGAGTATTGCCGATATTACCCATGTGATTGAGTCAATAGCATTTCAGACCAATATCCTGGCACTGAACGCGGCCGTAGAAGCCGCGCGCGCCGGCGAACACGGGCGCGGCTTTGCCGTGGTCGCCGCCGAAGTGCGGGCGCTGGCGCAACGCAGCGCCAGCGCAGCAAAAGAGATCGATACGCTGATCGCCCGATCCATTGAGCGGGTTGCGGCGGGCCATGCGCTCTCTGAGCAGACGCGCGATAATATGAGCCACATTGTGACGCATTTTGAGCAGGTCAAAACGCTGATGGATGAGATCAATATCGCGGCACAGGAGCAGGCGGCGGGTATCGGTCAGGTTAACCTGGCGATGAACCATATTGGTCAGGCGACACATCAGAGCAGCGATATGGTTATGCAGTCTGAGAGCACCGCCCGGCATCTGAGCGAGAAAGGGCATCATCTTACGGCGCTGGTCAGCCTGTTCAGGCTCAACAGCTGATGATTGCGGGAAGATGGCTTACACTTTAGCTATCTTCCCTGCACTTCCGGAGTCGTTATGTCCCGTCTGTTACTGCTGCTGAGTCTGGTGCTGTGTGGATGTTCAACGCTGCAGTCGACCCCGCAGGCGCCGCCGCCGCCCGCCTCACACCCCCAGGAGATTTCGCGTGCGCAGAGCGCCGGACTGCCGAAGCTGGGCAATATCAGCGCGTCGACGCGCGGTTCACCGGATGATGTCCAGCGCGCGATTGCCGCACGCGCCAGCCAGGCTGGGGCTGTCTATTATCAGATTATAATGCTGGATGATACCTCCTTTCCCGGCCTGTGGTACGCCACCGCGATCCTCTACGGCGCGCCTTCAGGCAGCGCCGGCGCGCAGTAGCAGACGCGCGGCCAGCGTCTCATCCGGGCCACGTGCGCCGCGCCCGTCGAGCGCAAGCGCACACCACGCATCGGCCAGCGGCGGTTCTGCGACTTTCAGCAGTATCGCCGCACTCGCCAGCCAGAACAGCTCCTGCGCCAGGTCACGCGCCTGCGCTTCATGCGGATGACGCAGCTGCAGACGCAGCTGACGCCAGCTGCGATCAACATGACGATTAGCGCCCCTCACCGCCTCAAACTCCTGCTGCAGCAGCGCATGGCATGCAGGATAGCGCTGCAGTACGCGCAGAATATCCAGACACATGACATTGCCCGATCCCTCCCAGATGCTGTTAACTGGCATCTCGCGATACAGCCGCGGCAGTTCGCTCTGTTCGCAGTAGCCGATACCGCCCAGCACCTCCATGCTCTCCGCGACAAACGGCATACCGGCCCGGCAGATGGCAAACTTCGCTACCGGTGTAAAGAGCCGGGCATAGAGCCGCTCCGTCTCGCTGGCTGGTGCTGACCACGCCCGGGCGAGCCGCAGCAACAGCGCAGTCTGCGCTTCAAGCTGCAGCGCCTGTCGTGCCAGCTGGAGGCGCATCAGCGGCTGCTCGCTGAGCAGTTTGCCCATGACCTGTCGCTGCTGCGCATGATGCAGCGCCACCGACAGCGCACGGCGCATCAGGCCGTGGCTGCCGAGCGCGCAGTCGAAGCGCGTCATGCCGCCCATGCGTAACAGCAGCCGCACGCCTTCACCCTCTTCGCCCATCAGCCAGCCAGTGGCATCCTGAAACTCCACTTCAGCGCTGGCATTGGAGCGGTTGCCCAGCTTCTCCTTGAGCTGCTCGATGCGTAGCGCATTGCGCGTGCCGTCAGGCAGCAGTCGCGGCAGAAAAAAACAGCTCAGGCCGCGTGAGGTATGGGCCAGGATCAGATGCGCATCGCTTTGCGGCACAGAGAAAAACCATTTATGACCGGTAATGCGCCACGGCTCGCCCGGCGCACGCACACCGAGTGGTTCAGCGCGCGTGGTGTTAGTCAGCACGTCAGTACCGCCCTGCTTTTCAGTCATCCCCATGCCAATCAGCAGCCCGCGCTTCTGACCGCCTGGCAGGTGATGGGCATCGTAGCGGTCGCTCAGCAGGCCTGCGCGCCAGTCAGCATAGGCTGCGGGCAGATGCGCCTGCAGCAGAGGAAGCGCGGCGTGCGTCATGGTGACCGGACAGAGGGAACCCGCTTCCGCCTGGGCATGCAGAATAAAGCGCGCCGCACGCGCTACCATGGCATGAGCCGGGGCATCAGGCTGCCAGCTGAGATTATGTAAGCGGCTGGCACAGACGCCCTGCATCAGCAGATGCCAGGCGGGATGAAACCGCACCTCGTCGATGCGCTCGCCGCGCGCGTCATAGCGCTGCAGTACCGGCGGTTCACTATTGGCCAGCCGTCCCAGCTCCAGCGATTCCGCGCTGCCAAGCTGCAGACCAACCGACGCCAGCCACGCCTGGTCCCAGGCCGCGCCTTCGCGCACCACGGCATCGCACAGAGCGCTGTCGCGGGTAAACAGATTACTGTTGCAGAGAGGATGAGGCTGATTGAATACGTGGTGAGTGGTATGAAACATAGCGCCTCCTGATGATAACGCATCATAGCGACGAGGCTGCCAGGCAGAGTAACCGTCTGGCAGCCTGCTCTGTCTGAATTATTCAGGAGAGCCGTACAGGAGGGGAAAGCGCTTGTTGATATTTTGCGGTGCCGATCACGCCTGGCGCTGGCGCACGGCCTCAAACAGGCAGACGCCGGTCGCCACCGAGACGTTCAGCGAAGAGACGCTGCCTGCCATCGGAATGCTGATCAGCTCATCGCAGTGTTCGCGCGTCAGGCGGCGCATACCTTCGCCCTCCGCCCCCATCACCAGCGCCAGCGGACCGGTCATTTTGCTCTGATAAACCGTATGATCCGCCTCACCGGCAGTGCCAACGATCCAGATGTTGTATTCCTGCAGCAGTCGCATAGTGCGCGCCAGGTTAGTGACGCGAATGAGCGGAACGTTTTCCGCAGCGCCGCTGGCGACTTTTTTTGCCGTGGCGTTAAGCGGTGCAGCACGATCTTTCGGCACGATGACCGCATGAACACCCGCCGCGTCAGCACTGCGCAGGCAGGCACCCAGGTTGTGTGGATCGGTTACGCCGTCGAGGATCAGCAGAAAAGGTTTCTCCAGCGACTGCAGCAGATCGGGCAGATCGCCCTCCTGGTAATTTTTACCCGGTTTGATACGCGCCACGATGCCCTGATGCACGCCGCCCTCTACCTGTGCATCGAGCCACTGGCGGTTAGCCAGCTGGATCACAATACCCTGAGCTTCCAGTGCGGCAATCAGCGGCTGCAGGCGGCGATCGTCGCGCCCTTTGAGAATGAAAACTTCCTGAAAACGCTGGGGGTCGCGCTCCAGCAGCGCCTGCACGGCATGAATGCCAAAAACTATTTCGCTCATTATTTTGCTCAAGATTGGGTTAGAACAGCGATCGCTGAGATCCGGGTTCAGGATGCGCGCGGCGGCGCATCCGGTACAGCGCGTAAAGCATACCCGGATTGCCTGTCAGGACAATCCGGTGACCATCAGGTCGCGCTGCTTTTTTTTGATGCCCGCTTAGCCTTAGTGGCGGCGGCGATTTTACGGGTTTTCTCAGAGACTTTATTGCCTTTTTTCTCACTTTTCTGCGCAGCAGCCGGTTTCTTTTCACCACGGAAAGCCGCATCCGGTTCAAAGTTGCCTTTTTTACCCGCGTCGCGACGGCGCTTTGTGGCAGGTTTGCCGCTGCGCTTCTCGCGTTCCCGCGCGGTTTTGCCTTCGCCACGCGGCACGCGCTTGCTGGAGATCAGTGCAAAATCGATTTTACGCTCATCCATGTGCACCGCATCCACGCGCACTTCCACCGCATCGCCAAGACGATAGGTACGGCCGCCTGACTCGCCGATCAGACGCTGTCCGACGGCATCAAAGCGATAGTAGTCGTTATCCAGCGTGGAGACATGCACCAGGCCATCGATGAACAGATCGCTCAGCCGCACAAAGAAGCCAAAGCCGGTCACGCTGGAGATCACGCCGTTAAACACATTGCCCACCTGATCCTGCATGAAGTCGCACTTCAGCCAGTCAGCAACGTCGCGCGTCGCTTCATCAGCGCGGCGCTCGGTCATCGAACAGTGCTGACCCAGCTGCAGCATCTGCTGCATATCATAGTGGTAGCCGCCGTTCGGCGTAGTGATACCGTTTTCCATGCCCTGCTCTTTTGCCAGCAGATATTTAATCGCCCGGTGCAGCAGCAGATCCGGATAGCGGCGGATCGGCGAAGTAAAGTGGGCGTAAGAAGCCAGCGCCAGACCAAAGTGTCCGCGGTTTTCCGGATCGTAGACCGCCTGTTTCATGGAGCGCAGCAGCATGGTCTGCAGCATCTCAGCATCCGGACGCTCGGCGATCTGATCCAGCAGTTCGGCGTAGTCCACAGGCTGCGGTTTTGCGCCGCCCGGCAGGCTCAGACCCAGCTCGCTCAGTACGGTGCGGAAACTGGTGATGCTGTCTTCACTCGGACGATCGTGATCGCGGAACAGCGCCGGCTCCTGGTGTTTCTCCACAAAGCGGGCAGACGCAATGTTAGCGAGGATCATGCACTCTTCGATAAGTTTATGCGCGTCGTTACGTACCGTGCGCTCAACGCGCTCAATACGGCGCTCAGCGTTGAAGATAAACTTCGCTTCTTCCGTTTCAAATGAGATGCCACCGCGCTGCTCGCGTGCGGTTTCCAGCACCTCGTACATAGCGTGCAGCTCTTCGAGATGTTTTACCTGTGCCGCATACTGCTCACGCAGCTCGGGATTACCCTGCAGGATATTCCAGACTTTGTTATAGGTCAGTCGCGCGTGTGAGTTCATCACCGCTTCATAATGCTTATAGCCGGTCAGTTTACCGCTGGCAGAGATAGTCATCTCACAGACCATGCAAAGGCGGTCAACCTGCGGATTCAGCGAGCAGAGGCCGTTGGAGAGGATCTCAGGCAGCATCGGCACGACCTGCGACGGGAAGTAGACTGATGTTCCGCGCTGATGCGCTTCGTCATCCAGCGCCGTACCCGGCCGCACGTAGTAACTTACGTCAGCGATCGCTACCCACAGGCGCCAGCCACCACCGCGCTTTTTCTCGCAGTAGACGGCATCATCGAAGTCGCGGGCATCTTCGCCATCAATGGTAACCAGCGGCAGCTGACGCAGATCGATACGTCCCTGCTTCGCCGCTTCCGGCACCTCTTCTTTCAGCTTCGCAATCTCTCTTTCGACCTCTTCCGGCCAGGTGTGCGGAATTTCATGCGTACGCAGCGCCATATCAACTGCCAGACCGGTGCCCATATTGTCGCCGAGGATTTCGGTGACTTTACCGATAGCTTTGGTGCGGCGCGTGGCGCGCTGCACAATCTCGACCACGACAACAGAGCCCATCCGGGCATCAAGCGTTGCGTCCTGCGGAATAAGAATATCAAAGCTCAGACGGCTATCGTCCGGCACCACGAAGCCCGTGCCGGCATCGGTAAAGTAGCGGCCGACAATCTGGCTGTTGCGCGGTTCAAGCACCCGCACCACGCGCGCTTCACGGCGACCTTTACGATCGGCACCGCCTGGCTGCGCCAGGATCACGTCGCCATGCAGGCAGAATTTCATCTGTTCGGCGGAAAGATAGAAGTCATCTTTTTGCCCTTCAGCGCGTAAAAAGCCGTAGCCGTCACGATGGCCAATCACTTTGCCGCGCAGCAGGTCGAGGCGTTCCGGCAGCGCATAGCACTGACGACGGGTAAAGACCAGCTGACCGTCACGCTCCATTGCGCGCAGACGACGGCGCAGCGCCTCCAGCTGATCTTCACTGGTGATGTTTAACGCCCCCGCAATCTCTTCGCGGCTGGCTGGTTTTTCCCGCTGCTCCAGCAGCCCGAGAATAAATTCGCGGCTGGGGATCGGGTTATCATATTTTTCAGCTTCTCTGTCCTGAAAAGGATCTTTTGACATTAGGTTCCTCCGATGTCATTTGGAGTGGATTGCCACCGGCGGTTCGGACAATAGGATGTGGTAGAGCGAATCGTTGTTTCTTACCAGATCGGCCAGCGTATAGTTATCCAGCTCCTGCAAAAATAACTGCACGGCGTCATTAAGCGCCTTACGTAAGCGGCAGGCTGGGGTGATGGCGCAGGTGTCACAGTTAACTAACTGCAGCGGCTCCATCTTTCTGACAACGTCGCCAATAATAATTTTTTCCGGGTCCATACCTAAACGAATTCCGCCGTTTTTGCCGCGTGTAGCAGCTACAAAGCCGGCCCGGCTCAGTTGATTGATGATTTTTACCATATGGTTACGCGATACGCCGTAAGTATCGGTGACTTCAGTAATGTTAGTCTGCCTGCCCTCGGGCAGCGTAGCCATGTAAATCAGTGCGCGCAGACCATAATCGGTAAAACTTGTTAGCTGCACATATACCTCAGTAAACCATCAGATTTTTTAGTTTTAGCGCCAGCTGCGCGCTTCGATTAACAATGATGATAAACCAGTGCGGAAAAACCCGGAGCGCTTTTTTCATGCCCGTGTGGTCCTGAGCCGAAAAAAACAGAGTGAGCGGAAGCAGACAGCGGATAAACAGAGGCCGGAACATGTCCGGCCTGAGAAGATTATGCGTCGAACGGATCGCGCAGAATCATGGTCTCACTACGGTCCGGGCCCGTTGAGATAATATCAACCGGCACACCGGTTACTTCTTCGACACGCTTGATGTAATCACGTGCGGCCTGGGGCAGACCCTCCACGGTTTTGACACCAAAGGTGGTCTCACTCCAGCCAGGCAGAGTTTCGTAAATCGGTTCGATACCTTCCCAGCCTTCAGCTGCCAGCGGCGTAGTGGTCATCTCGCGGCCATCCGGCATACGGTAGCCGACACAGATTTTAACCTCTTTCAGGCCATCCAGCACGTCCAGTTTGGTCATGCAGAAGCCGGAAAGCGAGTTAATCTGTACGGCACGGCGTACAGCAACCGCATCAAGCCAGCCGGTACGGCGACGGCGGCCGGTAGTGGCACCAAACTCATTGCCCTGCTTGCACAGAAACTCACCGGTCTCATCAAACAGCTCGGTCGGGAACGGACCCGCTCCGACGCGAGTGGAGTAGGCTTTCACGATACCCAGCACGTAGTCGACATAGCGCGGACCGATACCGGAGCCGGTTGCCACGCCGCCTGCGGTGGTGTTAGAGGAAGTCACATAGGGGTAAGTACCGTGGTCGATATCCAGCAGGGTACCCTGCGCACCTTCAAACATGATCAGATCGCCACGCTTGCGCGCGCCATCCAGCAGATCGGATACGTCCACTACCATGCTGGTCAGGATGTCCGCTACGGCCATCACGTCGCTCAGCACTTTTTCGTAGTCAACGGCATCGGTTTTGTAGTAGTTCACCAGCTGGAAGTTGTAGAAATCAACAATCTCTTTCAGCTTGGCTGCAAAGGTCTCTTTGTTGAACAGATCGCTGACCCGCAGGCCGCGACGCGCCACTTTATCTTCATAGGCAGGCCCGATACCGCGGCCCGTGGTACCGATCGCTTTGGCACCGCGCGCTTTTTCGCGTGCCAGATCCATTGCAACGTGATATTGCAGGATCAGCGGGCAGGCTTCAGAAATCAGCAGACGTTCACGTACCGGCACACCGCGCGCTTCCAGACCATTCATCTCTTTCATCAGCGCTTCAGGTGACAATACCACCCCGTTACCAATGATGCTGGTAACATTTTCACGCAGGATGCCAGAAGGAATTAAGTGGAGGACGGTTTTTTCACCGTTGATGACAAGTGTATGGCCTGCATTGTGGCCACCCTGGTAACGCACCACATAATTAGCGCGTTCAGTCAGAAGGTCTACGATTTTACCTTTACCTTCGTCACCCCATTGGGTGCCCAGTACGACGACGTTCTTACCCATTTCTAAAATCACCGATTGCTTAAAAATGGATTCTACCATCGGTTTTTCACAGTTTCAGCACTTTTAGCACACGTTTGCGCTGTTTTTTGCCTGCCTTTTGTTCAGCTCACAACATGTTGGGGAGGCTCGGCCCGACAGGCACAACTTAACCGGTAAGCGGCGCGATTATCCCTGCATATGCTGGCTGAACAGGCAGTAAATCACCACGCCCGCTACAACCAGTCCACCGCCAAAACGATGCAGCAGGCGGTCAGGCAGCTGCGTCAGAGAAAGGATCATGCGCCGCCAGAGTCGCGGCATTAACATCGGCCCTGCGCCTTCCAGTATCAGCACCAGCGCAAGCGCCATCCAGATGGTTGAATTCATACGTTATCCAAAAAAAAGGGCCGACATCAGTGTCGGCCCTGGCTTTATAAGCGCTTATCGTGAAACGTTGGTCGGTGCTTTCATATAGCGGAAGAAATCGCTATCCGGGCTCAGCACCATGACGTCCTGATTATCCGCAAAGCTGTTTTCATACGCCCGCAGGCTGCGAATGAACGCATAGAAATCAGGATCCTGACTGAAGGCATCGGCGAACAGCTTGGCGGCTTCACCATCCCCTTCACCGCGCGAGATCAGCGCCTGACGCTGCGCTTCAGCCAGCGTACGGGTTACCTGGTAATCAGCCTGCGCACGCAGTTTTTCTGCCTCTTCCTGCCCCTGTGAACGCTGGCTACGGGCAACCGCTTCACGCTCGGCGCGCATGCGGTTGTAGATAGCGTCAGAGACTTCAGTTGGCAGGTTGATCTGCTTAATACGCACATCAACAACCTGAATACCCAGCGCCGCCATACTGTTTGGATTTGGCGCAGGCTCGCTGCTATTGGTTTCGCGCTCAACGCGTGCGGCAGCGCTGGCGATGGCATCATCTGCTGCCGGCGTCTGAACTTCATCATCGTTACCCGCGCTGCCCGTGTTCAGCGCATCGCGTACGTCAGTGGTCAGACGGCCACGCGAATCGGTCACAATATCTTTCACATCGAGGCGGCCCATTTCTGAACGCAGACGGTCGCTGAACTTACGTTTCAGCAGCACCTCAGCCTGAGAGATATCGCCACCGCCCGTTGCCAGGTAGTAGCGACTGAAGTCGCTGATACGCCACTTGATATAAGAGTCGACGATCAGATCTTTCTTCTCTTTAGTGACAAAGCGATCGGCCTGGTTATCCATGGTCTGGATACGCGCATCCAGCGATTTCACGGTTTCAATGAATGGGATTTTAAAGTGCAGACCCGGCGAATAAACCTGTGGCTTATTCTCGTCGTCGCGCAGGACTTTACCAAAACGCAGCACGATACCGCGCTGGCCCTCCTGCACAACAAACAGTGACGCGTAGAGCACCACCAGCACTACGATAATTACGGCGATGATTGGCTTACGCATCGGTTACTCCCTCCCTTCGCGCTGGGTATCGTTGCGCAGCGCGTTTGCGCGACGCTGGTCCATGACGCTGTCCGGACTATAAGATGAGTTACTGTTGCGATCGGCACTGCTGCCTGGCGACGAAGGCAATTTCATCAGGTTAGTGTTGTTCTGGCCACTCTGGCTGCCTGACTGGCCGTTGCGCAGCAGCTGGTCGAGCGGCAGTACCATCAGATTGTTGCTGCGATCGTTAACCAGCACTTTACGCGTATGACTCAGCACGCGCTCCATGGTTTCGATATAGAGACGCTCTTTGGTGATTTGTGGTGCTGCCTTGTACTCCGGCAGCAGACGCGCAAAACGGGCAACCTCACCCTGCGCTTCCAGTACGGTACGCTCTTTGTACGCTCGCGCTTCTTCCAGAATACGCTGCGCCTGACCGTTGGCACGCGGCTGCACTTCGTTGGCATAGGCTTCCGCTTCACGCACATACTGCTCACGGTTTTCGCGTGCGGCGATCGCATCATCAAACGCGGCTTTTACCTCTTCCGGTGGACGCGCCGCCTGGAAGTTTACGTCAAGCAGGGTGATCCCCATATTGTAGGGGCGAATCGTTTCGTCAATCTCACGCTGCGTATCGCTACGCACCACGGTACGCCCTTCGGTCAGAATGCGGTCCATGGTGGAACGACCAATCACGCCACGCAGCGCGCTGTCGGTGGCCTGACGCAGGCTGTCATCCGCGCTGGTTACTGCATAGAGATAGCGCTCCGGATCGGTCACGCGATACTGGACGTTCATCTCAACGCGTACCACGTTTTCATCGGATGTCAGCATCACGCCTGATGCAGCCAGCTCGCGCACGGCTTCAACGTTGACAGCGCGTACGTTATCAATAAATGTCGGCTTCCAGTTGAGGCCAGGCTCAACCAGATGACTGAATTTGCCAAAACGGGTTACAACACCGCGTTCCGCTTCTTTGATGGTGTAGAAGCCGCTTGCCGCCCAGATAATCACTACGGCTGCGCCTGCAATGCCAACCAGTTTGCCACCGCTACCGCCGCTGCGCTGACCGTTATCGTTCTGTTTGCCACCGCCCAGTCCGCCGAGTTTTTTACTCAGCTTACGGAAGATATCATCCAGATCGGGAGGCCCCTGCTCGCGCCCTCCTTTATTCCCCCCAGAGTTGCCGCCTTGATTATTGCTGCTTCCCCACGGGTCGCGGTCCTGTCCGTTATTTCCGGGCTGATTCCACGCCATGTTTCTACTCCATTTATTGTATTTACGTGTTTTACCTTTCACGTCGCCTGCCGCCGCGTGGTGAACTGCCTGCCCGCCGCCGGATCCGCTACAGAGGTAAGCATCCGGTCATGCGCGCAGTTGACGTTGCGCCCGCGAAACCCTGTTCCGGCGCAGACAGCCTGCAGTCATACTTACAGCACCATTCTCATGTGTCAGATAAAGGCGTTTGGGCAATATCAAACAATATAACTGGTTAGCAACGGCTCCTGTTTGCATAAGCGATGCCAGTCGATAATCGGCATACGCACCTGCAAACCCGTACTGCCATCTTCTTCATTCCACTCTTTTTCTATCGCCTGCAGCTGGTAAAAGCGGCTACGCAGACGTCCTGCTTCAGGTGGCAAACGCAGTTCATACTGCGCAATCTCACCTGCCAGCCGTTCTGAGAGCGCCTGCCACAATAGCTCCAGACCGACGCCGTTTTGCGCTGAGAGCCATACGCGCGTCGGGCGCTGCTCTTCATCGCGATCGATACGCGGTTCAAACCCATCCAGCATATCGATTTTGTTCATAACCAGCAGCGAGGGAATCTCATCCGCCTCAATTTCAGCCAGAACTTCATTCACGGCGTCAATGTTGTCGGTAACGCGTAAATCAGCGGCATCGATGACGTGCAGCAGCAGAGTTGCCTGGCGGGTCTCCTGCAGCGTTGCTTTAAACGCCGCGACCAGATCGTGCGGAAGATGGCGGATAAAACCGACGGTATCGGCCAGCACCACCTCGCCTACGTCGGCGACATTAAGACGGCGCAGGGTTGGATCGAGCGTGGCAAACAGCTGATCCGCCGCATACACATTGGCAGACGTTACCGCGTTAAACAGGGTGGATTTTCCGGCGTTGGTGTAACCCACCAGCGAAACAGTAGGCACATCAGCTTTGGCACGCGCCTGACGTCCCTGTTCACGCTGCTTTTCAACACGCTCAAGCCGCGACAGGATCTGGCTGATGCGACCGCGCAGCAAGCGCCGGTCAGTTTCCAGCTGAGTTTCACCGGGTCCACGTAGTCCGATGCCGCCTTTCTGACGTTCAAGGTGTGTCCAGCCGCGCACCAGGCGGGTGGCCAGATGGCGTAGCTGCGCCAGCTCGACCTGTAATTTCCCTTCATGGGTACGGGCGCGCTGCGCAAAGATGTCGAGAATTAAGCCGGTGCGATCGATAACACGACATTCGCACAGACGCTCGAGATTACGTTCCTGAGCAGGAGATAAGGCATGATCGAATAATACGACCGATGCTCCACTCGCTTTTACCGCATCGGCAATTTCAACTGCCTTTCCTTCACCGACAAAATATTTGGGATGTGGCGCTTTACGACTGCCGGTAATGACCTGCAGTGCATCGACGCCCGCAGAAGAGACAAGAGTTTCAAACTCCTGCAAATCTTCCAGCTCTTTGTCTTGGGAGAACCAGATGTGTACCAGTACGGCCTGCTCACCGGCATCATAACGGTCAAACAAGCTATAACCTCGCTAAAATAAAATAACCAGGACGGGAAAACCTGATTGCTCCCCGGCCCTGGCTTTACGGCTACGCAAACTTACTCTGCGCTATCACCGTCTTGTTGTGGCTGCGATTGAGCGCTCTGATTGCTTCCGCCGTGGTGGTAGTTACTGCTACCGCCGCCGCCCGCATTATTACTGTGATGCGAAACCGGACGCGAAGGAACCACGGTAGAGATGGCGTGCTTATACACCATCTGGCTCACTGTGTTTTTCAGTAAAATAACGAACTGATCGAAAGACTCAATTTGTCCCTGCAGCTTAATGCCGTTCACCAGATAAATCGAAACCGGAACACGTTCACGACGCAGTGCGTTCAGAAACGGGTCTTGTAATGATTGCCCCTTAGCCATTCTATCTTTTCCTTATATGCTTGTTGTTTGTTACTTAAGAACCGTGGTTCAGAAAAACTGCGTAAAAATTTGCGCACGCTAACCGATCAATTGTACACAATCAGCCCTGCTTAGCACTAACTACCTGAAGTACCGTGTCGCGGGCTGTTTCAGGCGCATCACTGTCTAACCAGTGCACACCTTCCCAGCCTCGTAACCAGGTCATCTGGCGCTTGGCTAACTGCCGGGTGGCGCAAATTCCCCGATAAACCATATCGTCATAGCTGATTTCGCCTGAAAGATAAGACCACATCTGGCGATAACCGACACAACGAATGGAAGGCATATCCGTATGCAAATCACCTCGCGCAAAAAGGGCACGAGCCTCCGCCTCAAAGCCTGACGCTAACATCTGGTCGTAACGCATTGCAATGCGCTGGTGCAGCATTTCACGATGCGCCGGAGCGATCGCAAACTGGTGCACATCGTAGGGTAGCGCTTCACCGGACGTTTTTGTCAGTTCCGTTAAAGTTTTACCCGAAATAAAAAAAACTTCCAGTGCTCGCGAAAGTCTCTGCGGATCATTCGGATGAATACGACTGCCGGCGACCGGATCGATTTCACACAGCTGGCGGTGCAGGGTTTCCCACCCTTGTTCAGCCGCCGTTTGCTCTATTTGCTGACGTATTTGCGGATCGGCCGGGGGCAGCGGCGACAATCCTTCAAGCAACGCCTTAAAGTAGAGCATGGTTCCACCAACAAGCAGCGGAATTTTACCTTCCCGGGTAATCTCCGCCATTTCTGCCAGCGCATCGCGACGAAATTCAGCGGCAGAATAACTCTCCGCCGGATCGCGTATGTCCAGCAGACGGTGAGGAGCCAGCGCCTGCTCTTCAGCTGAAGGTTTTGCTGTTCCTATATCCATCCCGCGATAGATCAGGGCGGAGTCAACGCTAATCAGCTCTACCGGCAGCTGCTGGCGTAATGCAATGGCCAGCGCGGTTTTGCCAGAGGCGGTTGGCCCCATCAAAAAAATAGCCTTTGGCCGGCCAGCCTGGTTTAGTTCACTCATGCTTTAACGCGTTAATCGCGCTCTCAATATCCAGGGTCTGTAACAGACCTGAAGGCGGCGACTTCAGCAGCTGCGGACAGAGCCGTTCCAGCTCCGCCAGTAGCGCAATCGCCTGCGAGTGATTCCAGTGTGGCTCCTCTGCATCCTCACGACGTGCCAGCCACTGAGCCAGCATGGACGCAGAAACCTCTTGCTGCCGGGCCAGGTAGCCTAACAGTTCTGGAATCAAGATTTGTAAATTTTGTGTTCTTAACGGTAAAGGCACCGCGCGCAGGGTGACATGCTGCCCATCCCGCTGCAAATCAATACCCATCTGCTGCAGCAGCGCAGCCCGGGTGGTAATAACCTCCTGCTCACTGGCGGCAATTTTCAGGCGTACCGGTATCAGCAGCGGCTGCGGCCGCAGCCCCTCCTCCCCCGGCTGAAGCTGCGCCTGCTTTAGCCAGCGCGAAGCGACGGACAGCGAGAGTAGCTGGAGCGCTGCGCCCCGCTCCAGCAGCGCATAGCGCTCGCGGACGACGCTGAGCACGCGGCCAAAACTCTGCGCGTGCGCGGCCAGCGGTGCACCAGCTGTGGGCTCGCGTGTTCTCTGTGGGGCTGCCGGAGCCGGTGTCGGTGCCGCGGGTGCGGCTGAGGGCGTCTTCAGCAACTGCTGATACGCGGCGCCCTCACGGGCGCGATACGCGGGTTCTTTATGCTGCCAGCCTGCGCCCGCGTTTCCGCTGCGGGCAGGCGCACGATCGCGCGGGCTGGCGGCGGCGTCGTCAGGCCGGGATGGGGCAGCGGCAGGCTGAGCAAAATGGTTACCGCCGGCAGCCTGACGGTTCTCTGGCTGCCACGGTGCAGCAGGCTCTTTTACCGCGACTTCCGGCAGCTCCGCACTGCGGCTCGCCTGCAGCACGCTCATCACGCCCTGCCAGATAAAGTCATGCACCAGTCGCGACTGGTGAAAGCGCACTTCATGCTTGGCAGGATGAACGTTGACATCAACCTGATGCGGGTCGATCTCCAGATAGAGTACATAGGCAGGCTGCTGATCGTCGCCCCCCTGGGCCTGCCAGGCCTGGCGGATGGCATGGTTGATCAGCTTGTCGCGCATCATACGACCGTTGACGTAGCAATATTGCAGGTCCGGAGTTTGCCGCGCGCCAGCCGGATCGGCTACCCAGCCGCGTAGCGCGAGATCGTCATGCTGCCAGTCGATACGCAGCGCATGCTGCATAAATGCCGTACCGCAGATCGCGCCCAGACGTCGTTCCTGTTGCGACGTCTGCGTCACGCCGCGGTACTGACGCACCAGTTTACCGTTGTGCGTGAGCGAAATCGCGACGTCAAAACGCGCCAGCGCAATGCGACGGATCACTTCATCAATATGGGTGAACTCCGTTTTTTCCGTGCGCATAAATTTGCGCCGGGCCGGCGTGTTGTAGAACAGATCCAGCACCTCCAGCGAGGTTCCCACCGGATGGGCCGCCGGCTTAACGGTGACCTGCATATCACGCCCTTCGGCGTACGCCTGCCACGCTTCCTGCTGATCGGCGGTGCGTGAGGTCAGCGTCAGACGGGAAACTGAACTGATGCTGGCCAGCGCTTCACCGCGAAAGCCGAGGCTGGCTATCGCTTCGAGATCGTCCAGCGACGCAATTTTACTGGTAGCGTGACGCGCCAGCGCCATCGCCAGCTCTGCTTTGGGAATACCGCAGCCATTATCGCGAATGCGAATCAGCCGGGCTCCGCCTTTTTCAATATCGATATCGATACGCGTTGCGCCGGCATCGAGGCTGTTCTCCACCAGCTCTTTTACAACCGATGCCGGACGCTCAACCACTTCGCCAGCGGCAATCTGGTTTGCCAGCTGCGGCGGTAAAATCTGTATAGGCATGGTGGTGATCCTTGTAGCTTGCTGGCCCGAAGGCCAGCGATCAGGATTGAGGAATTTTTAAATTCTGTCCCAGCATTACATTGTCTGACTTCATATTATTGGCCTGCATAATCGCTTTCGGACTCACGCCGTAACGCACGGCAATGGCCGTCAGCGAATCACCGCGAACCACTTTGTGGCGCGCCGGGCGTGCAGCCGTCGTGCTGACGCGGCTGCCGGCAGGTACTTTCAGGCGCTGCCCCACCCAGACCACGTCGCGCTTCAGGTTGTTGAGATCGCGCAGCGTCGCCATGCTGACCCCATACTTTGCGGCGATTCCCGACAGCGTTTCGCCGCGCGTTACCGTGTGGCGCTGCGTCACGCCCGTATACTGTACGGTTCCGCTGGCGGGATTGCTGGCGACGCTAACCGCTGGTGCGCTGTCCAGCGGCCGGTTTTCCTGCTTTGGGACGGACTGTAACGGATGTGCGAGGAAATAACTGCGCAGGCCTTTATGGATCGCCAGCGCAATTTTTTCCTGGTACGCACTGCTGCCAAGCAGCCGCTCCTCCCCGGCGTTACTGATAAAGCCGGTTTCAACCAGTAAAGATGGAATATCGGGTGAACGCAACACGCCAAGGCTGGCGTGCTCCGGCAACCGTTTATGCAGCGGCGTGATGCCGCGTAACTGCTGCAGAACTTTGACCGCTACGTCATAACCGACGCGCTGTGAGTGGCCAAACTGCAGATCCAGCACCGCCTGGCTGAGATAGGGATCGGCCTGGCTGTTCGCCAGCAGATCGCCCGCTCCGCCCAGCAGCTCAGACTGTTTCTCTTTCTGCTCCAGCCAGTTTGCCATTTCGTTATTGGCGCGCCGGTTTGACAGCACCCAGACGGAAGCGCCGGTTGCCGAGTGGTTTGGCGCCGCATCGGCGTGAATAGAGACCAGCAAATTGGCGTTCTCTTTGCGGGCAACCTCTGAACGTCCCATCACCGAGATAAAGTAATCGCCGTTGCGCGTCAGCACCGGTTTAAACATCGGATCCCGATCCAGCAGCGCTTTAAGCTTGCGTGCAATGGCGATAGTAACGTTTTTTTCCCGCAGCCCGCGCTGCCCCATCGCCCCCGGATCCTGCCCGCCATGACCGGCGTCAATGGCCACAATCACCGCATCGTTAAGGGTAACCGCGCCGCCCGGACGTATCGTGGTGTTGCTGTTGGTCACCGCGGTGACCGGATTGCCATCAAACGGATTGCCCTGGCTGCTGGCTACGCTGGCGCTCTGGCGCGCAGCGGTAACCGGCGCGGCTGCGGTGCTGCTGCGGTTTACCGGCCGGGTGCCGCGCAGGGTAAACACCACGCGATAATTATTGCCGTCACGCTGCGTCGCAGCGCGCGTTTTAGTGGACTGGTTTAAATCAAATACCAGCCGGATGCTCTGGGCATCTTTAGGCTGGCTGTTGCGAATGCGCTGCACGATGTTTTCACCGCTGAAGCTCAGCGGCAGCCCTTTGATCGTGCCGCTCTGGCGAATATCCAGCACCACCCGGTCAGGGTTATGCAGCGGAAAAAAACCGTATACCGGCTGGCCGTTGAAGCTGAGCGTCACCGTTGCCTGATTCGCCCCGTTCTCAACTTTAATATCTGAAAGCGTGGCGGCAAATGACGTAGCGGAAAACAGGCAGAGCACGACCAGCACGATGCTTTTTATCCGTGGCTTCATGCCGGATCTCCCTGCTGCATCTGCTCCAGCAGCACGGCGCCGTGTGCGGAAACCGCCGTGATTTCTGCTTCACGCCCCGTTTCTGCATAACGCAGCGTCAGTGACAGATCGGGCTCGGGCAGAAAGCCTGCGCCCTGCTGCGGCCATTCAACCAGACAGAGCGCCTCACCGCTGAAATAGTCGCGGATACCCATAAACTCCAGCTCTTCCGGATCGGCCAGGCGATAGAGGTCGAAATGATAGAGGGTACGATCGCCAATCTCATAGGGCTCAACCAGCGTATAGGTCGGGCTTTTAACATTGCCCTGATGACCGAGCGCCTGCAGAAAGCCGCGGCTGAACGTCGTTTTACCGGCGCCCAGATCGCCATACAGATAAATAACGGCCGCGCTGCTGCAAACGCGAGCCAGTTGCGCACCCATTTTCAGGGTTGCCGCCTCATCGGGCAAAGAAATTACACAGGTTTTCATGCGTTATTATTGCATCATCTCTGGATTAACAAACTGCCACAGTTGCTCAAACAAATCAGTGGCTAACATACCGCGCGTTCCGTGCTGACGGGCAACTGCATCGGCCGCTGCGCCGTGTACCACGCAGCCCGCACAGGCGGCTTCAAACAGCGAAAGCTGCTGGCCCAGCAGGGCCGCAATGATACCGCTCAGCGTATCGCCCATGCCGCCCGACGCCATACCGGCGTTACCGACATCAGCAATGGCAATATCGCCCGCGGCGCTGGCAATGACCGTACCGGCGCCTTTCAGAACCACGACTCCGCCATAACGCCGGGCCAGGTTCTGCGCGGCCTGCAGGCGATCGTGCTCGATCTCACTGGTTTTTACTCCGAGCAGCCGGGCCGCTTCGCCGGGATGCGGCGTAATGATGCGATTCTGACGGTTATCCGGATTGATTGCCAGCAGGTTAAGCGCATCTGCATCCCAAAGCATGGGCTTTTCACAAGCCGCGACCTGCTGCAGCGCCTGCTGTGCCCAGTCGCGTTGTCCCATACCCGGCCCAATCGCCACGACGTCCGCCCACGCCAGCGCGTTATGCAGTTTTTCGCGCGTAAATGCATCAACCATCAGCTCAGGACGTGCGGTAATAAGCGGACCGATATTATCAGCCTGCGTCAGCACGCGCACCAGTCCGGCACCGCTGCGTAGTGCCGCCTCGCCGGTCATACGGATGGCGCCGGCAGTACCGCTGTCGCCGCCAATAATCAGCAGCTGTCCGTGATCGCCTTTATGCGAGGTCGCCTGGCGCGGTTTAAGCCAGCGCGTCAGGTGCTCCGCTGCATAGCGCCGGACAGGCGCCTGTTGCCCGCTGAGCCAGGCATCAAGGCCCAGCGTATCGCAGTGCAGCTCACCGACATGATCGCGTGCTTTTCCCGTCAGCAGACCCGGCTTCAGCGCAATCATGCTCAGCGTGCGACTGGCGACAACCGCCGCACCTGGCGTAGCACCGGTCGTCGCCAGTAAGCCGGACGGCACGTCGATAGCGAGTACCGGCGCGGTGTGCTGATTGATCGCTTCAATCAGGGGTGCATAAGGTGCCGCTGGCGCGCGGCTGAGGCCGGTGCCCAGCAGCGCGTCCACAATCAAATCGACCTGCTCCGGCCACGGGCTGTCTGCGGCATGAATCTCGCCGCCTGCGTCCAGCCAGGCTTCGCGCGCCTGCCGTGCTTCATCAGGTAGCGGCCTGCTGCCTTCACACGCCAGCAGCGTGACCGCCATACCGGCTGCCTGAGCCAGCCGCGCAATGACGTAGCCATCACCGCCGTTGTTGCCGTGGCCGCACAGGATCAGCCAGTGCCCGGCCTCTGGCCAGCTCTGGCGCGCCAGGGTAAAGCTCGCCTGACCGGCGCGCTGCATCAGTTCATAAAGCGTCAGCCCCAGGCTGTCTGCTGCATCCTGCTCCAGCTGCGCCATGGCCTGCGCAGGCCAGACAGAGTGTGGTAAACTGCGCGCGTTTGCATCAACTGCCTGGTTTCTCATGTCATACCCTCTCGATCTTCAACAGCTTGCTCAACAGATTAAACAGTGGGGCCGCGACCTCGGCTTTCAGCAGGTCGGCATCTGCGACACCGATTTACGTGCTGAAGAGCCAAAGCTACAGGCGTGGCTGGACAAGCAGTATCACGGTGAGATGGCATGGATGGCGCGCCACGGCATGATGCGTGCGCGTCCGCATGAACTGTTGCCCGGCACGCTGCGGGTGATCAGCGTCCGCATGAACTATCTGCCCGCAAAAGCGGCTTTTGCCCAAACTCTGAAAAATCCTCAGCTTGGCTACGTCAGCCGCTATGCGCTGGGTCGCGACTATCACAAAGTATTGCGCAATCGTCTGAAAAAGCTCGGAGAAATGATCCAGGCGCACTGCAGTGAACTCAATTTTCGCCCGTTTGTGGATTCCGCTCCCGTAATGGAGCGGCAGCTGGCGGCGAAAGCGGGCCTCGGCTGGACCGGAAAACATTCACTGATTCTGAATCGTGAAGCGGGCTCATGGTTTTTCCTTGGTGAACTGCTGATCGATCTGCCGCTGCCGGTGGATGCTCCCCAGGAGGAGCAGTGTGGCCGCTGCGTCGCCTGCATGACGATCTGCCCGACCGGGGCCATTGTTGAGCCCTATGTTGTGGATGCGCGGCGCTGTATCTCCTACCTCACCATTGAGCTGGAAGGCGCCATCCCTGAAGCGTTGCGTCCGCTCATCGGCAACCGTATTTATGGCTGTGATGACTGCCAGCTGATCTGTCCCTGGAACCGCTACAGCCAGCTGACGGATGAAGCGGACTTTTCACCGCGTGCGGTACTGCATGCGCCAGAGCTGACCGCGCTGTTTGGCTGGGACGAAGCGCGTTTTCTGCGCGTGACGGAAGGCTCGGCAATCCGGCGAATCGGTCATCTGCGCTGGCTGCGCAACATTGCCGTGGCGCTGGGCAATGCCCCCTGGTCAGCTGAATGCGTGGCGGCGCTGCAGCAGCGACGCGGTGAAGATCCGCTGCTGGATGAGCATATTGACTGGGCGCTGGATCAGCAGCAGCAGAAGCGCGCAGCTGAAGTTATTGAGGTGCAGCCTGCGAAAACGCTGCGTTTAGTCCGCGCCGTGGAAAAGGGTCTGACACGTGATGCATGATTGAGCGCATCTGCTGCACACAGGCTTGTCCACACGCTGTGCATAAGATTTTTTCATAAAAATAGTGACGCACAGGCATGCGTGGTCTATAGAGACCATTAACATAATGAAATAGTGATTTATATAATAAAAACAATTAATTGAATGTAAATTGTAAACTTATATTTGCTGAATAACGCGCAGGCGTCGAGCCAGAGCTTGTGGATAACTCTGTTTAAAAGGGTTTTGCATGATGGGTATAACGCCGCCTTTCAGGCGCGGACAAATTGTGGATAACTTGCAGCGGTATGCAGCAAACCATCGGCAATATCGACGCTGACACAGCGTGTGTAATGTTCAGAACAACGCAGACTGCAGAAAGAGCAAAAGCAGTGCTTAATGTCTGATGACGCCCGCAGGCAGGAAACAATCGTGAATAAGAAAACTGGAGCGGGAAACGAGACTCGAACTCGCGACCCCGACCTTGGCAAGGTCGTGCTCTACCAACTGAGCTATTCCCGCAAAGAGGTTACTACAAAACAGATTCTGGAGCGGGAAACGAGACTCGAACTCGCGACCCCGACCTTGGCAAGGTCGTGCTCTACCAACTGAGCTATTCCCGCATTATCGTTGATATTCAGCCTGCTGCTATGCGGCAAAGCAAAATATCTGATATTGGTATCTGACTACATCTTTAAATCTGGAGCGGGAAACGAGACTCGAACTCGCGACCCCGACCTTGGCAAGGTCGTGCTCTACCAACTGAGCTATTCCCGCATCATCATCGCGACTATCTGAACCGGCGTAACTTTCACGCGGAGGGATAAACGCTGATGCTTTACTGCTGCGCACCACACGAAATTCTTCATCGGTACGGGGTGCGCATTATACGAGAATTCGTTTTTGCCGCAAGCCTCTTATCGCAAAATTTTGCGCTTTCAGCGCGTTTGCTGATTTAATCGACAAAATGATGCTTTACTGTGCATTTCAGGCCGTTAAAGCTGCAAAAAATGCTCGCGATAGTACGCCAGCTCCGCGATTGACTCGCGAATATCATCCAGCGCCTGGTGCGTACCCGCTTTTTTAAAGCCCGGCAGGATCTGCGGTTTCCAGCGTCGCGCCAGCTCTTTCAGCGTGCTGACATCCAGATAGCGGTAATGGAAGTAGGCTTCCAGCTCTGGCATATAGTTAAACAGAAAACGGCGATCCTGACCGATGCTGTTGCCGCAAATCGGTGAAGTGTTGGCAGGCACCCACTGCTGCAGAAACGCCAGCGTGGCTTGTTCTGCCGCCCGATCGTCATACTGACTCGTTTTGACCCGCTCAACCAGGCCACTGCCGGTATGGGTCCGCACGTTCCACTCATCCATCAGGGCCAGCTGCTCATCAGACTGATGCACCGCCAGTACCGGCCCCTCAGCGAGCACGTTTAAGTTTGCATCGGTAACGATCGTCGCGATCTCAATAATGCGATCGCGAAGCGGATCGAGTCCGGTCATTTCAAGGTCGATCCAGATCAGGTTATTTTCGTTTCCAGCTGTCATCTATTTTCCATCCATTGCCAGTGTCGTCATTCGACCGCGTTAAGGTGTATCATAGACGTTTTGCCCAGCGGGGCGAAGCCTGGCGAAAGCGTGAGAGGATGCGTGAGCAAAAATAAACTGTCGAAGGGTCAACAACGTCGCGTAAGCGCAAACCATCAGCGTCGTCTGCAGCAACGGAGTGAAAAACCGGAGCCTGATGATAGCCTGTTTGGCGATGCGTCTGAGGGCGTGGTGATCAGCCGCTTTGGCATGCACGCAGATGTCGAAGACCAGGCGGGCGAAGTGCATCGCTGTAATATCCGCCGCACTATCCGCTCGCTGGTTACCGGCGATCGCGTTGTATGGCGTGCAGCGAATGAAAATGGCGGTAAAGGTATCGTTGAAGCGGTACACGAGCGTAAAACCGTGCTGACCCGCCCCGATTTTTATGACGGCGTAAAGCCTATCGCGGCCAATATCGATCAGATCATGATCGTGTCAGCTATTTTGCCGGAGCTTTCGCTCAATATTATCGACCGCTATCTGGTCGCCAGCGAAACGCTGGGTATTGAGCCGTTACTGGTACTCAACAAGATCGATCTGCTGGATAGTGACGCGCGTGCGTTTGTTGATGAGCAGATGGATATCTATCGCCATATCGGCTATCGCGTGCTGATGGTCTCCAGCTACGCACAGGATGGCCTGAAAGATCTGGAAGCGGCACTGACCGGGCGCGTCAGCATTTTTGCCGGCCAGTCAGGCGTGGGTAAATCGAGCCTGCTGAACCGGCTGCTGGGACTGGATGTTGCCGGCAGTGAGATTCTGACCAATGATGTGTCGGATGTGTCCGGACTGGGTCAGCACACCACGACCGCCTCACGTCTTTACCACTGCCCGCACGGCGGCGATGTGATCGACTCGCCCGGAGTGCGTGAATTTGGCCTGTGGCACCTTGAGCCGGAACAGGTTACCCGCGGGTTTATCGAATTCCGCGAATTTCTCGGCAGCTGTAAGTTCCGCGACTGCAAGCACGATACCGATCCCGGCTGCGCAATCCGTGAAGCGGTAGAGAATGGCCTGATCAACGCGTCGCGCTTTGATAATTACCACCGTATTCTTGAGAGTATGGCGCAGGTAAAAACGCGTAAAAACTTTTCTGCCGATGAAGATTGATCGGTAAAACGACATAGTCGCTAACTCACCGGGGCGCTGCTACAATCCGCCCCCCTTTTTTACGTAAACCACAGGTATTAAGCCAGGAGGCAACGGTGTTTGATCGTTTTAAACTCGGCCTGAATCATATTCTGCCCAAGAAGGCGCTGACCGAACTCGCCGGCTGGGGCGCCAGTCGCCGCGGTGGCTGGCTGACCAAAGCGGTCATTGATGCTTTCGTCTGGTTCTATAAAGTTGACATGGCGGAAGCCAGTAAGCCACATACCGGCAGCTATCGCACGTTCAACGATTTCTTTGTCCGCCCGCTGAAAGAGGGTGCCCGCCCTGTCGATCCTGACGCCTCGCTGCTGGCGCTGCCGTGTGATGGCGCGATCAGCCAGCTGGGCCGCATCACCGGCGATCAGATTTTTCAGGCGAAAGGACACTACTATACGCTGCAGGCGCTGCTGGCAGGTAACGACGAGCTGGCAGAGAAGTTTATTGATGGGGAGTTCGTTACCACTTATCTTGCCCCGCGCGACTACCACCGCGTGCATATGCCCTGCAACGGCATTCTGCGTGAAATGATCTACGTGCCGGGCGACCTCTACTCCGTTAACCCGCTCACGGCGCGCAATATTCCTAATCTGTTTGCGCGTAATGAGCGCGTTATCTGCGTATTTGATACCGATCACGGCCCGATGGTGCAGATTCTGGTGGGTGCCACTATCGTCGGCAGTATTGAAACTGTCTGGGCAGGAACCGTGACGCCGCCGCGTGAAGGTGTGATCAAACGCTGGCGCTATCCTTCTGCCGAACATGATGGTGCGGTCGTGCTGCTGAAAGGTCAGGAAATGGGCCGTTTCAAGCTGGGTTCAACCGTGATCAACCTGTTCGCTCCTGACCGGGTAAAACTGGCGGAAAGCCTGGAGGCGGAAAGTAAAACGCGTCTCGGCCAGCCGCTGGCTATTGCACTGCCGCAGTCTGGCGACAGCGCCCCGCTGACTCAATAATCAGAGACCTGCTCCCGTGCGCGCTTTCCTTGTTCTACTGCTGAGCCTCGTGCTCAGCAGCCCTCTCTGTGCCGCCTCCCTCCCCTCCACTACGCAGCTGCAGCAGGAGCTGGATGAGGCGAAATCCGCTAAAAACAGTCCTGCACAAACCGAACAGGTGCAGGCGCTGGAAGCGGCCATCAATTTTCTCTCTGAACGCAGCGACTCGCTGGAGCGGGCGAAGCAGTATCAGCAGGTGATCGATGATTTTCCCCGGCTGGCACGCGAACTGCGCCAGCAGATCGCCACGCTGAACGAGACCAGCAAACCCGTACGCAGCAACATGAGCAATGCGGAACTGGATCAGGAAATACTCCAGGTCAGCAGCCAGCTGCTGGAAGAGGGACGGCAGGCGCAGCAGGAGCAGGACCGCGCACGTGAAATCAGCGACTCGCTGGCGCAGCTGCCGCAGCAGCAGACTGATGCGCGCCGTGCCATGACGGAGAATGAGCGTCGCGCGCAGGGCATTTCAAACAACGCGTCACCCCTTGCCCAGGCGCAGGTGTATGCCCGTCAGGCGGAAAGCGCAGCGAGCAAAGCCCGGGTGGATGAGCTGGAGCTGGCGCAGCTTTCAGCCAATAACCGTCAGGAGCTGGCCCGCATGCGGGCAGAAGTGCATCAGCGGAAAGCCACGCAGCTGGATAACTATCTGCAGGCGCTGCGCAGCCAGCTGAACAATCAGCGTCAGCGCGAGGCGGAACTGGCGCTGGAGCGCACGGAGCAGCTGGCGGAAAACAGCGGCGATCTGCCGCCCACCATTAGCGAGCAGCTGCGTATTAATCGTCAGCTCTCTGCCGATCTGAATCAGCAGGCGCAGCGTATGGATCTGGTCGCCTCCCAGCAGCGTCTGGCAACTAATCAGACGCTGCAGGTGCGCCAGGCGCTGAGCACGCTGCGCGAGCAGTCACAGTGGCTGGGCGCCTCTAATTTGCTGGGTGAAGCGCTGCGCGCGCAGGTAGCCCGTCTGCCCGATATGCCAAAAGCACAGCAGATCGATAGCGAAATGGGCGAGCTGCGGGTACAGCGGCTGCACTATGAGTCACTGCTCGAGCGTCAGCAGACATTGCGTAAAGAGAAGCAGGAAGATGGCACGCCTTATACCAGCGAACAGAGCCGGATCCTGGACGCGCAGCTGCGCACCCAGCGTGAACTGCTTAATTCGCTGATCTCCGGCTGCGATACGCTGATTCTGGAGATCACTAAGCTGCGGGTGTCAAACACGCAGCTGCAGGATGCGCTCAGCGAAGTTAAAGAGGCGACGCATCGTTACCTCTTCTGGACGGCAGATGTCAGTCCGGTGGGCCTGAAGTATCCCCTTGAGGTAGCAAGCGCCCTCACCCGCCTGCTGTCGCTGGATACGCTGGGTCAGATGGGCAAAGCGCTGGCCATGATGTTTACCAGTCGTGAAACGGTGCTGCCGATTATGGGTGCCGTGCTGCTGGTGGGTTTCAGCATCAGCTCACGCCGCCACTACAACGCGTTTATGGCGCGCGCCGCCAGCCGCGTGGGCAAAGTGACACAGGATCGCTTCAGCCTGACGCTACGGACGGTATTCTGGTCCATTCTGGTGGCGCTGCCGCTGCCGGTGCTCTGGGCGGCACTGGGGTATGGCCTGCAGCATGCGTGGCCCTATCCGTTTGCCGTGGCGATAGGGGATGGCATTACCGCCACGCTGCCTCTGCTGTGGGCGTTTATGATCAGCGCCGCCTTTGCCCGTCACGACGGCCTGTTTGTCGTGCATTTTCGCTGGCCGCAGACGCGGGTGGCGCGCGCCATGCGCTACTATTCGCTGACGGTTGGGCTGATTGTACCGCTGATCATGCTGCTGATCGCCTTTGGCAATCTGGAAGATCCGCAGTTTTCCGCGACGCTGGGACGACTCTGTTTTGTGCTGATTTGCGGTGCACTGAGCATTGTCACGGTCAGCCTGAAGCGCGCCGGTATTCCGCTTTATCTTGATAAAGAGGGCAGCGGTGATAATTTTGTCAATCGCATCCTGTGGAACCTGATGATCGCCATTCCGCTGGTGGCCGCTTTTGCATCCTGCATCGGCTATCTGGCAACCGCCCAGGCGCTGCTGGCTCGCCTGGAAACCTCAGTCTGTATCTGGTTCTTCCTGCTGGTGATTTATCACATTATTCGCCGCTGGATGCTGATTCAGCGCCGACGCATTGCGTTCGATCGCGCCCGCCAGCGTCGCGCTGATATGCTGGCCAATCGCGCCCGCAGTGAAGAAGAAAAAGAGCAGCAGAGCGCCACCAATACTGACACCATTGAAATCGATGAGCCGGTGATTGACCTCGATGCCATCAGTGCGCAGTCGCTGCGGCTGGTGCGCTCTATCCTGACGCTGATTGCACTGGTATCGGTGATCCTGCTCTGGTCGGAAATCCACTCCGCGTTTAGCTTCCTCGATAACATTCCGCTCTGGGATGCCAGTACCACGGTTCAGGGCGTTGAGAGCGTGCAGCCTATCACGCTGGGCGCGGTGCTTATCGCCATTCTGGTGCTGATCATCACCACGCAGCTGGTCCGCAATATGCCTGCGCTGCTGGAGCTGGCGCTGCTGCAGCATCTCAGCCTCGCGCCGGGTACCGGCTACGCCATTACAACGCTGACCAAATATGCGCTGATGCTGATGGGGGGCCTGATAGGCTTCTCAATGATTGGCGTGGAGTGGTCAAAGCTGCAGTGGCTGGTCGCTGCACTGGGTCTTGGGCTCGGATTTGGCCTGCAGGAGATTTTTGCCAACTTTATCTCCGGCCTGATTATCCTGTTTGAAAAACCGATCCGCATCGGCGATACCGTCACCATTCGCGATCTTACCGGCAGCATTACGCGTATTAACACCCGCGCGACCACCATTACCGACTGGGACCGGAAAGAGATTATCGTGCCCAATAAAGCGTTTATTACCGAGCAGTTTGTGAACTGGTCTTTGTCAGATTCCGTTACGCGTGTGGTGCTGACGATACCGGCGCCGGCGCGCGTAAACAGTGAAGAAGCCACCACCATACTCAAACAGGCGGCCGAGCGCTGCACCTACGTGCTGGATATGCCGCCGCCGGAAGTTTACCTGGTGGACCTGCAGCAGGGTATTCAGCTGTTTGAGCTGCGCGTGCATGCGGCAGAGATGGGCCATCGCATGCCGCTGCGGCATGAGCTGCATCAGCTCATTCTGCGGGGCTTCGCGGAGCACAATATTGAGATGCCTTTCCCGCCCTTCCAGGTACGTATGGAAACGCTGGGACGCAAAACGCCTGCCGGCAATGGCACGGCGGCGACGCAGACCTTCAAATCTGGCGGACTGTAACAAAAACGCCCGGCTTCAGCCGGGCGTTTCACACTGCGTAACAGGAGTTACTGCTTCACAAACTCTTCACCCTGCGCAATATCTTTTTTCAGCGTCTCCAGCATGCCGTTCAGCGCCTGCTGTTCAAATTCGCTCAGCGTGCCCAGCGGGCGACGTTCGGCAATCCCGTTTTTCCCCAGCAGCAGCGGCTGAGAGAAGAAGCGCGCATATTCACCGTCGCCTTCGACATAGGCGCATTCAACTACATTGGCCTCACCCTGTAGCGCACGGATCAGCGACAGACCAAAGCGTGCGGCGGCCTGCCCCATTGAGAGAGTCGCCGATCCGCCACCCGCTTTGGCTTCTACCACTTCGGTGCCGGCGTTCTGAATACGCTTTGTAAGATCGGCGATCTCCTGCTCGCTGAAGCTGACGCCCGGCACCTGCGACAGCAGCGGCAGAATGGTCACGCCAGAGTGGCCGCCCACGACCGGCACCTCTACTTCTCCTGGCTGTTTACCCTTGAGCGCAGCGACAAAGGTATTAGCACGAATGACATCCAGCGTGGAGACGCCAAACAGTCGGTTTTTATCGTAAACGCCGGCTTTTTTCAGCACCTCTGCGGCGATCGCCACGGTGGTATTAACCGGATTAGTAATGACGCCAATCAGCGCTTTGGGCGCCGTGCTGGCTACCTGCGCGATCAGGTTTCGGACAATGCCCGCGTTAACGTTAAACAAATCCGCGCGATCCATGCCGGGCTTACGCGCTACCCCGGCAGAAATCAGGACCACGTCGGCCCCCTTCAGCGCAGGGGTGGCATCTTCACCGCTGAAACCTTCAACCGTCACAGCGGTAGGGATATGGCTGAGATCGACCGCCACGCCAGGCGTGACCGGTGCAATATCATAGAGAGAGAGGGCGGAACCCGCGGGTAACTGCGTTTTGAGCAGCAGAGCCAGCGCCTGGCCAATACCGCCAGCGGCTCCGAGAACGGCAACTTTCATCCTGAACTCCTTATTAAGATGGGGCAAAGATATGCCAGAAATCCATCAGCTTACGAGTTTAGTCAACATCTCAGGCGATAGCGACATAGCCGTTGCGCACAGGCAGCCTGCTGCTATCTGCTTCCGATACCGCTCTGTTTCAGAAGCGCCTGAATGATCTTATCGCAGCCAGCAGAGATATACGGCTTTGATCGTCGATCTGGTTGTTACCACGTCAATAGTATAACAACTTTGCAACCTCTGCTTTGCGCGTCAGCGCGCGATTTTGGTGCGTAGCCAGTTTCTGCTAGAATGCCCGTCCCGCGCGGACGTATGGCGAAAGTCGCTGCTGACGCATTGCATAAAAATTCATCTAAATGCATAATAATTTATCAGCTGCAGGCTTGTTGCCTGCTGCGCCTCTTATTCATTGGTAGCTTATGCGTAATCCTTCAAAACAAGACGACCTTATCAAGGCATTTAAAGCCTTGCTTAAAGAAGAAAAATTCAGCTCTCAGGGCGAAATCGTGCAGGCGCTGCAGGAAGATGGCTTTGAAAATATCAATCAGTCAAAAGTCTCCCGCATGCTGACAAAGTTTGGCGCGGTGCGCACGCGCAACGCAAAAATGGAGATGGTTTACTGCCTGCCCGCTGAACTGGGCGTCCCTACCGCTACCAGCCCGCTGAAAAACCTGGTGCTGGATATCGATTACAATGAAGCGCTGGTTGTGATTCATACCAGTCCGGGCGCCGCGCAGCTGATTGCCCGCCTGCTCGATTCCCTCGGCAAAGCGGAAGGAATTCTGGGTACTATTGCCGGCGATGACACCATTTTCATCACCCCGGCGCGTGCTTTTACCGTTAAGCAGCTCTATGACGCGGTACTGGTGCTGTTTGAGCAGGAGCTGTAACACTTCTTTGCCGGTGGCCAGCCTGCCGGCACCTTCTGGCGTTCAGATACCTGATGTCCTCTGTTACTTCGCCCCGCCTTTATCGCTAAAGGTTATCAGGCTGGCTGATATAGGTCAGACCTTTAAGCTCCTGTTACTCTCAGCCATATATTCTCCTGCCTGTAACTGCTCTTTCGCCCGTTTTAACTAATTTTCTCGCCAGCGTGCAGCGGCATTGACCATAAACTTTGGCACGAAAAGTTAATTTGACGCAGATCACTGTTTTTGCGAAAAAAAAGCGCTTCACGGATGAAAAATAGCCGATTTTAATAACTTAACGTTATAAAAAGGTGGCATAAGGATAAAGGATAACAACGAAACATTATTAGCGAAGTATTAATTTCCCGCGTGATTAGATCTATACTTCTTTTCGTGACGCAAATCACACTAACTAAAAAGATAAAAATCACAGACGAGGAAAATACCATGAACGTTAAAGCGGCTATCGCCACCCTAAGCATTCTTTCTGCACTCTCATTTGGCGCTTCTGCAGCAGATTCTATTTCTGCCGATCAGGCAGCGAACCTGCAGTCTGCCGGCACCATCAGCGTCAGCGGCGTGGGCGGCTCGCCAATGGATATCCACCAGCAGCTGAATGCGAAAGCCGATGCGCAGGGCGCAAAAGCGTATCGTGTTATCGAGGCTTATAACGACAACACATACCACGCTACAGCTGAACTCTATAAATAACTGTCAACCGGCGTGATACAACGCCGATGCTAATCGACGACCCGCTTACTCTGGTGTAGCTGCAGGTTGTTGATGCTAACGAGGAGATACATCATGAAAATCAAAACAACTCTTGCAACGGCTGGCCTGCTCTCTCTGTTTGCCTTTGGCGCCTCTGCGGCTCAACTGGTTACCAGTGAATCAGCACAAAATTTGCAGCCTGCTGGCAGCACCATCTCAATCAGCGGTACCGGCGGTTCACCAATGGATTATCGCGAACAGCTTTCTCAGAAAGCTGATGCGCAGGGCGCCAGTGCTTACCGCGTCATCGAAGCGCGTACCGGCGACAGCTATCATGTGACCGCCGAACTTTATAAGTAATTCCTCGTCACCCCTGACGAACCCTTTGGCCCCGCTTTGCGGGGCCCTTTTTGGGTTGTATTACTGAGCGGTAAAGCGGAGCTGGCCCTCCAGCTCCTCTTCTGCCTTTTCAAATAGCAGGATCAGTGCGCTATACCGGCGTTTCTGCCCTCTCCCCAGATTAACGAAGACAATTTCCAGCGGCAGCGGAAGCTGTTCACCGGTCATCACCCGCCAGAGATCGTCCGGATCGCGAATAGCGGCCTCGTTCAGCATAAAACGCTCGCCAAACTGACTGTAGAAGTGGGCCTGATCGACGATTTCATCAAAATCGAAACGCTCGGTTCGCATGCTGTATCCTCCTGCTAAGAGAGACCGCCCAGATGCAGCGCTTTGACTTCCAGGTACTCTTCAATACCCAGCACTGAGCCTTCGCGTCCCAGACCTGATTCTTTAATCCCGCCAAACGGCGCCACCTCAGTAGAGACCGCGCACTCATTAATACCGATCATCCCCGCTTCCAGCGCGGCAGCGACGCGGAACACCCGCTGCAGATTCTGCGTATAGAAGTAGGCAGCCAGACCATATTCGGTATCATTCGCCCGCCCGATTACCTCCTCTTCACTGCTGAAGCGGAAGCAGGCCGCAACCGGACCAAATGTCTCCTCCTGCGCCAGCATCATGCTCTCCTGCGCCCCGGCAATAACCGTGGGCTGCCAGAAATTGCCGCCCAGCGCATGCCGTTCGCCACCGGTGACAATTCGGCCACCTTTACGCACCGCATCCTGCACATGCTCTTCAACTTTTTCCAGCGCGGAGGCAGCGATCAGCGGCCCGACGATTACGCCTTCATCCATACCGTTCCCGACTTTGAGCTGCTTAACCGCTTCTGCCAGCTGCGTAACAAAGCGATCGTAAATCTGCTCATGGATATAAAAACGATTCACGCTCACGCAGACCTGACCGGCATTGCGGAATTTATTGGCAATCGCACCCTGTACCGCAGCGTCAATATCCGCATCTTCAAAGACGATATATGGCGCGTTGCCGCCCAGCTCCATGGAGACCTTTTTCATCGTCTCAGCCGCATTGCGCATCAGCGTTTTGCCCACGGCAGTGGAACCGGTAAACGAGATTTTGCGCACCGCGCGTGAGGCCATGATAGCGTCGCTGATCGCCTGGGTATCGCCCGCGACGGCATTGAGCACGCCGTCCGGCACGCCAGCCTGCTGCGCCAGGGCTATCAGGGCAAAGGCGCTGAGCGGTGTATTGTTCGCCGGTTTAATAATCCCGGTGCAGCCTGCGGCCAGCGCCGGCCCAAGCTTACGAGTCAGCATCGCCATCGGGAAATTCCAGGGGGTAATCGCCGCGACCACGCCAACCGGTTCACGCGTGGCCAGAATACGCGAGCCGGGTTTAGCGGGCGGAATAATCTCGCCGTTAGCGCGCTTTGCCTCTTCTGCAAACCACTGAATAAAGCTCGCGGCATACTCTACTTCGCCTTCCGCCTCTTTGACCGGCTTACCCTGCTCGGCGGTCATCAGCTCTGCAAGCCAGCGTTTGTTTTCCACGATCAGCTGATACCAGCGCATCAGGATCCCGGATCGCTCTTTGGCCGTTTTATCCCGCCAGCCGGGGAAAGCGCGCTGCGCGGCAGCGATCGCCTGTTCGGTTTCCGCTTTACCCGCTTTGGCGACGCGGGCAATCACCTCGCCGGTCGCCGGATTGGTTACGTCAAACGTCGCGGAGGCGGCATGCCATTGACCCGCAGCGAAGAAGCCGGTTTTGAAGAGTTCATGTTGCTGCAAAGAAGCGGACATCAGTATTCTCCTGTCAGTATGCATCCGTCAGGAAAGTATAGATGGCAACGCGCAGCCGATTTGTGTCAGCGTGGCATAAACCCGCCGCCGCCCGGGGCGGCAGGCTTAAATCTGGATGAGGGTGTTCTGATATTTGTCCAGCATCTGCGTCAGGCGGGCGACCGGCTCCGTGACGCTGGCAGGGGCACTATAATGCGCCAGCTTCTCCTGATAGCCAGCCAGCTCCTGCAACAGCGTTTTGAACGCGTCGCGTCGCTTATCATCGCTGCTGGCTGAGATAACCCGATCCGCGGTGTGTCGCAGCTGCCGGTGATAAGCGGAGAGCTCCGCATTGACCGGCACTTCTGCATTACGCAGCCGCTGATGACCAATAATCAGCGTCAGGGCGATACGGTATTTATCGATATCGCCCGGAAACAGATTGAGCAGCAGAAAAAGCTGCTGATAAAGCGCCGGCAGATGGTTTTCCCGGCGCCGGGCCTGATTCGTCGTCAGCGCTGCAACAGCAGCATACATCAGGCGATTCAGCAGTTTGCGGCCGGTACGAGCTTTGGATTTATCGCGAATCAGCAAAATCACCATCATGGCGACAAAGCTGCCGATCCACTGCCCCAGCGCGTTATCCAGAAACACGTTGAATTCAAACTTCATCGGGTTATCCAGCACCAGCACATTGATTGTGCCGATCAGCGCGCCCAGCGTGCCAATCTGCCGCCGCTGCACAAAGATACCGCCGACAAAGCCGAGCAGGCCGATGGCGATGCAAAGCAGCAGCGCACTCTGCTGCGTGGCAGGCAGAACCCAGGTGAAGTAGAACAACCCGAGCGGCACGGCGACCGCCATACCGTAAAAGAAATCTTTGGCCATCATCAGCGGATTGGGCATGCGCATCGCCAGTGCGGTGATCACCCCCAGCATGACCATGCAGCCGCTGCCGGAGGTCCAGCCGGTATAGAGCCAGAACAGGGCCCCCAGCGCGGTGGCGACAAAGGTGCGAATACCGTTGATCATCGCATGGTGAGTTTCAGCCGAACGGGCCTGAACGATAATCTCCCGCTGCAGGATGTTCTCTTCAAGGGCGCTGATACGGCTGTTGCATTTAATCCCTTTGATCAGCAGCAGATATTCAGTCGCTGCTCCGGTCCAGCTCGCCAGCGTGACCGGAACCGTTTTGCTGCTGTCGCTGATAACGCGACGCAGCACTTTCATGCGCTTATGCACCTCACCGGCGCTGTTTGCCTCTTTTTCCAGCAGCAGCCGGAACTGCGGCGGAATATAGTCGGGCCGGGAGTTCTGGATAAGAAACGTCTCAGCGGCCTGCGTAATCAGCGTCAGCGACAGCGTATTAAGCATCTTCAGCCGGCGACTGCTGTTCTGCCAGCGAGACGACTCCATCATCAGCTGGCTGCGCATGCCGTTCAGGGCAGTGGTGCGGCGTACCAGCGCGCTCCAGGCTTTATCCACCTCATCTTTATCTTCATGCGCAACGCAGAGCTGCAGCAGTTTATAGTGTGCCACCAGCAGCGCATCCACTTCGGCATCAATCACTTTTTTAATGGAGCGCGGTGAAAACAGCATATCTGCCAGAATCGCACAGAGGATCCCGAGCACAATTTCGCTGCAGCGCTCAACGGCAAACTGGGGGGCGAGCGTCAGCCCGCCGGTTGCGTCAGCGGTTACGACGATAATCAGTGCCGTGTAGCCTGCCAGCCCAAGCGCATAGGAGTTTTCGACTTTGATCAGCGAAGAGAGCCAGACGCAGAAACCGGCCCACATGCAGCACAGCAGCAACATCACGACCGGCGCACGCACGGTGGTGATCATGATAGTCAGCGCAGCGATACAGCCGATAAAGGTGCCGATGATGCGCAACACGCCGCGATAGCGCAGCGCGCCGGAGTAGGGATCGCCGCCGGCAGCAAAGGCGGTACCGCCAGCGACAATACCGGCCGTCATCACCGCCCAGCGCGGCGTTTCCAGATGAAAGTGAAAGCCAATCATCAGCGCGGCCACCAGCGCAAACGTCAGCTTGATCGGGAAACGCAAAAACTCAATCATCACGCCCCCGCTTAACCAAACTCACGCAGGCGATTGAAGAATTGTGCCAGCGGCGAGGCGTTGGTCTGCCGATCCTGCTCACCGGTGATCACCACGGTCGCGGTTGTGCCTGCCGGGAAGCGGTTGCCAGGCTGGGCATCAAGACGGATACGCACCGGCACGCGCTGCGCCAGGCGCACCCACTCCAGATTAGAGTCCACCGTTGCCATACCTTTATTATCAATGCTGCTGCTGCTGTTGGTCACCCCGGCAGCCACGCTGTCCACCGTGCCGCGTAACACGGTATTGCTGCCCAGCGGCGTGACTTCAGCGCGAAAGCCCGGACGCACGCCGCTGAGTTTGGTCTCTTCCATATAAGCCAGCACGTAGAAAGAGTGCTGCTGTACCAGCGCGACCGCCACGGAGCCGCGCGTAATGAACTCACCCTCATAGACATTGAGGTTGGTCACCCAGCCATCAGAGGGGGCTTTGATCGTGGTACGGTCGAGATCGATAACCGCCAGATCGCGGGTAGCGATCGATTTCGCCAGCTGATGTTCACTGGTCTGCAGATCGCTGTTAGCCTGTTCAATCGCCTCACGCGACATCGCGCTGGTACCGAGCTGATTACGGCGTCCCGCCTCGCGGCGTTTTTCACTCACCAGCGCCTGATAGTAGTCCACGTCTGCCTGCGCCTGCGCCAGCGCTTTCTGATAGCGCGGCCGGTCGACGATAAACAGCGTATCGCCCTTTTTCACCAGCTGGTTATCATGTACCGGCACGTCGGTGATCAGACCGGTGACATCAGGTGCGATAGCCACCACATCCGCAGAGAATTTAGCATCGCGTGTCCACGGGGATTCGGTGTAGAACACCCAGGCGCGGAAGACAATCACGACGGCGATGATAACCAGCAGGAGCGTAATCGCGTAACGCGCGATTTTTCTTATGAGCGCTTTCACTTAAAACCTCAGATGAATAGACGGGATACAAGATAAAACACACAGCAATACAGGGCCGTGTTAAACAGGGCCGGATGCCAGACCAGATCGTAGATCCCGCTTGGCGTCAGCACACGTTTCACCAGCCAGAACAGCGCCAGCGAAACCAGTAGTTCAATGAAGATGGGCGGGAAAGATAGCCCGAATACGACAAATACCGGAAGCACACTCATTTCGGTTCCTTAGTTCGACCTTGCCGGGATCGCACCGCTTTTACCCCCACGCTGTGCCGCACCGGGAATGGTTAAGCAGGCAGCAGAAAAATGGCAGTAACCTTCAGGCCGCCCTGCGCTAATCATAGCGTATCATCAGCCTGTCTGGTCCGTAACGGAATGCAGTGCATAAACCCAGCGCGCGTATAATAACGTGCCTGACTATATGTTTTCTACAAATCGTGACATAAATCACTTTTTAATCCGAATAAATAATCGCACGACTTAGCACGATGTCTGTTTTTGCCAAAGTGGCTGAATCGGAGGCATTTATAGCTGACGCAGCCACAAAAAAGGCTGCCCGCAGGCAGCCCTTATAGTGACAGAGGTTCAGCACCTCAGGCGGTGCCGCCTACGGTGATTTTGTCCAGCTTCAGCGTCGGCTGGCCCACGCCAACCGGGACGCTCTGTCCCTCTTTACCGCATACGCCGACGCCTTTATCCAGCGCCAGATCGTTACCGACCATTGAGATTTGCTGCATCGCTTCAATGCCGGAGCCAATCAGCGTAGCGCCTTTGACCGGCCGGGTAACTTTACCCTTCTCAATCAGATACGCCTCTGAGGTAGAGAAGACAAATTTGCCCGAGGTGATATCGACCTGACCACCGCCAAAGTTAGGCGCATAGAGGCCATATTCCACGCTTTCGATGATCTCCTGCGGCGTGGACTTGCCCGCCAGCATGTAGGTATTAGTCATGCGCGGCATCGGCAGATGCGCATACGATTCGCGCCGGCCGTTACCGGTTGGCGGCACACCCATCAGGCGGGCGTTAAGCTTATCCTGGATATAGCCCTTCAGGACGCCATTTTCGATCAGCATGTTGTACTGACCCGGAACGCCCTCATCATCCACCGCCAGCGAGCCACGCAGCCCCTCCAGCGTGCCATCATCCACCACGGTGCAGAGTTCCGAAGCAACCAGCTGCCCCATCTTGCCGCTGAATACCGACGTTTCACGACGGTTAAAGTCGCCCTCAAGGCCATGTCCTACCGCTTCGTGCAGCAGCACACCCGGCCAGCCAGCGCCCAGCACGACCGGCAGCGCGCCAGCTGGGGCTGCAACTGCAGAGAGGTTAACCAGCGCCATACGCACCGCTTCGCGCGCCCAGGCGTCAGCCCGGACGTCACCGCTCTCATCGGCGAGGAAAAATTCATAGCCGGTACGCGCGCCGCCGCCGCTTGAGCCGCGCTCGCGCTTGCCCTGATCTTCCACCTGCACGCTGATTGACAGACGCACCAGCGGACGAATATCGGCTGCCAGCGTCCCATCGGTTGCCGCAACCAGCACCTGTTCATAAACGCCGCTCAGGCTGGCATTGACCTCCTGTACGCGCGGATCGGCCGCGCGCGCCACGCGGTCTACGCGATGCAGCAGGGCGATTTTATCTTCGCGCGTCAGGCTGTCGAGCGGGTTAACCGGCGCATAGAGCGAACGTTGCATTACTGCCTGCAGCGTATGTGCGGTGCCATTGCCCTGCTCGCGTACGATACTGCGCGCGGCTTCCGAAGACTGCCGTAGCGCATTCAGGGTGATCTGGTCTGCATAAGCGAAGCCGGTTTTTTCACCGCTTACGGCACGTACGCCAACGCCCTGATCGATATGGTAGGAGCCATCTTTAATAATTTTATCTTCCAGCACCCAGGATTCATGGAAGCTGGACTGAAAATAGAGATCGGCATAATCCAGACGACGTTCTGAAAGCTGCCCTAACAGGGAATGGAGGTCCTGCTGATTAATGCTGTTCGCAGCTAGTAACTGCTCACTTACCAGATTCAGAGTCATCGTTTCTCACTCATTATGTGCTCAGATAGTCATAGCCTGCGGCAATTCCCCGACGGCGTCAAATTCACTTGCTGCCGGCGTCGCGCGCTTTGCGCAGCACTTCACTGATTTCCGGTTTATCCAGCGGGCCACTGATGTGATAGCGCAGCAGGGAAATCTTGTTCCAGAGCGGTCCCAGTACCTTGCTGGCGGCAAAAACGGCGGCCCCAACCACCGGATTGATTGCAAACGCCGTTGCCACACCGACCGACGCGGAGATCTCCGGCGCCACAACCGCTTCCATATCAATTTTCCGCTGTACCAGATCGATCCGGCCCTGCATCGCGATATCCGCCTCCAGCCCATCTACCAGCAGGTTATCGGTGCGCATAACGCCGTTTTCGATCCAGGCGGTGCCGTTGATTGAATCAAAATAGAAGCCATCGCTGAAGGTATCGCTGAAATCCAGACGCAGCTTGCGCAGCAGCGCATCAAAACTTACCAGACGCAGCAGCTGTCCTGCCCGTCCGGTATTAACGTCGGCAATCTCTCCTTTGCCAAAGTGCGTTTTCAGCGTGCCGCTCAGCGACGCCTCAGCAGGCTGCCAGGGCGCGGCGCGCCAGTGCAGGTCATAATCCACGTTAAACGGCGCGTCGCGCAGCGGCGTGTTCATACCGAACCAGTTAGTGGCGTCATTGATATTGCTGCCGCTCAGGCGTCCCTTCAGCGAGGTGCGCGGATTGCCCGGCGAGTTAACCCATTCGCCACTGATGCTGAGCCGGGCGCTGCCGCTGTCCACAATTCCGTTAGTGAGTGCTAACGTCTCTCCGCGCGGCGTCAGCGTCGCAGCCATCTGTCCGAACTTCTGTCCGCGCAGCCAGCACTCATCGCAGTTAAGCTGCAGCGCAGGCCACTGGCTGAAATCGATCCCGCTGTCGCCGCTGAACGGTGATGACGCCTGTTTGCTGCCGGTCTCTTTCCATTGCGGGTTGTAATAAAGGTAGTTCAGATTGATGCGCCACGGTGCACGCTGCGCTGTTGTCAGCGTGCCGCGCGCTTCACGACTCTCCAGCTTCAGCTGCGCATCACCGCCCGCGCCCTGCAGCAGAGTGGCGCTGAGATCGTGCCACTGCTGCCCGCCCAGCGTCAGGGCTGGCGTATGCAGCGTGACATCGCCCGGCAGGCCGACCCCACCCACCTGCGTGGCGCCCTCTCCGCTGCCGCCCGCTCCGGCCAGTACACCGAGCCAGGCTTCCCCATCCAGCGGCGGCAGGTTTAATACCATACCGCGCTGCGCCGGGAGCGCAGGCGTTGCCGTGGTCTGGTTCTGCCAGATGCCGCGTTCGACGCGCAGCTGCGGCTCCAGCAGCCAGCGGCTGTTAAAGCGGTGCATCTCGCCTACGCTGCCGCTGAGCATAAAGCCGTTCAGATCGCCTTTAGCCTTAACCGTTACCGGCAGCGCCTCACCGGCAGATTTGGTCAGCGGCGCAGGTAAGTGACTGCTTACTGCTTTGCCATCGCCTCTGAGATCGACGCTGTAGTTCGCACCTCCGCTATGCGGCAGCGTAATAGCCACATCGCCCTGCCAGGCGAGTGAACCGCTGAGCTGACGCGCTACCGCCGCTGGCATCACGCTGAGACGCGCGGGCTGCCAGTCGCCCAGCAGGTGGACGTTAACGCCAAAATCCTGCGGATTCTCCTGCGTGCTGAAGGTCACGCCCAGCGGCTGACCAAACCAGTTTGCCTGCATCTCTTCGCTTTCAAGGTTGCCGTTGTTATAGCGGAAACGCCCTGTCAGCTGCGTCAGCGTGCTCTTCAGCGGTTTAATATGCAGCGTGTTGTTATTCATCACCACGTTGCCGCTGGCGTGTACCTGTTCGCCATCCAGCGGGATCTCCAGGTTGAGCGTGCTTTTGACGTTGCCCCCAACCTGCAGCTGCTGCAGCGCCGCGCCGAGCGACGATTTCAGCGGCGTCTCATTAAAGTAGGCGCCGATATCCGCCCCCTGCCCGCTCAGATCGCCGGCGATCAGCAGTTTCTCTTTAAGATAATCCGGAATAACGGCCGTGACGTTACGCGCTTCGACCTTGCCCAGGCGCGCGTTATCGGCGCGCATCCACAGGCCGTCATTCACAAAATCGAGATCGATATCCAGATCCTGCAGGGCCGGCCAGCCCGGCTGAAAGCGAAACGCGGCATTGCGCAGCGGCACTTTAACTTCAAACATGCCGTCGTTATGCTTAAACGGGAACAGGCGCGGATCGCCGGCGAACAGCAGCGTGGCGTTATCGGTCTCCCCGCCTTTTATCGCTTCGCTCAGGTAGTGCGTCAGGTTATGCCCCATCAGCGGTTCCGGCAGATAGCGCCAGGCATCACCCGCGTCGGTTACGCGGATGCCGGCCAGAATATCGAGCCGTGGTGCAGCGTCACTGTTTTGCTGATAGCGGAAATCTCCGCGCGCCCAGAGCGACCGCGCCTGCACATCCAGCTGATGTCCGGCCAGCGTCAGGCCGTGACGGTCGCGCAGCCAGCTCAGCTGGCCACTCAGCTGATGAATATCCAGCGGCGCCTGGAACATATCACCATAGGGCACTTCAGCCTGCCCCATGCTGAGATAAACCTGACCATTGCTGACGCTGCCGCTGGCGCGCCCGCTGAGATTGCTGATGCCCGGCAGCAGCTTCCAGTTATGCCATGCCAGATCGCGCCACGTCGCCTGCAGTCGCGTCTGTTCCGGCTGCGCCAGTGGAATATCCAGTGCCAGCGTATCGATATAACCGCGCGGCTGCAGCGCACGCCAGGTATCCAGCAGCGTCGGCGAGAGCGGGCCAATCAGCGGCACCAGCGGCGCAAACCGCTGCAGGTCCAGCCGGGTAGCGCGCACGCGGATCTCCGCTGCCGCTTTATCTTCAGGCTGCCACAGCAGCGCAATCCGGCCGGGCGCCCAGGCCACGCCATCGGTGCTGAGCCGGGTCTGCGGTATATTCAGGCTCCAGCCGTCGCGGAAGCGCGCCAGGTGTGCGGTCAGTCCGTCAATCTGCAGCTGATGGTCGCGCTGCTCGCCGCGCCAGCGCGCCCCACCCTGTTTGATCAGCACATCGCCCGCATAGAGTTCGCCATCGCGCAGGCTGGCCCACGCCGCCAGGCTGATACGCGCGCTCTCCAGACTGGTGTTATCACGCAGCCAGCGGCCAATCCAGGGACGCACATCCACATCGTCTGCCTGCATCCAGATGCGACCGTCGTTCAGCAGGCCACGGGTATCCTTTAAATCCAGCCTGACCTGCACCACGCCATGCTGGCCGGTAAAGCTGCTGAGGCTGACCTCGCCTTCAGCGCGATGCCGGCTGGCTTCATTCAGCCAGGTAAGGCGCGGTATCGCCAGCTCGGCATGCTGGCCTGAAGGCGTCAGAAAGCGGATAGTGCTGTCGCGCAAATCGAAGTGATCGAACTGGCGCAGGAAGAGGTCGTTAATCTGAGCAGGCTTGATGCTGGTGGTATCGCTGTCGCGGGTAAACAGCGGCCGCTCCGTCGCCAGACGCAGCTGCCAGAAGGTGAGATCGCGGAACTGCCAGCGCCAGTGCAGCAGCGACTGCCAGACATCCAGCGCAAGAGTGACGCGGCCAATGTGCAGTTCGCCATCCTGCTTCATATCAATGCGCAGATCGCGTACCTGCAGCGTCGGGCCAAAATTCTGCCACGTTCCCTGCAGTTCGCTGGCGTCTGCGTTGACGCCGCTGATGCGTGAAACCGTCTGCAGAATGTCGCTGCGATAGCTGTTGAGATGCGGCATCACCAGACGCAGCCCGCTCACCAGCAGCGCCACAATGACAATCACTGTGGCGATCAGCAGTAACAAAATCCCTGGCAACCGCCTCACACATCTCTCCTTGCTGGTCACTGGATAATAACGTCTGGCCGCAGGCCTTACATCATGACGACGTCAAACTGCTCCTGAGTATAGAGCGGTTCAACCTGAACTTTGACCTGTTTGCCGACAAAGATTTCGACTTCGGCCAGCGCATGCGACTCATCTGTTTTCAGCGCCTCGCCTACCGCCGGCGAGACGTAAACCAGAAAGCGGTCGGAGTCATAGGCGTGATGCACGCGTACAATTTCACGCATGATTTCATAGCAGACGGTCTCTACGGTTTTCAGCGAGCCGCGTCCTTTACACACCGGGCAGTCGGCACAGAGCACATGCTCAATGCTTTCACGCGTTCTTTTACGGGTCATCTCCACCAGGCCCAGCGCTGAAAAGCCATGGATCCCGGTTTTGACCCGATCTTTACTCAGCGCACTCTCCAGCGAATGCAGCACGCGACGGCGGTGATCGTCATTACTCATGTCGATAAAGTCGATAATGATAATACCGCCGAGGTTACGTAACCGCAGCTGACGGGCAATAGCCTGCGTCGCTTCGATATTCGTATTAAATATGGTTTCATCCAGGTTACGGTGGCCAACAAACGCTCCGGTGTTGATATCTACCGTGGTCATCGCCTCCGTCTGATCGATAATCAGGTAGCCACCCGATTTAAGCTCGACCTTGCGCTCCAGCGAACGCTGAATCTCATTTTCTACATCATAGAGATCGAAAATAGGCTGCTTGCCGCTGTAATGCTCTATTTTGCCCGCCATTTCAGGAATATATTCGCTGGTAAATTCCACCAGCAGATCGCAGGTCAGACGCGAATCGACGCGAATGCGATCCAGCGCGGCGCCGGCAAAATCGCGCAGCACACGCTGCGCCAGCGCCAGTTCGCCATAGAGCAGGCAGCGCGTCTGGTTACGCTTTTTGCGCTCGCTGACTTTGGTCCACAGGCGTTTGAGAAACGCCGCATCCTGCGCCAGCTCTTCTGCGCCGATGCCTTCCGCAGCGGTACGAATAATAAAACCGCCCAGATCGTCACAGTAGGCAGCCACCACCGCTTTCAGCCGTTCGCGCTCCGCCTCACTTTCAATACGCTGTGAAACACCCACGTGTGATGCGCCGGGCATAAAAACCAGATAGCGGGACGGCAGCGTGATATCGGTGGTCAGGCGTGCGCCCTTGGTGCCGAGCGGATCTTTCACTACCTGCACCATCAGATCCTGCCCCTGGCGTACCAGCTCGGCGATGTCGCGTACAACAAAATTTTTCTTTTCATCGCCGGCAACACACTCGGTGTGCGGCATGATGTCGGAGGCGTGCAGAAAGGCGGCTTTATCCATGCCAATATCGACAAAGGCGGCCTGCATACCCGGCAGCACGCGGCTGACCCGGCCTTTGTAGATGTTGCCAACAATGCCGCGTCGCGCTTCGCGCTCAATATGAATTTCCTGCAAAATGCCGCCATCAATATAGGCAACGCGCGTTTCCGAAGGTGTCACATTTACCAGCAGTTCAGCCGTCATTCTGTCCCCTTAATGCACGCAGCGACTGAAAATGGCTCAGCAGCTCTGTGGTTTCCACCAGCGGTAGTCCCACTACGGCGTAGTAGCTGCCATTAATCGTGCGCACGAAATTACCGCCCAGACCCTGAATGCCATAGGCGCCCGCCTTATCCATCGGTTCGCCACTGGCGATATAGTGCGCGATTTCATCAGCGGTCACGTTGCGGAAGGTCACATCGGTAAGCACCAGGCAATCCAGCAGCGTCTCGCTGTCAGCCAGCGCTATCGCGGTCATCACCTGATGCGTCTGTCCGGAGAGCCTTGCCAGCATCTCTGCGGCGTGTTCTGCATCACGCGGTTTTTCCAGTACGTCACCATTCAGCACCACAATCGTGTCCGCGCCCAGTACCGGCAGATCCCGGGGCGCCATAGCGACACCGGCGCGGGCTTTATCCGCCGCCAGTCGGCGAACGTAATGTTCAGCCGCTTCGTCGGGCTGACGCTGCTCTTCGGTATGGGTTAACAGACGCTCAAACTGCAGCCCAAGCTGCGTAAGCAGCTCGCGCCGGCGGGGCGAGCCGGAAGCCAGATACAGGGTAATCATTGTGTTCCTTACTGAACGGCAAACTGCCGGCGGATCTTTCTCATCAATAAGAATAGCCAGGGCCAGAGGATGCCGTCGACCACGCTACTCCAGAAAATTTCTGGCCGGAATGAGACGTCTATGACCAGGAATTCAGCCCAAAAAACAATGACATCTACTGCCAGTGAAAGAACCATAACCATTAACGCCTGCTGCCACAATGCGAGGTTGCGGAACAGCTGGAATTTAAAGGCGACCAGGTAGGCGATGATACTGAAGGCCAGCGCGCGTACGCCCAGCGTGGAGCCGGCAATCAGATCCATAACGGCACCGAGAAAGAACCCGGTGCCGACGTTGACCCGATGCGGCAGCGCCAGCACCCAGTAGATCAGAATAAGCAGCAGCCACGACGGCCGGAACATATAGAACTGCTCCGGCCACGGCATGATTTGCAGAATTAATGCCAGCAGAAAAGAGAGCCAGATTACCCACCGTCCCTGACTGCGATATCGGCTCAAGGCTGGCCCCCACGCGTGTTCGCCGGCGTGCTCTGCGCACTCCCGCTGGCCGCAGAAGATGGCGGTCCCATCTGCTGACTCTGCTGCATCCCCGCGGGCGCCGGCGGCCCCATTTCACCCGCCGGTGGCAGCACCTGAGGCATCATCTGCATCAGACGCTCGTTCGCTACGCGATGTACCTCATCCGGTGCCATCGGCATATCGCCATTTTTATCAGCTCCCCACAGCAGCAGCAGGTAGCGCAGACGCTGCAGCCCGGCAGTCGGACGCGCCTGAATGACCGTATAGGCGCGCTGGGTATCAACCTTGACTGACGACACGACGCCGACCGGATAACCTTCCGGGAACCGGCCGCCGAGGCCGGATGTCACCAGCACGTCGCCGACGCGAATATCAGTATTGCCTGGCAGATGCTCCAGCTGCAGATCTTCGCTGCAGCCGTTACCGGCAGCAATAACGCGAATATCGTTACGCAGCACCTGAATCGGCAGCGCGTGAGAGGCGTCGCAGATCAGCAGCACGCGGCTGGTCAGCTGGCCAACGGCCACCACCTGCCCGACAACGCCTTTATCGCTGATCACCGGCTGACCTTCGTAAACGCCGTTTACGCTGCCCTTATCGATCACCACCTGATCGGTATAAGGATCGGTGCCGGTTGAGATCACCTGCGTCACCATTTTGTGCTCATCCTGACGCAGCGGCGATCCAAGCAGCTCGCGCAGGCGGGCATTTTCCTGCTTATATTGCCCCAGCATCAGCAGATCGCTGTTTTTCAGGAAAAGCTCGCGGCGCAGCGCTTTGTTCTCCAGCTCCAGCTGCTGACGGGATGCCAGCGTATCCGACACGCCGTCAAGCAGCTGTCGCGGGCCGTTGGCCAGAAAATAAAATGGGCTGACTGACGTGTCCAGATAGTTGCGGATCCGGGAGAAAGTACTTACGCGGCTGTCGGCGATGATAATCGCAATTGCCACGATAACGGCCAGAAAGAGACGCAACTGCAGGGAAGGCCCCCTGCTAAAAATCGGCTTCATAAATTCTGCGAATTCCTCGACATCAGGGAAGAAGCACCAGTCCGCAGACCCGCGCCTCCAGGGCTGGACGCACTATGCCGTCATACGCAGCCGCGCCATTTACCCATGCCTGAACCGCCGCTGCATAATACAACGCTGCGTGCGGTTCAGTTTATGATGAGTATTGTCGCGATTCCCTGCGCAATATGACCATGGTCGCAGCCAGTGAGGAATTACTCCTCGCTGAACAGATCGCCACCATGCATGTCGATCATCTCCAGCGCTTTACCGCCGCCACGCGCTACGCAGGTCAGCGGATCTTCCGCTACCACGACCGGAATACCTGTCTCTTCCATCAGCAGGCGATCCAGATTACGCAGCAGTGCGCCACCGCCGGTCAGCACCATGCCACGCTCTGAAATATCAGAAGCGAGCTCTGGCGGACACTGCTCCAGCGCAACCATAACCGCGCTGACGATGCCGGTCAGCGGCTCCTGCAGCGCTTCAAGAATTTCATTTGAGTTCAGCGTAAAGCCACGCGGCACGCCTTCTGCAAGGTTACGGCCGCGCACTTCGATTTCGCGCACTTCGTCGCCCGGATAGGCTGAACCGATTTCATGCTTGATACGTTCTGCGGTGGCTTCACCAATCAATGAACCGTAATTGCGGCGCACGTAATTGATGATAGCTTCATCAAAGCGATCGCCACCGATACGTACAGAAGAGGAGTAGACCACGCCGTTCAGGGAGATCACGGCGACTTCAGTCGTACCGCCACCGATATCCACGACCATAGAACCGGTTGCTTCAGAGACCGGCAGGCCGGCACCGATAGCCGCAGCCATCGGCTCTTCAATCAGGAAGACTTCGCGTGCCCCTGCGCCCTGCGCAGATTCACGGATAGCGCGACGCTCAACCTGGGTCGCGCCGACCGGTACACACACCAGTACGCGCGGACTCGGGCGCATAAAGCTGTTGCTGTGTACCTGCTTAATAAAGTGCTGGAGCATTTTTTCAGTCACGAAGAAGTCGGCAATCACGCCATCTTTCATCGGACGAATAGCGGCAATGTTGCCCGGCGTACGGCCAAGCATCTGCTTTGCGTCATGACCAACAGCCGCTACGCTCTTTGGGGAGCCGGCGCGGTCCTGACGGATAGCAACCACTGAAGGCTCGTTCAGCACGATGCCCTGTCCTTTTACATAAATCAGGGTATTCGCAGTACCCAGGTCAATGGACAAGTCATTGGAAAACATGCCGCGAAATTTTTTAAACATACTAAGGGATAATCCTGCAAGCTGGGGGCGGAAAATAAAATCCGCTTACTTTACCAACCACACGAAGCCGCTACAAGGCGCAAAAACGTTCGGCTAAGGTGAAAAAATAGACCATATAATTTTTCCGGCCGGTACTGTTCGCTACTGGCAGCGCCAGATAGCGCTAAACGGCCCTCTTTAACGCAAATTGCCCGGACCTGCGGCGGGGTTATCGACATAAAATTTAACATTTCATGCCTCTGGCTCTGCCCGCTCCCGCTGGTTAACGCCAGAAAAACATCGATTGCCGGGACAAACCCTGCCAGCGCATCAAATGCGGTAACGTTGCGAGTGTTTTTTAACGTTACTGTTAACCGGTAAGGAAGGCGCAAACAGATCGCCCTGCCCGCCCGCTACCCCAAGTGCAGTCAGGGTTTGCCATTCAGCCCGGGTACGCACGCCAGCAGCAAAAACATAGCTGGAGGTGGATTTACACACCTCCAGCAGGCTTTGCACAAAAAGCTGATTCTCTGTGCGGCGGTCAATATTCCGTACCAGCCCCGGATCCAGCTTAATCACATCAACAGGAAGCTGGCGGATATAGGCGCTGCTGACCACCGTCATTCCCGCCTGATCGACTGCGATACGGCAGCCAAACGTGGTGAGCATGTGAAAGACCGGCAGCAAACGATTGATGTGTTGACACACATCCGCCTCGGCAAGTTCAAATAAAAATCGCCGGCGCTGGGATTTATTACACTGCAGCAGCAATTTTTGCAGCCAGCGCTGGAACGGGCGCTGCAGCAGTGAATCGATACTTACCGGCAGCGCCAGCGTCTCATCCGGCCACACTTCTGTCAGCGCGGCGATGCGCGTCACCAGCTGGCGATCCCAGCTGTCGGTCAGCCCCAGCTGCATGACCAGCGGCATAAACTCGGCGGCAACCACTTCTTTATCACCATCAAATATGCGCGCCAGCATCTCACGGTGGTGCACTTTACCATCCAGTAGTACCGCAGGCTTTTGATAAAGACGGGGACCACCGCGATTGAGCGTATTCTCCAGCAGCGTACGCCAGCGCACGCTGCCGCGGCCCATCTCCAGCGGATTACCCTCGCCCACTGACCAGGTGTTGCCTCCCTGCAGCACGGCGCGCCGCGTGGCCAGCTCTACGCTCTCCATCACCTGCAGTGCGCTCTGTCCGCTGCACCAGGCGTTGATGCCGATATGGATTAAATCATCACGATCCACCCTGCGCATCGGCGGCAGCGAGTCCACCGCATTGATAAGCTGCTCGGCGATGCTGTTCGCCTCTTTCAGCGTCCGGTGCGGCAGCAGCACGGCAAAATCGCTGCGAAAATAGCGGGCCAGCAGCGCCCCCGGATAGCGCAGCACAAACGTAGAAAACATATTGATGATATCAAACAGGTACTCTTCGGCCAGCGTCGGACCAATTATCTCATGCAGATTGTCGAAGTCAGGCAGGCGGATCATCATTACCACGCCATGCGTACCGACATCCTCCTGATCTTCCAGCAGCGTCGCCAGCTGGTTATCAAAAAAGAGGCGATTATTGAGACCTGTGCGCGCATCCTGAGCCGCAAACGTGCGGATCAGCGTATCGATTCGCAGACGCTGTTCTCCTGCTTCCTGCAGATCGCTGAGCAGCGTATCCAGCGCGCGGCTGGCTTTAGCCGGCCATTCAGTGGTGCCCGGAACGCGGGCAATGCGCTCGCCGGCAATAATGCGTTCCGCGCGCGCCTCCAGCCGATCCATATTGCGCCAGCGGCGATTAAGCCAGTGGTGCGTCATCGCCAGCAGCGCCGCCATAATGGCAACCACGCTCAGCAGCACCACCAGCGTATAGGCGCCGGTAAAGGAGCGGAACCAGGTTTTTGCCGGATCGAGAACCACGACGCGCAGCTGCATTTCGGGCGCATGCACCAGGGGCAGCTCAAGCTGAATAAACCGGTTAGGCTCATCTTCCAGCATCGGATTCTCATGGCGGGTAAGACGGAATACTTCGCCTTCGTCATTGAGCAGCGTGACCTGCTCAGCGTTGATCACCGGCATCAGCCGCGTCAGCCACTGTTCAACCTCCTGCGGCGACTGAGTCATCAGCGCTTTGTCAACTTCGGTCGCCAGCGTATCGATACGGCTCTCAACGCGCTCCTGCGACAGCCAGATAAAACTAAAAGCGCAGCCTACCAGCATCAGTAACATTGCCAGTAAGCTTAATAATGTAATAAACGCAGAAAACTTCGTTGTTAATCGCATCCCTGTGCCTGTACCACTGCGGTTATAAACGGGCAGCCAGCCTGTGCGTCATTCAGCTGACGCAATCCTGAGCAAAGTACCATAAATAGCTGTCTGAATCAGCGCCAATGCTCCGGCAAGCACGCTGTCGCGCGAGTATAACGGTAAAGTCACAGCGCCTGACTGCCGGGCGGACTTTTTCGTCCTATTCTCAACAGAGGCTGTCTGCCAGGAAATTTCATATTTTCCCCGGCAAAGTGGCATCGCCGATGGGGTTTACGCATCTTAATGATCACTGCTTATCTGCCGGAGAACACCATGAAGTTCAAGCACACTCTCACTGAAGCTGATGTTACCCCGGAAAACATCTTTGCGCTGCGCCGGCGTCAGGTGCTGAAGGCGCTGGGGATTGGCGCTGCCGCTGCGACGCTGCCGGGTAGCGCGCGGGCGGACATTCTGAGCTGGTTTAAAGGAAATGATCGACCGCCGGCACCCGCAGGACGCGATTTGACGTTCACTAAACCCGCACAGTGGCAGGCGGATTTGCCCCTGACGCCTTACGATAAGGTTGCGGGCTACAACAACTTTTATGAGTTTGGCCTGGATAAGGCCGATCCCGCAGCTAACGCCGGCTCACTAAAGACTGAACCCTGGCAGCTGCGTATTGATGGCGAAGTGGCTAAGCCCATGACGCTGGATATGGATGACATTTTTAAACGCTTTGCCATGGAGCAGCGTATCTACCGTATGCGCTGCGTTGAAGCCTGGTCAATGGTCGTGCCCTGGGTGGGCTTTGAACTCAGTAAGCTGCTGAAGCTGGCTGAACCCACCAGCCGCGCACGCTATGTGGCGTTTCAGACGCTCTACGATCCTGAACAGATGCCAGGTCAGAAAGATCGCTTTATTGGCGGCGGGCTCGACTATCCCTATGTTGAAGGATTGCGGCTGGATGAAGCGATGCATCCGCTGACGCTGCTCAGCACCGGTGTCTACGGCAAAGCGCTGCCGCCGCAGAATGGTGCCCCGATACGCCTGACGGTGCCGTGGAAATATGGATTCAAAGGCATTAAATCCATTGTGAAAATCACGCTGACCGCTGAACAGCCGCCGACCACCTGGAGCCAGATTGCCGCCAGCGAATATGGGTTTTACGCCAATGTGAATCCGCACGTTGACCACCCGCGCTGGTCACAGGCGACAGAGCGTTTTATCGGCGCGGGCGGCCTGCTCAACGTAGAGCGGCAGCCTACGCTGCTGTTTAACGGTTATGCACGTGAGGTTGCGTCACTCTATCGCGGGCTCGATCTGCGGGAGAATTTTTAAATGCGACTGACCCTGCGACAGGTTACCTGGCTCAAAGTGGTGCTGCACCTGGCCGCCCTGCTGCCGCTGATCTATCTGGTGCTTTCGGCTGCTCAGGGCTGGCTGAGCGCCGATCCGGCCAAAGATATTCAGCACTTTACCGGCAGAATGGCGCTGAAGCTGTTGCTGGCAACGCTGCTGGTCACTCCGCTGACGCGCTATCTCAAACAGCCACTGCTGATCCGCACCCGCCGGATGCTGGGTCTCTGGTGCTTTGCCTGGGCCACGCTACATCTGATCAGCTACTGGCTGCTGGAGCTGGGCTATACGCATCTGCGCCTGCTCGGCAGTGAAATTTTCGCCCGCCCCTATCTGCTGCTGGGTATGATCAGCTGGGTGGTGCTATTTGCGCTGGCGATAACCTCATTTCAGCGCGCGCAGCGCAAGCTGGGCAGACGCTGGCAAACGCTGCATAACGCTATCTATCTGGTAGCGATCCTCGTTCCCATTCACTATCTCTGGTCAGTCAAAGTCCTGTCACCACAGCCGTGGCTCTATGCGCTGGCAGCCGCGCTGCTGCTGGCGTGGCGCTACAAAAAGTTACGCAAAAGCTTCAGCCGCTGATTTTCCTGAGGTTGTTTTCTCCCCCCGCTTTCTGTTAAAACGTGTGGCCTTCGGGCCGCACCGGATCAACTTCGCAGATAAGACCAGTATTTTGCTGCGAATTGTCCCGAAACGGATATAATGCCCGGCTTTATTGCAAGCAAACCCTTCTTTTTCACTCTCAAGGGTGACAAATGAAGGATGTCGCGGTATTTTACGCGATGCCCTAATGATTGCAGGAGATAGCCGCAAGATGGCGCATAAATTTCACATACTGTTGTTGAACGGTCCCAACCTGAATTTGCTGGGAACGCGCGAGCCTGACAAGTATGGTCACGCCACGCTGGCTGATATCGTCAGCGATCTGGCGCAGCAGGCTGACCAGCACCATGTGAAATTGAGTCATTTGCAATCGAACGCAGAATATCAGCTGATCGATCGTATTCACGCCGCGCGCAGCAATGTGGATTACATCATCATCAATCCGGCTGCGTTCACGCACACCAGCGTTGCGCTGCGTGATGCTTTGCTGGCGGTAAGCATACCTTTTATCGAGGTGCATCTCTCCAACGTGCATGCACGCGAGCCGTTCCGGCACCACTCCTATCTTTCCGATGTATCTGCCGGCGTCATTTGTGGACTTGGCGCGGATGGGTACGCGTGGGCTTTACAAACGGCGATAAAACGCCTGTCACATTCCAATTAAACAGAGTACGGAACCACACTCATGGATATTCGTAAAATTAAGAAACTGATCGAACTGGTTGAAGAGTCCGGCATTGCTGAGCTGGAAATCTCTGAAGGCGAAGAGTCAGTTCGCATCAGCCGTTCACCTGCCAATGTCGGTTATCCTATGATGCAGCAGGCTTATGCTGCACCTGCTCCGCAGCCTGCACTGGCCGCTGCCGTTGCGCCGGTTGCTGCCGCTCCGGTTGAAGCCGCTAAGCCTGAAGTCAGCGGTCACATTGTCCGTTCACCGATGGTCGGCACCTTCTACCGTACCCCAAGCCCGGACGCAAAAGCGTTTGTGGAAGTGGGTCAGAAAGTGAACGCTGGCGATACCCTGTGCATCGTTGAAGCGATGAAAATGATGAACCAGATCGAAGCCGATAAATCCGGCGTTGTGAAGGCGATCCTGGTAGAAAGCGGCCAGCCGGTTGAATTTGACGAGCCGCTGGTCGTCATCGAATAACGAGGCGAAGCATGCTGGATAAAATTGTCATTGCTAACCGTGGTGAAATCGCGCTGCGCATTCTGCGTGCCTGCAAAGAGCTGGGCATCAAAACCGTAGCGGTCCACTCCACGGCAGATCGCGACCTCAAGCACGTGCTGCTGGCAGATGAAACTGTCTGCATCGGCCCGGCGCAGTCGGTCAAAAGTTACCTGAATATTCCGGCCCTGATCTCTGCCGCTGAAATTACCGGCGCAGTTGCGATCCATCCGGGATACGGCTTTCTGTCTGAGAACGCTGATTTTGCTGAGCAGGTTGAACGTTCAGGCTTTATCTTTGTGGGTCCGAAAGCGGATACGATCCGCCTGATGGGCGACAAAGTTTCTGCTATTACCGCGATGAAAAAAGCGGGCGTACCGACCGTTCCGGGTTCAGATGGCTCACTGACTGATGATATGGATAAAAACCGCGCTATCGCGAAGCGTATCGGTTATCCGGTTATCATCAAAGCCTCTGGCGGCGGCGGCGGACGCGGTATGCGCGTTGTACGCCATGAAAAAGATCTTGAGCAATCCATCGGCATGACGAAAGCGGAAGCCAAAGCGGCTTTCAATAACGACATGGTCTACATGGAAAAATTCCTCGAGAACCCGCGCCATATCGAAATTCAGGTGCTGGCCGATGGCCAGGGCAACGCCATCTATCTGGCGGAGCGCGACTGCTCCATGCAGCGTCGCCACCAGAAAGTGGTGGAAGAAGCACCTGCGCCAGGCATCACGCCGGAACTGCGTCGCTTCATCGGCGAGCGCTGCTCTAACGCCTGCGTGGAAATTGGCTATCGTGGAGCCGGTACTTTTGAGTTCCTGTATGAAAACGGCGAGTTCTACTTTATTGAGATGAACACCCGTATTCAGGTTGAACATCCGGTTACCGAAATGATCACCGGCGTTGACCTTATCAAAGAGCAGCTGCGTATTGCTGCCGGTCAGCCGCTGTCGATCAAACAGGAAGATGTGGTCGTGCGTGGTCATGCGGTGGAATGCCGTATCAACGCCGAAGATCCTAATACCTTCCTGCCAAGCCCGGGTAAAATTACGCGTTTCCACGCGCCGGGTGGCTTTGGTGTACGCTGGGAATCGCACATTTACGCTGGCTACACCGTGCCGCCGTACTACGATTCCATGATTGGCAAACTCATTACTTACGGCGAAACCCGTGAAGTGGCGATCGCCCGCATGAAAAATGCTCTGGCTGAGCTGATCATCGACGGCATCAAAACCAACGTCGAGCTGCAGATGAAAATCATGTCCGACGAAAACTTCCAGCAGGGTGGCACCAACATCCACTATCTGGAGAAAAAACTCGGCCTGCACGAAAAGTAATCGCAGCGCAGAGCACGACAGAGGCCGGTTAATCCGGCCTTTTTTATTGTTATCGCCTGTGAGGTTATCTGATGGATGGGCGTTTTCTACAAGCGAACAAAGAGGCGCGCTGGTCGCTGGGCCTCGCTCTCGCATATCTGCTGGTGTGGGCCCTGTCTGCCTGGCTCGGCGGGACGCAAAGCGGAATATCTGGCCTGCCCCGCTGGTTCGAACTCTCCTGCATATTTGCACCGCTACTGTTTACCGGACTCTGTGCGCTGATGGTCCGCGTCATTTTCCGTGATATGTCACTGGAGGACCGTGATGGAGAGTGAGATCCTTCTGCCGCTGCTGGCTTACCTGGTTCTGATCGCCGTGCTATCGGTAATCGCCATGCGCAAACAGCGCCAGGGCAGTTTTCTGACCGAATATTTTCTCGGCAGCCGCTCCATGGGCGGGTTTGTGCTGGCCATGACGCTGACCACAACCTATATCAGCGCCAGCTCATTTATAGGGGGGCCCGGTGCCGCCTATAAATATGGTCTGGGCTGGGTACTGCTGGCGATGATTCAGGTGCCTGCCGTCTGGCTATCACTGGGCGTGCTCGGCAAGAAATTTGCCATTCTGGCCCGGCGCTATAACGCAGTAACGCTCAACGATATGCTTTATGGTCGCTATCGCAGCCCGCTGCTGATCTGGCTGGCCAGTATCAGCCTGCTGGTGGCATTTATCGGTGCCATGACCGTGCAGTTTATCGGCGGCGCTCGCCTGCTGGAAACGGCGGCGGGCATTCCTTACGATACGGGCCTGCTGATTTTTGGCGGAACTATCGCCCTTTATACGGCTTTCGGGGGCTTTCGCGCCAGCGTGCTGAACGATGCGATGCAGGGGCTGGTAATGCTGGCTGGCACGTTTCTGCTGCTGTTTGCTGTTATTCATCATGCCGGCGGGCTGAGTCACGCGGTCAGCACGCTGCGCGCTATCGATCCGCAACTGGTGTCGCCGGAAGGGGCAGGCAATGTGATTACACCTGCCTTCCTCAGCTCATTCGCCGTACTGGTCTGCTTTGGCGTTATCGGTTTGCCACATACCGCCGTACGCTGCATCTCTTACAAAGACAGCAAGGCGATGCATCGCGGGATCATTCTCGGCACCATCGTGGTGGTGATCCTGATGCTGGGGATGCATCTGGCTGGCGCGCTGGGACGTGTGGTATTGCCTGACCTGACCATACCTGACCAGGTGATCCCGACGCTGATGATTACCGTACTGCCGCCGATGGCAGCCGGCATTTTTCTTGCCGCGCCGATGGCGGCCATTATGTCGACCATTAACGCGCAGCTCCTGCAGGCATCCGCTACGCTGATCAAAGATCTCTATCTGCGTCTTGCGCCCCGGCAGAGTGAAAATGAAGCGCGGCTGCGCATGCTCTCCGGCACGATTACTTTTGTGCTGGGCATCCTGCTGCTGCTGGCGGCCTGGAATCCGCCGGATATGATCATCTGGCTTAATCTGCTGGCGTTTGGCGGGCTGGAAGCGGTCTTTCTGTGGCCGCTGGTGCTGGGTCTCTACTGGGAGCGCGCCAATGCTGCCGGAGCCATCAGCGGTATGATCGCCGGTGCCGTAAGCTATACGCTGCTCGCCAGCCTGAATATTGAGTGGTGGGGACTCCACCCTATTGTTCCCTCGCTAACCCTGAGCCTGCTCGCTTTTCTGGCAGGTAACCTGTTTGGCAGCGCGTCTGCGACGCACGACGCTGCACTGAAATAAAGAGAAACGCTATGCCATGGATTCAAATCAAGATTAACAGCACCGGAGAACAGGCTGAGCCGCTGAGCGATGCTCTGATGGAAGTGGGTGCCGTCTCGGTGACGTTTCAGGACACGCACGACAATCCGGTGTATGAACCCCTCCCGGGTGAAACCCGACTGTGGGGTGATACTGATGTCATTGGCCTGTTTGACGCCGAAAGTGATATGGATGAGGTGGTAGCCGCACTGCGTCTGCAGCCGGTGCCGGGATCGACCTTTCACTACAAGATCGAGCAGATCGAAGATAAAGACTGGGAGCGCGAGTGGATGGACAACTTCCATCCGATGCGCTTTGGTGAACGCCTGTGGATCTGTCCAAGCTGGCGGGATGTTCCCGATCCGGACGCGGTCAACGTCATGCTCGATCCCGGCCTGGCCTTCGGCACCGGAACTCACCCTACCACGTCACTCTGCCTGAGCTGGCTGGATGGTCTCGATCTGCAGGGCAAAACGGTGATCGACTTTGGCTGCGGCTCCGGCATTCTGGCGATCGCCGCGCTCAAGCTGGGTGCCGCACAGGCGATTGGGATCGATATCGATCCGCAGGCCATTCAGGCGAGCCGTGATAATGCTGAACGCAACGGCGTGGCAGATCGCCTGTCGCTCTACTTGCCACATCAGCAGCCTGAAAACCTGCAGGCTGACGTGGTGGTCGCCAACATTCTGGCGGGCCCGCTGCGCGAACTGGCACCGCTGATTGGCGTTCTGCCAAAAGCAGGCGGCTACCTTGGTCTTTCTGGCGTACTGGCCAGTCAGGCAGAAAGCGTTTGTGAAGCTTATGCTGAGCGCTTCGCACTTGATCCGGTCGCGGAGAAAGAAGAGTGGTGCCGTATTACCGGACGCCTGCGTTAGTTTTTACCCCAGGTCTGCAAGCGCAAGCCTGGGGTTTCTTCGGAACAGATAGCATGCGGTACCGGCACTGCCTTCGGACAGAATAATTTTGTATTAAATTTGCGCAAATAGCCGTTAATTCTGTGGTTAATTCGTTAAAATCGCGGCTTTTATATCGCGTTTTGCGGTCTGAATTCAGAAAAATGTTTGTTCACAATTTCGCCTTAAATATTTAACCTAATGATTTTAAAAGACTATTATAAGAGGCGGGTTGAAGGCAGCGCAGACGCTTTAATGTTAAGAGGCTGTTGTTCAAAGTTTGGCCTTTCATCTTCCGGAAAAAATGCGTAATATACGCCGCCTTGCGAACAGTTAGGGTCACTTCTTTTTTCATGCGCATTGGACACCACCAGCTACGTAATCGCCTCATTGCTGCGCCTATGGCCGGAGTAACCGACAAGCCATTTCGCACACTCTGTTACGAGAACGGCGCCGGTATGACTGTCTCCGAGATGCTGTCATCTAACCCGGAAGTCTGGGCCAGTGACAAATCCCGGCTGCGTATGGTGCATAGTGACGAGCCCGGCATTCGTGCCGTGCAAATTGCTGGCTGCGATCCCGATGAGATGGCTGCCGCCGCGCGAATTAACGTTGCGTCTGGCGCGCAGGTTATCGATATCAATATGGGTTGTCCGGCTAAAAAAGTGAATCGTAAGATGGCTGGCTCCGCGCTGCTGCAGCATCCGCAACTGGTAGAATCGATTCTCCGTGCGGTCGTTAATGCAGTAGACGTACCGGTTACGCTGAAGATTCGCACCGGCTGGGACAAAGAAAATCGTAATTGTACAGAGATTGCCCAATTGGCTGAACGTTGTGGCATTCAGGCTCTCACCATTCATGGACGCACCCGCGCCTGTTTGTTTGAGGGGCAGGCTGAATACGACAGCATTCGGACAGTTAAGCAGAGCGTTTCCATTCCGATTATCGCGAATGGGGACATAACTGACCCGCATAAAGCCAGGGCAGTGCTCGACTACACCGGGGCAGATGCTCTGATGGTAGGACGTGCTGCTCAGGGAAGACCGTGGATCTTCCGGGAAATCCAGCATTATCTGGACACAGGGGAGCTGCTTGCACCAAAGCCGCTGGCAGAGGTGAAGCAAATGCTGATTGGACATATACGGGAGCTGCACGACTTTTACGGTCAGCGCAAGGGATACCGTATTGCCCGAAAACACGTTTCCTGGTATTTGCAGGAAAGTGCCCCTGACGACCAGTTTCGGCGCACATTCAACGCCATTGAGGATGCCAGCGAACAGCTGGAGGCGTTGGAGGCATACTTCGAAAATCTTGCGTAAACGAAATAAAGAGCTGAAAGAACTATGTTCGAACAACGCGTAAATTCTGACGTACTGACCGTTTCTACCGTTAACTCACAGGATCAGGTGACCCAAAAGCCACTGCGTGATTCGGTTAAACAGGCACTGAAGAACTATTTTGCTCAACTGAATGGTCAGGATGTTAGTGATCTGTATGAGCTGGTACTGGCTGAAGTTGAGCAGCCTCTGTTGGACATGGTAATGCAGTATACCCGTGGCAACCAGACCCGTGCAGCCCTGATGATGGGTATCAACCGTGGTACTCTGCGTAAGAAGCTGAAAAAATACGGCATGAACTAATTGTTCGTTGCTGCGATAACGCCAGCCTCCGGGCTGGCGTTTTTGTTTCTGTCGCCGCTTCCGCTCATCACCTCAGGTGAAACAGTTACCGCCTGAATGGTAACTATCGTTGCAATCTCCTGCGTCATTTTTCCTGCTCCCTCTCCTGCGTAAATCTGCGGGCTGTTCACACGTGCCTGCCACTATCCCCGGTCACTGCTGCGTTTACCCATAGCGGCATTAACTGGTCCGGCTAATGAGCGGTAGCTCACACTGCGCTCCAATAGTGAAACTATTTGCACTATTTGTGATCGCGGCGACTCGTCATGCCGCCTTTTGGTGCGCGATAGTAACCGCACGTTACTTCCTGCCCTTTTCTGACGCTCTTTCCTGAAGAATTCAGCCCGCTGCAAACCTGGCATCAGCTTTGCAACAGGCTGGATGGCTAATTGCCACCGACAGACAGCAGTGCACTACAAAGTGCGCACCACAATAACAACAGACGAACCGCCACACAGGATGCTTTATGAAAAAGATGATGCTCTCCACCCTGATTGCCGCTGCCACGCTGCTGAGCGTGACTCAGCAGGCGCATGCAGGTACCACTCTGGACGCAATTAAAAAGAAAGGGTTTGTGCAGTGTGGGATCAGTGATGGACTGCCTGGTTTCTCGTACGCAGATGCCAGCGGCAAATTCACGGGTATTGATGTGGATGTCTGCCGTGCCGCCGCCGCTGCCGTGTTTGGCGATGCCGGCAAAGTTAAATATACCCCGCTGACGGCTAAAGAGCGCTTCACTGCGCTGCAGTCGGGCGAAGTGGATATCCTGTCGCGTAATACTACCTGGACCTCTTCACGCGATGGCGGAATGGGCTTTCTGTTTGCCGGCGTAAATTACTATGACGGCATTGGCTTCCTGACGCATAAGAAAGCGGGACTGAAAAGTGCCAAAGAGCTGGATGGCGCAACGGTCTGTATTCAGGCGGGTACCGATACCGAACTCAATGTCGCCGACTATTTCAAAGCGAATAAAATGCAGTACACCCCGGTCACCTTTGACCGCTCCGATGAGTCAGCCAAAGCACTTGATAGCGGCCGCTGCGATACACTCTCCTCCGATCAATCCCAGCTCTATGCGCTGCGTATCAAGCTGGGCAAGCCTGACGAATTTATTGTACTGCCGGAAGTGATCTCCAAAGAGCCGCTCGGGCCGCTGGTACGTCGCGGTGACGACGACTGGTTTACGATTGTTAAGTGGTCGCTGTTTGCCATGCTGAATGCCGAAGAGATGGGCATCAGCTCAAAGAACGTCGATCAGATGGCAGCAAAACCGACCACGCCTGACATGGCGCATCTGCTGGGTGCAGAAGGCGACTTTGGTAAAGACCTGAAACTTGATAACAAGTGGGCCTATAACATCATCAAGCAGGTGGGCAACTATCAGGAAATTTTTGACCGCAACGTCGGTAAAGATAGCGCGCTGAAAATCGCACGCGGACAGAATGCGCTCTGGAATCAGGGCGGTATTCAGTACGCACCGCCGGTGCGCTGATTTACTGCTGTGCCAGTCGGGCACCGCGTCCTGCGGTGCCCACGCGTATCTATCATTGAGGTTTCAACATGTCGCAACGCCCAACCGTGAAAAGGGATTTTTCATTCGGTAACCCTGCGGTTCGCGCCTGGCTTTACCAGTTTGTCGCGATTATTGCGGTAGTGGCCGTGGTGGGATATTTAATCCACAACACCATTATCAATCTGGCTAACCGCGGCATTACGTCAGGTTTTGGCTTTCTGGAGCGCAGTGCCGGTTTTGGTATTGTTCAGCATCTGATTGACTACACCGAGGGAGATACCTACGCCCGGGTCTTTATGGTCGGGCTGACCAATACCCTGCTGGTCTCTGCACTTTGCATCGTCTTTGCATCCCTGCTTGGCTTTGCGGTAGGCCTGGCGCGCCTGTCCGATAACTGGCTGCTGCGTAAGCTCTCTGCCATTTATATTGAGACGTTCCGTAATATTCCGCCGCTGCTGCAGATTTTCTTCTGGTACTTTGCCGTACTGCGTAATCTGCCGGGTCCGCGCCAGGCGCTAAACGCCTTTGACCTCGCCTTTGTCAGCAATCGTGGCTTGTATATTCCATGGCCCCAGTATGCACCTGGTACGCTGCCGTTTCTGGTTGCGCTGGCGTTAAGCATTATCGCCAGCCTGGCGCTGTTTCGCTTTAATCGTAAACATCAGCTGAAAACCGGTCAGCTGCGTCGTACCTGGCCCGCTGCAGCCGGGCTCATTGTGCTGCTGCCGCTGATTGCTCATACCCTGTTCGGCGCGGGCGTGCACTGGGATGTGCCTGAGCTACGCGGATTCAATTTCCGCGGTGGCTTTGTGATGATCCCGGAGCTGGCGGCGCTGACGGTGGCGCTCTCTATTTATACCTCTTCATTTATTGCTGAGGTGATCCGCGCCGGTATTCAGTCAGTACCACATGGCCAGAGTGAAGCAGCGCGCTCGCTGGGACTGCCGAATCCCGTGACGCTACGTCAGGTCATTATTCCTCAGGCGATGCGCGTCATTATTCCTCCGCTGACCAGTCAGTATTTAAACGTAGTCAAAAACTCGTCGCTGGCCGCCGCTATCGGCTACCCCGATATGGTGTCGCTTTTTGCCGGTACGGTGCTTAATCAGACCGGCCAGGCAATAGAAACCATTGCGATTACCATGGCGGTTTATCTCATCATCAGCCTGACCATTTCCCTGCTGATGAACCTCTATAACCGCAAAATTGCGCTGGTTGAGCGTTAAGAGAACGAAACACTATGTCCGTGACAACGCATGAAACGCCGCCGGTAAGCAGTAATCTGCTGCAGAAGAGCTGGAGCTGGGCGCGCAAAAATCTCTTTTCCGGCTGGCTGAATACCCTGCTTACGCTGGTCAGTCTGTGGCTCATCTGGAGTGTTATTCCACCGGCACTGAACTGGCTGATATTTCAGGCAAACTGGCTGGGTGAAACCCGTGCTGACTGCACTAAAGCGGGGGCCTGCTGGGTGTTTATCCATGCGCGCTTTGGTCAGTTTATGTATGGACTTTATCCGCACGAACTGCGCTGGCGAATCAACCTGGCTCTGGTTATCGGTTTACTGTCAGTCATTCCGCTCTTTATCCGCGCCATGCCGCGCCGTGGCCGCTATCTGGCCTGCTGGGCGGTGCTCTATCCGATCGCGGTGTGGCTGCTGCTTTATGGCGGCTATTTTGGTCTGGAGCGGGTGGAAACCCGTCAGTGGGGCGGCCTGACGCTGACGCTGATTATCGCATCCGTTGGTATCGCCGGCGCATTACCGCTGGGTATTCTGCTGGCACTGGGCCGGCGCTCAAACCTGCCGGTGGTGCGTACGCTATCCGTTATTTTTATTGAGTTCTGGCGTGGCGTACCGCTGATCACCGTGCTGTTTATGTCCTCTGTCATGCTGCCGCTGTTTATGGCGGAAGGCACGACTATCGACAAACTGGTTCGGGCGCTGGTTGGCGTGATTCTGTTTCAGTCCGCCTATGTGGCGGAAGTGGTGCGCGGCGGTCTGCAGGCACTGCCAAAAGGCCAGTATGAAGCGGCTGAATCGCTGGCACTGGGATACTGGCGGACGCAGGCGCTGGTGATCCTGCCGCAGGCACTTAAGCTCACGATCCCCGGACTGGTGAATACCATTATCGCACTCTTCAAAGATACCAGTCTGGTGATCATTATCGGCCTGTTTGATCTGTTCAGCAGCGTGCAGCAGGCCACGGTCGATCCTGCATGGCTGGGCATGTCCACAGAAGGCTATGTCTTTGCTGCACTGGTCTACTGGATTTTCTGTTTTAGCATGTCGCGCTATAGCCAGTATCTGGAGAAGCGTTTTCACACCGGGCGTAAAGCGCACTGAGGTTTACTATGACATCCACAATAACGACGGCGGCTAACGCTATGATGATTACGCTCGAAAACGTGAACAAGTGGTACGGACAGTTTCACGTGCTTAAGGATATTAATCTGCAGGTTAAACCGCGTGAGCGCATTGTACTCTGCGGCCCGTCAGGCTCAGGAAAATCGACCACTATTCGCTGTATCAACCATCTGGAAGAGCATCAGCAGGGACGTATCGTCGTGGACGGTATTCATCTTAATGATGACGTGCGTAACATCGAACGGGTACGCACCGAAGTCGGCATGGTGTTTCAGCACTTTAATCTGTTCCCGCATCTTACCGTTCTGCAGAACTGCACGCTGGCCCCTGTCTGGGTGAGAAAGATGCCGAAGAAGGAGGCGGAAGCGCTGGCGATGCACTACCTTGAGCGGGTGCGCATCGCCGAACATGCACATAAGTTTCCGGGACAGCTCTCTGGTGGTCAGCAGCAACGTGTGGCGATAGCCCGTTCGCTCTGTATGAAACCCAAAATTATGCTGTTTGACGAGCCGACTTCAGCCCTTGATCCTGAGATGGTAAAAGAGGTGCTGGATACCATGATTGGCCTGGCAGAAGATGGCATGACCATGCTGTGTGTGACGCATGAAATGGGATTTGCACGTACGGTGGCTGACCGGGTGATCTTTATGGATCGGGGAGAGATCGTAGAGATGGCGCCGCCAGAGGAGTTCTTCGCTAATCCACGCTCAGAGCGTACCCGCGCGTTTCTGTCGCAGGTTATTCACTGATCTCAGCGCCCTTAGCTCTGCCCCTGCCATGCAGCAGGGGCTTTTTTATGGCTGCGCGTTTTTATCCTGCCAGGCAAAAACAAAAAAGCCCTGAACTTTCGTTCAGGGCTTCTGTGTTTGGTGCCTGGCAGTTCCCTACTCTCGCATGGGGAGACCCCACACTACCATCGGCGCTACGGTGTTTCACTTCTGAGTTCGGCATGGGGTCAGGTGGGACCACCGCGCTAGTGCCGCCAGGCAAATTCTTTTACCCGAACTCATGCTTTTTTTTAAAACTGGTGCTGATACCCAGAGTCGAACTGGGGACCTCACCCTTACCAAGGGTGCGCTCTACCAACTGAGCCATATCAGCACGCTTTAATTGGATGCCTGGCAGTTCCCTACTCTCGCATGGGGAGACCCCACACTACCATCGGCGCTACGGCGTTTCACTTCTGAGTTCGGCATGGGGTCAGGTGGGACCGCCGCGCTGTGGCCGCCAGGCAAATTCTGTTAATCCGGCAAAACAAGCTGAAAATCGGGTCTC
>NZ_VWXE01000033.1:0-206 GCF_011752675.1 Pantoea sp. Acro-807 | reverse complement strand
ACGGGCCCACGTTAGAACATCAAACGTTAAAGGGTGGTATTTCAAGGATGGCTCCACGCGGACTGGCGTCCGCGCTTCGAAGCCTCCCACCTATCCTACACATCAAGGCTCAATGTTCAGTGTCAAGCTGTAGTAAAGGTTCACGGGGTCTTTCCGTCTTGCCGCGGGTACACTGCATCTTCACAGCGATTTCAATTTCACTGAGT
>NZ_VWXE01000032.1:0-206 GCF_011752675.1 Pantoea sp. Acro-807 | reverse complement strand
GAAGCGCGGACGCCAGTCCGCGTGGAGCCATCCTTGAAATACCACCCTTTAACGTTTGATGTTCTAACGTGGGCCCGTCATCCGGGCTGCGGACAGTGTCTGGTGGGTAGTTTGACTGGGGCGGTCTCCTCCCAAAGCGTAACGGAGGAGCACGAAGGTTGGCTAATCCTGGTCGGACATCAGGAGGTTAGTGCAATGGCATAAGC
>NZ_VWXE01000031.1:0-207 GCF_011752675.1 Pantoea sp. Acro-807 | reverse complement strand
TTAAATTGAAGAGTTTGATCATGGCTCAGATTGAACGCTGGCGGCAGGCCTAACACATGCAAGTCGGACGGTAGCACAGGGGAGCTTGCTCCTTGGGTGACGAGTGGCGGACGGGTGAGTAATGTCTGGGAAACTGCCCGGTGGAGGGGGATAACTACTGGAAACGGTAGCTAATACCGCATAACGTCTTCGGACCAAAGTGGGGGA
>NZ_VWXE01000030.1:0-210 GCF_011752675.1 Pantoea sp. Acro-807 | reverse complement strand
TTTATGGGGGTGACTGCGTACCTTTTGTATAATGGGTCAGCGACTTATATTCTGTAGCAAGGTTAACCGCATAGGGGAGCCGCAGGGAAACCGAGTCTTAATTGGGCGCTAAGTTGCAGGGTATAGACCCGAAACCCGGTGATCTAGCCATGGGCAGGTTGAAGGTTGGGTAACACTAACTGGAGGACCGAACCGACTAATGTTGAAAAA
>NZ_VWXE01000002.1:0-491011 GCF_011752675.1 Pantoea sp. Acro-807 | reverse complement strand
AATTTGCCTGGCGGCCACAGCGCGGCGGTCCCACCTGACCCCATGCCGAACTCAGAAGTGAAACGCCGTAGCGCCGATGGTAGTGTGGGGCCTCCCCATGCGAGAGTAGGGAACTGCCAGGCATCCATCAAGTAAAAGAGCCCTGAACAGACGTTCAGGGCTTTTTTACGTCTGCAGAAAACGCAGAAATGAGTAAAATTTAAGCTTTTTTCAGCCAGCTGGCGATAAAGTCAGCGATGCGGTCAGGCTGGTTGATATCCAGCAGCGGCACCTGTCCTCATTCTTTATTATCGCGTCTCATTCCGGAGCAGCGACAATTCCCTTACCGGGCAAACTAATGTTTTACTACCCGCTTCGCGTTCTTTCTTCGCAAGGAAATGAGGTAAAGTATGACCCATCTGGAACATCAAAACAGCCGACCGCCCGTATCAGCAGCCGAAACGCGGCAAAGGATCAGGGCAATTGTCGGTGCGTCATCCGGTAACCTGGTTGAGTGGTTTGACTTTTACGTTTACTCTTTTTTCTCCCTCTATTTTGCTCATGTCTTTTTTCCGGCAGGCGATACCACCACGCAGCTACTGCAAACAGCAGGGGTATTCGCTGCAGGTTTCCTGATGCGACCGATTGGCGGCTGGCTGTTTGGCTACATTGCCGATAAACATGGACGTAAAACCTCCATGCTGATCTCGGTCTGCATGATGTGCCTGGGCTCTCTGGTAATAGCGTGCCTGCCGGGCTATGGCGAAATTGGCATAGCAGCGCCGATCATTCTCCTGCTGGCACGTATGTTTCAGGGACTGTCAGTGGGTGGCGAGTATGGCACCAGTGCAACCTATATGAGTGAAGTCGCGCTGGAAGGGCGAAAAGGCTTTTATGCTTCTTTTCAGTATGTGACGCTGATTGGCGGTCAGCTAATGGCAGTATTAACCGTAGTCGTACTGCAACAGTTGCTGGATGATGAAGCGCTGCGCAGCTGGGGCTGGCGTATTCCGTTTTTCATCGGTGCCGGACTGGCCATCGTCGCACTCTGGCTGCGACGCTCTCTCAATGAAACCTCTGAGAAATCGCATCGTACGCATCGCGATGCGGGCAGCGTGATCGGGCTGTTACGCAATCACTCACGCGCCTTCTTTATGGTGCTTGGCTTTACCGCCGGCGGATCGCTGAGTTTCTACACCTTCACCACCTATATGCAGAAGTACCTGGTCAATAGTGCCGGAATGGATGCGCGCAGTGCCAGCGGTCTGATGACCGGTGCTTTACTGGTCTTTATGGTGATCCAGCCCATTATCGGGGCGCTATCCGACAAAATCGGACGGCGGGCTTCCATGATGATATTTGGTGCAGGTGCTGCAACGTGCACCGTGCCTGTCCTGCTGCTGCTGCAACATACCGACAATCACTGGGTCGCATTCCTGCTGGTTATGCTGGCGCTGGTTATCACCAGCTTCTATACCGCTATCAGCGGTATTCTTAAAGCTGAGATGTTTCCGCCAGAGGTGCGTGCGCTGGGTGTGGGACTCTCTTATGCGGTGGCTAACGCGATTTTTGGTGGATCGGCAGAATATGTTGCACTGCTGATGAAAAGAGAGGGCATTGAAACCAGCTTCTTCTGGTACGTCTCAGCCATGGGCGCACTCTCTTTCCTGGTTTCGCTTATGCTGCATCGCAAGGGTAAAGGAATTGCGCTGTAGTCAGTGACGGATATTCCAGAGCATGATGCCGCTGGCAGCGCCGGCGGCATCCCATGCCAGATCTTTCCAGCTCCAGCCGCTTCCTGCCGCACGGCTGTCATAGAGCTCTTTTGCCGCGCCAAAACTGAGTGAAAACATCAGGCCAAAACCCATATTTTGGGCGTTATCCTGCTGCTGGTGACGGGAAATTTCGCTGCCGGCGGCGGCAAGCAGCGCTGAGGCAACATAGTGCTGCGCTTTATCTTTACCGGTCCAGCGATCCTGCGCCTGATGCGCACATCCGCTACACAGCAACACTATACAGAGGATGCACGCCCGCATGACTTTACAGCAGCCGGCTGATCAACCGATCGATGCGGATGCGCCGCAGTCGACGGATAAGCTTGCGCACTTTGGCAGGGTAGTCAGAGATACTTTCCAGCTCGCGAAAGTGAGTGACCACCGTAGTATGCTCGCGGATTAGCGTCAGCTCTTTCTCGCGCTGTTCCGCCAGCTGATTAAGTGGGTCGTGAATCAATACCGCATTTTCCAGATCCAGACGCCACGCGCGCGGGTTGAGATTGTTGCCGGTGATCATCATCCACTCATCATCAACCCATATGCCTTTCAGGTGATAGCTGTTTTCACCATCTTTCCACAGGCGTACCGTCAGCTGACCGTTATCAACATAGTACTGCAGGCGGCTGAGGAAGCGACGCAGGTTGATCTCATAAAGGTAGGGCAGGGCGCCGATCACTTTGAAGGGCTCAGACGGCGGAATATAGAAATCGTTCGCCGTTTTATCACCGACAATAATCTCGACATCCTTGCCCTGACGCAGCAGATGGATCAGGTTACGCACCAGAATGGCAGGCAGATTAAAGTAAGGTGTGCAGAGCGTCAGCTTCTGCTCGGCGCAGGGCATCAGATGGAAAATAGTTTTATTAAGTAAGCTGCGCTTGCCCAGACCCACCAGCGGCGTCACCGCCAGCGTATCGTTACCGGCATCGCCGGTAAAATGATAATGAAAACTGCGCAGCTCGCTGCGAAACTGACGCGTCTCGTTTTTGATTTCCGGGCTGGAAGGACGCTCAGCCTGATCGAGGCGGTTGACCGCATCAGACTGTTTCAGGTTTTCATCGATCCACTCATACATCGCATTCGTTAACTGTGGATTACGAATCAGCTGATAGCGATCGTAGCGGTACCGTTCATGCTGATGCAGATAGACATCATTCAGGCTGGCTCCGCTGTAAAGCAGCGTATCGTCGATGATAAAACCTTTGAGATGCAGGACGCCCAGCGCTTCCCGCGTATTAACCGGAATACCATAAACCGGAATAGCAATATCCGGATGCCGGGTAGCCATCTCGCAGTACCAGTCAGCATTGGTCAGGCCACGCGCCGCACCGATACGTCCACGCTGCGCACGATGCCAGTCTACCAGAATGGCGATATCCAATTCCGGACGAGCCTGACGCGCCGCATACAGCGCCTCCATAATACTGCGGCCGCCATCATCATTTTCCAGATAGAGCGCAGCAATACAGATGCGTTTTTCTGCCGCTGCAATTTTTGCCAGCAGCGTTTCGCGAAACTCAGCGGGCGAAAAAAGCGTGGTCACATCCGACACAGATTGTGACAGTTTAGGCAGCTGTGCGAGGTGTTGTTGGTGTTTATTGCGTTTAAATTTAGACAACATCACAGTGCACTTCTTCTCTGTTCATTTGTATGGCCTTTTGCCATCAAATCATGATCCTAACGTCAAATAATAACATCAACTCACCTGTTGAGGAGGATTTTTACCGTTCTCTACAGGCGGCGTTACGACGTCAATCAACGGTAAATTAAGCGTGACAATGCCATCATCAAGCTGAATATTCACGCGAAAGTTAAGTTTGCGCGCCAGCGTAATCATGCCGCTATTGTGCGGCATGGTTATACCGTTCAATTGTTGCAGACCGTGATCGCGGGTATAGCGAATCATCTTCTCCAGCAGCCGTCGCCCCATACCCAGCCCTTTGAGATCGGAACGAACCAGCACTGAAAACTCCGCATCGACATTATCAGCGTCAGATATCGCGCGGGTAACGCCGATAATCTCCTCTTCAGCGCCTTCCCGCTGGCGTACCGCCACAATCGCCATTTCGCGGTCGTAATCTATCTGCGTCATATTGGCTAAATCATCGTGGGTGAATTCGCTGATTTCACTGAAATAGCGGTAGTAGAGATCCTCTTTAGTCACCTGCGCAATAAAAGCGCGCAGCTGCGGCTCATCCTCAGGCAGGATTGGGCGAAACAGGCAGTGCTGGCCATCTTTCAACTCAACCTGCTCCTCCAGATGCTGTGGGTAAGGGCGGATAACCAGCCGCGCCTCGCTGTCGCCGCTAAAAGGGGCCAGCTGCAACGTGACGTCAATAAGGGTAAAGGTTTCTGCCGATGCCAGCAGCGGATGAATATCAAGCCGCTGGATCTCCGGACAATCCACCACCAGGTTTGATACCTGTACCAGCAACTGGCTCAGCCCGGCGATATCGAGCGGATGCAGCGCGCTGCGGCTGCGGATCTTGCCGCTTTTTATCGCCTGAATCACCAGATAGCGCGCCAGCGTCATATTCAGCGGCGGCAGCGCTACGGCGGCCTGCTTATCAGGCTGCCATTCAGCCCCCCCTTCGCCGAGCAGGATAATCGGGCCAAACAGCGGATCCTGGTCTACCACTACGCGCAGCTCCTGAGCGCCAGCCCGGCTGGCCATACTCTGTACCAGCAGGCCATCGACGCGCGCCTGCGGATGCGTGCTGCGCACGCGCTCAAAAATAGCCTGTGCGGCTTGTTTCACCTCGGCAGCGCTGCGCAGATAGAGCATCACACCCTGTACCTCAGATTTATGGGCGATATCGGGCGAGCGCAGTTTGAGGGCGACCGGATAGCCCGTCTGCTCAGCAATAGTGACCGCTTCCTGACTGTCGCTTGCGATCCAGCCGGGCAGCGTTGTCAGACCATAAGCCTGCATAACAGGCTGCACCTCATGGGTATCCAGCGTGGTCACACCGCGGTCAAGTGCCTGCTGCAGCAGCTGATGCGCTTTAGCGCTGTTTTGCTGCAGCCCCGGTGGCAGCGCCGGCGTTTCCCGCAGCTGCTTCTGGTTACGGCGATACTCGACCTGATGCATAAACGCGGTCACGGTGCCTTCCGGGGTGCGCCAGGTCGGAATGCCGGCCTGGGTAAAGGCGCGCCGCGCCGCCTGGGATGAGGATTCACCGCACCAGTTAGTCAGCAGCGTGATCTGCCTGCCGCGCGGATGACGCGCGAGTGCAGCAATAATCTGCTCCGCCGTCTCGGTCGCTGGCGCAACCGCGCTGGGGGAGTGAATAATCATCAGGGCGTCAAAATCATGACTGTCGAGCAGCAGTTCAATGCAGGCAACGTAGCGGGCAGGTGTGGCGTCATCTTTTAAATCCAGCGGGTTTCCCCGGCCAGCGCCCTCCGGCAGTAGTGAGGCTACTCTCTGTCGCATCGCCTCATCCAGCGAAGCCAGCTTACCGCTGCGCGCATAGAGCGCATCCAGCGCCAGAGCAGCCGGCGCAGCGCCGTTGCTGACGATCATCAGGCGCTCGCCGCGCAGCGGACGCATGTGGCTGAGTGATTCAACCGCAGAGAAAAGTTCATGCGTATCCTGCACGCGCAGCAGGCCGGCGCGTTGTATTGCGGCATCCCAGGCGGCATCCAGGCCGCTCAGGGTGCCAATCATCGCCTGCGCCTCCCGGCTGCGTCCGCTTTTGATGACCAGAATAGGCTTATTGCGTGAGGCGCTGCGCGAGGCGGAGACAAAACGCCGGGCATCGCTCAGGTGTTCCAGGTAGAGCAGGATAGCGCTGGTTTTCGGGTCGCGTGCCAGAAAATCGAGCACGTCATCGACATCGATATCGAGGCTGTCGCCCAGCGCGATAAACCAGGAGAAGCCGAGATTCCGCTGCTGCGCCCAGTCGAGGATGGTATTTGAGACCGCGGCAGACTGTGAAACAAAAGCAATACGCCCTTTAGCGATGGGCACCGGCGAGAAGCTGGCGTTCAGCCCCTGCCACGGGGCCAGCAGCCCAAGACTGTTAGGGCCGAGCAGGCGAATCTGCCACTGGCTGGCGCAGGTTTTCAGCGTCTCAAGCTGGCTGGCGGGTGAGGAGAGAATAATGCAGGCTCTGCAGCCTTTTTCGCCCAGCTGCTGCAGCAGCTCTGGATTGCGCTTTGCATGGGTGCAGATAATGGCCAGATCGGGAGCAAAAGGCAGACTGGCGATATCAGGCCATGCCAGCACGCCCTGTACCGCCTTATATTTTGGCGTAACCGGCAGCACCGGGCCGCTAAAGCCGCCCGCCAGCAGGTTGCGCATCAGGAAATAGCCGGCACGCCCCGGCGTTACCGAGGCGCCAATTACCGCAATCGATTTAGGTCTTAACAGCGCTTCCAGTCCACGTTGACTCATCATCCACTCCTGCTGTCGGGATTGGCATGATTGTAAACGCTTTTACAGCGAAAACCGATTTGCTGCTGTCAGGCTGCGAGCCAGCTTCAGTTTTCGCTGCTGTTTATCGCCTGCTGTGTATGAACCGGATGGTGTGGTTTGCCCGCAAGGTAGGCGTGACGGAACTGTTCAAAGTGCTGCTGCAGGGCGCTGGCGGCCGCGCTGTCGCCCGCCTGAGCAAGCAGGGCCGCAGCGACCTCTGCCGTGCAGTGCTGCCCTTTGCCGTGCGCCTCCCGCAGGGTGTAGCGCGATGGGGTGCTCACGCTCAGTGACATCACCGGAAAATGGTCCAGCCACGGGCTTTTACGAAACATTTTGCGCGCCTCAGACCAGGTGCCATCCAGCATAATAAACAGTGGCGGTTTACCGCTGACCGGCGGCGCAGTCAGCACCTCACGTCCGGGATCGGCATAAGAGGCGGGGAACACCACCACCGGCTGATAGTCGCTGCTCTGCACTGCTGCCAGCAGCGCCGGGTCAGGCTCCGTTCGCGACCAGCCGAAGGCGAGGGTATCCGGCAGCACATCGGCAATCAGGCGTCCGGTATTGCTGGGCTTCATCGGTTCAGTATCGAACATCACCAGGCAGAAGCGGCTGCGCGACTGCTGCGGCTGCAGCGTGGCACACAGGCAGTGCCTGTGCGGCAACAGACAGCGCTGACAGCGCACAACGCGATTACCGCGCGCGAGAAAGGGCCGCGTAGCGCGGGCCAGACGTTGCGCCCGTAAGCGCAGAACAGCATTTTCAGACATAGACAGGCAGGGCAGGAAAAACGTCAGTGTAATAGAAGGGGGAAAGCAAGGCCAGCAATCTGCTGGCCTTCAGTGACTACAGGGTTTCGTCGAGCCACTCATTAAACGGCGTTTTCGGCATCGCGCCATTCAGCATATCGACCATTTCGCCCCGTTTAAAAATCATGATGGTCGGGATCGTGCGGATGCGAAAACGCGTGCTGAGCGCCTGCTCAGCTTCCGTATTGACTTTAATAAAACGCACTTTGCCGCTGCGTTCGGCCGCAACTTCTTTAAATACGGGCGCAAAGTTCACGCAGGGGCCGCACCACGGCGCCCAGAAGTCGATCACGACCGGCAGGTCATCCTGCAGATATTTATCCAGCGTAGCGGCCGTGGCATTAACTACCTCGCCGTTGAAAAGCGCTTCGCCGCAGCGACCGCACTTTGCACCGTCGGCCAGACGCGCTTCGGGAACGCGGTTAACTGCCTGACAGCCGGCGCATACAGTATTCATTGTCATCTCAAACCGGTCCTGTAAATCTGATGATAGAGTCGTATTATGAAAAGGCTGGATGCTATGCTCAATCTGGATTACCCAATAGGTTCAATAGTTGATAGCTAAGCGCTGGCACATCAGGTAATCTTCGCGCTCTCAATGCTGGAGGAACAGATGAACGACGAATTTAAAGGCAAAAGCGGCAAGGTAAAAGTGATGTATGTACGTGAAGAGGAGGGCGGCAGTAAGCCAAATCCGCGTACCGGCAAAGGCGGCCGTCCTGCTGCGCGCCAGGAAGATAATCGTCGCTCTGCTCCCCGCAGCAATCGCAACAATGACGAAAGCGATCGCGCGCGCGCGCCACGCAGCGGTGACGATTCCGGTCGCTCACGCAGCCGTGACGACGCTGGCCGCTCACGCGCGCCGCGCAGCAGCGATGATGCCGGACGCGGCCGCCGCACGGATCGTAATGACCGTAGCGAGCGCAGCAGCCGCCCTGAGCGTAACGACCGCGACGATCGCGGCTTCAGTGATTCGCCGTGGCGCACCGTATCCCGCCCGCCGGTTGCCGCTGCCGACAGCCCGGCGGATGACGCCGCTGACGCGAAGCCGGTAATCGATTCCGAGCAGATCCGCCGTCAGCGTCAGGAAGAGACGCGCGTCTATGGCGAAAACGCCTGTCAGGCGCTCTTCCTGAGCCGTCCGGAGAGCATCGTGCGCGCCTGGTTTGTCCAGAGCGTTACGCCGCGCTTCCGCGAAACACTGCGCTGGCTGGCCGCAAACCGCAAAGCGTATCACGTGGTTGAGGAGGCTGAGCTGGCGAAAGCGTCCGGTACCGAACATCACGGCGGCGTCTGCTTTATTATCAAAAAGCGCAGCGGCATGGCGGTATCAGAGTGGCTGAAAAAGGCCGAGCGTAAAGATTGCGTGCTCGCGCTGGAAGATGTCAGCAACCCGCATAACCTGGGCGGCATTATGCGCAGCTGCGCGCATTTTGGCGTGAAGGGGCTGCTGGTGAACGACGCGTCGCAGCTGGAGTCGGGCGCCGCCGTGCGTACTGCTGAAGGCGGCGCTGAGCACGTACAGGCGATCAACGGCGAAGATTTCGCTGCAAGCCTTGATGCGTTCCGCAAGGCGGGCTACACCATCGTGACCACGTCGAGCCATGAGGGCACGCCGCTGGCGCGCGCCGAACTGCCGGCGAAAATGGTACTGGTGCTGGGTCAGGAGCGGGAAGGGCTTTCAGACAGCACCTTCCGGCAGGGCGAACTCAACCTGTCGATTGGCGGAACCGGCAACGTCGAGAGCCTGAACGTCTCGGTAGCAACCGGTATTCTGCTGGCCGAATGGTGGCGTCAGAACGCATAAAAAAAACGGGCCATAGCGGCCCGTTTTGCATGGTGGCGGCTAGTGTGCGCCACCCCCTCCGCCGCCTGCACCAAATGGCGGACGGGCAAACCATACCAGCACCAGCAGAATCACAAACACCCCCGCAGACGCCCAGAAAATCTCATTGGCTGAAATAATCAGGCCCTGATTAGTGATCTCCCGCGCAATCCACGCAGACGCCTGCTGGTGGCTCATGCCCATGCCTTCCAGCTGCGCATACATCTCCTGCGAATTCTGGTTATAAGGATTGACGGATTCGCTCAGATAGCTGTGATGCATCGACTCGCGGTTGGTCCACAGGGTCGTGGTAATAGAGGTTCCGATCGATCCTGCCAGCGTACGCACAAAGTTAGAGAGGCTGGAGGCTGCGGCGAGGCGCTCCGGCGGCAGTCCCGACAGCGTAATGGTGGTCAGCGGCATAAAGAAACAGGCCACGGCAAAGCCCTGAATAAACTGCGGCCAGGCGGATGCGCCGAAGTCCATGCCGGGTTCAAAGGTGTAAGCGCGCCAGTAAAAACAGACGGCGTACATAATAAAGCTAAAGGTCACCAGCCGGCGCATATCGAGCTTGTGGGCGAACCGGCCAATAATGGGTGAGAGGATCACCGGAATAATCCCGACCGGGGCAGATGCCAGTCCGGCCCAGGTAGCGGTATAGCCGTAGACCTCCTGCAGCAGCTGCGGCAACAGCACAATGGAGCCGAAGTAGAGCATGTAGGCCAGGCTTATCGACAGACAGCCAATGGTGAAGTTGCGCATTTTAAACAGCGACAGGTCAACGATCGGATGATCGTCCGTCAGCTCCCACACCAGCAGCACCGCCAGCGCCACCACGGCGACCACCGCCAGCACGATAATCTCTGTCGAGCTGAACCAGTCGAGCTCCTTACCGCGATCCAGCATCACCTGCAGCGCGCCGATGCCCACCACCAGCAGCACCAGACCGACAATATCGATCGGGCGGATCTCGGTTTTGGTTTCACGACCGCGCAGCGTCTGCAGCGTCAGCATCACCACTACGATGCCAATCGGCACGTTGATAAAGAAGATCCAGCCCCAGTGATAGTTATCGCTGATCCAGCCGCCCAGGATCGGGCCGCAGATTGGCGCAACGATCACCGTCATCGCCCACAGCGACAGGGCAATACTGCGTTTAGCCGGAGGGTAGTTACTCAGCAGCAGGCTTTGCGACAGCGGGATCAGCGGACCGGCCACAATCCCCTGCAGAATACGGAAAAAGATCAGCATCTCCAGGCTTTCTGACATGCCACACGCCCAGGAGGCGAGCGCAAACAGAATGGTCGCCCAGGTAAAGAGCTTCACTTCACCGATGCGCTTCGCCAGCCAGCCGGTAATCGGAATCGAGATGGCGTTAGCCACCCCGAACGAGGTGATAACCCAGGTGCCCTGTGAATTCGACGCGCCCAGATTACCGGCAATGGTCGGGATCGCCACGTTGGCGATAGTTGAGTCGAGCACCTGCATAAATGTCGCCAGCGACAGGGCGATAGTCATCAGAACAAGTGGCGCGCCCTCAAGCGGTTTTTGTGCCATAACAGTCTCCGGCGGATCAGCCCGCGTTGGCACGAACGATAGCGGTAATCATCTGGTTGACCGGCGCAAGATCAATCGCCAGCGCGTTGCTCTCATAGGCGGCCTGCGGACGAACGGCGCCTGCCAGCACTGCACCCTCTTTGTTCTGCGTATCAACCTTCACCAGAGTCGAGAGTCCGATGCGCAGCGGATGCGCCGCCACTTCATCCGGGTTCAGTTCAATACGCACCGGCAGGCGCTGTACGACTTTGATCCAGTTGCCGGTAGCGTTTTGCGCGGGCAGCAGCGAGAAGGCGCTGCCGGTTCCCATATCGAGTCCCGCGACCTTGCCGTGATAGACCACATCATCACCATAGATATCGCTGACTACAGTTGCAGACTGGCCGATGCGGACGCCGGCAAGCTGCGTCTCTTTGAAGTTGGCATCTACCCACAGGTTGGTGGCGGGCACTACGGCCAGCAGCGGGGTGGTGGTGGAGATTTGCGAGCCTACCTGCACGCTGCGGCGTGAAACATAGCCATCAATCGGGCTGCGTATATCGGTACGCTGCAGATTAAGCCAGGCATCGCGCAGGGCAGCGGCGCTCTGCTGTACCGCAGGCTGATTTTCCAGACCGGTATTCAGGATCATCGCCTGGTTGGCATTATATTGCTGCACAGCCACGTCAAGCTGCGCTTTGGCGGTCGCAACGGCGTCGCGCGCGTGCTGCAGCTCTTCGCGGCCAATCAGATTGGAGGCACCCAGCGGTTCGCGGCGCTTCAGGTCGGCTTCTGCCTGCTCCAGTGCCGTCTGCTGCAGCTTGATCGTGGCCTGATACTGCCTGCCGTTAATCATCAGCTGGTGCGTCTGGCGGACGCTGGTGGCCAGCGCAGTTTGCGCTTTTTCAAAAGCCTGCTGCGCATCGGTTTTGTCCAGTGAGACCAGCACGTCGCCTTTTTTGACGCGATCGGTATCATCAAACCATACTTTGTTAACGCTGCCGGAAACCTGCGCCATCACCTGCACCTGATTGCCTGCTACATAGGCATCATCAGTCTCCTGAAAATGACGCAGTACCAGATACCAGTAAGTCAGATAGCCAATACCGGCCACAATAAACACGACAGCCAGCAGGATCAGCGCAATTTTACGCTTCTTCTTCTTGTTTGCAGGCTGTTGCGGGCTTTGAGCTTCCGCTGTCGCACTCATGTCGTTCTCCACGTTTGCCATAAGTCGGGGTGTGCTGATCCATCAACACGGTAACCCGAATCGAAAAAGCCAGCGCAAAAGGCGCTGGCCAGATAAAGGAAAATTAAAATAGCGATTTCGGCAGGGGGTTGTGTCGCACTTCTTGCTATTAGCGAGAGAGTGAGGCGATAACCTGATCTTCGTCCATTTTGTCCAGACGGTTAAGCAGCTTGCGCGTGATGGCTTCCAGCTGCTCCTGCTCGGTGGCGCTCAGTGACGACCAGAGATACTGCAGGCTCTGGTGCTGGGGCGGCAGCAGCTGACGCAGAAACTCGTTGCCTTTTTCCGTCAGATGCAGATGCAGGCAGCGGCGATCGTTGTCGCTTTCACGGCGTTCGATCCAGCCGCGCTTTTCCAGTTCATCCGCAATGCGCGTGGCGTTGGTGCGTGAAGAGCCCAGTGCCGCACTCAGTTCTGATGGCTGAATGCTCTGGTTTTCCTGCGCATCCAGCGTGATCAGCGCCATAAATAAGGTTTCGTTAATTCCCTGTGCCTTGAGCATCTTGTTGCGATTATCCAGCAGCTTGCCCTGCATATGCATACACAGGCGGGTCAGGATAATTTCCTGCAGCGGAAAATCTTTATGACGATTTGCCCGGACGTTCAGCATCTGCTCAATGGGAGTAAACGAACTTTCCATCTAAAAAAACCTCTTGATTGCAACGTAGAATTATCACATTCAGCGCGCTAACCGCTTCGCTGTGGAATAATTTCGAGAGTAAAAATAACTACAGTGAATAAGTACACTGCTAACGATATCAAACTCACCTGTTAATGGACAGCGCCGCTTACCGATTTACGCTGTTTTTCTTGCTCAGGCAGGCTCTGCGCTGGCGTTACGCCACCAGATTATCAGATTAAGTAGCGTCGCCAGGGCACCCGCCGCACAGACGCCATACCAGCCAAACAGATGAAAGGCGTTGGCCGAGATCACCGAGCCGAGCGCCCCACCGGTAAAATAGCTGGTCATATAGCCGGATGTCAGGCGATTACGCGCTTCAGGCATAGTGCGATAGATAACGCTTTGGTTGGTGATATGTACGCCCTGAACCGCCAGATCCAGCAGCACAATGCCGGCAATCAGCGCCAGCAGGCTGCTGCTGCCGAGTGCGGTAACGCCCCAGGAGATCAGCATGATCACCAGTCCGGCGCTGGTGGTGAGTTTTGCTTTGCCCCGGTCTGCCAGTCCGCCCGCCTGACGCGCCGCCAGCGCGCCTGCTGCCCCTGCCAGACCCAGCAGGCCGATCTCGCCCTCGCTGAAATTCCACGGCGGTGCAGCGAGTAAAAAGGCCATTGAAGTCCAGAGCATGCTGAAGTTTGCAAAACTCAGGCAGCCGGTCAGCGCCCGGGTACGTAACACCCGATCGGCGCTGAACAGTGAGAAAATTGAGCGCAGCAGCTGCAGATAGTTAAGCGGCACGCGCTGCTGGTAGCGCGGCAGATAGCGCCATAGCGCCAGCGCCATCAGGATCATCAGCACGCTGGCGCACCAGTAAACGCTGCGCCACCCGGCAACCTGAGCCAGCGCGCCGGCAACGGTACGCGCCAGTAAAATGCCCAGCAGCAGGCCACTCATGACCGTGCCTACCACTTTGCCACGCTTTTCCGGAGCAGCCAGCGTGGCCGCCAGCGGCACCAGAAGCTGTGCCACCACTGAGAAGAGACCGGTTACCACCGTACCCAGCAGCATCAGCGTCAGCGAAGAGGAGAGGGCGGTCAGCATCATGCCGCCCGCCGCCAGCAGGCTCATTGAAACAATCAGAGCACGCCGTTCCAGCATATCGCCCAGCGGCACCAGCAGCAACAATCCACAGGCGTAGCCAAGCTGCGCGGTGGTCACGATAAAGCCCGCTACGCTGACAGAGAGACCAAACTGATGCGCAATCGTATCGAGCAGTGGCTGCACGTAATAGTTACTGGCCACCGCCAGCCCTGTCGCGACTGACATCAGCGCCACTAATGGGGCACTGAGGCGTGCCGGAGATGAGCTCATGAGCGGATACACAGTGAAATAATCATATGGGGATAATAGTAACCGAAAAAATTATTTCATAGTTGTGATAATTAACAGGACGTACCAGTGCGTTATAGCGCACGCTGCGCTTATCGGCGACGGAAACAGTGCGGGCGACCCGAAGGCCGCCCGCTGACTACATAAAACGATGGCGTTTATTTCGCGGCGGCCAGAGCGTCATTGATCCACTTATCAAACTCCGCCTGATGACCTTTAATCCAGCCATCCACATGATGGTTGATATCCGCTTCAGATGCCTGACCCGCATGCATGGCGGCATTCTCCGCGTTGATATCCTTAATCGGCAGCTTCATCTCCGCAAACAGCTTCGCGGCGGCCGGGTTTTTCTCTGCCCAGGCTCTGTTCGCCACGATATGCATGGTGTTCACCGGAAAGCCGTAATTCGCACCATTTGCCAGTTTGGTATCCACTTTGCTCTGTTCGCCAGGCAGGGAGGAGAACGGCACCTGCAGCCAGACTACGTCACGGCCCGGTTTCAGCACATCGCTCAACCAGTAAGGTGTCCAGGTGTAGTAGAGAATCGGTTTACCCTGTTTGAAGCGCGCCAGCGTATCGGCCACCATTGCCGAATAGTTACCCATATTGGCGGTAACGGTATCGGCCAGGCCAAACGCGCTGTTCTGGTGATTAATCACCGCTTCGCAGCCCCAGCCCGGCGTACAGCCGGTCATGTCCGCTTTACCATCCCCGTTACTGTCGAACAGTTTGGCAATTTTTGGATCTTTCAGCTGTTCAATATTGGTGATGTGATATTTTTCAGCGGTTTTTTTGTCAATTAAATAGCCCTGGGCAGCACCGCCAACGTAGGTGCCTTCGCGGTAAAACTTGCTGTCACCCCCAGCGGCTTTATACATATCGTCGTGCAGCGGCTGCCAGTTAGTGGCCACAAAGGTAGCGTCACCGGCAGCGATTGTGGTGTAAGCCACGTTGTAATCGACTTCGCCCGGTTTCTCCACGCTATAGCCGAGTTTCTCCAGCGCGCGGCTGACAATCAGCGTCTGGAAGGTTTCTTCAGCAATGGTGCTTTGCAGCGGTTTAACGGTAATGCCTTTACCCGGCAGGTCGGCGGCGGACACGTGCGTCGCGGCGAACGTCGTCAGGACGGCAGCGAACAGAGCTGTCTTGCGCATAGTCATTCCTTATTTTACGTGTGACGTCGGAGACGGGCGGCCACGATGGACCGCCCAAAAAAATCAGGCTTTTTTACTGAACGGACGCAGTAGCAGGCCAACCGGACCGGTGCTGTACCAGTGACGACTACCCCGGCTGCGGCTATCGCGGCCAACCGACTGCGTGAGGCGATCGAGGATAATGGCGAGGATCACAATGCCGACGCCGCCAACGGTGGCCAGCCCCATATCGAGGCGGCCAATGCCGCGCAGCACCATCTGGCCCAGTCCGCCGACCGCGATCATGGAGGCGATAACCACCATTGATAGCGCCAGCATCAGCGTTTGGTTAACCCCGGCCATGATAGTTGGCATCGCCAGCGGCAGCTGGACCTTAAACAACATCTGACGCGGGCTGGCGCCGAAGGATTCGCTGGCTTCAATCAGGTCAGCAGGCACCTGTTTAATACCGAGAATTGTGAGGCGCACAATCGGCGGCAGTGCAAAGATGATGGTTACCACCACGCCTGGTACGTTGCCGATACCAAACAGCATCACAATCGGCACCAGATAAACAAAGGCGGGCGTGGTCTGCATCGCATCCAGCAGCGGACGGACGATACGCGCGGCACGCTCGCTGCGCGCCAGCCAGATACCCAGCGGCAGCCCAATGACAATACAGAACAGCAGGGCGGTGAGCACCAGCGCCAGCGTTACCATGGCCTGCGACCATGCGCCAATCGCGCCAATTACAATTAGTGAAACCAGCGTAGCAATGCCCATCGCCGGCGTCGCAATCTGCCAGGCAATCAGCGCGAACAGCACAATCGCCACCGGTGCCGGCATGCCCAGCAGCAGCTGCTGGAAGGCGCTCAGGATGTAATCCACCGGAACGCGGATACCCTGAAACAGCGGGCGGAAGTGGTTCACGACCCAGTCGATGCCCTCGGTCACCCAGCTGTCGAGCGGAATCCAGGTTTTATGGAACGGGTCCATGATAGTGAAATGTTCCGGCGCTGGTGCAGGTGCACTGTTGAGCCAGTCGCTGCCGTTGGCCGTGCCAGTGGCAGCGTCATGACCGCCGCTGGTGGCTGCGGGATCCCCCCACGCATCTGCGCCACCGGTGCTGCTCTCTGCAGGCGTGGCTGAAGCGGCGCCTGACCAGGGATCGGCGGCGCTGGCATCAGGCGTGGTTGTTTGCGCTGCGCTCTGGCTGGCGCTATCCCATGGGTTGGCGGTGTGTTTACTCATGGCTGGGCTCCTTCACGGTCTAACGCACGCAATAACATGCTTTTAGAGATGATACCGACGTACTGATTATCTTCACCGACTACCGGTACGGCGCATGGCGCCTGGGCCACATGGGAAAGCAAATCATTCAGTGAGGTATCAGCAGGCACCGCCTGCGGGGCTTCCAGCAGCGCACTATCCAGCCCGGCACCGGCGGCCAGTGCCGCTTTCAGCGAATCACTGGAGACCACGCCAACAAACTTCTGTTTTTCCAGCACATAGCCAAACTCGCGGTCTTCATCCTGCAGCAGCTTAATGGCGGAGCGCGGACCGAAGCCGGGCGCTTTACGGATCAGCGCTCCGGCACTGCGGCGCGCAATATCTTTAGCGCTAAAGACATGACTAATATCCACACCGCGGAAAAAGGTGCGGACATAATCATTCGCGGGATTATTGAGGATCTCATCAGGCGTACCAACCTGAACTACTTCGCCGCCCTGCATAATGGCAATGCGATCGCCAATACGCATGGCTTCGTCAAGATCGTGAGAAATAAAGACAATGGTGCGCTGATGTTTTGCCTGCAGCTTTACCAGCTCATCCTGCATTTCGGTACGAATTAAGGGATCCAGAGCGGAGAACGCTTCATCCATCAGTAAAATATCGGGATTAATTGCCAGCGCGCGCGCTAATCCCACGCGCTGACGCATACCGCCGGAAAGTTCATCCGGATAAGCATTGGCATAATTTTCCAGCCCTACCTGACGCAATGCCTCAAGCGCTTTTTCCTGACGTTCATGAAGCGGCGTGCCAGCTAATTCCATTCCAAAGGCGGTATTATTCAGTACCGTCATATGTGGCATAAGCGCGAAGGATTGAAACACCATACTGATCTTATTTCTGCGTACTTCACGCAGTTCGCTATCTGATATTTTAGCAATATCGACACCATCGATAATCACCTGGCCCTGCGTGGGCTCTATCAGACGATTGAGAAGGCGAACCATGGTGGACTTTCCAGATCCTGACAGCCCCATGATGACGAAGATCTCGCCTTCTTCAATGGCCAGACTGGCATTTTGTACGCCTACTGAGAGACCGGTTTTCGCCAGAATTGTCTCTTTGCTTGCGCCTTGCGCAATGAGCTTAAATGCCTTTTCCGGATGATCGCCAAATACTTTATATAAATTTTTAACTTCGAGTTTAATTGCCATGCAATAATTACATTCCTGGTTAAATGTCTGACTATTTCTTGTTGTACCCTGATTAAATTTAAGCGCCCTATAACCTAACATAGTGAGAGTGTCTGACAACCCTTGCACAGAATATTTCCGGCAAATGCATCCTGACTATTGCCGCTAATTCCAGAGCCCACGAGGGATGAGCGCGGATCAATTTTTTCTGAATTTTTTGTGAAATTTGGCAGGTTTTAGTCAAATCGCTGCGTGAAATGCGGATAAATCGCGCTTTAACGGCACTGATATTAATTAAATAGCGGACGCTGAGTGTCGGAAATATTCCGGTGCGTTGATAGATAAGTAAGGCAGGATGAAACAGGAGATTGCGTTTGTCATAAGGACGTTCCGCAGGGCGCGTGAGGCCATTACGCGGAGTGGCGATCCGCAGAGCCGCCACTGCGTTGCATCAGGAGCGCCAGAGAGGACTACCCACCTGGCGCCAGAGCCGATTAGAAATCCCAGTCCTCATCTTCCGTTTCCACGGCTTTGCCCATGACATAGGAGGAGCCGGAGCCGGAGAAGAAGTCGTGGTTTTCATCTGCGTTCGGCGACAATGCCGCCAGTATTGCCGGGTTGACTGCTGCTATCTCCGCCGGAAACAGCGCTTCATAGCCCAGATTCATCAGCGCTTTATTAGCGTTGTAGTGCAGAAAGGCTTTTACCTCTTCCGCCCAGCCCGATTCCCCATACAGCGCATCGGTATAAGCCAGTTCGTTTTCATACAGCTCCAGCAGCAGATCGATAGCGAACTGCTGCAGCGCTTCACGCCGCGCGGCATCGGCGTGCTGCAGCGCCTGCTGATATTTATAGCCAATATAGTAACCATGAACCGCCTCATCGCGGATGATCAGGCGGATCAGATCGGCGGTGTTAGTCAGCTTGCCCCGGCTGGACCAGTACATCGGCAACCAGAAGCCGGAATAAAACAGAAACGACTCCAGGAAAACGCTGGCGATCTTTTTCTTCAGCGGATCGTCCGCCTGATAGTGCGCCAGAATGATCTGCGCCTTTTTCTGCAGCGCGGCGTTCTCTTCGCTCCAGCGGTAGGCAGCGTCAACGTCTGCCGTGTTGCATAGCGTGGAGAAAACCGAGCTGTAGGAGCGGGCGTGTACCGCCTCCATAAAGCTGATATTTGACAGCACCGCTTCTTCGTGCGGCGTGGCGGCGTCCGGCATCAGGCCCGGTGCGCCCACGACATTCTGAATCGTATCGAGCAGCGTCAGGCCGGTAAATACGCGGATAGTCAGCTGCTGCTGCGCCGGTGCCAGCGCCTGCCACGCAGGCAGATCGTTGGAAAGCGGCACTTTTTCCGGCAGCCAGAAATTACTGGTGAGACGGTTCCAGACCTCAAGATCTTTATCATCCTGCAGGCGATTCCAGTTAATCGCCTGAATAGCATTAAGTTTCATCATAACTTTACAGGGCGCAGGAGACGCAGCCCTCAACCTCCGTGCCTTGTAGCGCCATCTGACGCAGGCGAATGTAATAGAGCGTTTTAATGCCCTTTTTCCAGGCGTAAATCTGCGCTTTGTTGATATCGCGCGTGGTAACGTCGTCGCGGAAAAACAGCGTCAGCGACAATCCCTGATCGACATGCCGGGTTGCTTCCGCATAGGTATCGATAATCGCCTCAGGGCCAATCTGGTAGGCATCCTGATAAAATGCCTGGTTTTCATTGGTCATAAACGGCGCCGGATAATAGACGCGTCCGGTTTTACCCTCTTTACGGATCTCAATGCGTGACACAATCGGATGAATACTTGAGGTGGCGTGGTTGATGTAGGAGATAGAACCGGTTGGCGGGATCGCCTGCAGGTTCTGGTTAAACAGCCCGTGCTGCATCACCGCCGACCGCAGCGCCTGCCAGTCAGCCTGCGTCGGCAGGACAAGACCGGCATCGTCAAATAGCTGCGCAATGCGCGCGGTGCGCGGCTGCCAGCTGCACGTAATATATTTATCGAAGTACTCTCCGCTGGCGTAGTGAGACTGCTCAAACCCGTCAAAGCTGCGCTGACGCTCCCGGGCCAGCTGGTTTGAGGTACGCAGTGCGTGAAACGTGACGCAGTAAAAGTAGAGGTTGGTGAAATCAAGCGCCTCTTCTGAACCGTAGGCGATACCTTCCCGCGCCAGATAGCCGTGCAGATTCATCTGCCCGAGGCCAATAGCGTGTGAACGGCGATTGCCTTCGGCGACGGACGGCACCGAAGCGATCTCACTCATCTCTGACACGGCGGTGAGCGCCCGCACGGCCACCGCCACGGTGCGGGGGAGGTCACGGGAATCCATCGCGTGTGCGATATTCAGCGAGCCGAGATTACAGGAGATATCTTTGCCCGTGCGCCGGTAGCTGAGATCCTCATTCAGTTCGCTGGCGCTGTTGACCTGCAAAATCTCTGAACAGAGGTTGCTCATATTAATGCGCCCGGCAATCGGATTACTGCGGTTAACGCTATCCTCATACATGATATAGGGGTAGCCCGACTCAAACTGGATCTCTGCCAGCGTCTGGAAAAAGTCGCGCGGGTTGATATAGGTTTTGCGGATGCGTTCGTCCGCCAGCATCGCGTCATAGTGCTCGCTGATGCTGATATCGCCGAACGCTTTGCCATAGATGCGCTCAACGTCATACGGCGAAAACAGCGCCATATCCCGGTTCTCTTTTGCCAGCTGAAAAGTGATATCCGGGATCGTTACGCCCAGCGAGAGCGTTTTAATGCGGATTTTTTCATCCGCGTTTTCACGTTTGGTATCGAGGAAGCGCAGAATATCGGGATGATGGGCGTTCAGCCAGACCGCACCGGCCCCCTGACGCGCGCCCAGCTGATTAGCGTAAGAGAACGCATCCTCCAGCATCTTCATGACCGGGATCACGCCGGATGACTGGTTTTCGATACGCTTGATCGGCGCTCCCGCTTCGCGCAGGTTAGAAAGCAGAAACGCCACGCCGCCGCCGCGTTTAGAGAGCTGCAGGGCAGAGTTCACCGCGCGGCCAATCGACTCCATATTATCTTCAATACGCAGCAGGAAGCAGGAGACCAGCTCACCGCGCTGCTGCTTGCCGCAGTTCAGAAACGTAGGTGTGGCGGGCTGGAAACGGCCGCTCAGGATCTCTGTCAGCAGCGCTCGCGCCTGCTGCTCATCGCCACGCGCCAGCGTCAGCGCCACCATGCAGGCGCGCTGGGTGAAGGTCTCCAGGTAACGTTTGCCATCAAAGGTTTTCAGCGTATAGCTGGTGTAAAACTTCCAGGCACCGAGGAAGGTGTGAAAGCGGTGATCCTGCGCATCCGCTTCATCATGCAGGGCGCAGAGAAAGCGAAAGTCATACTGATTCAGGACGCTGGCTTCGTAGTAGCCTTCCTCAACCAGATAGCGCAGCCGCTCAGCAGCGGAGCTGAAGGTCAGCGTATTGGGCTGAACGTGCTGCAGGAAAAACTGCCGCGCCGCTTCGCGATCTTTTTCAAACTGAATATGACCCGCTGTGTCATACAGATTCAGCATCGCGTTCAGCGCGTGGTAATCGAGCTGCGTGCTGTTCAGGGTGTCTGCTGTTGCCAAAATTGGGTTACTCCTGCTTTAACCTGCGCAATGTCTTCCGGCGTGCCCATCATTTCAAAGCGATAAAGGCAGGGCACCTGACATTTACGCGCAATGATGTCGCCTGCCAGGCAGAAACCGCTGCCGAAATTGCGGTTGCCGGCGGCAATGACGCCGCGGATGCCGCGACGATTTGCGCTGTCGTTAAGAAACTGAATCACCTGGCGCGGGACGGCCCCCTGCACACCGCCGCCGCCATAGCTCGGCACCACCAGAATATAGGGGTGGTCAACCTGCAGCCGCTGGTTAGCCTCTGCAGGAATGCGGTGCGCCGGCAGCGCCAGGCGGGTAATAAACCTGTGGGTGTTTTCTGACCGGCTGGAAAAATAGACCAGCGGATACATGGCGCTATTCACTTACCGCAGCGGAGTGCCGCAGCGCAGCAATTTTATCCGGACGGAAACCGCTCCAGCTGTCATCCGGCGTCATGACAACCGGCACCTGGCGGTATCCCAGCGCTTTAATTTCTTCGAGCGCTTCCGGCGCGGTATCAAGGTTGATGAGCTGATACGTCATGCCGCAGCGGTCCAGGGCATTTTTAGTGGTATCACACTGGACACAGTTACTCTTAGTGTAAATAATAATGCTCATGATTCGCATTTCCTTTTAGTGACAGGAAGATAGCTGCTGTTGCCAGGCGCAACCGGCCATAAATCAATATGTAGCGTCTTTTGTATAATTAGATACTAGATGTGGTATTTGTGGCGGTCAACCCGATAACTGAAGGGGTATTGCTCTGACGGTACAACAACCTAGGCAGGCTGCGCTTTTTGCAATGGAAAAAATTTTTCTGGTCGCTGAAAGGCAAAAAAAAGCCCTGCATCAGCAGGGCTTTTTCAGAATCATGTGCCGGTTAGCGGCGGGACACCAGCAGTGCACCCAGAACCAGGCCTACGGCGGCACCCAGTCCTACGCCATGCCACGGCTTATCGCGTACGTAGGCGTCAACCTGATAGCCTGCATCGCGCGCCGCCTGGGAAACTGAACTATTGCCGTTCATTTTCGCGCGGGTCTGCTTCAGCAATTTTTGCGCCTTGTCGCGCGCGCTGTCGACTTCATCTTTGGCGTCGCTGCCATAAGACTTAAGCAACGCTTCCAGCGAATCAGCCAGATCGTTTACATCCTGATTGATATCAATGTCATCGTTTTTAGTGGTTCGATTAAACATTTTTCGCTCCCTTTGATTTAAAACGTAATACTAAGTGTAGACGATACGTGATTAAACGCAGCGCTATGCCAGGCTTTAGGGAAAATCCGAATGTCTGTACCCCAGGTCTGTTGTAAGGTTGCGGGGCTGTGAGAAGAGAGGAGCAAGCATGTATTTACGTCCGGATGAGGTTGCGCGCGTACTGGAAAAAGCAGGATTCGAAATGGATGTTCTGACGCCAAAAACCTATGGTTACCGTCGTGGTGAAAACTACGTCTATGTTAACCGTGAGGCGCGTCTGGGACGCACGGCGCTGGTGATCCATCCTACGCTGAAAGAGAAAAGCCAGCACTTTGCTGAGCCCGCCTCAGAGATGAAAACCTGCGATCACTACACGCAATTCCCTCTCTACCTGATGGGTGATTCACAGGAGCATTACGGTATTCCCCACGGTTTCAGTTCCCGTGTTGCGCTGGAGCGCTATCTGCAGGGCGTGTTTGGCGCCTGATTTTTTGCCCCGTTAACGCGGGGCTCTCCTGGCCTGCACCATCCCCGGTTTCTGCCACGTTGCAAAACGCAGCGCGGATGCGTATAACTCTGTATCCATATAGAAGTTTAGACGTCCATATGGATTATCAGTATGCAAAGCGCGAATACCCCTCCGCAGGAAAGTTTCAAACGCACGATGAAAGTGCGGCACCTGGTGATGCTGTCGCTGGGTGGCGTCATCGGCACCGGCCTGTTTTTCAATACCGGCTATATCATCTCAACCACCGGTGCAGCGGGCACGCTGCTGGCCTATCTGATTGGCGCGCTGGTGGTCTGGCTGGTCATGGCCTGCCTGGGCGAGCTGGCGGTAGCGATGCCGGAAACCGGCGCGTTTCACGTCTATGCCGCACGTTATCTGAGCCCGGCCACGGGCTATACCGTCGCCTGGCTCTACTGGCTCACCTGGACCGTGGCGCTGGGGTCGAGCCTGACCGCGGCCGGTTTCTGTATGCAGTACTGGTTCCCGACGGTGCCGGTCTGGCTCTGGTGCCTGGTGTTCTGCCTGGCTATCTATCTGCTGAATATCATCTCGACGCGCTTTTTTGCCGAAGGTGAGTTCTGGTTCTCAGTCATTAAAGTGGTCACCATCATCGCCTTTATTGTGCTGGGCGGCGCCGCGATGTTTGGCTTTATCCCGCTGAAAGATGGCTCTGCCGCGCCTGGCCTGCATAACCTGACGGCGTCAGGCTGGCTACCGCACGGCACGCTGCCGATTCTGATGACCATGGTGGCGGTAAACTTTGCGTTTTCCGGTACTGAACTGATTGGGATTGCAGCAGGGGAGACCGAGGATCCGCAGAAAGCGCTGCCGCTGGCTATCCGTACTACCGTCGCGCGCCTGATTATCTTTTTTGTCGGCACGGTGTTTGTGCTGGCGGCACTTATCCCGATGGACCAGGCGGGCATCGTCAAAAGCCCGTTTGTTCTGGTGTTTGAAAAAATCGGTATTCCCTGGTCGGCTGACATCTTCAATTTTGTGATTCTCACGGCGATCCTCTCCGCCGCTAACTCCGGCCTCTATGCCTCCGGACGCATGCTCTGGTCGCTGGCGAATGAAAATACGCTGCCGCGCTGTTTTGCGCGCGTGAACCGGCGCGGTATTCCGGTGCTGGCGATCACCATCAGCATGCTGGGGGGCCTGCTGGCGCTCTTCTCCAGCGTGATCGCGCCGGATACGGTATTTGTGGCGCTGTCGGCGATCTCCGGTTTTGCCGTGGTGGCCGTCTGGCTCAGCATCTGCGCCTCGCACTACGTTTTCCGCCGGCGCTACGTGCGTGCCGGCAAAGATATCAGACAGCTCGCCTGGCGCGCGCCATTCTATCCGGTGGTGCCGGTGCTGGGGTTTGTGCTCTGCCTGCTGGCGTGCGTGGGCCTGGCCTTCGATCCGTCGCAGCGCATTGCGCTCTGGTGCGGTATTCCGTTTGTACTGCTCTGTTATGCTGCTTACTATGTTACCCGGCGACGTAAACCCCTTAAGACGCAGGAGAGCAACCATGCCGCGTAACCCGATTGCTGAAGCACTCACCCAGACCCGTCCGCTGATCCTTGATGGCGCACTGGCCACCGAGCTGGAGGCGCGCGGCTGCGATCTGGCAGATTCCCTCTGGTCAGCAAAGGTGCTGATGGAGCAGCCGGAACTGATTTATGCCGTGCACCGCGACTACTTTGCTGCCGGCGCGCAGGTAGCGATCACCGCCAGCTATCAGGCAACGCCGCGCGGTTTTGCCGCGCGCGGTCTGGAGAGCGGCAAGGCGGGCGATCTGATTCGCCTGAGCGTGACGCTGGCGCAGCGTGCACGCGATGATTATCGCGCCGCTTCCGGCACCACGGCGCCGCTGCTGGTCGCCGGTTCAGTGGGGCCGTGGGGCGCCTATCTGGCAAACGGGGCCGAATATCGCGGCGATTACGCGCTGCCGCCGGAAGAGATGAAAGATTTCCACCGGCCGCGCGTGGCGGCGCTGCTGGAAGCGGGTGTCGACCTGCTGGCGTGTGAAACGCTGCCGTCGTTTGGTGAAGCGCAGGCGCTGATCGCGCTGCTGGCTGAATTTCCGCAAAGCAGCGCGTGGTTTTCGTTTACGCTGCGTGATGCAGAGCATATCAGCGACGGCACGCCGCTTGAGAGCGTGATGAAGGTGATTAACGCGGCACCGCAGGTGGTGGCGGTGGGGATCAACTGTATCGCGCTGGAGAGCGTCACGCCGGCGCTGCGGACGCTGCAGGCGCTGACGCAGAAGCCGCTGCTGGTCTACCCTAACTCGGGCGAGCAGTATGATGCAGAGAGTAAAAGCTGGCACTCGGCACCCTCTGGCTGCACGCTGCAGGAGAAGTTTAGCGAATGGCAGCAGGCGGGTGCGCAGCTGATTGGCGGCTGCTGCCGGACGTCGCCTGAGGATATCCGGGCAATTGCTGCCTGTTGTCAACGCTGAATAAGCACAAAAAAAGCACACTGATAGCGCGATTGTCGTCAGTGAAAAGCCAGAGAGCACGGTTTACACTGTGCTCTCTGACTCTGATGCGGATCTGCTATGAACCTGCGACACACTCTTCCCGCCTGCGCGCTGCTGCTAAGCGGCTGCGCCACTATTGTCGGTACAGACACGCAGCCGGTAAAAATTGACTCCATTCCGCAAGGCGCCCGCTTTACGGTACAGGATGAGACCGGGCGCGCGGTGGCGCAGGGCTACACGCCCCAGACCGTAGACCTGGCAAAATCAAACGGCAGTTACTTCGGCAAAAAACATTATCAGGTCATGCTGGAAAGCCCGGGCTATGTCCCGCTGACGCTGCCCATTGAGGCGAGTGCCAATCTCTGGTACGTGCTGGGAAATATTCCGCTGCTCGGCTTCCCGGGCTGGCTGTTAGTCGATCCGTTCTATGGCGGGATGTATACCCTGAAGCCGGATCATCCGCAGCCGGTACTGAACGTAACAGGCGCGCGCGGCCGCTAGCCCCCGCGGGTTCGTGGGGGGCGCATTCATGCGCTCCTGGCAGATTCCCGGCAACGTCGGCCAGGGCGCCATTAATGGCGCCCCTACGAAGGGTTCAGGTGCCGTAGGGGGCGCATTAATGCACCCCTGGCATAATGTTCAGGTGCCTCAGGATTACCGTAGGGGACGCATTCATGCGCCCCTGCAAACCTGTAAAATTCGCTGCTTACTGGGCGGTGGGCTTGACCATGGCGTTGCCGGGTTTATGCTGGGCGAGATACTGCTGCTGAAAAATACACATGCGGATGGTGTTACGGTATTCACCGTTGATAAAAAATTCATGCTTCAGCACGCCTTCGACTTCGAAGCCCAGCTTACTGTAGATATGAATCGCTTTCTCATTCTCCTGATCAACAATCAGATAGAGCTTGTAGAGATTCAGCACGGAAAAACCGTAATCCATTGCCAGCCGCGCCGCCTTGCTGGCTAAGCCTTTCCCCTGATGCCCCGGCGCGATGATGATCTGAAACTCCGCGCGGCGGTGCACATGGTTAATCTCCACCAGCTCGACCAGTCCCGCTTTTTCCTCTTCATACTCGACCACAAAGCGTCGTTCGGTCTGATCGTGAATATGCTTGTCATAGAGGTCGGAGAGCTCAACAAACGCCTCATAAGGCTCTTCAAACCAGTAGCGCATTACGCTGGCATTGTTATCCAGCTGATGAACAAAATGCAGATCTTCCCGCTCCAGAGGGCGTAATTTCACCGTCATAACAGTTCCTGAATGTTTAGTGGAGTGCGCCTGAATACGAGGTGCGCATAAATGCGCACCCTGCAGATGTGATGCAGGCATATGCGACCCGGGACCCGTGCGCCGTTAGCCCACGATCCGTCCCTGCGCCATATGCGCCGCGCGGTCGCACATATGATCGATAACATCCGGATCGTGACTGACCAGCACCATGGTCAGCCCGTCGTTCTGTTTAAGATCGTTCAGCAGGTTAAGGATCTCCGCCTGAACTGACATATCCAGCGCCGATGTCGGTTCATCCAGCAGCAGGATTTTAGGTTCCAGCAGCAGCGCGCGCACAATCGCCACGCGCTGGCGCTGTCCGCCCGAGAGCTGATGCGGATAGCGGTTCGCCAGCGCCGGATCGAGACCCACGTGACGAAAGCCTGCGTCGATGCGGTCATCGATATTATCGCGCTTTAACAATTTCAGCGGCTCCGCCAGCGTGCGGCGCAGGCGATGGCGCGGATGCAGCGAGGCATACGGATCCTGAAACACCATCTGCACATCGCGTCGCAGCTGGCCGGTAAAGGCTTTGCCCGGCTGGACTGCCGTCTGCGCCAGCGTCATCTCGCCCTGCCAGTGCGGATTCAGACCGGCCAGCACCCACAGCAGCGACGATTTGCCGCAGCCTGAGGGGCCAACCAGACCAAAACACTCACCGGCAGCGACCTGCAGGGAGACGTCGTGCACCACGGTACGCAGCTCATAGCCGTGCTTATGGGCAACGCTCAGGTTTGATAACTCAATCATTCTCTCTCTCCAGCGCGGCGCGATCCAGCACCGGCAGACGTTCGCCGTGCGTCGCCTTACCGGGACGACAGGCCCACAGCGTGCGGGTATAGGGGTGGGTAGCATGAGAGAGCTGTGCGGCAGGCAGCGTATCAAGCAGCCGGCCCTTATACATCACCATCACCCGTTCGCAGTGCTCTGAGACCTGCTGCAGATCGTGACTGATCAGCAGCAGCCCCATATTACGCTGCTCAACCAGCCGGCGGATCAGCGCCAGCACCTGATCGCGCATGGCGTGATCGAGCGCGGAGGTTGGCTCGTCGGCAATCAGCAGTTCCGGATCGGTAATCAGCGCAATCGCCAGCATCACGCGCTGACCCATGCCGCCGGAGAGCTGGTGCGGATAGCGTTTCATCAGCTGACGCGGTTCAGGCAGGCCAACGGCAGCCAGCATCTCACACACTTTCTCGCGTCGTTCAGCGCGGCTCAGCTTGCGATGTAAAATCAGCGGCTCTTCCACCTGCCAGCCGATGGTGCGCGTCGGGTTGAGCGCATATTTCGGGTCCTGCATCACCATCGCTACTTTTCCGCCGCGCAGCGTGATCCAGTCACGCTCCTGCAGACGCTGAGCATCAGCACCGGCAATCTGCAGACGTTCAGCCTGCAGCTGCAGGGAAGGGGAGAGCAGGCCCATCAGCGAGCGTGCGGTAAGCGATTTGCCGGAGCCGGACTCACCGACCAGCGCCACGCGTTCGCGGCCAATCTGAAAGCTGATGTTATCCACCAGCAGCGCGTCGCCGCTGCGGATGCTCAGCCCGCGGGCATCAATCAATAACTCATTTGGCATGGCGGGTATCCAGTCGATCGCGCAGGCCGTCGCCTGTCAGGTTAAACGCCAGGCTGGCGAACAGAATCGCAGCGCCGGGCGCAGCCGCCACCCACCACTGATCGAAAATCACTTTACTCCCTTCGGCAACCATCGAGCCCCACTCGGCAGTAGGGGGCTGTACGCCCATACCGAGGAAGCCGAGACCGGCAGCGGAGAGAATAATACCGCCGAGGCTGAGCGCAGCACGCACGACGGCAGTCGGCAGGCAGAGCGGCAGAATATGGCCGAACATCAGCCGCAGGCCGGTGATACCCTGCATGCGCGCGGCGGCAAGGTAGTCGCTGCGGCGCAGCGCCAGCGTCTCTGCACGCGCCTGGCGGGCAAACGGCGGCCAGCTGGTCAGCGCCAGCGCCAGTGCGCCGTTCATCAGGCCCGGACCGAGCATGGCGACCAGCGCCAGCGCAATCACCAGGTTTGGCAGCGACAGGAAGATATCGGTAATGCGCATCAGCACGCGCTCGGTCCAGCCGCCGACGTAACCGGCGGTAATACCAACCAGTAATCCCACCGGGATCGTCAGCACCAGGATCAGCGACACCAGCAGCAGCGTCGGACGTGCGCCGTAAATCACGCGCGACAACAGATCGCGGCCAAAGCCGTCGGTGCCAAACCAGTGCAGCGCTGAGGGCGGCAGCAGGCGCTGGTTAATGGTCTGCACATTCGGATCGAACGGGGCCAGCCAGGGTGCCAGCAGCGCCATCGCAATCAGAATGACCACCAGCGTCAGGCCGATGGAGAGAGAGGTCACGCGCGCCCGACGACGACGCGGACGCACGCTTTCCAGTTCGTGAAGTTGTTGAGTCATCGGGTTCTCGGATCGGTTAACCAGGTCAGGGCGTCAGCCACGGCGTTAAGCAGAATAAAGCAGCCGCCAATCAGCAGCGTGGCGCCAAGGATAGCCGGCACATCCGCTGAGAACAGGGCGTTGGTCATATAGCGGCCTACGCCCGGCCACGCGAATACGGTTTCTGTCAGCACCGAGCCTTCCAGCAGCGTGGCATAGGAGAGCGCAATGACGGTGATCAGCGTACCGGTGACGTTGGGCAGGATATGACGCAGCAGGATGCGCGTGCGGCCTGCGCCTTTTGCGCGTGCCAGTACCACATACTCTTTGCTGCTCTCTTCAAGCAGTGCCGCACGCAGCAGGCGGGTAATGCCCGCCATCGCCAGCAGGCCGAGGATCACGACCGGCAGCCAGAGATGCGCAATCGCATTACGGAACATCTCCGGATCGCCGGAGAGCCAGCTGTCGATCAGCACAAAGCCGGTTTTGGGTTCCAGCGTATAGACCCAGATATCATCCAGCTGGCCCGGTCCGGCTGACCAGTGCAGAATCGCGTAGAACAGCAGCAGGCCCAGCAGCCCGAGCCAGAACACCGGCACCGAATAGCCCAGCAGCGAAATAAAACGCGCCACGTTGTCGATAACACTGCCTGGCTTCCACGCCGCCAGCAGCGCCAGCGCCACGCCAGACACGGCGGCAAAGATCATCGCGCAGGTGGCCAGCTCAATTGTGGCCGGGAAGGTACGCAGCAGGTCAGCGCTCACCGGCTGATTCGTCAGATGAGAGAGACCTAAATCGCCGCGCGCCAGGTGACTGATATAGCGCCAGAACTGTACCAGCACCGGCTGGTCAAGTCCGAGATCGTGCCGCACCTGCGCGTAGGTCGCTTCGCTGGCGTGATCGCCGGCAATCTGCTGCACCGGATCGACCGGTGAGAGGTGCGACAGCATAAAGGTAAACGCCAGCAGCCCGAGCAGCGTCACCAGCAGCGAGAGCAGGCTGGTGACAAGGCGGCTGCCGCGCTGCCAGAGTGACCGGGCGAACCCGGTCTGTGAAGCAGATACGGACATTATTTAGAGACCTGCGCGTAATAGACCATATCCGGGTTGATACCCTGCACATAGCCTTTCAGATTGTCGCGCAGCGCCACCAGGTTACGCGCCTGCAGGCCAATCACGTACGGAGAGTTTTTCAGCACTTCGCGCTGCATCGCCTGATAGAGTTCTGCGCGTTTGTTGCTGTCCGCTTCCGCGGTGGCGGCCAGCGTCTGCTTGCTTAGCTCCGGAATGTGCCAGTCAGAGCGGTAGGCGATAGTTTTGCTGCCATCTTCCGGGTTATAGGCAAATGAGGCGGCGTTGGTATTAGGATCGAAATAATCGGCACCCCAGGCGTTCAGCGTCGCTTCAAACTGATGCGCTTTAACGCGCGTTGAGACTTCAGAGCTGAGGCCCGGCTGCACCTCAACTTTTACGCCACCCTTAGCAAAGCTGCCCTGCAGCGCCTGAGCGATATCAAGATAAGGCGGCTGGTTGCTGGTGGAGAGCGTAAAGCTCACATTGGTCAGGCCCGCTTTCTTCAGAATCGCTCTGGCTTTTTCCGGATCGTAGCTGTATGGCGTTTCATTCAGCGCGCCTGAGAAGCCTTTCGGCAGGAAGGTCTGGTGCACCTCAAACTGCCCTTTCAGCAGGTTATCGGCGATACCTTTATAATCGAACAGGTAGCGTGCCGCTTCCCACAGAGCCGGATTTTTCAGCACCGGATCTTTGCCAACGTTAAACTGGATGTAATAGAGCGAAGCCATCGGAATCGCGTCAGTTTTGACGCCCGCCTTGCCTTTCAGCGCGGCAATCTGGTCAGCGCCCAGGTTACGTGCGATATCCACATCACCCTGTTCCAGCAGCAGGCGGCGCGCCGCAGGCTCCGGTACGTTTTTGATCAGGATATTTTTCAGCTTCGGCGCGCCGGCAGGGGAAGAGGGGTTTGCCGTCAGCAGAACCGCTTCATGCAGCACAACTTTACGGATCTGATATGGGCCGCTGCCGGCAGAGTGAGTGCCCAGCCACGCATGACCGAAATCACCGTTTTTCGCATTAGCCTGCGCTGTTTTTTCATCGATAATAGAAGAGACCGGTGCTGAGAGCAGGCTCAGCACATAGGCCGGGCTGACGTTAGCGTTCCAGCTGATCTGTACGTGCTGGTCATCCACCTTTTTCAGGAAGCTATCAACGTTATCTTTATTCCAGCCGAGCTGCGTCAGAATAAAAGAGGGATCAAGATTGAGTTTAACCACGCGACCCAGTGAAAAGATCACATCTTCCGGGCGCAGCGGGTTGCCGCTGGCAAAGGTCGCATCTTTACGCAGCTCAAACGTCAGGCTGCGGTTATCGCTGCCCGGCTGCCATGAGGTCGCCAGCGTCGGTTTCAGGTCGGTCGGGTTTTGCGGATCGGACTGAACCAGGCGCTGATAGATGTTGGTGAATGACTGTACCGTGGTGAGTTCAAAGCCCTGCGCCGGATCGAAGCTGTCAGCATCATCGGTAGACTGTGCAATCACCAGCGTATCTTTGGGTGTGACAGCGTGCGCAGAGAAGGCGGCCACCAGCGACAGCGCCAGCAGTGAGGGAATAATTGTTTTCATGTTGTTTCCTTGCCTTAAAAAAGTAACGCGAGTTTACGAGAGCGTACCAGTGAAGAATAGTCTATTTATGGCTATGCATATGCTTTTAGGTTCTAAGCCCGGCGGTTCTGTTATAAGGGTTATGGCCGCTAATAACCAGCATAGTACGCATCAGATACGCTTTTTCAGAAATGTTTCAGCCCCGGCTTTTCTCCCGATGAATGAAACGACTGTCGCAGATTGTGAATAGCTTGCTCAACCAAACGGCAACAACATTTAGATAAAACGCTCATACGCTATATTCATCTTTACTTCATTTAGCGAGTAAATATAATAACGGCAATTAATTATCTGGAGGATCCTGTTGAACAGTCAACCTTATCGATGGCGATATAAGGCAAGCTGACGCACGGATTTTTTTCCTGCTGCTTGCCACTCTGGCGGCGGCACCTTCTGCATTTCTGCAGAATGCTCCCGTACACGCAATGCTGATAAAAAATACAGGCTCACGGGAGTCATTATGTCTATGATATACAACGCACTATTTCCACCGCCCCGATGCGCACGCTGATCCTCAGCGTGCACCTGTCTGCTGCGCGTTAAACCTGACTCCAGATTTTCAGTCAGGCACTGCGCTACACAAATCAAATGGATCACTTTTATCTGGTGCAGGATCGTCACGCTTTTTATTAATTAAAAGCGTGTAATCTTTTTGCCCGATAATTGCGGGTTCAGCGTGCTGATTATTTATCAGGTTCTCTCTGTTATATGCGCCAGGCGCAGGATAGCGTTTGCCTGAATAACACCATCGGGGTGTCACATGAACAATATGAAATATAAGCTGCAGCGGAATAACCGGAAAACGGATCTGCGGTCACCGCTTTACCGCATTGAACAGGAAGCGGGCCTGACCGCAGATGAAACGCTGGCACGACTGGACAGTCAGGCGTCAGGCCTGACCGAAGACGAGGCCGCTGCACGTCTGTGCCACTATGGCCCTAACGAAGCCCGGCACACCAAAGCACCACCGGTGCTGCTGCAGCTGCTGCAGGCGTTCAGCAATCCGTTTATTTATGTGCTGGTGGCGCTGGCCGCCGTGAGTTTTTTTACTGACTACTGGCTGCCGCGGCGGCAGGGCGAAGAGACCGACCTGACCGGTATCGCTATTATCGTCACCATGGTCATGCTGAGCGGACTGCTGCGTTTCTGGCAGGAGTTTCGTACGAACAGAGCGGCTCAGGCGCTGAAATCGATGGTGCGTACTACCGCAACGGTCGTGCGGCGCACCTCGCTGCAGGCGTCGCCGGTTCGCAGGGAAGTGGATATAGCGGATCTGGTGCCGGGTGACATTATCTGCCTTTCTGCGGGCGATCTGGTGCCGGCCGATATCCGCCTGCTGGAGTCGCGCGATCTGTTTGTCAGCCAGGCGATCCTGACCGGTGAGTCGCTGCCGGTGGAAAAATATGATGTTACCAGCCATCTCTCCGGTAAAACGGCTGAGGCGCGTGAACCGGGCGCGTCGCTGCTGGAGTCAGGCAGTCTCTGCCTGATGGGCACCAGCGTGGCCAGCGGCAGCGCAAAAGGCGTGGTCGTCGCCACCGGCAGCGATACCTATTTCGGCAGTCTGGCAAAATCGCTTACCGGTAAACGCAGCCAGACGGCGTTTGATCGCGGGGTAAATAGCGTCAGCTGGCTGCTGATCCGCTTTATGCTGGTGATGGTGCCGGTGGTATTGCTGCTTAACGGCCTCACCAAAGGCGACTGGCTGGAAGCCGCGTTATTCGCGCTGGCGGTCGCGGTAGGCCTGACGCCAGAGATGCTGCCGATGATCGTCAGCGCTAATCTGGCAAAGGGGGCTATCGCCATGTCGCGGCGCAAGGTGATCGTTAAACGCCTGAACGCGATTCAGAACCTGGGTGCGATGGATGTGCTGTGTACGGACAAAACCGGCACGCTGACGCAGGACAACATTACGCTGGCACAGCACGTTGACTGCGCCGGTGTGGAGAACAGCCGCGTGCTGATGCTGAGCTGGCTGAACAGCCTTTATCAGAGCAGTACCGCTAACCCGATAGATCGCGCCATTCTGCACTATGGCGGCGCGCGTCTGGGCAGTGCGGTCAGCGACGCATGGAGCAAAATCGATGAGCTGCCGTTTGATTTTATCCGGCGGCGCGTATCGGTCGTGGTATATAATCGCCGGCTTAACCAGCAGCTGCTGATCTGCAAAGGGGCCGTTGAAGAGATGCTCAGCGTTGCAGTCGCAGAGCGCGAAGGCAGGCTGATCCAGCCGCTGGATGAGGCCCGGCGTGCGGAACTGCTGGCGCTGGCGCATGAATATAATCAGCAGGGATTCCGCGTGCTGCTGGTGGCGAGCCGCGTACTGGATGAGCCGGGTCTTCAGCAGGCGCTGAACGTCGCGGATGAGCAGAACCTGATTATAGAAGGGCTGCTGACGTTTCTCGATCCGCCCAAAGCCAGCGCGGCACCGGCTGTCAGCGCGCTGCGCGATAACGGCGTTGCGGTAAAAGTCCTGACCGGCGATAACCCGGTGGTAACCGCACGTATCTGTGCCGAGGTGGGCATCGACAGCGGAGCCATCGTAACCGGTGAACAGCTGGCGCAGATGAGCGATGAGCAGCTGGCCTGTACCGTCCGGGAGAGTGCGGTGTTTGCCAGACTCACGCCGCTGCAAAAGTCGCGCATTGTCACGGCGCTGCAGCAGCAGGGGCATACCGTGGGCTTTCTGGGTGACGGCATTAATGATGCCCCGGCGCTGCGCGCTGCCGATGTCGGGATCTCCGTAGACAGCGCGGCGGATATTGCCAAAGAGTCTTCCGATATCATTCTGCTGGAGAAAGATCTGCTGGTGCTGGAGGAGGGGATCATCAAAGGGCGCGAAACCTTTGGCAATATCATCAAGTACCTGAACATGACCGCCAGCTCTAACTTTGGCAACGTCTTTTCGGTGCTGGTCGCCAGCGCGTTTATTCCGTTTCTGCCGATGCTGGCGATTCATCTGCTGATTCAGAACCTGATGTATGACATCTCGCAGCTGGCGATGCCGTGGGACAAACTGGACAAAGAGTTTCTGCAGAAGCCGCGCAGGTGGGACGCGCGTAATATCAAACGGTTTATGCTGTGGATTGGGCCGACCTCCTCCCTGTTCGACATCACCACCTTTGCGCTGATGTGGTATGTGTTTGCCGCGAATACGCCAGAGATGCAGTCGCTGTTTCAGTCGGGCTGGTTTGTCGAGGGGCTGCTGTCACAGACTCTGGTAGTGCATATGCTGCGCACCCGCAAAATCCCGTTTATTCAGAGCCGCGCCGCGCTGCCGGTATTGCTGACCACCGCCTGCGTCATGGTCGCCGGGATCCTGCTGCCGTTCTCATCGCTGGGAGCCAGCATCGGCCTGACGCCGCTGCCGTGGTCCTACTTTCCGTGGCTGGTGGCAACCCTGTGTGGTTACTGCCTGGTGGCGCAGGGCATGAAAACCCTCTACATCAAACGTTTTGGTCAGTGGTTCTGATCTGCAGGAGGAGCGATGAAAAAGCCGGAACTGACAAAGGTGGTCTGCCACCTGGTGTTAATGATGACGGTGATTACCGTGCTAACGTTAGTGTTACGTTAGTTCATCGCGGGCAGCATACGCTGCCCGTTTCGCTATTTGTCCGGGAGAAAGGTATGAGCCAGTCACAACGCGCGTTGATTATCGGTGCTTCAAAAGGGATCGGGCTTGCGGTGGTACAGCAGTTTTTACAGGCGGGCTGGGACGTGACCGCCACCTTCCGCCGCACGGCGGTCTCATACCAGCACGAGCAGCTGCGCTGGCTGGCGCTGGATATCACCGACGGCGCGGCGCGTGCGGCGCTGCTGCAGCAGTTACAGGGTGAGCAGTTTGATGCGGTGCTGATCAACGCCGGCATTTTTGGCCCGGATGTGCAGCAGCTGCAGCAGGCAGAGGATGCGGAGCTGAGCGAGCTGTTTATCACCAACGCGGTAGCACCGGTGCGGCTGGCGGAAAGCCTGCTGCCGCTGCTGCGTGATAAGCAGAGCGTGGTCGGGATCACCACGTCACAGCTGGCGAGCCTGAATGAAAACCGCGTCGCCGCGATGCCGCTCTACTCGGCCAGCAAGGCGGCACTCAATATGCTGAGCCGCGCGCTGGCAAAAGAGATGCGGCCGCAGGGGGCGACGCTGCTGTCGCTGCATCCGGGCTGGGTAAAAACCGATATGGGGGGCGAAAACGCCGATATCACGGCGGAAGAGAGCGCCGCAGGGCTGGTTGCACAGCTGCAGCGCTATCGCGGCGAGGGCGGTCATCACTATCTTGATTACAAAGGTGATGCGCTCGCCTGGTGAGGTTCTGAGCCGGTTTACGCGTCGTCAGGCGCGTAATACTGCACGCCAATCTCAATGCGTTCGCGGCCGCCGGCCACGCGGTGACGGTTGGTATCGCGCAGTGAATAGATGCAGCCGCAATACTCCTGCTGATAGAAGCGCTCGCGCTTGCTGATCTCAATCATGCGCGACGAGCCGCCGCCTTTACGCCAGTTAAACTCCCAGTAGAGCATATCCGGATAGTGCGCCGCCGCCCGCACGCCGCAGTCGTTGATCTGCTTCATATCTTTCCAGCGTGAAATCCCGAGCGAACTGGTGATCACCGGAAAGCCGTGCTCGTGCGCGTAAAGCGCGGTGCGTTCAAAGCGCATATCGAAACACATGGTGCAGCGTACGCCGCGTTCCGGCTCCCACTCCATGCCGCGCGCGCGCTCAAACCAGTTATCTTTATCGTAGTCAGCATCCACAAACGGCACGCCAAACTGCTCAGCAAAGCGGATATTCTCCTCTTTGCGCAGCTCATACTCTTTCAGCGGATGAATATTCGGGTTGTAGAAGAAAATGGTGTAGTCGATGCCGGAGGCGAGCATCGCTTCCATCACTTCGCCGGAGCAGGGCGCACAGCAGGAGTGCAGCAGCACTTTATTGTGTCCGCCGGGCAGTGGCAGCGGCTGACGTGTGAAGGTTTCAGACATAAGTAACCGTTAAGCTTGCAGAGAATAGGGGTAGTGTAGGGAGTTACGGCGCCGGATGCAAAATGCGGCAGCGGAAAAACAAAAAGGCCGCGGGGCGGCCTTTTTATCACAGCAGTGCAGCTTACTCGCTGACTTTCTGTTTCAGATCGCTGGCACCTTCTTTGGTTTTGTTCCAGCCTTTCTGTGCGCCTTCTTTGGTTGCATCCCAGCCTTTCTCAGTGCCTTCTTTGGTCTTATTCCAGGTTTTCTGGGTGCCTTCGCTGGCTTTGCTGGTCATGCTGTCGCGCTCGCCCTGTGCCGCGTGCTTCGCTTTAAGACGCTGCTCTTCGCCCTGATGCTGCGCCTGATGCAGTTTCTCTTTCGCGGTATTAGCGCCAGCCTGAGCGTTAGCGACCGTATCGTCAGTTGCGTGTGTGGTAGCCGCAAACGCGGAAGAAGCCAGCAGGAAAGCAGATACAGCAATAATGGTCTTTTTCATCATAGTCCCTCATTTAACGTATTTGGTGATATGAGCGTAGTTAAGAGTGGCACACTGAGCAACGTTGCGCTCCAGGATAAAACTGTAAGTGAATGAAAACGTGCTGAGGGGGTTACGTCAGCTGGGAAAATAGCTGCAGGGTATTGTTGCTCAGGGGCGGATTTTGAAAGGGCGAATGCAGGGTATTGGGCTGAGCTATTGTTTGGATAGGGGGGTAGTTGTATGGGGGGATGTGAGTTAGGGAAGAAGGTGAAAGAGCTGTACGGTAAGCCTGGGTTGGTAAGCAAGAGGTGCAAAATCCTGTCGAGATTATGTTGTGGAGGCTTTGAAGGCTACTGCAGATGGCTTTGGGCTGGCGGAATCTGAATTGGTATTGCAACTTTATGAAATTATTTGTTTTTAGCCAATTCAGCTTTGTATCGTGTACCTAAACGTGTACCAATTATTGGATCTCACTCCTCGGAACGAAAGGGCAAGGATAACGAATGCCTGGCGTTAAATCCAAAATAAAATGATTTATGGGAAAAGTGTTCACACTGTTCACTTTCGGTTTTTTTCGATTAAATTCATATTTTTAGGTGGTGAAGGGTTTGAGGTGGGCTGTGCACAAGTGTGCACTATGGGTGATCACCTTAGCTAAGATGATGAAAAACTAACAAGCCATCATCCTTAAGGTGACGTTATTAGGCGCTGCATCCTGATAATGGTTAGCTCTGATCCAAACCGGGTATTATTTCTATCAATTTATATTGTTCTATGGGGCGCAGATAAGTCGCAGTAGATATAGAATAAATAAAAATAATTTTCAAATTAAAGCCCCTTCTACAGAGGCTTAATTTCTACTGTTTACCGCGTTTAGTCATCTCATCTGCTAACTGCGAAGACCAAGAATGTTGATTTTTAGCATCTGATATGAAGTGTAGCGCTGTTACACACTGCATCTGAGCAGATTCATAAACATGAATATTACCAACTGAAGTAGGAACTAAGTGTGTTTCAGGTGTGTAGTAGTGGTAGATGCTCGTTTGTGAAGGATGAACATGCTCGCTAAGTATGTCATACGTTAGTTCAAACTTACTTTCTTTCTCCTTAGTGTGCTTCACCTCATCTTCATAAAGATCGCGTAAAGCATTCATCACATGCTGACTGACAGCAAGTAGGTTTTCAAAACGATGTTTAGCCTCTTCAGTAAACATGTAATCGTTAGGGTCATATACCCCTTTTTGAATCTTTTCTTGCTCTGATTTTTTTAATCTGGAACTGTTCGTAAAGCCTAATATTACATCGAGAGCCTTATCTACACTTTCGTGGCCGCTTTGATTCGTCAGAATTTTCTCTACTTTCTTGTTTAAGAGTCGTGAGAAAGCATGTGTTTCAATCATTCCCCGACTAATCACACAAGCGGCTTGGTATCGTTCGTTTTCAAGGAGAAGAAGTGCGTCATCAAAGATGTCTATTTGCCTATTCATTATCAGGTTGGCGTAATTAGTAAGATACTGTCCCTGATCAGGATTGTGAACCTTTCCGACAATTACGCCATCAACTTTATTCAGCGCAACTCTGGCGGCTTTAGCCTCATTAAGAGTCTGCTCGATAAGTTCTTTGTGCATGCTGTGTTTCCTTACAAATAATATGTCTCAACTAATAATTATTCCAGCTTTTGTTAGCTTCTTGATCTTTGCTCTAATAGTAAGAGGCTTAGCTGAAAGGAGGCTGAATTTTCTAATGTGCTATCATAGCCACAATTAACAATCCACCGGCGTTGTAATTGTCCAACTAAATTATACTAATCGCTTTTAGTGCTCGCTGTAGTGACTTATTATTTGGTGTCAAGTTAATTGATATGACACTACGATGATAAAATCTCAATCTGCTTGCAATATTAATTGAATATCCACTAATCATTCATAATGGTTATTGCTTGTTTTTAATTCACCTCCGTTTCTAAACAGATATGGTAAAATTAGGATTCGCTATCATTTGGAATTTATTTATAGTCTATCACTAATTTTTTCCATTCAGTGTCTAAAGGAGTTTTGGTTGTGCACTTACAATACTGTAAGCTGCGAAAGTAAATATCAAACAAATAGTAAGAATGACCCCTACAGTAATTAATGCAGCACCTTGATAAGTAATTCTCTTATTCAAGTAATCAAATGTCCCTTTAATATCTGAAAATATCGCCTTATATACTGTTTCAGCTTGAGTTTCTTTATATTTAATTTCTTCATTTAAAGCCTTTAAGGTTTGCCATTGATTGACCAATGTCATAATCATTAAGGCTGCAAAAACGATAACACTAAATAGAATGAAGGTATTTATTACCCCCTGAATACCCCAACTTTCCCCAACAGGTTTCATTTGCGTTGCTACAATTATGGTAGACACTGGAATACCTAGTATTTGATTCTGAATGTCAGAAAAAACCTTATGTATTTTACCAACTTCTTCAACTTTGGCAGACTTCAATTCATCAATGATTTTCTTATACGAAAACTTAGATACATATATATCATACCCCTTACTAACATCAGTACATATACTATCGATATTCCTTAATAAACTTTCAAAAATTAAGTTAGAATCCCCAGGCCCGCAATGATTCTTGATGCTTTCTGATAAAATCTCAAGTTTGTTTTTCTGATGAGCATCATCATTAAATAATGATGTTAAACTTTTCGCACATTCGACATTAAGATTTTGAACGTCATTGAAGTTGTAAATTACAGGTATCTTTAATGCTGGGCTAGAAAAGAATATTAACTCATTTTTAGATTTATCAAAATAAACTGCACTTTTAGAAAAAAGTTCAATTATAGACAGGATGCATCTGTACTTTTCTACGGTTATAAATTTACTTTCAGGTTCCGCAGGGTTATCCGGAGTGTCACCGCTATAAAAATCGATATTATGAATGTAGAAGTTTTCAGGTTCACTTTTTTTATTCTTTTGGTTTCTAAGGAAATCCTCAAATGAATCACATACAAAACCTAAACTTAGTTGGGGGCTTTTAATATTAAGCTTGATATTTTCTCCCACTGAGAATTTATCTTGATCGTGTTCAGCATATAATGAATATATTTGATGCTGAGAAATCAGCTTTTCAAGCAGTTCAACGTCCTGAATGCTACTCACATTGAACACCCCTTCAGAAAAGGAGGTGGTATAATTTATTCTTCTGTATACACTTATTAGTTCCGAGAATTCTTTACTCATTTTCGTTAACGTCTTCTTCTAAGCCAAGCTCTTTTTTTAGTTGAGCTATAAGAGAATCAGGCAAGTTTGAAATCATTATTGTCTTATCTTGATCATCAAACTCAATCGAACCATCTTTTAGAGCGTCGCGATCAAACTTCAAAAACCAGTGCTTACCTTTTCCTTTGAATGTTATCATTTCTTTAATAACATTACCATCTGGTACAAAGCCCTCACTTAGCTCATAGACATCACTTACCAATACCTCTTGCAATTCATCTGGAGCTTGAGGCCACATTGAGTTACTAAAAGTTGACACTTCAAATGGTTGCTGGTTATCATTTAATTCCTTTAACTTTTCATAAGATTTATTCAGGAAGTCTTCACGTTTCTCAGTATTTAAATTTTTATTGTCAGCGAATGACTCCAAAGCATGCTTAAGCTTTTGCGTCTCTTTTTTCGCAATTACAACATCATTACAGCCAAGGAATTTTTTAAAGTAACCCGCAACATCATTTTGACCTTTCAGGAAGCTTATATAGTTATCCTTTCCTGCTTTCATTGCCGTTAAGTCAATTTTTCCTGCAACACGTAGTTTGGAAATGTCTAAGTACTCACTATCTTCAATGTCATGATTTTTAATGGTTGAACCAGTGCTTGAAATCAAAATGGCCACAAGAAGATCTTCTTGATCAACCCTGTTAATATGTACTATAACGACTTTACCACCTGTAGAAAGAGGAGCATCAATAGCCCTAGCTTCAAGATGATTTAACATACGAAGGCTTGTTTGATAAAAATCATGAGAATATAAAACGGAATAATCTTTGATTATTTTTCCCATTGGAAAGTTATCTTCATCATTTTCAAATTTTCCATAACCTTTTCCACCCCGGCTTTTATATCTATCAAGAACATCATTAACTAATCGTGTAATAGCGGCATGTACCGGTTTTTCGCCCGGAGCTGGGATTAGGACAGCAGGCTGGCGAGCCTCTTTATCCATGATGTGAACTACGAAGTGCCCAATATTTTGATTTGTCAGCTTGTCCATTTTCAGATCACCATAGTAATTGCTGTAAAAGTGTGCAGTAAAAGCATGCTTACATGAAATAAGTGAAAATTTGAGTTAAATAACCCAGAGGGGTAACTAAAGGGAACCATAATCTTTCGGGCTTGAACCTAAAAGTTGCTTGGAGATATATCTGCTCCTAACTACATAAAGATAATTAATCAATTTAAGTCTATATGCAACAAAATATTGGCTAAATGCCGCTTAATTTGGAAGATGATTATCTGTAAACTTCAGGGTAGTTTGAATTGAGATCTTTAATTACTTGAAATTGTTATAGAAGATTAGTAGAACTAACTATGCGAAACCCCGTGTAGTGATGACCCCCATTGCGAATTTCCATCTTCACTGAGATTGCTAATTACAAAAAAAACCGGCCTAAGCCGGTTTGTGTGAGATGAGATTATCAGGCATTACATGCAGGCAACCAATCTGCCTCGCTGTCCTCATGCAACGTCAGATTAGTTTGTATGCCGTTATTTGTGCGGCGTTTAAGCAGAATGCGCTCATATTCTTTAAGCGTCTGCGGCACCGCCTGGCCGAAAGCGGTCAGGCTTAGCGGGTGCTGATGTCCGCGCGATTCCATAAACGACAAATACGCATGGTAGAGATAGCGCTTTGGGTTAATCGGGCGAATGTTGGCGTTGCCAATAAACAGCCCGTTCGGCTTGCTCAACGGCATCAGGTAGCCACAGAAATCGACCAGTGGATCGGCCTGTCGTTTTATCTCCAGTGCTTCGCCGGATGATTGCTGCGCCTGCAACAGCTCGCGCGCTTCATCAGGCGACACGAAGCGCTGCATTAGATGACGAACTATCACGGCCAGCTCAACGTTGATTTTATCCAGTAACTGCGGGTCGCGCTCTTTAGCCGGTATCACTTCCGGGAACGTCAGGATTACCCGGCGACGCGATACTCCACCGCTGCGATCGCTGAAACGCATTGGATTGTTGTTCACCGCCAGAATTACCGCCGGGATTTGTGTTGAGTAGGGATCGCGATATTTAGGATCGATGGCTACTGCATCGCCGCCGGTAATCGCCTTAATTCCCGCGCCGTCGCCGCTCCATTTCTCCTGATCGGGCAGAATAATCAGCGAGAATCCGGCCACGCTGGAGCATTCGCGCGATGATTCCAGCGTGTCGATGGTGGCTGACGTAATGTTATCTCAGCTGAGAGTAAGGTTATCTTAATCACAGCATTACTGATGTTCGTCCGAAGCGGATACACGCTTCTGGCCCGCACCATAGCATCCACCGAATGCATACTGCTGACTCACAGACTCAGGCGGAACCAGCCAGAAAGCTACAGACACAAAAAAGCCCGCAGGGCTTGCGCCGTGCGGGCTTTCAGGACTTCATCATGTGACTCTGGTAATCACCGATGGAGAATTTTGGTGGAGCTGGCGGGAGTTGAACCCGCGTCCGAAATTACTACACCGTCGGTACTACATGCTTAGTCAGTCTTTACATTCGCCTGGCAGCTGCGGACAGACACGCCACTGACAGACTAGCCTGATTAGTTTTAACGCTTCAACCCCAGGCAGGGCATCCACGCGATCTCTTTTGGGTTTGACCTCTCTTGATCCCCGTCCTAAGAGCGGAGGCTAGGGAGAGAGGGCTCTAAGCAGGTTATTAAGCTGCTAGTGCGTAGTTTTCGTCGTTTGCGACTATTTTTTTGCGGCTTTTTACGAGGCAAACCGCCCCTCGGCATGCACCTTGGGTTTCGCGAATCCCGTCGAATCCAGAATCAGCCCCAAGTCTTAAAACTGTAGCGCAAATCTATAAAAAAATCCAGTGCTTAACGGCTGGCACTCTTCATAATTCGTGCTTTGTCCATCTTCCACTCGCGATCTTTAATGTCAGAACGCTTGTCGTGCTCTTTCTTACCGCGTGCGACGCCGATTTTGAGCTTGGCCCAGGCGTTTTTCCAGTAGAGCGAAAGCGGTATAATGGTGTAACCGTCGCGGTTAACGCTGCCAAACAGTGAAGAGAGCTCGCGCTCTTTCAGCAGCAGCTTACGGGTGCGTGTCGGATCGCACACCACGTGCGTTGAAGCACCGATCAGCGGCTGGAACGTAGCGCCAAACAGAAACGCTTCGCCGTCGCGCAGCATGATATAGCTTTCGCTGATATTGGCTTTACCGGCGCGCAGTGCTTTAACTTCCCATCCCTGTAACGACAGACCCGCTTCGAACTCCTCCTCGACGAAGTATTCGTGGCGCGCGCGTTTGTTGAGGGCAATGGTGGCTGAACCGGGTTTGTGAGCTTTTTTCTTTGTCATAGTGCGGCGTAGTCTACATTACTCAGTTTGTGGGCGCATCCCCATGTCCTGCGGGGCGGTAAAAAACATCCTATTTTAGCACAGCTGGCAAAAGCATGAATTTTTGTTTAATGGCCTAAAATGGTATAATTCAACGGTTTTGTGACCAACAGGAACCCTTATGGCTCAGATTAGCCGCTCAGCGCTGGTCCCCTATAGCGCTGCACAGATGTACCAGCTTGTGAATGACGTGGATGCTTATCCTGAATTTCTTCCCGGCTGCACCGGCAGTCGCGTACTGGATAATAGCGGTCATCAGATGACCGCCGCGGTCGATGTCTCTAAAGCGGGCATCAGTAAAACCTTTACCACGCGCAATACGCTGACTGACAACCAGAGCATTCATATGCAGCTGGTTGATGGCCCGTTCCGTAAGCTGACCGGCGGCTGGAAATTTATCTCGCTGGGTGATGACGCCTGCAAGGTTGAGCTGAGCCTCGATTTTGAGTTCACCAATATGCTGGTTGAGATGGCATTCGGGCGCGTGTTTAAAGAGCTGGCAAACAGCATGGTGCAGGCGTTTACCCAGCGTGCCAAAGAGGTCTATCGTGACTAAGATCCGGGTGGAAGTGGTCTATGCGCTGCCGGATAAGCAGTATCTGCGCGAGGTTACGCTGGAGCAGGGTGCTACGGTAGAAAAGGCGATAGAGGCATCGGGACTGCTGCAGCTGCGCCGGGATATCGATCTGTCACAGAATAAAACCGGGATCTTCAGCCGGCCGGTTAAGCTTGGCGATAGGGTTGAAGAGGGTGATCGGGTTGAGATCTACCGGCCGCTGATTGCCGATCCGAAAGAGCTGCGCCGCCAGCGTGCTGAGCGTGCCGCCACAAAAAAATAGCTGACGTTAAGCATTAAAAAAGGCGCCCCGGGCGCCTTTTTTACTGTCATCAGCTTAACTGTCTTTCTGGCCAGTGAGCCGCGGCTTGTTATCAATGTTCGTCAGGACACCGCTGCGATCGAATGTCAGCGTCAGCGTCTGCTGCTTCACGCGCTCGTGACCAGGTTCCTGACGGAAAATGTAATACCAGACGTTGCTGCCAAAGGGATCGTGCATCATCGGGGTGCCCAGGGTATAGGCTACCTGCTGCTGCGTCATGCCGGTATGGATCTTGGCGACATCGTTGGCGGCCAGGTAATTCCCCTGATTAATATCCGGACGATAAACAACGCGCTCCAGCGTGGAGCATCCGGCGGTTGTCATCAACATTACCACTGCCGCAGCAGTCAGCGTCTTAAAGCGCATCTGTACATTCCTTTTTTCGGGCCAAACGCCTTTCAGCAGGCAGTTTTGTTGCCATTACATTCTGAACTCTGCACGCGGCAGGCTTTTATTATGGCGATATCACTGCCGATGATAATAGACCTTTTCCCGGTTGGGAACCTTTACAGAGCATGCATATGACCATCAGGCCGGAAAAAAGTGCGGTCTCAGGCTGCTAAAAGTTCTTTGGCGTTCGCCAGGGTGTTACGCGTGACTTCGCTGCCGCCCAGCAGACGTGCCAGCTCCTGCAGGCGTGCGCGCTTATCCAGCGGCTGCATATGCGTTTCCGTCATCGCGCCGTCGGTCTCTTTGCTGACAAAGAAGTGCTGATGACCGCAGCCTGCAACCTGCGGCAGGTGCGTCACACACATGACCTGCGTCGATTCACCCAGCTGACGCAGCATCTTGCCGACGACAGCAGCAGTAGGCCCACTGATACCGACATCCACTTCGTCGAAAATCATGGCCGGAGTTTCCATCTTCTGCGCGGTGATCACCTGAATAGCGAGCGCGATACGCGACAGCTCACCGCCTGAGGCGACTTTACCCAGCGGCTGCAGCGGCTGGCCAGGGTTAGTTGTCACCCGGAAATCGATGCGGCTGGCACCTTCGGCCGTCAGCTGATCGGGATTAAACTCCAGCACAATCGCAAACTGCCCGTGCGGCATCGCCAGGGTACGCATGCTTTGCGTAATGAGATCGCACAGTTCATGAGCAGATTTTTCACGCTGATGATGCAGCGTTTCAGCGCAGGTGATAGCGGCTTTGTGATGCATCACTACGTCGTGCTGCAGGCTCTCCTGATCGCTCTCCTGCTGCGACAGCAGCTCCGCCTCTTCCAGCAGCTGCTGATGCAGAGCCGGCAGCGCTTCAGGCGCTACGTGATGCTTGCGCGCCAGCGCAATCTGCCGCGACAGCCGCTGCTCCAGCTCGTAAAGGCGATTGGGGTCAAGATCGAGACGTTCGCAGTAATGACGCAGTTCGTCGCTGGCTTCGCTCAGCTGAATGGCCGCTTCTTCCAGCAGGTTAAATACGCCGCTGACTTTATCATCCAGCGAGACCAGCTCGCTGAGCATGTTGCGGGCGCTGTAGAGCAGGCTCTGCAGGTTGGTATCTTCACCGTCGGCAAGAATATGCAGCGCCTGCTGGCTGGTAGAGAGCAGCTGTCCGCTGTTAGCGAGCCGCTTATACTCTTCATCAATTTGCTCATACTCTCCCGCCTGCGGAGTAAACTCGTTCAGCTCTTTCAGCTGATACTGCAACAGCTCGCGGCGCGCTTCACGCTCCTGCGACTGCTGCTGATGCTGCGCCAGCACACGGCAGCTGTGATGCCAGCGCTGATAGTGCTGACGCATCTCGGTCAGCAGCCCGTCATGCGCCGCATAAGCATCCAGCAGATGCTTCTGATGATCGGTTTTCAGCAGCAGCTGATGCGCGTGCTGACCGTGGATCTGAATCAGCAGCTGGCCCAGCTCGCGCAGCTGAGAGAGCGGTACGGCTGTGCCGTTGATAAAGCCGCGCGAGCGACCATCCGCGCTGATAACGCGACGCAGTAAACACTCATTACCGTCATCCAGCTGATTATCGACCAGCCAGCGCTGCGCTGACGGCGATGATTTCAGCTGAAAGCGGGCACAGATATCGGCCCGGCTCGCCCCCTGACGCACCATATCCGCTTCCGCCCGTCCGCCGAGGCAGAGGCCCAGCGCATCAATGGCAATAGATTTACCTGCGCCGGTCTCACCGGTGATCGCTGTCATACCGCGATGAAAGTCGATCTCAAGCTCACGAACGATTGCGAAGTTACTGATGGTCAGTTGTGCCAGCATACAATCACCTGTATAGAAAAACAGATATGGTTTTTCGTACAGTATAAACTGGTTTTTTAACCAGTAAAGTAGCCAGCACTGATTTCTAGAACAATTTTTTCGACCAGCCGAGTTTTGAGCTTAATGTATTGAAGTAGTTATAGTTTTTAGGATGGATAAGATTAAGGTGGCTGCTGCTGCGCCGGATCAGCACATCTTCACCCTCCTGAATCGGCAGGGCAATCTGGCTGTCACAGCTGATCTCCAGATCGCTGCGCAGCGAGGAGAAACGCAGGCGAATGGTACTGTTGCTGTTGATAACCAGCGGGCGCGACGACAGCGTGTGCGGGAACATCGGCACCAGCACAATCGCATCAAGCGAAGGGGTAAGAATAGGTCCGCCTGCGGAGAGCGAGTAGGCGGTGGAGCCGGTAGGGGTGGAGATAATCAGGCCATCTGAACGCTGAGAAAAGGCGAACACTTCGTCAATATAGACCTCAAACTCAATCATATGCGCCACTTTGCCAGGATGGAGCACCACTTCATTGATGGCGCTGCCAATGCGCGGCGAGCAGGTATCGCGGCAGACCTGCGCCTCAAGCAGAAAGCGACTCTCCACAAAGTAGTCGCCCTGAAGAACATCATCCAGCTGCTGCTGCGCGTTATCCGGATCGAGGTCGGTCAGGAAGCCCAGATTGCCACGGTTGATGCCAATCACTTTAATGTCATAGCGTGCCAGCACCCTGGCCGCGCCCAGCATATTGCCATCGCCGCCAACCACCACGGCCAGATCGGCCTGCTGGCCTATTTCCGCCAGCGTGCCGGTCTTTACATCGGTTAAGCTCAGCTCGCGCGCAATCTGCTGTTCGACAATCACTTCATATCCCTTATCGGTCAGCCAGCGCCAGAGCATCTCATGGGTGGTTAACGCGGTAGGATGGCGCGGATGACCCACGATCCCGATGCAGCTAAAGTGTTTGTTCATGTGGCGGGTATTCCTCATAAGCCAAAACGGCCTGGCAATGTGATGGGTTCACTTGAAACCGTCAAACTGATCCCCATAATAAGCCAACCAGCGAAATGAATGTGCAAAACGCGGAGAAATTCATGAGTAGTAAAGAACAGAACACCCCAAACGAGCAAGTCTCAGACGAAATTCAACAGGATCAACAGCCGGCGGACGCGGAGACAGCAACTGAGGTGGATCCGCGTGATGAGCGCATTGCGCAACTGGAAGCGGAGCTGACCCAGGCGCAGGGCGGCGTGCGCGAAGCGCAGCTGCGTGCGCAGGCGGAGATTGAAAACATCCGTCGCCGTGCAGAAATGGATGTCGAAAAAGCGCATAAATTTGCGCTGGAAAAATTTGCCAACGAGCTGCTGCCAGTGATTGATAGCCTGGAACGCGCGCTGGAAGTGGCTGATAAAGAGAACACCGGGCTCGCCTCAATGATTGAAGGCATCGAGCTGACGCTGAAATCCCTGCTGGGCGCCGTGCGCAAGTTTGGCGTTGAAGTGGTGGGCGACACCCACGTGCCGTTTAACCCGGATCTGCATCAGGCGATGTCGATGATGGAATCGGATGAGGTTGAGCCGAACCATGTACTGATGGTAATGCAGCGTGGCTATACCCTGAATGGTCGCCTGCTGCGTCCGGCGATGGTGGCGGTCTCTAAAGCCAAAGCCTGAGCAGAGTAGTGCATCACAACGGCCGCCTGACGCGGCCGTTGTTGTTTCAGGGGAGGACTGGCGTCCAGTCGATCGGCGTTTCTCCCGCCTGGCTGAGCAGTGCGTTGGTCTGCGAGAAGTGCCGGCAGCCAAAAAAGCCGCGATGCGCTGAGAGCGGAGAAGGATGGGGAGCTTTCAGCACGTGATGACGCTGCGCATCAATGATGCTGCCTTTCTTCTGCGCGTGCGATCCCCACAGCAGAAAAACCACGCCCTCACGGTGCGTATTGATGGCATCAATCACCGTATCAGTAAACGTCTCCCAGCCAAGCCGCGCGTGCGAGTGTGCTTTGCCCGCCTCAACGGTCAGTACCGTATTCAGCAGCATTACCCCCTGCGTGGCCCAGCTCTCCAGAAAACCGTGCTGCGGCCGCTGAAAACCCTCAATATCCTGTTCCAGCTCTTTGTACATGTTAAGCAGAGAGGGCGGGATGGCCACGCCAGGCAGCACCGAAAAAGCCAGGCCGTGCGCCTGATTCGGTCCGTGATAGGGATCCTGACCCAAAATCACCACCTTGATATCGCCCAGTTCTGTCAGTTTAAACGCGTTAAACACATCTTTCTGTGGCGGATAAACGGTCACGCCCGCCGCCCGCTGCTGCGCAACCGCCTGCAGCGTCTCTTTGAAATAGGGCTTCTCTTTTTCATCTGCCAGCACATCGTGCCAGGTCAGCTTGTCACTCATGGTTAACTCCTGACGATAGTTTTCCTTAGCTTAGCTGCTTCAGCGCGGGAGCAGAAGAATTAACCCCGCCGTTTCAGCTTGATGCAGGTCAAGGCACCGGCGGCGTCCCGGTGATATACCAGCCTGTCTATCTGTCAACGGCGTTCAGAGACAGAACGCCCCTTTCTGGAGATCGCTATGATTACCGGCATTCAAATTACCCAAACCCATAACCCGCTGCTGCTGAACTCATTCTGGCTGCTGGATGAAGAGGCGGGACAGGCGCGCTGTCTGTGCGCCAGAGGCCTCTATGAGGAGGATCAGGTGGTTGCCCTGAGCGAGCTGGGCGAGATGGCATACCGTGAAGTGCCCCTGGAGCAGAAACCGCAGGTGCGCGTTGAGGGCGGACAACATCTTAACGTCAATGTACTGCAGCGGGAAACGCTGGAAGATGCGGTTAAGCATCCCGAAAAGTATCCACAGCTGACCATTCGCGTATCCGGTTATGCCGTACGGTTTAATGCCCTGACGCCAGAGCAGCAGCGCGATGTGATCACCCGTACCTTTACAGAGAGCCTGTAACTGAAGTAGCGATGAAAAGTTGCTCATGCTGCAGGCCAGTGCGGAAGCGGTCCGGAACGCATGCGTTGATTAAAATGCGACATTTACCGGCGTTCGCGCTGACCCGCCTGTCAGTGGCCCTTAAGGCCAGCTGAACGTAAAAAAAAAGCGCCGGTTCAGGCGCTTTTTTTACTGCAGTGACGTTTTATTCCGCACCTGACTCCGGCGTGGTTGATCCGCTTGGCTTGCGGCGTTTACCCACGTTTTTGGTGTCACGATGGCGTTTTTTCACGCGCGGCTTTTCGTCTTCTTTCTCTTTCTTCTCTTTGCGTTTGGCAAGCGCCTTTTTCGACGGCTTTCCGGTGACTTTAGCACTCGGCGCACGCGACTCAGGACGCAGCTCATCAATCACGCGTGATTTCAGCGGCTCATTAACGTAGCGGCTGATTTTACCCAGCAGAACGTGATCGTGCGCCTCAACCAGCGAGATAGCGATCCCTTTGCGTCCGGCGCGGCCGGTACGGCCAATGCGGTGCAGATAGGTATCTGCCGTACGCGGCAGGTCAAAGTTGATCACGTGAGTCACGTCATCAATATCGATACCGCGCGCCGCAACGTCAGTGGCAACCAGCACATTGACGCGACCATCGTTGATGCGTTTAATCGCTTCATTACGGTTCGCCTGTACCATCTCCCCTTCGAGGTAGCTGCTGCGCAGGCCCGCTTCATGCATCCAGGTCACCAGCTCGTGCAGACGTTCACGCTTGCGCACAAACACAATCGCACGCTTCACTTCCGGCTGCTTTAACAGGTGCACCAGCAGTTTGGTCTTGTGCTCAAGGTTATCAGCACGGTAGTACCACTGCTGAATGCGTTTGCGTTCGCTTTTGCTCGGGTCGGCTTCAATCGCGACCGGATCGTTGAGCAGGCGTTCAGCAAAATCTTTGATGTGCTCGCCTTCCAGCGTGGCGGAGAAGAGCAGCGTCTGTTTGCGCCAGCGCGTCTCACCGGCGATGGTCTCGATATCCTGGGCAAAGCCCATATCGACCATGCGGTCCGCCTCATCGAGAATCAGTGTTTCTACCGCGCGGCAGTCAAAGTTCTCTTCTTTGATGTACTGCAGCAGACGGCCGGTGGTCGCCACCACAATATCCTGATTTTCGCTGAAGACTTCAGCGTGGTTCATATAGGCAACGCCGCCGGTGATGGTGGCGATATCCAGATGGGTATGCTTCGCCAGCTCACGCGCCTGATCGGCCACCTGCATCGCCAGTTCGCGGGTAGGGGTGAGGATCAGGATACGCGGCGGACCCGACTTCTTACGCGGGAAGTCCAGCAGATGCTGTAATGCGGGCAGCAGATAGGCGGCGGTTTTCCCCGTTCCGGTGGGTGCCGAACCTAACACGTCACGGCCTTCCAGCGCGGCAGGAATGGCTTCAGCCTGAATGGCCGTCGGGCGCGTGAAGCCTTTTTCCTGCAGGGCATCCAGCAGGCTTTCGTCGAGTTCGAGTTCGGAGAATGTGGTTACTGTCATGTTCTACCTCAGTTTGGGGCGCTGATTATAGACAGATCGGCCGCAATCTTCATCTGTTTGTGTTCATCAGGCGCAGATGAATTCATTGTGCGACCACGTTACACTCTCGCCAGATAACAATTCAATGGCCGAAAGCATGTCTCAGTACCAGCCGCCAGCACGGGCGACATTAAGAAAAGATGGGTTTACGTTTAAACAATTTTTTGTCGCACACGATCGCTGTGCAATGAAGGTTGGCACGGATGGCGTGCTGCTGGGGGCGTGGACGCCGGTGGCCGGGGCACGGCGTATTCTGGATATTGGCTGCGGCAGCGGGCTTATCGCCCTGATGCTGGCGCAGCGCACGCCGCAACAGGTTACGCTGGATGCGGTCGAGCTTGATAGCGAAGCCGCCGCGCAGGCGCAGGAGAATGTGCAGGCCTCGCCGTGGGGCGCCCGTATCACCGTGCACCAGGCGGATATCCTTAACTGGAGCAGCCGGTGTGAAAAACGCTATTCGCTGATCGTCAGCAATCCACCTTTCTTTGTGCCCGGTATGGCCTCATCCAGCGCAGCACGGGACACGGCGCGCAGCACCGCCACGCTCGATCACGCCGCGCTGCTGCAGTGCGCGGCACAGCTTATCGAAGAAGAGGGGCTGTTTTGCGTGGTGCTGCCGGTGGAGAGCGGCGAGGCGCTGGTGCAGCTTGCCCGCGCCGATGGCTGGCATCTGCGGCTGCGCTACGACGTTGCGCCTTATGCACAGCGGCCACCCAACCGGCTGGTGCTGGGCTTTTCACCTGCGGCAGGCGAGCTGATACAGGAGCGGCTGGCGATCCGCAATGAAGATAAAAGCTACTCCGCTGACTGGCTGAGCCTGGTGACAGACTTCTATCTTTTCCGCTGAGTATTGGCTGTCACCATACTGCAGCAGCGGTCGCGATCTGTCGTTACGTTCGCAGGATCCCTGCTGCATCGTGTTGCAAAGTGGCGAATTTTGCGCGCTGCCGTCAGCTATGCTGAAAAGAAGAGTAATAAAGATGAAAAAGAGATCGCCTTACGCTACTCTGCCAGCACCGATCGGCACTGCATAAGCTATTGAAAGCGGGTCAGCCGCTACGTCATAACGGGTTGCAATGCCGCGACGAAAAAACAGGTCGTAGTGAACTTCAGGCCAGAACAGAACTCAAAGCGCATGCTTGCTCACGGGTATGAGATGTGCTGGCAGTCCACTTACGCATAAAAGAGTTTTGGGGAGACATTACCTCGGATGAGCGAGCAGTTAACGGATCAGGTTCTCGTTGAGCGGGTTCAGAAAGGAGATCAAAAGTCCTTTAACTTACTGGTAGTCCGATACCAGCATAAAGTGGCGAGCCTGGTTTCACGCTATGTCCCTTCGGGTGACGTGCCCGATGTGGTACAGGAATCATTTATCAAAGCCTATCGCGCGCTGGAGTCGTTCCGCGGGGATAGCGCTTTTTACACGTGGCTTTACCGCATCGCGGTAAACACAGCAAAAAATTATCTGGTGGCTCAGGGCCGTCGTCCGCCTTCCAGCGACGTAGATGCAATTGATGCAGAAAACTTCGAAAGTGCGGGCGCGTTAAAAGAAATATCGAACCCTGAGAACTTAATGTTGTCTGACGAACTGAAACAAATTGTTTTTCGGACAATTGAGTCACTTCCTGAAGATCTCCGTATGGCTATCACGCTCCGGGAGCTGGATGGTCTGAGCTATGAAGAGATCGCTGCCATTATGGATTGCCCGGTTGGTACTGTCCGATCGCGCATATTTCGTGCCCGGGAAGCCATTGATAACAAAGTTCAACCGCTTATCCAACGTTAGTGATAACGGCTACTGAAAGGGTACCAAGGCATGCAGAAAGAAAAACTTTCCGCTTTAATGGATGGTGAAACGTTAGACAGCGAGCTGTTGTCCTCGTTGTCAAAGGATGTCGAACTTCAAAAAAGCTGGGAGAGCTACCATCTTATTCGCGACACCCTTCGCGGGGATGTAGGCGAAGTGCTGCATTTTGATATCTCCGCCCGCGTGGCCGCAGCCATCGAAAATGAACCGCTGCGCCCTGCGGCAACACCGCTGATCCCTGAAGCGCAGCCGGAACCGGCACGCTGGCAAAAAATGCCGTTCTGGCGTCGCGGCGGCAGCTGGGTAGCGTCAGTCACGCAAATTGGCGTAGCCGCCTGCGTATCACTGGCGGTCATTGTTGGCGTGCAGCACTACAACGGCTCTTCTGCCGGTGGGGCAGCAGAGTCCTCAGATGCTCCGGCGTTTAATACGCTGCCGATGATGGGTAAAGCGTCACCGGTAAGCCTGGGCGTACCGTCTGATGCCTTTGAGACCAACAGTTCAAATCAGCAGGTTCAGGATCAGCGGCGTCGCGTTAACGCCATGCTGCAGGATTATGAGCTGCAGCGTCGTCTGCATGCCGATCAGGTACAGTTTGAAAACAGCGTACCGCAGCAGGCGCAGACCACCGTTCCCGGAACGCAGTCGTTAGGAACTCAACAGCAGTAATGAAGCAGCTCTGGTGCGCCGTTAGCCTTATGGCCGGCAGCCTGCTCTGGACATCAACCGCCCCGGCACAGACGTCGTCTTCCGGGGCGTTGTTACAGCAGATGGAGCAGGCGACTCAAAATCTCAATTATGAATTTGCGTATATTAATGTCTCACGACTGGGCATTGAGTCTCTGCGCTATCGTCACGCCGTGGTGGATAAGCGCGTCTTTGCGCAGCTGCTGCAGATGGATGGTCCGCGCCGTGAAGTGATCCAGCGCGGTAACGACATCAGCTATTTTGAACCCGGGCTGGATCCGTTCTCACTGCCGGGCAACCATATTATCGACGCGCTGCCTTCACTGATGTTTGCTGATTTCTCCCGGCTGGGTCAGGCGTATGACTTTGTGCCGGTAGGGCGATCGCGTATGGCTGACCAGATGTGCGAAGTTGTGCGTATTGTCTCCCGTGACGGTACGCGCTACAGCTATGTGGTCTGGCTGGACGTGGATACCAAACTGCCGCTGCGCATCGATTTACTGGATCGCGATGGTGAAACGCTGGAGCAGTTCCGCGTTATCAGCTTTGCAGTGGATGAGGGCGTGCGCAATCTGATGCAGGGGCTTGAGAAGGCAAATCTGCCGCCGTCGCTCTCCCTGCCGGCGGGCGACAAAGTGGAACTCAGCTGGCAGCCTGGCTGGATACCGGCAGGCATGAAGCTGATTTCGCAGAGTCGTCGCGCAATACCCGCCATGAATAAAACCGTCGAATCGCGTCTCTACAGCGACGGGCTGTTCAGTTTTGCCATTAACATTGCGCCTGCCGATAAAAATAGCGTGCCTCAGCAATTGCGCACGGGACGTCGTACGGTGCAGACCGTTGTGCGCGATAATCAGGAGATCACCGTGGTGGGCGAATTACCGCCTGCAACCGCGAAACGTATCGCCAGCGCTATTGATGCAGGGGCAAAAAAATGATGAGAGAGTGGGCCACCGTAGTGGCTTGGCAGGATGGCGTTGCCACGCTGCATTCTGAAGCGAAAACTTCCTGCAACAGCTGTTCAGCGCGTAAAGGCTGTGGCAGCCATGCGCTCAACAAGCTGGGGCCGAAGAACGCCCATGTCATGACCATTCCCAGCGCTGAGCCGCTACAGCCGGGTCAGCGCATTGAGTTAGGCATTCGCGAAAGCAGCCTGCTCGGCTCAGCGCTGCTGGTCTATATGACGCCGCTGTTTGGCCTGTTTGCTGTGGCTGGCCTGTTTCAGATGCTGTTTCACAGCGACCTCGCGGCCGCCTGCGGGGCGCTGCTTGGCGGCGTGGGAGGATTTATCATTGCCAAAGGCGTTTCATCGCGCTATGCCGGACGCGAAGCCTTTCAGCCGGTGATCCTCAGCGTGGCGCTTCCGCCTGATGCGCTGCGGGTTGAAGATGTCAGCTGATGCCGCCCGGGCCGCCTGCTGTGCGGCCTTTTCATTTCCGCTTACCCGCTGAATTCTGTTGCAAATCCCACAGGTTCCATTCTTTAACGCGCGGCGTTAACAGTGTAATATGCGACGTCATTAATGAGGCCGACAGGGTTCCGGGTAAAGATCGCTTGCCTGAATGTGTCTGTGCTCACGTTTTCAACTGATTCTCTACGTGAAGATATTCATATAAATGAAGCACATACGAAATTTCTCTATTATTGCTCACATTGACCACGGCAAATCAACGCTCTCCGATCGTCTGATTCAGATTTGTGGTGGCCTGAGCGATCGTGAGATGGCGGCGCAGGTTCTTGATTCCATGGATCTGGAGCGCGAGCGCGGCATTACGATTAAAGCGCAGAGCGTCACGCTCGATTACACAGCGCCAGACGGTGAAACTTACCAGCTCAATTTTATCGACACCCCGGGCCACGTAGACTTCTCGTATGAAGTTTCCCGCTCGCTGGCGGCCTGTGAAGGGGCGCTGCTGGTGGTCGATGCAGGACAGGGCGTTGAAGCACAGACGCTGGCGAACTGCTATACCGCCATGGAAATGGATCTGGAAGTGGTACCGGTACTGAATAAGATCGACCTGCCCGCTGCCGATCCTGAGCGCGTAGCCGAAGAGATTGAAGATATCGTGGGTATCGATGCCGTAGATGCCGTGCGCTGCTCGGCTAAAACCGGCATCGGCGTGCCGGATGTGCTGGAGCGCCTGGTGCGCGATATTCCGGCACCGGAAGGCGATCCGGATGGCCCGCTGCAGGCGCTGATCATCGACTCCTGGTTCGATAACTACCTTGGCGTTGTTTCCCTGATCCGTATTAAAAACGGTACGCTGCGCAAGGGCGAGAAGGTCAAAGTCATGAGTACCGGTCAGGTTTATAATGCTGACCGCCTGGGTATCTTCACACCCAAACAGGTTGACCGCACCGAACTGAAGTGCGGGGAAGTGGGCTGGCTGGTGTGCGCCATCAAAGACATTCTGGGTGCGCCGGTGGGCGATACGCTGACGCTGCAGCGCAACCCGGCAGATAAAGCGCTGCCTGGCTTCAAAAAGGTCAAACCGCAGGTTTATGCCGGTCTTTTCCCGGTGAGTTCAGATGACTATGAGTCATTCCGCGACGCGCTCGGCAAGCTGAGCCTGAACGACGCCTCTCTATTCTATGAGCCAGAGAGTTCAACCGCGCTGGGCTTTGGTTTCCGCTGCGGCTTCCTGGGTCTGCTGCATATGGAGATCATTCAGGAGCGCCTGGAGCGCGAGTACGATCTCGATCTGATCACCACTGCGCCAACGGTTGTGTATGAAGTGCAAACCACCGATGGCGAAGTGGTATATGTTGACAGCCCGGCCAAGCTGCCGCCGCTCAACAATATTGAAGAGCTGCGTGAGCCGATTGCAGAGTGTCACATGTTGCTGCCACAGGAGTATCTGGGTAACGTGATTACCCTGTGCGTGGAGAAGCGCGGCGTGCAGACCAATATGGTTTACCACGGCAACCAGGTCGCGCTCACCTACGATATCCCGATGGCTGAAGTGGTACTCGACTTCTTCGACCGTCTGAAATCGACATCGCGCGGCTATGCGTCGCTGGACTACAACTTCAAGCGTTTCCAGGCGTCAGACATGGTGCGCGTGGACGTATTAATTAACGCAGAGCGCGTTGATGCCCTGGCGCTGATCACCCACCGCGATAACTCGCAGTACCGCGGTCGCGAGCTGGTGGAGAAGATGAAAGATCTGATCCCGCGCCAGCAGTTTGATATCGCGATTCAGGCGGCGATTGGCAACCATATCATTGCGCGTTCCACCGTGAAGCAGCTGCGTAAAAACGTCCTGGCAAAATGCTACGGCGGTGACGTCAGCCGTAAGAAAAAACTGTTGCAGAAACAGAAAGATGGTAAGAAACGCATGAAGCAGGTCGGCAACGTTGAGCTGCCGCAGGAAGCTTTCCTCGCCATTCTGCATGTCGGTAAAGACAGCAAATAAGGAACCACAATGGCTAACATGTTCGCCCTGATTCTGGTTATCGCTACGCTGCTGACCGGCATCATCTGGTGTATCGATCGCGTGAAGTGGGCACCTGAGCGTCGGGCAAAACAGGCCGCTGCACAGGCGCAGGCGGGTAACTCGCTCGACAGCAAAACGCTGGCGAAAGTGGCTGCGCAGCCAGGCTGGATTGAAACGGCGGCATCGGTATTTCCGGTGCTGGCGGTGGTACTGATTGTACGTTCATTTATTTTTGAACCCTTTCAGATCCCCTCCGGCTCAATGATGCCCACGCTGCTGATTGGCGACTTTATTCTGGTGGAGAAGTTTGCCTACGGTATTAAAGATCCCATTACGCAGACCACGCTGATCCCGACCGGACATCCAAAGCGCGGCGATGTCGCCGTGTTTAAATATCCGAAAGATCCCAGCGTTGACTACATCAAGCGCGTGATTGGTCTGCCGGGCGATAAAGTGATGTTTGATCCGTTCAGTAAAACGCTGACCATCAATCCCGGCTGCGGTAACGGCAAATGTGATACGGCGCTGCCGGTCACCTATACCAATATTGAGCCAAGCGACTTTATCCAGACGTTCAGCGGCTTTGACGGCAACGAGACCGGCAACGGCTTCTTCCGGAAACCGCAGGGTGAAACGCTGCGCGGTGGCCTGCGTCTCGGGACGCGCAAAGAGACGCTGGGCGATGTGACGCACAATATTCTGCTGGTGAATGAGGCGCAGAGTCAGGCGAACATGTACTATCAGCAGCCGGGCCAGCCGCAGGCGACCTGGGTGGTACCGAAGGGTCAATATTTCATGATGGGCGACAACCGTGACAACAGCGCCGACAGCCGCTACTGGGGCTTTGTGCCTGAGAAGAATCTGGTCGGTAAAGCGGTCGCTATCTGGATGAGCTTTGAAAAACAGGAAGGTGAGTGGCCGACAGGCGTACGCCTGAGCCGTATCGGCGGCATTCACTAAATACGGGTGGCTTCCTGTCTGACAGGAAGCCACTGCACACGAAACAGAACGCGCTGCTATCAGCCCTGTTTCGTATGCAGAGTTACAGACGCACAGAACAACTGGAATCGCATGAACCCCATTCTCATTACTAAGCTGCAGCGCAAACTGGGCTACACTTTTACTCATCCGGAACTTTTGCAGCAGGCCCTGACACACCGCAGCGCCAGCAGCAAGCATAACGAACGGCTTGAATTTTTAGGCGATTCAATTCTCAGCTATGTGATTGCCAACGCGCTTTATCACCGCTTCCCGCGCGTGGACGAAGGCGATATGAGCCGCATGCGCGCCACGCTGGTGCGCGGCAATACGCTGGCTGAGATGGCGCGTGAGTTTGAACTGGGCGAGTGCCTGCGTCTTGGACCAGGCGAACTGAAAAGCGGCGGCTTCCGTCGCGAGTCGATCCTTGCGGATACGGTAGAGGCGCTGATTGGCGGCATCTTCCTCGACAGTAATATCCAGACCGTTGAGAAGCTGATTCTCGACTGGTATCTGAACCGTCTGGAGCAGATAAGCCCGGGCGATAAACAGAAAGATCCCAAAACGCGCCTGCAGGAGTATCTGCAGGGTCGCCATCTGCCGCTGCCTTCCTATCTGGTGGTGCAGGTGCGGGGCGAAGCGCACGACCAGGAGTTCACCATTCACTGTCAGGTGAGTGGCATGGCCGATCCGGTCGTGGGCGTAGGCTCCAGCCGCCGCAAAGCGGAACAGGCTGCCGCCGAACAGGCTTTAATTAAGCTTGGACTCGAATAAATTGTTTTACGACAGCGCCATCCCGGCGCTGACTAAGTCAGGACCCGAATGAGCGAACACGAAACTTATTGCGGCTTTGTCGCGATTGTAGGCCGGCCCAACGTCGGTAAATCAACCTTACTGAACCAGCTGCTGGGGCAGAAGGTCTCGATCACCTCACGCAAACCGCAAACCACGCGCCACCGTATTATGGGCATCCACACCGAGGGCGCTTATCAGGCGATCTACGTGGATACACCCGGGCTGCATATGGAAGAGAAGCGGGCGATCAACCGCCTGATGAACCGTGCTGCCAGCAGCTCAATTGGCGACGTGGAGCTGGTAATTTTCGTCGTGGAAGGCACGCGCTGGACGCCGGATGATGAGATGGTGCTCAACAAGCTGCGCGACGGCAAAGTCCCGGTGGTGCTGGCGGTGAACAAGGTGGATAACATTCAGGATAAAAGTATCCTGCTGCCGCACCTGCAGTTCCTGAGCCAGCAGATGAATTTCCTCGATATCGTGCCTATCTCTGCTGAGAATGGCAAAAACGTCGATACCATCGCAGCGATTGCCCGTAAGCGTCTGCCGCTGGCGGAGCACCACTTCCCGGAAGATTACATCACCGACCGCTCACAGCGCTTTATGGCTTCGGAGATCATCCGCGAAAAGCTGATGCGTTTCCTCGGTGCCGAACTGCCTTACTCTGTGACCGTTGAGATCGAACAGTTTGTGGCCAATGAGCGCGGCGGCTACGACATCAATGGCCTGATTCTGGTAGAGCGTGAAGGCCAGAAGAAAATGGTAATTGGCAATAAAGGCTCGAAAATCAAAACCATCGGCATTGAAGCGCGGCGTGACATGGAAGAGATGTTTGAAGCCAAAGTGCACCTTGAGCTCTGGGTGAAAGTTAAATCGGGCTGGGCAGACGACGAACGTGCGCTGCGCAGCCTGGGCTACACAGACGATCTGTAACTGATGGAAGGCTGGCAACGCGCGTTTGTGCTGCATAGTCGCCCCTACAGCGAAACCAGCCTGCTGCTCGATCTCTTTACGGAAAGTCAGGGCCGCGTTCGCGTCCTGGCTAAAGGCGCGCGCTCGCGTCGCTCTCAGCTGAAAGGCACCCTGCAGCCTTTTACGCCGCTGCTGGTCCGCTGGGGCGGACGCGGTGAAGTCAAAACGCTGCGTAATGCCGAAGCGGTTTCGCTGGCGCTGCCGCTCAGCGGCATCACGCTCTACTGCGGTCTCTATGTCAATGAACTGCTGTCGCGCGTGCTGGAGCAGGAGATCCCCTTTTCTGAACTCTTCTTCGATTACCTGAACTGTATTCAGGAGCTGGCCGCCGGCACCGCCTCGCCGGAACCGGCGCTGCGCCGTTTTGAGCTGGCGCTGCTCGGGCATCTCGGCTACGGCGTCGATTTTCTGCACTGCGCCGGCAGCGGCGAGGCGATCGATGACGCCATGACCTACAGCTACCGCGAAGAGAAGGGCTTTATCGCCAGCCTGGTGCTGAATCAGCGCAGCTTTACCGGTCACCAGCTGCGCGCCATTGAAGCGCGCAGTTTCCCCGATGCCGATAGCCTGCGGGCCGCCAAGCGCTTTACGCGCATTGCGCTAAAGCCCTATCTCGGCGGCAAACCGCTGAAGAGTCAGGAGCTGTTTCGCCAGTTTATTCCAAAGAAGAAACCCGATGCGCCGCAGGCGTAGCTGCGGTCAGACCACCTGAACGTATCGTCGCGATACACTGCACTGACATTAAACAAAGAGAAGCGTAGTTATGGCTGAGTTGCTGTTAGGCGTCAATATTGATCATATCGCTACCGTACGTAACGCGCGTGGCACCCACTATCCCGATCCGGTACAGGCCGCTTTCGTGGCCGAGCAGGCGGGCGCTGATGGTATTACCGTGCATCTGCGTGAAGACCGCCGGCATATCACCGATCGCGATGTGCGTATTCTGCGCGATACCATTCAGACGCGAATGAACCTGGAGATGGCGGTCACGGATGAGATGATCGCCATCGCCTGTGACATCCGGCCGCACTTTGTCTGCCTGGTGCCGGAGAAGCGTCAGGAGGTCACCACGGAGGGCGGCCTGGACGTGGCGGGCCAGCAGGCGAGCGTCAGCGCAGCGGTACAGCAGCTGTCAGAGGCGGGCATACTGGTGTCACTGTTTATCGATGCCGACCGCCGGCAGATTGACGCAGCGGTTGCCAGCGGCGCGCCTTATATCGAAATTCATACCGGCGCATACGCCGAAGCGCCGGAAGGGCAGGCGCGTGACGCTGAGCTGATGCGTATTCGCGAAGCAGCGCACTACGCTGCCTCTCTCGGGCTGAAGGTCAATGCCGGCCACGGACTGACTTATCACAATGTGCAGCCCATTGCGGCGCTGCCGGAGATGCATGAGCTGAATATCGGCCATGCCCTCATCGGCCGCGCGCTCTTCAGCGGGCTGGCAGATGCGGTAAGCGAAATGAAGCAGCTGATGCGGGAAGCGCGGCGCTGATGGCGATTCTCGGCCTCGGCAGCGATATCGTGGAAATTGAGCGCATCGCCGGCGTTATCGAACGATCCGGCGATCGCCTGGCGCGCCGCGTACTGAGTGACGCGGAGTGGCAGCAGTATCAGGCGCATCAGCAGCCGGTGCGTTTCCTTGCCAAGCGCTTCGCCGTGAAAGAGGCGGCGGCCAAAGCCTTTGGCACCGGGATCCGCGGCGGACTGGCGTTTAATCAGTTTGAGGTGTTCAACGATGCGCTGGGAAAACCGGGTCTGCGCTTTTTTGAGCAGGCGAGCATCATTGCTGAACGGCTGGGCGTGCAGCGCGTGCACGTGACGCTGGCTGATGAGCGCCACTACGCCTGTGCCACGGTGATCATCGAGGACTGAGCGTTACGCGCTCAGTGCGGCCAGAGCTGTACGAATTTCTCCCACAGCGCGTCGCGGCTTTCGGCGCGCTGTGGGTCGCTGACAATCGTATTGTCGATAGGACAGACGCTCTGGCAGGTTGGCGTTTCATAATGCCCCACGCACTCGGTGCAGCGTGCCGGATCGATTTCATATATCGCCTTACCCAGCGCGATAGCCTGATTGGGACACTCCGGCTCACACATGTCGCAGTTAATACATTTCGCCGTAATCAGTAACGCCATTCTTCACGTCCGTTAATCCTCATTAAAAACGCGGTCATTATAAGCTGGTTTAACGCTTATATCAGCTTTTTCACCAGCGCTTCGCTGTGGCGAATGTGGCTCGATGCCCGCTCCGGATCGTGCTGCACCAGCGCCATAAATAGCAAATCTGTCAGGGCGAGCTGCGCGCTGGTTGAGGAGATTGCCGCGCTGCGCGTGCTCTGCTCCTCTGCAACGGTATAGAGGCAGATTGACGCGCACTGCTGCAGCGCATTTGGCGTAAAACCGGTAAAGGCCACCACATCCGCACCGATAGCGGCTGCTTCCTGTGCCGCCAGATTGATTTCGCGTCGTTCGCCGGTGTAGGAGATGGCCAGCAGGACATCGCCCGGCGCCATCGCCTGAACGCTGGCGAGCAGGGCGTGCATATCCTGCTCTGCCACCGCGTTAATACCGATTTTCATCAGTTTCCAGGAGAAATCTTTCGCCACCAGACCGGATGCCCCAATACCCACCAGCAGAATGCGGTTGGCATTCTTCAGCAGATGCAGCGTCTCCATCAGCTTCTCTTCGCTGTTGATATCCAGCGTGGCGCGGATCGCGGAGATCTTCTCCGTCAGCAGCTTCTCTCCCACGGTCTTCAGCGGATCGTCACTGAGGATATGGTTATGCACGGTGATCGCATCGCGATCCGCCAGCGATTCGCTCAGCGCCAGCTTCAGTGCCGGAAAGCCTTTATAACCCAGCTTCTGCGCAAATTTCACCACGCTCGACTGGCTGACGCCCGCCTCTTCAGCCAGCTTCTGCGAGCTGAGATGGCGCGCCCGATCGGGCTGTGACAGTAAAAAGTCGGCCAGCCGGCGCTCATTCAGCGCCAGCCGGGGATAGAGCTGACGGATTCGCAGCAGTGAACTCATGGTCGATCCTTACTCCCGGTTTTATAGCATGGCGCGGCTAACCTCTCCGCAGCATGCGCAGCAATAGTCAATATTCCATGACACCAAGAATAAACTATTCAGTGGGCTTTGTAGCTAGCGGAATTAAAAATCACAGCTTCGCTAAGCGCGGTTGCTGGCTACACTGTAGAGCAGCAACTGATTTAAAAAAGGAGAGGGGTTTGACACAGGACTCGCAACGTCGCGTCGTATTTTTCGACCTGGACGGCACGCTGCATCAGCAGGATATGTTTGGCACCTTTATGCGCTTTTTACTGCGCCGGCAGCCGCTGAATCTGCTGCTGGTGGTTCCGCTGCTGCCGGTTATTGGCCTCGGGCTGCTGATTAAGGGCCGGGCAGCGCGCTGGCCAATGAGTCTGCTGCTCTGGGCAATCACGTTCGGGCACAGCGAAACGCGCCTGCGCGCGCGTGAAGCGGAGTTTGTGCAGTGGTTCCGCGAGCGGGTAGTAGCGTTTCCGGTGGTGCAGCAGCGCCTGACCGATTACCTGCAGAGCAACGATGCCGATGTGTGGCTGATTACCGGATCACCGCAGTCGCTGGTGGAGCAGGTCTATTTTGACTCCGCTTTTCTGCCGCGTGTGAAACTGATTGCCAGCCAGATGCGGCCAGGACGCGGCGGACGCGTGCTGGCGATGCGCTGCCTGGGCCACGAAAAGGTTGCGCAGCTGGAAGAGCAGATTGGCACGCCGCTGCAGCTCTACAGCGGCTATAGCGACAGCAAGCAGGATAACCCGCTGCTGTTTTTCTGCCAGCATCGCTGGCGCGTAACGCCGCGCGGTGAACTGCAGCAGCTGGAGTGAATCGCGCGGCGTTTTTGTCTATAATGCGCCGCCTTTTGATTCTGCAGGAGTTACCCGGTGAAGCCACAAACTGATGAATACTGGATGCGTTATGCGCTGCAGCTGGCGCAGCGTGCCCGGGAGCAGGGTGAGGTGCCGGTCGGAGCCGTGCTGGTGCAGGGAGATAAAGTCATAGGCGAGGGCTGGAACCGGCCGATTGGCCAGTGCGATCCCACCGCACACGCGGAGATCATGGCGCTGCGCCAGGGCGGCAAAGTGCTGGATAACTATCGCCTGCTGGATACCACGCTCTATGTCACGCTGGAGCCGTGCGTCATGTGCGCCGGCGCCATGGTTCACAGCCGCATTACCCGCCTGGTCTACGGCGCGAAAGATATTAAAACCGGCGCGGCCGGTTCGCTGCTGGATGTGCTGGGGCACCCGGGGATGAATCATCAGATTGAGATCGCCTGCGGCGTGCTGGCGGAGGAGTGCGCCGGCATGCTGAGCGACTTTTTTCGTATGCGACGCGAGCAGAAGCGCGCGCTGCGTCAGGCACAGCGCGCAGATTAGTTCATGGCAATTTTAGGCTCAACCGCCGGATAGCCGGCGCCCAGCTCTGCTTCCAGCGCTGAACGCTGCGCCAGGCGGCGCTCCTGCTCCTGCAGATAGCCCACCAGGCTTAGCTGATACTTACGGATATTCTCCACGTAGTTATACGCTTCGTGCCCGCGCGCATAGCCGTAGGCGGTTTGCGCGTAGTAGCGCTTCTGGCTGAGCATCGGCAGGCGCAGTTTTACATCCGCCCAGCTGTCAGGGTTACCCCCCTGTTTTGCCGTCAGCCGGCGCACGTCGAGCATGTGCGCATATCCCATATTGTAAGCTGCCAGCGCAAACCAGATGCGCTCGTCATCAGGCACGCTCGCCGGCACTTTATCCATCATGCGCTGCAGATACTCACTGCCGCCGCGAATGCTCTGCTCCGGATCGAGCCGGTCATCAACGTTAAGACTATCCGCCGTGTTGCGCGTCAGCATCATCATGCCGCGCACGCCGGTGGGCGAGGTCGCCTGCGGATTCCAGTGCGACTCCTGATAGGAGATCGCCGCCAGCAGGCGCCAGTCCATGCTCGCCGCATATTTCTCAAACAGCGGTTTGATATCCGGCAGCGTATTGTCAATTGCGCGCAGGAAGGTGCGGGTATCAACATAATCAAACGTGCCAACGTGACCGAGGTACTTCTCCTCCAGCCGCGCCATGGTGCCTTCTTCACCCATCTGGCTGTAGAAATCGAGCATGGCCGCGTTGAGGCTGCTGTCAGCATTGCGCGGCAGATACCAGGTCACTGGCTCTTCATCGGTAATATCAAAGGCTACCGCCAGCTGCGGATGAATACGCTGCAGCAGGCCCACGGTCACCGAGTCGCCTACCGTGTAGTCAAGCTTGCCGTCAGCCACCGCCTCCAGCAGCGCTTTCTGTCCCTGATCGGTGGCGATAGCCCAGTCGAGATCGGGATAGCTGTTGGCTTTTTCTGCCCGCAGCGTGGAGAGATAGGCTGAGCCGGACTGCACCACCAGACGGCCTTTCAGGTCGCCCAGCGTGCGCGGACGCGGCTTATCGATACGGTAAACCAGCTGCTGCGACACCGAATAGTAGCTGGGACCGGCCTGATAGTGCGCCAGACGCTCACTGTTATAGATAAGCCCGGCGGCGAGCAGATCGGCTTTTCCGTCATCGAGATCGTCAAACAGATCGCCCAGGCTGGGTCGCACAGTGACTTCCAGCCTGACGCCGAGGTAGTCTGCAAAGCGCTTTGCCAGCTCGTAATCCATGCCAGCCGGTGCCTGATTGACGGTGTAATAGGTCAGTGGCGAATTGACGGTGCTGATGCGCAACACACCGCGTGATTTGATCGCTGTCAGCGCGTCCCGATCGCCCCCGTACCAGGGGATTGCCGGCCACAGCGCCAGCGCCAGCAGCACGGTGATCAGACCGATAAACAGATAATTTAATTTTAGGCGTTTCAAATGGTTGTCTCTTAATGGCTCACAGGCCTCTGTCCTTTAAAGGCAGTATTGGTATTGTTTTTTACTCCCAGAGCGAGGGGCATTTTGCGCAACAAAGCGAAACAGGGCAACTCATATAGCAAGTTTTGCGCAAAATTCAGGCAAATCCCGTATGGCAGTTTTTCTGCGCAAACGGTTTCGTTACCCGCGCGCTTTCTCTATAATACCGCCCGTTTTCCCTGTTGCGCCCAAGGAAGCGTCGCCCGGCGCTTCGAAGACGAGAGATCTTTAATGATGGAAATTCTGCGTGGTTCGCCCGCTCTGTCAGCATTTCGTGTAAACAAACTGCTGACCCGCTTTCAGAACGCTCATCTGCTGGTGAGTGATATTTACGCCGAGTATGTCCATTTTGCTGATGTTGCCGCACCGCTCAGCGCGGATGAACACGCCCGCCTGCAGCGTCTGCTGAAATATGGCCCTTCTCTCGCTGAACATGCGCCTCAAGGGCGTCTGCTGCTGGTCACGCCGCGCCCCGGCACTATCTCTCCCTGGTCATCGAAAGCCACGGACATTGCTCACAACTGCGATCTGCCGCAGGTTAAGCGCCTGGAGCGCGGCCTGGCGTTCTATGTTCAGGCGCCGCAGCTGACAGAAGCGCAGTGGCAGCAGCTGGCTGGCCTGCTGCACGATCGCATGATGGAGTGCGTATTCAGCGATCTGCAGGCGGCAGAGCAGCTGTTTGCTCATCATGCGCCGCAGCCGCTGCAGAGCGTTGACGTGCTGGGAACCGGACGTCAGGCGCTGGAGCAGGCGAATAGCACGCTGGGCCTGGCGCTGGCGGATGACGAAATAGATTACCTGCTGGATGCCTTCACCCGTCTGGGTCGCAACCCCAACGACATTGAACTCTATATGTTTGCGCAGGCGAACTCAGAGCACTGTCGCCACAAAATTTTCAACGCTGACTGGATCATCGATGGCGAAAAACAGCCGAAATCGCTGTTTAAGATGATCAAAAATACGTTTGAGCAGCATCCCGATCACGTGCTGTCAGCTTATAAAGATAACGCTGCCGTGATGGAAGGTTCGGAAGTTGGCCGCTTCTACGCTGATGCGCAGCAGGGCGAGTACGCTTTTCATCAGGAAGCCGCGCATATCCTGATGAAGGTAGAGACGCACAACCATCCAACCGCTATCTCCCCCTGGCCGGGTGCTGCCACCGGTTCAGGTGGTGAAATCCGCGATGAAGGCGCAACCGGGCGTGGCGCCAAGCCGAAAGCGGGTCTCACCGGCTTTTCCGTTTCCAATCTGCGTATTCCGGGCTTTGAGCAGCCTTGGGAAGAGGATTTCGGCAAGCCGGATCGTATTGTTACCGCACTGGATATCATGACCGAAGGCCCGCTGGGCGGCGCGGCGTTTAACAATGAATTTGGCCGTCCGGCGCTGAACGGTTACTTCCGCACCTATGAAGAGCAGGTTAACAGCCACAACGGCGTTGAACTGCGCGGCTACCATAAGCCGATCATGCTGGCAGGCGGGATTGGCAATATTCGTGCCGATCACGTGCAGAAAGGCGAGATCGTCGTGGGCGCCAAACTGATTGTGCTGGGCGGACCGGCGATGAACATCGGCCTCGGCGGCGGTGCTGCGTCATCCATGGCCTCCGGTCAGTCCGATGCCGACCTCGATTTTGCCTCAGTGCAGCGCGACAACCCGGAAATGGAGCGCCGCTGTCAGGAAGTAATTGACCGCTGCTGGCAGCTGGGCGAAGCCAACCCGATTCTGTTTATCCACGACGTCGGCGCGGGCGGTCTCTCTAACGCCATGCCTGAGCTGGTCAGCGATGGCGGACGCGGCGGTAACTTCAACTTGCGCGACATTCTCAGCGATGAGCCGGGCATGAGCCCGCTGGAAGTGTGGTGTAACGAGTCGCAGGAGCGCTATGTGCTGGCCGTTGCGCCAGAGAAGCTGGCGCTGTTTGATGAGCTGTGCCAGCGCGAGCGCGCCCCGTATGCGGTGATTGGTGAGGCGACTGAAGAGCAGCACCTCTCCCTGAGCGACAGCCATTTCGACAACAAGCCTATCGACATGCCGCTGGATGTTCTGCTGGGCAAAACGCCAAAAATGACGCGCGACGTCACGCGGCAGCAGGCAAAAGGCGACGCGCTGCAGCGTAACGGCATTACGGTTGCGGATGCGGTTAACCGCGTACTGCATCTGCCTGCGGTGGCTGAGAAAACGTTTCTTATCACCATCGGCGACCGTTCCGTGACCGGCATGGTGGCGCGCGATCAGATGGTGGGACCGTGGCAGATCCCGGTGGCAAACTGCGCCGTGACCACGGCCAGCCTCGACAGCTATCACGGCGAAGCTTTCGCCCTGGGCGAACGCGCCCCGGTCGCGCTGCTTGATTTTGCCGCCTCCGGGCGTCTGGCGGTAGGCGAAGCGCTCACTAACCTGGCCGCTACCGCGATTGGTTCGCTGAAGCGCGTGAAGCTTTCTGCAAACTGGATGGCAGCAGCCGGACATCCGGGTGAGGATGCCGGCCTCTACGAAGCGGTCAAAGCCGTTGGCGAAGAACTCTGCCCGGCGCTGGGGATCACTATCCCGGTCGGCAAAGACTCAATGTCGATGAAAACCCGCTGGCAGCAGGGCAATGAAGAGCGTGAAATGACGTCGCCGCTCTCGCTGGTGATCACCGCGTTTGCGCGCGTGGAAGATGTCCGGCGTACCGTAACGCCGCAGCTGCAGGCAGAGCAGGATAACCTGCTGCTGCTGGTGGACCTCGGCAACGGTGCCAATACGCTGGGCGCAACCGCGCTGTCGCAGGTCTATCGTCAGCTGGGCGATAAGCCGGCTGACGTGCGCGATGCCGCACAGCTGGCAGGCTTCTTCAACGCTATCCAGACGCTGGTCAGCGAACAGAAGCTGCTGGCCTACCACGACCGTTCCGACGGCGGGCTGCTGGTGACGCTGGCGGAGATGGCCTTTACCGGCCACTGCGGTATCGAGGCGGATATCGCCGCGCTGGGCAGCGATGCGCTGGCGGCGCTGTTCACCGAAGAGCTGGGCGCGGTGCTGCAGATCAACGCGGCCGATCTGGCAGCGGTAGAGAAGATATTTGCTGACCACGGTCTGCGCAGCGCGCTGCATGTGATTGGCAAGGCGCTGCCGGGCGACCGCTTTGTGATCCGCGCCGGCGAGCATCCGGTCTACAGCGAAAGCCGCACGACGCTGCGTACCTGGTGGGCCGAAACCACCTGGCAGATGCAGCGCCTGCGTGATAATCCGGCCTGTGCCGATCAGGAGCATGAGGCGAAGCAAAACGACAGCGATCCGGGTCTGAACGCTCAGCTGACCTTCCGGCCGGAAGAAGATGTGGCTGCGCCGATGATCGCCACCGGCGTGCGCCCGCGCATCGCCGTGCTGCGTGAGCAGGGCGTTAACTCACACGTTGAGATGGCAGCAGCGTTCCATCGCGCCGGCTTTACCGCCGTGGATGTACACATGAGCGATCTGCTGGCGGGACGTCGCGGCCTGGAGGAGTTCCATGCGCTGGTGGCGTGCGGCGGTTTCTCTTACGGCGACGTACTGGGTGCCGGCGAAGGCTGGGCAAAATCGATTCTGTTTAACGATCGCGTGCGCGACGAGTTTGAAAACTTCTTCCATCGTCCGCAGACGCTGGCGCTGGGTGTCTGCAACGGCTGCCAGATGATGTCAAACCTGCGCGAAGTGATCCCCGGCAGCGAGCTGTGGCCGCGTTTTGTCCGCAATCAGTCTGAGCGCTTTGAAGCGCGTTTCAGCCTGGTGGAAGTGGCGGCCAGTCCGTCGCTGCTGCTGGAGGGGATGGCAGGTTCACGCATGCCGATTGCGGTATCACACGGTGAAGGCTTTGTTGAAGTGCGCGACGGCGCCCATCTGGCGGCGCTGGAAGCAAAAGGCCTGGTGGCACTGCGCTTCACGGATAACTTCGGTAAAGTGACCGAAAGCTATCCGGCTAACCCGAACGGCTCGCCAAACGGTATCACGGCGGTCACCAACGAAAGCGGTCGCGTTACGATCATGATGCCGCATCCGGAGCGCGTCTTCCGTACCGTCAGCAACTCCTGGCATCCGGCAGAGTGGGGCGAAGACAGCCCGTGGATGCGCATTTTCCGTAATGCGCGTAAGCAGCTGGGCTGATCTGCGTTTTACAGCAGGTGCCTGTAAGCAGTAAAAAAAAGCCGCCGCAGTAAAGGGCGGTTTTTTTATCTGACGCAGACGACTGTCGCTCAATTCCGACAAATCGCCTGCCGCACTGTCTCTTTATGGAGACACTTAACTCTTTGATTTATATTAATCAGAAAAATCCAGGCTAAATGCGTCGCTAAGCAGAGACACTTTCATATGGTCAGCAGGTCGCGTCCACCTGCCGGGCACAGCACGACTATAGCGTCACTCTGATAAATAAAGAGTTTTAAAAAGTGGCACGATAGTTGCTATAATCAAACCGTGGCTCATTCGCCTGTCTGTGATTGCCCCGTAATTTACGGCAGAGCTCACAGAACCCTGAATGACGCACCAAACGGAGCCTGCCGTCCACCTGACCGATAATCGTCTGCATTGCAGCGTTATCAAGCACCGGACGTAACGTTGAGTTAGGCTCCACCTTTTCTGAGCGGCAGACCTTCGGGTCTGCCGTTTGCATTTCCGGCTTTCTAAGCGCGCCAGAGTTAGCTAGCATGCCTGCAGCACACTTTTTACGAGAGCGCGGCAGTATGAGATGGCGTCCGTTTCCCCGATCCCTGCGACAACTGGTTCTGATGGCCTTTTTACTGGTGCTGCTGCCGCTGCTGGTGCTGGCGTGGCAGGCGTGGGAAAGCCTCTCTGCGCTCAGTAATCAGGCGGCAGACACCAACCGCAATACCTTTACCGACGTGCGGCGCAGCGAGGCGATGGCCCGCACCGCCCTGGAGCTTGAGCGCAGCTATCGTCAATATTGCGTACTCGGTGATGCTGCGCTGGTCAGACTCTATACCACCCAGTGGACCCGCTACGGGCAGATGCTGAACAGCCATGCGGCCAGCCTGCCGGAACTGCCCACGTTTACCCTGCTGCGCAGCACGCTGCCGCAGCTCGCCACGGCCGCATGCGAAAACGGTAATCCTTCAGCGTCCGGTGCCGCTGCGCTGGAGCGCTTTTCTGATGCTAACGCGCGTATGGTGCAGGCGACGCGCGACGTGGTGTTTTCCCGCGGGCTGCAGCTGCAGCGCGATATCGCCGAGCGCGGTCAGTTCTTTGGCTGGCAGGCGCTGATCCTGTTCCTGGTTACGCTGATGCTGGTGCTGCTGTTTACCGGCATGATTATCGGGCCGGTAAAGCGCGTGGAGCGGATGATCAACCGGCTGGGGGAAGGGCAGTCGCTGGAAAATAACGTCAGCTTTCGCGGACCGCGTGAGCTGCGCTCGCTGGGACAGCGTATTGCCTGGCTTAGCGAACGGCTAAGCTGGCTGGAGGCACAGCGACATGAATTTTTACGTCATCTTTCACACGAGCTGAAAACGCCGCTCGCCAGCCTGCGCGAAGGCACAGAGCTGCTGGCCGATGGCGTTGCCGGGCCGCTTAACGCAGAGCAGCAGGAGATCGTCGCTATTCTCGACAGCAGCAGTCGCCATCTGCAGCGCCTGATTGAGCAGCTGCTGGATTACAACCGCAAGCTGAACGAGATGCCGCTTACTCCGGAGCCGGTCGCGCTGGATGCGATCGTGGCGGCTGTCACCCGCGTGCATTCGCTGCCTGCCAGCGCCCGGCGAATAAAAACGCACGTTGATCTGCAGGCCACCCGCTGTCTGGCGGAAGCGACGCTGCTGGAGCGCGTTATCGATAACCTCTACTCGAACGCCGTGAACTATGGTCGTGAATCCGGTAACATCTGGCTGCACAGCCGGCAAAAAGGCGACCGGGTGTGGATTGATGTGGCGAATAGCGGTACTCCGATTCCGCCAGAGGAGCAGGCGATGATCTTCGAACCTTTCTACCAGGGCAGCCAGCAGCGGCAGGGGCCCGTAAAAGGCAGCGGCCTGGGCCTGAGCATTGCAAAAGATTGTCTGCGGCGCATGCAGGGAGACCTGCAGCTGGTCAGTCACAAAGAGGCAGATGTCTGTTTCCGCATTATTTTACCCGCCGGTGCCAGGAAGCCTGAACCATGAAACGCCTTATCAGACAAGCTCTTCTGAGCGTACTTATTTTAAGCGGCGTGAGCGCCTGCCAGCCGCATGCGGTGCCGGTGCCCCAGCGTGAGCATATAAGCGTCACTGAACCCGATACCCGGCTGCCGGACTACCTTACTACCGCCTGTCAGAACGTATGGCCTGCTGAAACCGCAGCGGCGGTAAACAATCCGCTTTACTGGCAGCGAGCGATTGACTGCAGCGAACGGTTTTCGGCGGCTGAAGCCCGCGCAGAGGCCCGCCGCTGGCCGGTGCAGAGCTGGGCGCGCGCCTTCAAGCAGGGCATTCTGCTGGCGAACGGTAACGTCACGCCGGTTGAGCGCCGTCAGTATATCGCCACGCTCGACAGCTACAGCGCAGACTTTCCCGCAATGGTGCGTCCGCTGATCCAGCTGTGGCGCAGTAACCAGGCTGCACAGCTGGAGCTGAGCGAGGCGCGCAGCCGCTACAGCGCGCTGCAGCAGAGTCACGATAGCGAACTGGATGCCCTGCGCCATCAGCAGGCCCGGCTGCATCAGGCGCTGAACGAAACCCAGCGCAAACTGGAGCGGCTGACTGACATAGAGCGCCAGCTTTCATCGCGTAAAGCGCCGGACAGCAGCGACAGCCCGCACGCCGGGGATGAAATCCGGGAGGAGCAGCCATGAGTGCACGTGCCCGTTTACTGCTGGTAGATGATGACCCGGGCCTGCTCAGGCTGCTCGGTATGCGTCTCAGCAGTGAGGGTTTTCAGGTCGCTACCGCCGCCAGCGGGGCTGAGGCGCTGCGTCAGCTGCAGAAAGAGCCCGCGGATGTGGTCATCAGCGATCTGCGTATGGATGAGATGGACGGGCTGGCGCTGTTTGGCGAAATTCAGCGGCGTCACGCCGGGCTGCCGGTCATTATCCTGACCGCGCACGGCTCCATACCCGATGCGGTTTCTGCCACGCAGCAGGGGGTATTCAGCTTTCTCACCAAACCCGTGGATCGCGACGCGCTGTATAAAGCGATCGATGAGGCGCTGGCGCTGCGTGCACCGATCAGTGACGACCGGTGGCGTGAAGCGATTGTCACCCGGAATCCGCTGATGCAGCGGCTGCTGGAGCAGGCGCACATGGTGGCGCAGTCGGACGTCTCCATACTGATTAACGGTCAGAGCGGCACCGGGAAAGAGGTGCTGGCGCAGGCAATTCATGCTGCCAGTCCGCGCGCGGCGAAACCCTTTATCGCCATTAACTGCGGCGCACTGCCGGAGCAGCTGCTGGAGTCAGAGCTGTTTGGCCACGCGCGGGGCGCATTTACCGGCGCGGTCAGCGCGCGCGAAGGATTATTTCAGGCAGCAGAGGGCGGCACGCTGTTTCTGGATGAGATTGGCGATATGCCTCCGGCGCTGCAGATCAAACTGCTGCGCGTGCTGCAGGAGCGCAAAGTGCGTCCGCTTGGCAGTAACCGGGATGTGGAGATCAACGTACGTATCCTTTCTGCCACCCATCGCGACCTGCCAAAAGCGATGGAGAAAAAGAGTTTTCGGGAAGATCTCTACTACCGGCTCAATGTCGTGAATCTTAAACTTCCGGCGCTGCACGAGCGTGCTGAAGATATTCCGCTGCTGGCTAACCATTTACTGCGTCAGGCCGCCGGGCGCCACAAGCCATTTGTCCGCAGCTTCTCTGCCGGTGCAATGAAGCGGCTGGTCAGCGCCAGCTGGCCGGGTAACGTCCGTCAGCTGGTTAACGTTATTGAGCAGTGCGTTGCGCTGACCGTTGCACCCGTGATTGGTGAAGCGCTGGTGGAGCAGGCGCTGTCGGGCGAGAACACCGCGCTGCCCACCTTTGCGGAGGCGCGCAACCAGTTTGAGCTGAACTATCTGCGCAAGCTGCTGCAGATGACCAAAGGCAACGTTACTCACGCCGCGCGTCTTGCTGGACGTAACCGTACCGAGTTCTATAAGCTGCTGTCTCGTCATGAGCTGGACGCCAGCGACTTTAAAGAGTAGTTAGCCGCGCCACCGGCGCCGTTAGCGATATATACTTTCTGTTATCCGTCCGTCATGGAGGGAGCGAAAAAGGGATCTGCGATGAAAAAGATCGATGCAATTATTAAACCATTCAAACTTGATGACGTGCGTGAAGCGCTGGCGGAAGTCGGCATCACCGGGATGACGGTGAGCGAGGTCAAAGGGTTTGGACGTCAGAAAGGCCACACTGAACTCTATCGTGGTGCCGAATATATGGTCGATTTCCTGCCCAAGGTAAAAATCGAGATGGTGGTCGGGGATGACATTGTCGATACCTGCGTGGAAACCATCATGAAAACGGCGCAGACCGGCAAAATCGGCGACGGTAAAATTTTCGTATTTGACGTGGCGCGCGTGGTGCGTATCCGCACCGGCGAAGAGGATGAAGAGGCAATCTGATCCTCTGTCCGGCGTCACAGTAAAAGCCTGCCTGCCGCAGGCTTTTTTATTGCTGCAATTACAGCACCTTGTGCGGGCCGAAAACCTCATAGTGAATGCGTGCGGTATCGACGCCTGCATCCAGCAGCTGGCGAGCGACAAACTGCATAAACGGCAGCGGCCCGCACAGCCAGAACGTGCGGTCCGGCTGGTTCAGCTCCGCTGACACGCAGGCCAGATCCATTACGCCCTCTGCATCATACCGGCCGGCATCGTCGCTGGCAGGCTGGCGATACCAGACGTGGCTGCGAAAGTGCGGCAGGGTGGCGCCCAGCGCGGCAACTTCCCGCGCAAAGGCGTGCTGCGCGCCATTTTCAGCCGCGTGCAGCCAGGTCACGGCTGCCGGATGCTGTTGCTGCGCCAGCACCGCGAGCATCGCTAACATCGGCGTCTGACCGACGCCCGCTGAGATCAGCGTCACCGGCGTCGCTGGTTCTGTCTGCAGCACGACGTCACCCGCCGGCGCGCTGCACTGCACAATATTTCCCACCCGGGCGCAGTCGTGCAGCCAGCCCGACACGGTGCCGTGCGCTTCACGTTTGACAGCAATACGGTAGGCTTTGCCGTCAGGCGCGTGCGTCAGCGAATACTGGCGATGCTGCATAAACCCGTTTTCTGTCAGACGCAGGCTGAGCGTCAGGTATTGTCCCGGCAGGAAACCGGCCACCGGCTGCCCGTCATTGGGAACCAGCTCCAGACTGGTAATCACGCTGCTTTCCGGCGTAATGCGGCGGATACGAAAGTCACGCAGGCCGCGCCAGCCACCACTCTTCTGCTCAGATGCCTGATAGATAGCTTCTTCACGCTGAATAAAGACCTGCGCCAGCAGCGCATACGCTTTGCCCCAGGCCGCAAGTACCTCCTCGTCCGGATTGAGCTGCTCCTTCATGGTGGCCAGCAGCGTAGCGCCTACCAGATCGTACTGTTCAGGCCGGATATTCAGGCTGGCGTGCTTCTGCGCAATTTTCTCGACCGCCGGCAGCAGCGCTGGCAAATCCTCCAGATGGGTGGCGTAAGCGCAAATTGCATTAAACAGAGCTTCACGCTGATCGCCGCTGCGCTGATTGTTCATGTTAAACACGTTTTTCAGTTCAGGATGATCGTTCAGCAGTTTGTGGTAAAAACAGCCGGTAAGAGCGGGTCCCATTTTTGCTATAGCGGGCACGGAAGATTTAATGGTCGCGATAGTCTGAGCGTCAAGCATGGTGTGTTCCTCAGCAGATAACTTAAAAGATGTATTTTAAATGCATCTTATGCCGTGCACGTCCGGCTGTAAACCGGCAGCAGCAGCTTTTAGCGGGAGCCGGGTACGCATTCCGGGCGGTTTACGCTGATCTTCCGTCAATCCATGCCCTTTTTTTGCGTGCAGCTAAAGCGTAAAAAAGGCGTTCCAGCGGCATGCCAATCGTTTGCGTAAAAAGAGCGCCCTGGCGCTATCGTCCCCTGGCAAAACCGTTTACACTGTTGGCCTTCGCCCCTAAGCGGGGGCTTAAATTGCCGTTAAAGTTGCTGAGTCAGGAGATGCGGATGTTAAAGCGTGATATGAACATTGCCGATTATGATGCCGATTTGTGGCAGGCTATGGAGCAGGAGAAAGTGCGTCAGGAAGAGCACATTGAACTGATCGCTTCAGAAAACTACACCAGCCCGCGCGTTATGCAGGCGCAAGGTTCACAGCTCACCAATAAATACGCGGAAGGCTATCCGGGCAAGCGCTACTACGGCGGTTGTGAATATGTTGATATCGTTGAGCAGCTGGCGATCGACCGCGCAAAAGCCCTGTTTGGTGCAGATTTTGCCAACGTTCAGCCTCACTCTGGTTCGCAGGCAAACTTCGCTGTTTACACCGCGCTGCTGCAGCCGGGTGATACCATTCTTGGTATGAATCTGGCGCACGGTGGTCACCTGACCCACGGTTCACCGGTCAATCTTTCCGGAAAACTCTACAACGTTATCCCGTACGGCATCGATGAAACCGGCAAAATCAACTATGACGAACTGGCCGAGCTGGCGCAGACGCATAAGCCAAAAATGATCATCGGCGGCTTTTCTGCCTACTCCGGCGTCTGCGACTGGGCAAAAATGCGTGAAATCGCTGACAGCATCGGCGCCTGGCTGTTTGTGGATATGGCTCACGTGGCAGGTCTGGTGGCAGCTGACGTCTATCCTAACCCGGTTCCGCACGCGCATATCGTGACCACAACTACGCATAAAACGCTGGCGGGTCCGCGTGGCGGCCTGATTCTGGCGCAGGGCGGAGATGAGGATCTGTATAAGAAGCTCAACTCTGCGGTCTTCCCTGGCGGACAGGGCGGCCCACTGATGCACGTCATCGCCGGTAAAGCTGTAGCTTTCAAAGAGGCGATGGAGCCGGAGTTCAAAACCTATCAGCAGCAGGTGGCTAAAAACGCTAAAGCGATGGTTGAAGTCCTGCTGGAGCGCGGTTACAACATCGTTTCCGGCGGTACGTATAACCATCTGTTCCTGATCGATCTGGTGAGCAAAGGCCTGACCGGTAAAGAAGCGGATGCCGCTCTGGGACGTGCAAATATCACCGTGAACAAAAACAGCGTGCCAAACGATCCGAAAAGCCCGTTTGTGACCTCTGGCGTGCGTATTGGTACACCAGCGGTAACCCGTCGCGGCTTCAAAGAAGCAGACGTGCGTGAACTGGCTGGCTGGATCGCCGACGTGCTGGATAACGTGAATGACGAGGCCACCATCGAACGCACCAAACAGAAAGTGCTCGATATCTGTGCCCGTCTGCCCGTTTATGCCTGACAGGTTTTAACGGATGAAAAAAGGATGGCTCCGGCCATCCTTTTTTATTGGTGCATTTTCCACTGCTTAGCGCACGATTGATCCGCTCTGCGGGTTTCTTTTTAGCCGGTGCTTTGCCAAAGTAGCGCCCAAACCGCAGGCAGTGGCGCGCGCCACAGGAGAGAGCATGACCATCGCATCAGCCAGATGGCTGGGACTGAGCTATTTCACCTACTTTTTTTGCTACGGCATCTATTTACCTTTCTGGAGCGTCTGGCTGCAGGGCAGCGGACTCGATGCGGAAAAAATTGGCCTGCTGCTCGGTTGTGGCATGGTCGCGCGCTTCGCCGGCAGCCTGCTTATCGCTTCACAGGTTAAAAATCCGGCTCAGCTGATTGTCGCGCTGCGGCTGCTGGCGCTTCTGACCGCACTGTTCGCTCTCGGCTTCTGGTTCGGCGGCCAGTGGCTCTGGCTGCTGCTGGTCATGGCAGGGTTCAATCTCTTTTTCTCTCCGCTGGTGCCGCTGAGTGATGCGCTGGCGGCAACCTGGACGCGCCAGATTGGGCTGGCCTACGGTCCGGTGCGGCTGTGGGGATCGCTGGCGTTTGTCATCAGCTCGGCGCTCACCGGCATGCTGGTCAGCGCTTATTCTTATCAGGCGGTTTTGCTGCTGCTGAGTCTGGGCGTCGTGGCCATGCTGAGCGGGATGCTGCTGCCACCGCAGACGCGTCCGCAGGGTGAGGCGCGACAGGGCGCCAGCGGCGGCTGGGCGGCGTGGCGCGATCTGCTGCGGGAAAAGAGCGTCTGGCGTTTTATGATCTGCGTTACGCTGCTGCAGGGCGCGCATGCCGCCTACTACAGCTTCAGTGCCATCTGGTGGCAGCAGGCGGGCTACTCCGCCTCCGTGGTGGGGTATCTGTGGTCGCTCGGCGTGGTGGCGGAGATTGTAGTCTTTGCCCTCAGTAACCGTCTGTTCAGACGCTGGAGCGCGCGCGATCTGCTGCTGCTTTCCGGCGTCTGCGCGTTGCTGCGCTGGACGCTGCTCGGTGCCACGACCGCGCTGCCGCTGCTGGTTGTCGCACAGATTTTGCACTGCGGCAGTTTTACCATCTGCCACCTGGCGGCGATGCGCTTTATCGCTGCACGCAAAGGCACCGAAGTGATTCGCCTGCAGTCGCTCTACTCGGCGCTGGCGATGGGAGGCGGGATTGCTGTGATGACCATGATCTGCGGCGTCCTGTTTGCCCATTTGCAGGGGCATCTCTTCTGGGTCATGGCGCTGGTAGCGCTGCCGGCGCTGTTCCTGCGTCCTGCGGCTCAGGCGTCCAGCAGCTGAAGAATACGCTGCTGCTGATGATCGCTTAACGGCAGTTCTGCGTGGATCAGCGGCGGCGAAAAGAGCGGCAGCGAAATAGCATAGGGGGTGACCACCAGCGCCACATCGCGCGGTGCGCCCTCGCGCTGGAAGTGCAGCATATCCTGATAGGTTATATTGATCGGCAGCAGCGTCATGTCGCGCAGCTGCTGCTCCAGCAGCTGCTCCAGCGCGGCGTCGACGCCGGTGAGCAGCAGTACCTGCTTCTCCTGCAGCGCGCTCTCCTGCATCATCCAGGCACCAAACAGCACCGCCACCAGGCTGGTCTCTTCCGCGCTGAACTGCGTGCCAAAGTCGCTGCTGAAATGGTACAGCGCGCGCTCGGTGGTGCGCATCAGCCGCGGATAGAGCCGCGCCACATCCAGCGCCACGCTATTATCGATGCCAATAGAAAAATGGCTGCGGTCCAGCGCCTGCGCCAGATGAGTATAGAGCTGGAGCTTCAGCTCATGCTGGTTGCGGATGCGCGTTTTTGCCAGCTGTTCAAAACGCGCAATCAGCGCTTCGGTGGCACTCATCAACCGGTGCGCCTGTGGCACACTCAGCTGGGTGGCATCAGGCGCATGAATCAGACTGAAGAGCAGCGTCCAGAAATCGGTTTCGCTGGCATCGGGCATCAGATGACAGCGTTTCTGCCAGTGGTGAATGACATCGTCTGCTGCGGCACGCTCCGCTTTGTCTGCCAGCCAGCTGCGCTGCCGCTCGCTGAACAGCGCCGCCTGACGCTGACAAAGGGCATACTTCATAAAAATAAGCAGAAAAAGCTGGTCGCGGGGAGAGAAATTGCGCATCAGCCGCAGGCTGCAGTGCTGGATCAGCGCCTGCAGGTTGATCTCATCCCACAGCGCTTTTTCAATCTGCAAAACTTTGAGCCGCTGACGCAGGGCGGGAACAAAATGGTCGCAGACAAACGCCTGCGACAGGCGCAGCGCGCGTCGCAGCCAGTGGATCAGGCAGAGTCTTCTGTCCAGTTCCGTGCCGTGAATGCGAAAGCTGCCATCCACCATCTGATGCAGTTCCAGCTGATGAAAGCGCTGTATCTCATCGCCCACATCCGCGATATCCTGACGGGCAACCGCAGGATCAACGCCGTTCAGCTGGCACAGTTTATCGAGCGTCAGGGCGGGGGCGGGCAGAAATAACAGCAGTAACAGATGGCAACGTCGCTGGGAACGGCTGAAGAGCGGTGCTGTAGCAGGCGCAAAACTCATCACGTATTTTATCCGCAGCTCATTTTTCAGCTAAGAATAGCCAATATCGCGCTGAAATTACGCTATCGGTGCAGACTTTTACTCAGAGCTTCAGGGCGGGTCACAGTTTTTTTCGGGCCACGTAAACCTTTACCTTATAAATTGTTACTTTATAACATATGAAAATTGCGCTTTTACTGGTTACGCTGTTTTTCTCCGCTGCGGCTGCATGCCATCCGCACAGTTTTATTGCGATGAAAGCAGAGCTGAAAAGCCAGAACGATCGGCTGACCGGCATAAAAATGGTCTGGACGATGGACGAAATCACCTCCGCCGACCTGCTTTATGATGCCGGGCAGGCCAGTCCGGGTGATGTGGTCTGGAAAAAGCTGGCGGCTCAGGTGATGGCTAACGTACTGGGTCAGCACTATTTTACCGAGCTGTGGCAGGAGAAAACGCGGATAAAATTTCTTAATTTGCCGCAGGAGTACAATTTGTCGCGTAGCGGACATAAGGCCGTGCTCGAATTTATTGTGCCGCTGGGCGAGCCGCAGCCGTTGGCCGGGAAGCGTTACCGTATGCTGACGTTTGATCCCAGCTATTTTGTTGATATGCAGTATGAGACGTCACAGGATATTGCCATGGATGAGAACCTAAAGGCGCACTGCCAGCTGAAGCTTACGACCCCACAGCCGGACGCGTCGCTGCAGCAGTATGCACTGTCGCTGGATAAAGCTGACGCGCCGCCGGAAGATATGGATTTGGGCCGCCAGTTTGCCCAGACGGTGACGCTGATATGTCGCTGAATATTCCGCTCCCTACGCGGCGTCGCTGGCCACTGCCCGCCGCCGGCCTGTTGCTGCTGCTGACCGCAATGCTGCTCTGGCACGCCTGGCCGCACATTCTGTTACAGAGCGTGCTCTGGCAGAAAGCGCTTAACCATTCCCTGACACAGCTGCTGCAGCAGGTCGCAGCACAGCCGCGCCAGGCGGGGATAACGCTGCTGCTGCTGAGCCTGGCGTATGGCGTCCTGCACGCGCTGGGACCGGGGCATGGCAAAGTGGTGATCGCCACTTTTTTAGCGACGCACCCTGCGCAGTTGCGCACCAGCATTCGTCTGACTCTGCTGGCTGCGCTGCTGCAGGGCGGGGTAGCCATTGCCCTGGTGACGCTGATGCTGGTGGTACTGCAGACCTCATCGCGCCAGCTCCATCTCAGCAGCTACTGGCTGGAAAAGGGGAGCTACCTGCTGGTTATCGCGCTGGGCTGCTGGCTGGGCTGTCGCGCCGTGAAATCGCTGCGGGCAGCCCTGCGTCCGGCAGCGGGCTGGCAGATCCGGGCAATACATACGCAGCATCAGCATGATGCAGCCTGCGCATGTGGCCATACCCATGTACCGGATGCGCATCAGCTGGCGCACGCGGTGAGCTTCAGGACTCAGCTGCTGCTGGTCCTCTCCATGGGCCTGCGCCCCTGTTCAGGGGCGCTGATGATGCTGCTATTCGCTAAAGTGATTGATGTTTATCTGTGGGGCGTGGCCGCTGCGCTGGCGATGGCGCTGGGGACCGCACTGACGGTGTCTCTGCTGGGCATCATGGTTCAGCGTTCGCGCGTGCTGGCAGCGAGATTGAGCCATTCAGCAGCCGATCAAAAACGGAGTGCGGTAGTGATGGCGCTGCTTATGCTGCTGGGGGCCATTGCGCTGATACTGGCCGGAGTACTTCTGTGGCAGAGTGCACTCCCCGCTGCCAGCAACGGCCTGCGCCCCTTTTAACCGGACCCGGGATAAACATCCGGCCGCGCATAATCTGCCGGATGTTTAATTTTCCGCTATCAGAGAAAAATATCCTGCTGTGCACCTCTGGTGTAAATAGCATTCTCTGTCTACGCTAAATGACATCAGCTGAGAATTAACTTTTTTAAAATAAACTTTTATCAGTCGTCGTTTTTTGCGAGGAGAATACCATGCCTGAAATCCGGACTCATAATGGCATCACGGAGACCGTGACCGATACACATGCGGGACTGCCGTTAAAACGCATTTCATGGAGCGCAATATTTGCAGGTGTTATCGCTGCGCTGATTGTTCATATATTACTGGGAGTATTGGGTACGGCAATTGGTGCTACGACCATTGATCCACAGCAGGAGCAAAATCCTCTGGAGCATCTTGGTACTGGCGCGCTGATCTGGACCGGTGCCAGCATGCTGATTGCGATGGCGGTAGGTAGCTATATCGCCGGCCGTCTGGCACAGCGCGAAGGCGCACTGCACGGTTTACTGATGTTTGGTGTCAGTACGCTTATTACTCTGTGGCTGGCTTTCTCTCTGGCAAGCGGTATTATTGGCGGCGCCTTTAATATTCTGGGTTCAGGTGTAAATGCGCTGGGTAATGGTATTTCTTCTGTTGCGCCTTCGCTGACCAATATGGCGAAAGAGAAGCTGCAGGAAAATAATATTAACCTCGACGATCTGCAGAATGAGCTGGAGACCACGCTGCGCCAGACCGGCAAGCCGGAATTACAGCCAGAAAATCTGCAGCAGGATGCAAATAACGAAGCGAACAACGCTGAGAATCAGGCAAAAAATACGGCACAAAATCCGCAGAACGCGGATGCTGATTTGAGCAACTGGTTTAAAGGCGTGCTGAGCCGTCATTCTGATACGCTGCAGGCTGCTGACCGCGATGCGCTGAAAAATATTATCAAAGCGCGTACCGGTAAGAGTGACCAGGAAGCAGAACAGATTGTTAACCAGGCAGAGCAGAGCTATCAGCAGGCGATGCAGAAGTATCAGCAGCTGAAGCAGGAAGCGGAGCAGAAAGCACGTGAAGCAGCAGAACAGGCTGCCGCTGCTACGGCGAAAGCGAGCTGGTTCACCTTCATCATGCTGATTATCGAAGCCGTGCTGGCAGCGATTCTGGGTGGTGTAGGTCGCCGTACTCAGCCGCGTCAGGTGTTAACGCACGAACGTCGTTAATCAGTACCGTTAAAAAAGGCGGCCCGCGGGCCGCCTTTTTTTGCTTAGCGCTTCAGCGCTTCGCTCAGCTCTTCGCGCATATTAGCCAGCATGGCTTTTACGACGCGCGGATTGCCGGCTACGATGTTACCTGAGTGCAGATAACCGTGGTTGCCGGTGAAGTCAGTCACCAGGCCACCCGCCTCACGTACCAGCAGCTCACCCGCTGCAAAATCCCACGGCTTCAGGCCAATTTCGAAATAGCCATCCACGCGGCCGGCTGCGACATAAGCCAGATCCAGCGCGGCTGAACCGCTGCGACGGAAATCTGCGCACTGGGTAAACAGTTTGCCAACAATATTGATATATGGCGTTGCGTGCTGCTTAACCTTAAACGGGAAGCCGGTCGCCAGGATGGTGCCATCCAGATCGCGGGCGTTGCTGCCGCGCAGACGATAGCCATTCAGCTGTGCGCCCTGACCGCGTACGGCGGTGAAGAGTTCATTTCGCATTGGATCGTAAACCACAGCCACTTCAGTGCGGCCTTTAATGCGCACGGCAATAGAGACGGAGAAGTGTGGCAGACGTTTGATGAAGTTGGTGGTGCCATCCAGCGGATCGATTACCCATTGAATATCCTGATCCTCACCCGCCAGCTCACCGCTCTCTTCGGTGATGATGGTGTGTTGTGGGTAAGATTTACGAATGACTTCGATAATCAGGCTTTCTGCGTCACGGTCAACATTGGTCACGAAGTCGTTGCTGCCTTTCTGGCTGGCTTCGACAGCGTCCGGGGTTTCGTAATTTTTGGCAATTAAATTTCCGGCCTTGCGCGCTGCGCGCACGGCGATGTTGAGCATCGGATGCATCGGTATCTCTCGCTGGATGTTAAAGAACGGGGAAAACGGCGCGGAGTATAGCAGCGTGTTCAGCAAATGTCCTGCATTTATGTTAGGATGCGCGTCATCATTTTCTCACCCGCTCATAATTATGCTGCAAAATATCCGAATTGTACTGGTTGAAACGTCCCACACCGGCAACATGGGTTCTGTTGCCCGCGCTATGAAAACCATGGGGTTAAGCAACCTTTATCTGGTGAATCCGCTGGTTAAACCTGACTCGCAGGCGATCTCTCTTGCGGCGGGTGCCAGCGACGTTATCGGCAACGCCCGCATTGTTGATACGCTGGATGAGGCGATTGCCGGCTGCAGCCTGGTGGTCGGCACCAGCGCCCGTTCACGGTCGTTGCCATGGCCGATGCTGAATTCACGCGAGTGCGGCATTAAGAGCGTGGAAGAGGGGCAGCAGGCACCGGTCGCGCTGGTATTTGGCCGTGAGCGCGTCGGACTGACCAACGACGAACTGCAGAAGTGCCATTATCACGTAGCTATTCAGGCTAACCCGGAGTACAGCTCGCTGAATCTGGCGATGGCAGTGCAGATTATCGCTTATGAAGTGCGTATGGCGTGGCTGGATGCGCAGGAAAAAGCGGCTCCGCAGCCGGAATATGAAGCCTCACCTTATCCGCTGGTGGACGATCTGGAACGCTTTTATCAGCATATCGAGCAGATGATGCTGGAAAGCGGCTTTATCCGTACCGGCACGCCGAGCCAGGTGATGAGCAAACTGCGCCGCCTCTATACGCGCGCCCGTCCGGAACGCGATGAGCTGAATATTCTGCGCGGCATGCTCTCCTCCTTTGAAAAACCCAAAGGCGATAAGGGTAATAGTTGAGTAAAACGCCAGGTTAAATAGTTGAGTAAATTACTCGGTTAAATAGTTGACCAAAATACTCGGGAATGGCAGACTGCGCTGACTGACATTCCACCGATAACCCGCCTGAGTAAGGGCGGATGCCGACGAGGTTTTACGCTATGAGACTGACATCCAAAGGACGCTATGCCGTTACCGCTATGCTGGACGTAGCCCTGCATTCGCATGAGGGGCCGGTACCGCTGGCGGATATTTCCGAGCGTCAGGGGATTTCACTCTCCTATCTGGAACAGCTGTTCTCGCGTCTGCGTAAGCACGGCCTGGTTGCCAGCGTGCGCGGGCCGGGTGGCGGTTATCTGCTGGGCAAAGATGCTAATGCTATCGCAGTGGGTGCGGTGATCACCGCGGTAGATGAGTCGGTGGATGCGACCAAATGTCAGGGTAAAGAGGGCTGTCAGGGTGGCGAACGCTGCCTGACTCACGTGCTGTGGCGCGATCTCAGCGAGCGCATCAGCGATTTCCTGAACAATATTACGCTGGCTGAGCTGGTGAATAATCAGGAAATCCTTGATGTTGCCGATCGTCAGAACAGCGTGGATAACCGTCGTTTTCAGCAGCACCGCGTGCAGGAAACCATCAACGTTAATCTGCGTGCCTGATCGCAATCATATTGCCTGACTGAAGACTGACTTTTACAAAGCCCCGGGCGCTTAGCGATGAAGCCCCCGGGGCTTTGTGCTGTTAGCGCTCCCGTTACCGGCCGCATGACCGGTTTACTCTCTGCAGGCTGAATCATGCTATAAAGACCTGTGTTTTATTTTACGGAGTTACAGCGCCATGAAATTACCGATCTATCTGGATTACGCAGCGACCACGCCTGTGGATCCACGGGTCGCCAGCAGAATGATGCAGTGTCTGACGCTGGATGGCACCTTCGGTAATCCCGCATCCCGTTCCCACCGCTTTGGCTGGCAGGCTGAAGAGGCCGTGGATGTTGCCCGCAATCAGATTGCGGCGCTGGTTAACGCCGATCCGCGCGAGATTGTCTTTACCTCCGGCGCGACCGAAGCGGATAACCTCGCTATTAAAGGGGCAGCACACGCCCGTCAGGCGCGCGGACGGCATATCATTACCAGCCAGACGGAACATAAAGCGGTACTCGATAGCTGTCTGCAGCTGGCGCGCGAAGGGTTTGACGTGACCTGGCTGACGCCCGGCAGCGACGGTATTGTCACGCCGGATATGCTGGCTGCCGCACTGCGCGACGATACCGTGCTGGTATCGCTGATGCACGTGAACAACGAAACGGGTGTCATCCAGGATATTGCGGCGCTGGGCGCGCTCTGTCACGCGCGTGATATTTTGTTCCACGTGGACGCCACGCAGAGCGTGGGCAAGCTGCCGCTTGACGTCAGCACGCTGCCGGTGGATCTGATGTCGTTCTCGGCGCATAAGCTCTACGGACCCAAAGGCATCGGTGCGCTCTGGGTACGCCGCAAGCCGCAGGTGAAGATTGACGCACAGATGCATGGCGGCGGGCATGAACGCGGTATGCGTTCCGGAACGTTGCCGGTGCATCAGATTGTTGGTATGGGTGAAGCCTATGCGCTGGCAGGCGAGGTGATGGCAGAGGAGATGACGCGACTCGCCACGCTGCGCCAGCGGCTCTGGCAGGGCATCAGCCAGCTGAGCGGCGTACAGCTTAACGGCTCGCTGGCGCACAGCGCACCAAATATCCTCAATATCAGCTTTGCGCAGGTTGAGGGTGAAACGCTGATTATGGCGCTGAAAGATCTGGCGCTTTCATCCGGCTCAGCCTGTACCTCGGCGAGTCTGGAACCCTCCTATGTGCTGCGCGCAATGGGCGTTGAGCCGGAGCTGGCCTACAGCTCGCTGCGCTTTTCGCTGGGGCGTTTCACTACGCAGGAGGAGATTGACTACGCGATTGCGCTGGTCAATAAAGCCGTCAGCCGGATGCGGGCCGTTGCCCCGGCAGCCGCCCGCTGATCCATGCCACTCCGCGCCGGTCTGGCGTGGAATGAGACCAAACGTAAACGGAGCGACGCGATGACAACACAACCGATGAATATTACGCTCAGCACGCAGCCTGCTGATGCGCGCTGGGGCGAAAAAGCCCTGCTGAGCAGCAGCGAGAGTGGTATGACGCTGCACCTTACGGGCAGTGATGCGCTGCTGACGATTCAGCGCGCGGCGCGCAAGCTCGACAGCCAGGGCATCCGTCACGTTGCGCTGTGCGGTGACGACTGGGATCTGGAAAAGTGCTGGGCATTCTGGCAGGGCTATCGCAGCCCGAAAGGCGCGCGCCAGGTGGAATGGCCGACGCTCAGCGACAGCGATCGCGCTGAATTCGATCGTCGTCTGCAGATTATTGACTGGGTGCGCGATACCATTAACCTGCCCGCGGAAGACCTGAGCCCGGAACAGCTGGCGCACAGCGCTATCGATCTGATCAGAGACGCGGGTGGCGATGCCGTCAGCTATCGCATCACTAAAGGCGAAGATCTGCGCGAGCAGGGGTATAGCGGTATCCATACCGTTGGGCGTGGCTCGTCGCGCGTGCCGGTACTGCTGGCGCTTGATTTCAACCCGACCGGTGACGCAGATGCGCCGGTTTACGCCTGTCTGGTCGGTAAAGGGATCACCTTTGATACCGGCGGCTACAGCCTGAAGCAGAGCGCATTTATGGACTCTATGAAGTCCGATATGGGCGGAGCGGCGACCGTCACCGGCGCGCTGGCGCTGGCGATTGCCCGCGGGCTGACGAAGCGCGTAAAACTCTATCTCTGCTGTGCCGATAACATGGTCAGCGGCAACGCATTCCGTCTTGGCGATATCATCCGCTACCGCAACGGTAAAACCGTTGAGGTGATGAACACCGATGCGGAAGGGCGTCTGGTGCTGGCGGATGGCCTGATTGACGCCAGCGAGCAGAAGCCGGAGCTGCTGATTGATGCTGCCACGCTGACCGGCGCAGCCAAAACGGCGCTCGGCAACGACTATCATGCGCTGTTTACCTTCGACGATGTGCTGGCTGAGTCGCTGCTGGGCAGCGCCACCGGCGAAAATGAAGCGTTCTGGCGTCTGCCGCTGGCGGAGTTCCACCGCAGCCATCTGCCGTCAAATTTTGCCGATCTCAACAACATCGCCAGCCCGGCTCACGCCGCCGGCGCCAGCAGCGCGGCCGCATTCCTTTCGTGGTTTGTTGAAAAATATCAGCAGGGCTGGCTGCATATCGACTGCTCCGCCACCTACCGCAAAAGCGCGGTGGATCAGTGGTCAGCAGGCGCAACCGGACTCGGCGTGCGTACCCTTGCCAACCTGTTACTGAAATAATCCCGCTTCGGGCAGGCTGGCTCCTGCCCGCTTTTTTGGAATGAAACACGCATGAGTAATCGTCTTGAAGAGGTGCTGAAGCTGGCGGCCACCGAGCCGGCGCATCGCCCGGAGTTTTTTCAGCTGTTGCTGGCCGCAGATGTCTGGGTGCCAGGCGAAAGCCCGGCTGAACAGTTTAACGCGACCTCGCCCGTCGAGTTACAGCACTGGGAGAAAGAGGGAGGCGGTAGCGTGATCCCGTTCTTCAGCTCTGAGGCGGCTATGCGCGAAGCGATAACGGATGAACAGCCGTGGCTGCGCCTGCCGGCGCGTACGCTGTTTGAGATGACGCTGGGGGAAGCGCTGTTTCTGAACCCGAAATTACCAGCGGGTAAAGAGTTTACGCCGGGTGAAATCGCGCATCTGCTGGGTGAGGAGGGAAGTGCGCTGAGCCAGCAGACAGTGCTGGAGGGCGGCCACGCGCTGCTGCTGTCGGAGGTAGCTGAGCCGCCGGCACAGATGATCGACTCCCTGACCCAGCTGTTTGCTAAATATAAACAGGTGCGCCGCGCCTACATTGCCAGCCTGCGTGAAAGCGTGAACGAAGCGCCTAATCTGCTGATTGGTATAGAAGCTGACAGTGATATCGATGAAATTATTCAGGCCGCAGGCAGCGTGGCGACCGATACGCTGACCGATGATGCTCCTGTTGATATCTGCGAAGTGGATGCCGGACAGCATGGCGTCAGCCATTTTTTTACCGCGCATATCACGCCATTTTATGAGCGGCGCTGGGGCAGTTTCCTGCGCGATTTTAAAGGCAGCCAGCGCATCATTTAACCATCGTATGTTGATGCGTATGGCCCTGGCACGCGCATAACGCGGGAATTCCCTGTAGGGGCGCCATTAATGGCGCCCTGGTTTCAGGCGGGTACGGATCCGGCGGGGCGCATTAATGCGTATAGCTTCCGAACCGCACGTAACACGGGGCGCATTAATGCGCCCCCTACGGGGATGGGTGCAAAATCTTCCGTAGGGGCGCCATTAATGGCGCCCTGGTTTCAGACGGGTACGGATCCTGTAGGGGCGCCATTAATGGCGCCCTGGTTTCAGACGGGTATGGATCCTGTAGGGGCGCCATTAATGGCGCCCTGGTTTCAGATGGATACGAATCCTGTAGGGGCGCCATTCATGGCGCCCTGGTTTCAGGCAGGCGACTATTTTTCAATCGGTAAATCGTCGCGGCTGCCCCATTCGCCCCAGGAGCCGTCATAGAGCGTTGCGTCGCGGACGCCCAGCGCCGTCAGCGCCAGAATCAGCACCACCGCCGTTACGCCCGAGCCGCAGCTGGCAACGATGGGCTTATCCAGCGCCACGCCTGCCTGCGCAAACTGCTGACGCAGCTCGGCGGCGGGTTTCAGCGCGCCATTCTCCACCAGACTGTTCCACGGCAGATTCAGGCTGTACGGAATATGTCCGCGCAGCAGGCCGGGACGCGGCTCATCCACCTCAGCGTTAAAGCGGTTTGCTGCGCGCGCGTCCACAATCTGCGCGCCTCCTTCATGGCTGAGCAGCAGTACATCGTTCAGTCGCTTCACCTGACTGCTGTCGAAGTGTGCCGCGAAGTCACCTTCCGGCAGCGCCACCGGGCCGTCTGCGGTAGTCAAACCTGCGGCTTTCCAGCCCTGCAGACCGCCGGCCAGAATGGAGATGCGCTGGCAGCCAAAGGTGCGCAGCATCCACCAGGCGCGCGGGGCAGAGAAGAGATTACCCTCGTCATACACAATCAGATGCTTATCCTGCACCACCCCCAGCTCACGCATTGCGACAGCAAAACTCTCCGGGCGGGGCATCATATGCGGGTAAGGGCTGGTGTGATCGGAAAGCGCTTCAATACTAAAGAAAGCTGCCTGCGGCAGGTGACTGGCCAGATACTCTGCGGTGACATCGCGCACTGCATCCTGACCCGGCGGAACCATGCGCGCATCCAGTACCTGTACTTCTTCATCACCGTAGTGCTCATGCAGCCACTCAGCAGATACAAACAGGGGAACCGTCATTGCCATCTTCTCTCTTCTTGCGGAAAAGGTCAGTCTCCGGGAATGTGCAGGCTATCTCAAGCCCGCAATGGCTAAAGTGAGCGCCACGGGATGAAAATGCAGCATCTATTCTGCTGAAGATATCCGGCCTGCAGCACAGGGCGTAAACCCGTGACGGGTGGATCAGGGTGCAGCCTGCACCGCAAAAAAGTAATTATTTTCAATAATTCCACCAATCACTCATAGGCAACACGCGTCGATCTCCCTATAATCGGCGCGTTTTTCTTACCGGGAGAGGGTTCCCGGTTTATTCAGGATGCTAATTCAGAGGTAATCATGGCAATCGAACGTACTTTCTCCATCATTAAACCAAACGCCGTTGCTAAGAACGTTATCGGTGCTATCTACAACCGTTTTGAGAGCGCGGGCTTCAAAATCGTTGGCGCAAAAATGCTGCACCTGACCAAAGAGCAGGCTGAAGGCTTCTACGCTGAGCACAAAGGCCGTCCATTCTTTGATGGTCTGGTTGAGTTCATGACCTCTGGCCCGGTAGTGGTTTCTGTTCTGGAAGGCGAAAATGCCGTTCAGCGTCACCGTGACCTGATGGGTGCTACCAACCCGGACAACGCACTGGCAGGCACCCTGCGTGCAGATTACGCAGACAGCTTCACCGAAAACGCGACCCACGGTTCTGACTCTGCAGAGTCTGCTGCCCGTGAAATCGCTTACTTCTTCGCTGAAAACGAAGTCTGCGCGCGCACCCGCTAAGTGCATTGCGGCTGAAGCGGACAGGGGAGTTTACACCTTTTACGCTGGCGTAAAACGGTTACCCTGGCATCGTGCCGCAGTTATAGTACAATAATGCGCCCCTGTTGAGCCTGGCTCAGCCGGGGCGCTGTTTTTTCTTCTTCCTAACCAGAGCCGTAACGTGTAACAACGAGGCCAGAGATTATTATGTCTGAACAGATTGTGACGCCAGCTGACGCGTCCCCCGCCGTGGTTTCTCCTAAAAACGAAAAAATTAACCTGCTCGATCTCAATCGTCAGCAGATGCGTGAATTTTTTATCGAAATGGGCGAGAAGCCGTTCCGTGCCGATCAGGTCATGAAGTGGATTTACCACTACTGCTGCGACGATTTCGAGCAGATGACGGATATCAATAAAGTGCTGCGCGGCAAGCTGATGCAGCGCGCAGAGATCCGCGCGCCGGAAGTAGCGGAGGAGATGCGCTCCAGCGACGGCACCATCAAATGGGCGATTCGCGTAGGCGATCAGCTGGTGGAGACGGTCTATATTCCGGAGGCGGAGCGCGCCACGCTGTGCGTCTCTTCTCAGGTAGGCTGCGCGCTGGAGTGCAAATTCTGCTCTACGGCGCAGCAGGGTTTTAACCGCAACCTGCGCGTTTCCGAAATTATTGGTCAGGTATGGCGCGCGGCCAAAATTATTGGCGCCGCGAAAGTCACCGGCCAGCGTCCTATTACCAACGTGGTGATGATGGGCATGGGTGAGCCGCTGCTCAACCTGAACAACGTCGTGCCGGCGATGGATATTATGCTGGATGATTTTGGCTTTGGCCTCTCCAAGCGCCGCGTCACGCTCTCCACCTCAGGCGTTGTGCCCGCGCTGGACAAGCTTGGCGATATGATTGACGTAGCGCTGGCGATCTCGCTGCACGCGCCGAACGATACCATTCGCGATGAAATTGTCCCAATCAACAAAAAATATAATATCGAAACCTTCCTGGCGGCGGTGAAGCGCTATATCGGCAAATCCAATGCCAATCAGGGCCGCGTGACCATTGAGTATGTGATGCTGGACCATATCAACGACAGCACCGACAATGCGCATGAGCTGGCGGCGCTGCTGAAGGATACGCCCTGCAAGATCAACCTGATCCCATGGAACCCCTTCCCGGGTGCACCTTATGGCCGCAGCTCCAACAGCCGTATCGATCGCTTCTCTAAAGTGCTGATGGACTATGGCTTTACCACTATCGTGCGTAAAACCCGCGGCGATGATATCGATGCGGCCTGCGGCCAGCTGGCGGGCGATGTGATCGACCGTACCAAGCGTACGCTGCGTAAAAAGATGGCGGGTGACGCTATCTCTGTGAAGGCGATCTGAAACCGCACGCCCGCCGATTCGCTGCGGGCGTAAAGCGTGGCACTCTCCCGGTTTATTCGCAGGGAGAGCGCTATGCTAAAAGGATTAGGTATTGCCGTTGCGGCAGGCTTTGTTGTAACCGGGTGTGTCACCGGCCCGTCATCACATCGTGCGGCGGATATTCGTCTGCAGCTGGGACTGCACTATTTAGCCGCAAATAATTTAGCGGCTGCTGAACGCAATCTGCTGCAGGCGCAGCGCGTGGCTCCTGAAGATTACCGCGTGCCCCTGGCGCTGGCGCGGGTCGCTCAGGCGCAGCAGAATAGTATACAGACGCGCCGGTACTACCAGCGGGCACAACAGTTAGCGCCCGCTAATGGTTATGTCGCTAACAATTACGGTGCGTTTCTCTGCAGATTAGGGCAGTATGGCGAAGCGCATCAACAGTTTAAGCTGGCAAGTGCGGCGCCGGAGAGCGATGCCCGTCAGGATCTCCTTCTGATTTCAGGCTATTGTTATCTGCAGGCGGGCGACGAGGCCGCCGGGCGCAAACGGCTGCTGCAGGCGCTGGAAGTCGCACCTGAGCAGGGAAACTGGCTGCTGGAGGAGGGCGAACGGCAGCTGGTGCAGCCGGCAGGAAAAATGCTTCCCGTGCTTTTAGAACTCTACCATCAGCGTCTGCCCGCAACGGCAGAGAGTCTGTGGTTACAGATACGTTTCGCCGCGCAACAGGGAAACGCTGCTGACGTTACACGTTATGGCGACCGGTTGGCGCGAAGTTTTCCACAATCGATACAGTACCAGCGTTATTTAGCTAATGAATACTGAAGCCACTCAAGAAAAATCTGCAGTACATTCCACAGGTGAACGCCTGCGTCTGGCCCGTGAGCAGATGGGGCTGACGCAGCAAAACGTCGCTGAGCGCCTGTGCCTGAAACTTTCTACCGTGCGTGACATTGAAGAGGATAAGTCGCCGGCCGATCTCGCATCGACCTTTCTGCGCGGTTATATTCGCTCCTATGCCCGCCTGGTTCATGTACCGGAAGACGATCTGCTGCCGATGATGGCAAAGCAGGCGCCGGTGCGCGCGGCCAAAATCGCGCCGATGCAGAGCTTCTCGCTGGGCAAGCGCCGCAAAAAGCGCGATGGCTGGCTGATGATCTTTACCTGGCTGGTGGCGTTTGTTGTTATTGGCCTGACCGGCGCCTGGTGGTGGCAGAATCACAAGGCTTCGCAGGACGATCTGGTCTCAATGGCCGATCAGAACGGCAGCAGCGACGGCGGTCAGTCTATTCCGCTGGGCGATACCAGCACCGACAGCACCAGTGACAGCGACACCAATGCCGCCGGCACGCCGGTTGATAACGGTGCCGGCGCGGTGACCTCACAGAGCAGCACCGCTGGCAGCGCGGATAACAGCAGCCGCGCGCCGGCTGCCTCTTCGGCCACCTCTGGTGATAACGCGGTCGTTTCTCCTTCGCAGGCGCCGGTTGATAACGCGCCGCCAGCGGCCACCTCGCCGGCACCGGCCAACAGCGTCGCGGCCGGCAGCATGCCAACCGTGAGCGCGGCTGTCAGCCAGCCCGCAGGCGATCCCAACGCTGTGGTCATGAATTTCAAGGCCGACTGCTGGCTGGAAGTCAGCGATGCAACCGGCAAAAAACTGTTCAGCGGGATACAGCGTAGCGGTGGCAAGCTCAGCCTCTCCGGCACGCCTCCGTATCGTCTGAAAATTGGCGCACCGCGTGCGGTTGACGTGCAATATCAGAATCAGCCCGTTGATTTAAGTCGTTTTATCCGTAATAACCAGGTTGCCCGTCTGACGCTGGGTGCGCAATAACGCGCAGCGCGCTTTCCGGGGAATTGTGGAGAGAAAATATGCATAACGAAGCACCCATTATCCGTCGCAAATCAACGCGTATTTACGTCGGCAAGGTGCCAGTCGGCGATGGTGCTCCCATCGCCGTTCAGTCCATGACCAATACCCGCACCACCGACGTGGAAGCCACGGTTAACCAGATCCGTGCGCTGGAGCGTGTGGGTGTGGATATCGTGCGCGTCTCGGTGCCGACCATGGACGCGGCGGAAGCCTTTAAACTGATTAAGCAACAGGTCAACGTGCCGCTGGTAGCGGATATTCACTTTGACTACCGTATCGCTCTCAAAGTGGCGGAGTATGGCGTTGACTGCCTGCGTATCAATCCGGGCAACATCGGCAACAACGAACGTATTCGTCAGGTTGTGGACTGCGCCCGCCATTACAACATTCCGATTCGTATCGGGGTGAACGCCGGTTCACTGGAGAAGGATCTGCAGGAGAAGTATGGCGAACCCACGCCGCAGGCGCTGCTGGAATCCGCTATGCGCCATGTCGATCATCTCGATCGTCTGAACTTCGATCAGTTCAAAGTCAGCGTTAAAGCCTCTGATGTGTTTCTTGCCGTAGAGTCTTACCGCCTGCTGGCAAAAGCGATCGATCAGCCGCTGCATCTCGGGATCACCGAAGCGGGCGGCGCGCGGGCGGGTGCGGTGAAGTCGGCAATCGGCCTTGGTCTGCTGCTGGCAGAGGGCATCGGCGATACGCTGCGTATTTCGCTCGCAGCCGATCCGGTAGAAGAGGTAAAAGTTGGCTATGACATCCTGAAATCACTGCGCATCCGTTCGCGCGGGATCAACTTTATCGCCTGTCCGACCTGCTCACGTCAGGAGTTTGATGTGATCGGTACCGTGAATGCGCTGGAAGAACGGCTGGAAGATATTATTACGCCGATGGATGTCTCCATTATCGGCTGCGTAGTCAACGGTCCGGGCGAGGCTACCGTTTCGACGCTCGGCGTTACCGGCGGCAGCAAGAAAAGCGGTTTCTACGAGGATGGCGTTCGTCAACGCGATCGTCTCGACAACGATGACATGATCGATCAGCTGGAAGCGCGCATTCGTGCCAAGGCATCCATGCTGGATGAGAGTCGTCGAATCAGCGTGCAGCAGCTGGAAAAATAACCAGGCGGTGCGCGCCCGGCGCGTACCAGTTTATGAATGAACCTGTGCGGTTTCATCCTCATAAGGTATGATGCCGGACAGGTTTTTTTGTATTAAGAGATTTTAACGTGGCGAAGAATATTCAAGCGATTCGCGGGATGAACGACTTCCTGCCAGCCGACACCGCAATCTGGCAGCGTATCGAGGGCACCCTGAAGCAGGTGCTGGCCAGCTATGGCTACAGTGAAATCCGTCTGCCAATCGTCGAGCATACCCCACTGTTCAGCCGTGCCATTGGTGAAGTGACCGATGTGGTTGAAAAAGAGATGTACACCTTTGAAGATCGTAACGGCGAAAGCCTGACGCTGCGCCCGGAAGGCACGGCGGGCTGCGTACGTGCCGGTATTGAACATGGTCTGCTCTATAACCAGGAGCAGCGCCTCTGGTATGTCGGTCCGATGTTTCGCTACGAGCGTCCGCAGAAAGGGCGCTATCGTCAGTTTCATCAGATGGGCGTCGAAGTGTTTGGCCTGCAGGGGCCGGATGTTGATGCTGAGCTGATTATGATGACCGCGCGCTGGTGGAAAGCGCTGGGCATCGCTGACCACGTTGAACTGGAGCTGAACTCCATCGGCTCTCTGGCGGCGCGCGCGGACTACCGCAGTGCGCTGGTGGCGTTTCTGGAGCAGCATCAGGATGTGCTGGATGAAGATTGCAAACGCCGCATGTACACCAATCCGCTGCGCGTGCTGGACAGCAAAAATCCGGAAATTCAGGCGCTGCTGAATGATGCGCCAACGCTGGGCGAATTCCTGGATGAAGAGTCGCGCGCCCACTTCACCGGACTCTGCGCGCTGCTGGATGATGCCGGTATTCGTTATCGCGTCAACCAGCGTCTGGTGCGCGGCCTCGACTACTACAACCGCACCGTCTTTGAGTGGGTCACCAGCAGCCTCGGCTCGCAGGGCACCGTATGCGGCGGCGGGCGTTACGATGGCCTGGTTGAGCAGCTGGGCGGACGAGCCACGCCAGCGGTAGGATTTGCCATGGGTCTGGAGCGGCTGGTGCTGCTGGTGCAGGCGGTGAATCCTGAATTTGAACCGACGCGGGTTGTTGATGTCTATGTTATCGCTTCAGGGCAGGGCGTTCAGTCTGCGGCTATGCAGCTGGCGGAAACGCTGCGTGATGCCAACCCGGCGCTGAAGCTGATGACCAACTTCGGCGGCGGCAACTTTAAAAAGCAGTTTGCCCGTGCAGATAAATGGGGCGCACGCATTGCGCTGGTGCTCGGCGAAGATGAAGTGAAAGCGGGCCAGGTGGTGATTAAAGATCTGCGCACCGGCGACCAGCAGACGCTGGCTCAGCAGGACGCCGCTGCGACGTTGCAGACGCTGCTGCAGTAAGCAGCACGCGGCAACAGCCATTTTAAGGAGAGGGATTGCGTGGAAGTTTACAGCAACGAGAATGAACAGGTTGATGCGCTGCGCCGCTTTTTCGCCGATAACGGCAAAGCGCTGGCGATTGGCGTGGTAGTAGGGATCGCGGCGCTGGGCGGCTGGCGCTACTGGAGTTCGCATCAGGAAAATTCAGGCAAAGCGGCATCTGCGGAGTATCAGCAGCTCACCAGCGCGATGCAGGCGGATAAACCGGAAAGCCTGGAGGCCGTTGCCAGCTTCGCCAGCGAAAACAGCAATACCTACGGTGCACTGGCCGCGCTGGACCTGGCGAAGCAGTACGTTGAGACCAGCCAGCTTGATAAAGCCATTGCGCTGCTGCAGAAAGGACTAAACGACACCAAAGATGCCAATCTGCAGGCGGTTATCAACCTGCGTCTGGCGCGTATTCAGCTGCAGCAGAAGCAGGCTGATGCCGCGCTGGCTACCCTGGATAACGTTAAGGGTGACGGCTGGAGCGCGATTGTGGCAGATATTCGCGGTGAAGCATTGCTGAGCAAAGGCGACAAGCAGGGCGCGCGCGATGCCTGGAGTAAAGGCGCGGGTTCGCAGGCTTCTCCGGCACTGAAGCAGATGCTGCAGATGAAAATAGATAACTTAAGTTAAGCCAGACAAGAGAGCGCACATGGAATTACGTAAATACCTGCTGCCAGGGCTGATTTCCGTCACTCTGCTCAGCGGTTGCTCGCTATTCAGCGGCGAAGAAGATGTAGTGAAGATGGCTCCGCTGCCGAAAGTGGAAAATCAGTTCACGCCGGAAACTGTCTGGAGCACGTCAGTAGGCGACGGCATTGGCGATTTCTACTCCAACCTGCATCCGGCATGGCTGGACGGCACCGTTTACGCTGCCGACCGTTTTGGCGTGGTAAAGGCGCTGGATGCCAGCAACGGTAAAGAGAAGTGGAAAGTCGATCTCTCTGAGAAGACTGGTTTCTTCTCGAAAAACATCTCTGCGCTGCTCTCCGGCGGAGTCACCGCCAGCGGCGATCGGATCTATATTGGCAGCGAGCGCGGGCAGGTATTTGCACTCAACAGCAGCGACGGCTCGCTGGCGTGGCAGACCAAAGTCGCCGGTGAAGCGCTCTCCCGTCCGGTGGTCAGCGATGGCCTGGTACTGGTTCACACCAGTAACGGTATGCTGCAGGGACTGGATCAGAGCAGCGGTGCGGTAAAATGGACCGTGAACCTCGATATGCCGGCGCTTTCGCTGCGCGGTGAGTCTGCGCCTGCGGTCGCCTTTGGCGGCGCTATCGTTGGCGGTGATAACGGTCGCGTCAGCGCGGTGATCCTGAACCAGGGTCAGCTGATCTGGCAGCAGCGCATTTCACAGCCGAGCGGCGCGACGGAGATCGATCGTCTGAGTGACGTCGATACCACGCCGGTTATCGTTAATGGCGTGGTCTATGCGCTGGCGTACAACGGTAACCTGACCGCACTCGACCTGCGTTCCGGTCAGATTATGTGGAAGCGTGAAATCGGCGGCGTTAAAGATTTGATTGTCGACGCCGGACGCATCTATCTGGTGGATCAGGACGACCGCGTGATAGCGCTTAACGCCGATGGCGGCGTAGCGCTGTGGCGTCAGAGCGATCTGCTGCACCGTAATCTGACGGCACCGGTGCTGTTTAACGGTTATCTGGTTGTGGCAGACAGCGAAGGTTACGTGCACTGGATCAACACGCTGGATGGCCGCTTTGTGGCGCAGCAGAAACTGGACAGCGACGGCTTCCAGACCGAGCCGGTTGTGGCCGGTGACAGACTGCTGATTCAGGCGAAAGGCGGCGAGGTTTACGCCATCAGCCGTTAAGTCCTGAGCGCGCGGGAATGGATTTCCGTCAGTAATTACGGCTCCTGATTCGTCAGGAGCCGTTCTGTTTTTTGTCAGGCGTGATATTCTAGGCGCCTTAAGCCTGAAGCGGGCGGCAAATGTCGTTATACTCACGCCATTCGGGCGATTCATTTTTAAACTGAGGCAAGTGTTATGGTACCTGTGGTCGCGCTGGTTGGGCGTCCCAATGTGGGGAAATCCACGCTGTTTAACCGCTTAACGCGCACCCGTGATGCGTTAGTGGCCGATTTCCCTGGACTGACTCGCGATCGCAAATATGGTCGCGCCGAAGTGGAAGGGCGCGAATTTATTGTTATCGATACCGGCGGTATTGATGGCACCGAAGAGGGCGTAGAGAACCGCATGGCGGAGCAGTCGCTGCTGGCGATTGAAGAAGCGGATGTGGTGCTGTTCATGGTTGATGCCCGCGCAGGCGTTATGCCGGCGGATCAGCAGATCGCTAACCATCTGCGCTCCCGTGAAAAAGCGACGTTCCTCGTAGCGAACAAAACGGATGGCCTGGACGCCGATGCCGCCGTGCTGGACTTTTACGCGCTAGGTCTGGGTGATATTCATCCGATTGCCGCCTCGCACGGTCGCGGCGTTACCTCGCTGCTGGAAACCGCGCTGCTGCCGTGGATGGACGTGGCAGACCCGCAGGAAGTCAGCGAAGAGGATGAAAACGAAGCCTACTGGGCCGCATTAGCCGCAGAAGAGAGTGGCGAAGAGGCGGAAGAGGAAGAGGAGTTTGATCCGACCGGCCTGCCGATTAAGCTGGCTATCGTGGGTCGTCCTAACGTAGGTAAGTCAACGCTCACTAACCGTATTCTTGGTGAAGATCGCGTGGTGGTCTATGACATGCCAGGCACGACGCGTGACAGCATCTATATCCCGATGGAGCGTGACGAGCGCGAATATGTCCTGATCGACACCGCCGGGGTGCGCAAGCGTGGCAAGATCACCGATACCGTTGAGAAATTTTCGGTGATCAAAACCCTGCAGGCGATCGAAGATGCTAACGTCGTGATGCTGGTGATTGACGCGCGTGCCGGTATCTCCGACCAGGATCTCTCCCTGCTGGGCTTTATCCTCAACAGCGGACGTTCGCTGGTGATTGTGGTCAACAAATGGGATGGCCTGTCGCAGGAAGTAAAAGATGAAGTGAAAGAGACGCTGGATTATCGTCTCGGCTTTATCGATTTTGCCCGCGTACACTTTATTTCGGCGCTGCACGGCAGCGGCGTAGGTAACCTGTTTGAATCCGTAACGGAAGCGTACGACTGCTCAACCAAACGCGTAAACACCTCCATGCTGACGCGGATTATGAATATGGCAGCAGAAGATCATCAGCCGCCGCTGGTGCGGGGCCGTCGCGTTAAGCTGAAATATGCGCACGCCGGTGGATACAACCCGCCTATCGTGGTCATCCATGGTAATCAGGTAAAAGATCTGCCCGATTCCTACAAGCGTTATCTGATGAACTACTTCCGTCGCTCGCTGAACGTTATGGGTACGCCAATCCGTATCCAGTTCAAAGAGGGTGATAACCCGTATGCCGGCAAACGCAATCTGCTGACGCCGACGCAGCAGCGCAAGCGCAAGCGTCTGCTGGCGCACCTGAAAAAGAATAAGCGTTAAGTAAAAAAGAGCCCGCCGGGCTCTTTTTTTTTGCCTGTGATTTAACAGCGGCTTAGCCCGGCAGATGTAGCAAAAATGCTATTGGCCGGTAAACCCTGCGTTATGATCGTTCACTTTCAATTGTACCATCTGGTACAATTCTGCCGCCTTATGGTGAGCTCGCCCTGATATGCCGCGTTCTCATGCATGAGTGCGCGGTTGCGGACTGCTTTGCGGTTCGTCATTAAACAGGGTGCTGCTGTGTCCCGCGACGAAGCCGGACAGGCGACATGCACTATTTTTCAGGAGAGTTTGTGTGAAGGCAGAACATTCCACTCGCCCCGGCAGAGGCCTTAGCGTCTGGTCCGTGCTGTTCGGGCTGGTGTTGCTGGCGATCGGCCTGTTTTTCGCTATTGGCGGCGGTAAACTGGCGGCGCTGGATGGCAGTAAATACTTTCTGATTGCCGGTATCGTTATGATAGCGTCGGCGGTCCAGTTTATGCGGCGTAAAGCGTCAGCGGTGACGCTGCTGGCACTGGCGTTTATCGGAACCCTGATCTGGGCGGTAATGGATGCCGGCTGGCACTTCTGGCCGCTGGTTTCCCGGCTGATGGTGCCGGCGGGGCTGATGCTGTTCGCATTTCTGACCTGGCCTGCGCTGCGCAAAAGCGAAGGCAAAGCGCCGCTGGCAACGCTCTCTTACGCACTGTCAGCGCTGATTGCGGTTGGCATGATCGCCACCGTGGTGCAGATGTTTCAGCCGCATCCTACCGTGGCCTTTACCGGTTCGCAGCTGCCGCTGATCCCGGTGGATAAAAGCAAACCGCAGCAGGACTGGAGCAGCTACGGCCGCACGCCGGAAGGGGATCGTTTTGCGGCGATTGATCAGATCACGCGTGACAACGTTAATGAACTGCAGGTTGCCTGGACCTTCCGTACCGGCGACACACCGCTCAGCCCGACCGGCAATGGCGCTGAAGATCAGCAGACGCCGCTGCAGGTTGGCAACACGCTCTATCTCTGCACGCCGCACAACAATGTGATTGCGGTAGAAGCGGACAGCGGTAAGCAGATCTGGAAGCGTGAAATCAATGCGCAGGCGGAAGTGTGGAACCGCTGCCGCGGTCTGGCCTATTTTGACGCCACCAAACCGGTGACGCAGCCCACGCAGCCAGGCTCCACGCCGGTGCCGGCACCGGTTCTGGCCGCAGGCGACAGCTGCCAGCGCCGTATCCTGATGAACACGATCGATGCGCGTCTTATCGCGATTAACGCCGACAACGGTGAGTTCTGCGCCAGCTTTGGCAACAACGGCGTGGTTGACCTGAAGCAGGGGCTGGGCAAGGCGCCCGATCCGCTCTATCAGCTGACCTCCGCACCGCAGGTTGCCGGTACCACCGTGGTAGTCGGCGGTCGCGTGGCGGACAATGTGCAGACCGATATGCCAGGCGGCGTACTGCGCGGCTTTGATGTGATCAGCGGTAAAATGCGCTGGGCGTTCGATCCGGGCAACGACGATCCGAATGCGGTACTGATGCCGGGTCAGGATTATACCCGCAGCACGCCGAACTCCTGGGCGCCGCTCTCCTACGATCCGGCGATGAACACCGTGTTCCTGCCGATGGGCAGCTCGTCAGTGGATCTGTGGGGCGCGAATCGCACAAAGCTCGATCACACCTACGGTGCATCTATCCTCGCGCTGGATGCCACCACCGGCAAACAGAAGTGGGTCTATCAGACAGTTCATAACGACCTGTGGGACTTTGACCTGCCGATGCAGCCAAGCCTGGTCGACTTCCCGATGAAGGATGGCACCACCAAACCGGCGGTGGTCATCGGGGCAAAAACCGGCATGATCTGGGTGCTGGACCGCCTGACCGGCAAGCCGCTGACCAAAGTGGAAGAGCGGCCGATGCCGCAGGGTCACATCCCGAACGAGCAGTACACCAAAACCCAGCCGCACTCGGTTGAGATGCCCAATATCGGCAACCAGACGCTGACGGAATCTGATATGTGGGGCGCGACGCCGTTTGACCAGCTGGCGTGCCGTATCGCGTTTAAAGGCATGCGCTATGACGGTCTGTTCACCGTACCGGACACGGACAAATCGCTCAGCTTCCCGGGGTCTCTGGGTGGTATGAACTGGGGCAGCATCTCGTTTGATCCCAACAATCAGTATATGTTCGTCAACGATATGCGCCTCGGCCTGTGGGTACAGATGATCCCGCAGGACACCAGCAAAGTGGCCCGCGGCAGCAACGGCGGTGAATCGGTTAACACCGGCATGGGCGCCGTACCGCTTAAGGGCACGCCGTATGCAGTGAATAAAAACCGCTTTATGTCGCCGCTCGGCATTCCGTGTCAGGCCCCGCCGTTTGGTACGCTTTCAGCCATCGACATGAAAACGCGTCAGATCGTCTGGCAGGTGCCGGTGGGTACCGTGCAGGATACCGGCCCGTTTGGTATCAAAATGCATGCGCAGATGCCGGTAGGCATGCCAACGCTGGGCGGTACGCTGGCGACGCAGGGCGGACTGGTGTTTATTGCCGGTACTCAGGACTACTACCTGCGCGCCTTTGACAGCTCAACCGGTAAAGAGGTGTGGAAAGCGCGCCTGCCGGTCGGCAGCCAGGGTGGCCCAATCAGCTATGTCTCACCCAAAAATGGCAAGCAGTACATCCTTATCTCTGCCGGTGGCGCACGCCAGTCGCCGGATCGCGGGGATTATGTGATTGCTTACGCGCTGCCAGACAGCAAGTAAGAGCAGCAGGGCCGGCAGAGGATGCCGGCCTTTTTTTTGCCTACTCTCCGTTCTGCCACAGCGCCTGTAGCGCTGGCGGCGCATCTTTTTCCGCTACGTAAATCACGATAGCACCCGCCTCATGGTGGGTGGCGTAGGTGATCTGGATGCGGAAATAGTGCTGATCGCCACTGCCTGCGGAGGTAGCCTGTTCCGCCTGCTCGCCGAGCGGCAGCGCCTGCTCCAGCACCTGACAGACCCGCTGTTTCTGCGGTTCCGGCAGCTGGGCCAGCGCAAAACGCCGCTCTTTACGCAGTTTGGGAATAAAGGCGAAGCCGCCCTCCCGCGCCAGCTCTACAATGGCGTCATCCGTCAGTTCTATGTTCACTTCACACCCACCTCATGCCAGGCCGCCTGGATCTGCTCCGCGACCTGCCGATCAAAGCGTTTTGCCGCATGCTCAACGGTAAAGCGGGCAAAGGTGCTGAAATCAGCATCCTGCGGCAGGGTTTTGTCACACAGCGTGTCATACCACGCCTGACCGGCGCGTTCCCATGCAAAACCGCCCAGCGCGGTGGCCGCAAGATAAAACGCGCGGTTAGGAATACCGGAGTTGAGATGCACGCCGCCGTTGTCATCACGCGTTTCGATATAGTGCGCCATATCCGCCGGCTGCGGATCTTTACCCAGCAGCGGGTCATCATAGGCGGTGCCGGGGGCTGACATGGAGCGCAGACCGCTGCCGTTAATGCCTTTAGCCAGCAATCCTTCGCCGATGATCCAGTCCGCTTCCTCCGCGCGCTGCTGCCGCTGATACTGTTTTACCAGTGAGCCAAAGACATCAGACATCGACTCATTCAGCGCGCCCGCCTGCTGAAAGTAGATCAATCCCGCTTCGCTTTCCGTGACGCCGTGCGTCAGTTCATGGGCGACCACGTCAATCGCGATGGTGAAGCGATTAAAAATCTCGCCGTCACCGTCGCCAAAGACCATCTGCTGGCCGTTCCAGAAAGCGTTCTGATAATTCTGGCCGTAGTGCACGGTACCGTCCAGCTTCAGCCCTTTGTTGTCGAGCGAGTTTCGCTGATAAACGTTCCAGAAAAAATCATAAGTAACGCCCAGATAGTCCCAGGCTTCATCCGCAGCCACGTCGCCGTTGCCAGGCTGACCTTCCTGACGTATCAGCGTGCCGGGCAGCGTCTGACTCTCTCTGGCATCAAAAATGGCGCGCAGCACCTGACCTGGCCGGGCGATATCCGCCGGTGCGATGACGCGGTGCGGCTCCGCCATTAGCTGCTGAACGTGAGTAAGCGTGCGGCGCGCCGACTCCTGTTGCGGCCCTGCACAGTTGTCGATGATGTTACGCAGAATATAGGGGGGAATTACGCTGTATGACATGCCGGACTCCCTGAGTGATGGGTATGCAAAGAGTATAGACCGGGGTCAGGCAGAGCAGGAAACGTGCAGGCAGGGAGGGGATCTCCCTGCGTACTGGTCAGGATTGGCGGGGTTTACGGCGGCGTTTCAGCGGCGTGAGGGCGGTGACTTCGCTCTCCACCCAGCCATCTTCCAGCCGGGTGCGCAGCCTGTCGCCCGGCTGCAGCGGCGCGATCTGTTTTACAACTTCGCCCTGCGCATCGGTGGTAACGCTGAAGCCGCGCGCCAGCGTTGCCAGCGGACTGACCCCTTCCAGCTGCGCCATCAGCGTACCAAAGCGCTGGCGATCCTGCCCCAGCTGCTGCTGCATGCTCTGCTGCAGACGGTAGTGCCACTGCGCGAGCTGCTGCTGCGCGCGCAGGATGCGCCCCTGTGGCTGCTGCGCACTGAGCCGCTGCAGCAGCCGATCCTGCTGGCGCTGCGCGCTGCGCAGCTGCCGATCGGCGGCCGCGCCTAAGCGACGCTGCAGCTGAAACAGGGCGGTCTGCTGCCGTGCCAGGCGCAGCTGCGGATGCTGCTGCTGCAGGCGATGCTGAAGCTGCGTGAGGTAACGCTGCTGCCCGGCGAGATAGTAGTCCATCGCCATCTCCATACGCTGCTGCTGTGACTGCAGCTGCCGCAGCAGCTCGACCTGATTGCGGCTGACAATCTCAGCGGCGGCAGAGGGCGTGGGCGCGCGCAGATCGGCGACAAAATCGGCGATAGTGACATCCGTTTCATGCCCCACGGCGCTGACCACCGGCAGGCGGCTGGCAAAAATCGCACGCGCCACGCGCTCATCGTTGAAGCACCAGAGATCTTCCAGCGAGCCGCCGCCGCGGCCGACAATCAGCACGTCACATTCGTTGCGCTGGTTGGCCAGTTCGATGGCACGCACGATAGCAGCCGGCGCATCGGCCCCCTGCACCACGGTGGGATAGATAACCACCGGTAATGAGGGATCGCGGCGGTGCAGCACGCGCAGCACATCATGCAGCGCGGCGCCGGTTGCGGAGGTGATCACCCCGACCTGGCGGGCCGGATCGGGCAGCGGCTGCTTGAACTGCTGATCGAACAACCCTTCTGCGCTGAGCTGCGCTTTCAGCTGCTTAAACTGCTGCTGCAGCAGGCCTTCACCCGCCGGATGCATGCTTTCAATGATTAACTGATAGTCGCCGCGCGGCTCATACAGCGTTACGCTGGCCCGCACCAGCACCTGCTGCCCGTGCTGCGGCCGGAACGTCACGCGCCGGTTGCTGTTGCGGAACATCGCGCAGCGCACCTGGGCGCCATCATCTTTCAGCGTGAAGTACCAGTGGCCGGACGCGGGCTGCGTGAAATTGGAGATCTCAGCGCTGAGCCACACCAGGCCCATCTCATTTTCCAGCAGCGTGCGCACCGTGGTGTTGAGGCGGCTGACGGTAAAAATATTGGCGGTTGCAGGTAGCGACATGTGATGAAGATCAAATTTTAAATCAGAGGGTTAATTCATCGATACTACAGGGCTGTTGCGCAGGATCAAGACTTTTTCTGAAAAAGCAGTAGAGGCAATCGGTTTCGTCCTGTATAATGCCGCGGCAATATTTTATCTGTTTTCAACGCCCCCAGGTGGAGATATTGCAATGCTAAGAATCGCGAAAGAAGCCCTCACATTTGACGACGTCCTGCTCGTTCCCGCTCACTCCACTGTATTGCCTAACACCGCTGACCTCAGCACCCAACTGACCAAAAACATCCGTCTGAACATTCCTATGCTCTCTGCTGCGATGGATACCGTGACCGAAGCGGGTCTGGCGATTGCGCTGGCACAGGAAGGCGGCCTCGGCTTTATTCATAAAAATATGTCGATTGAGCGTCAGGCTGATGAAGTGCGTAAGGTGAAAAAGCATGAGAGTGGCGTGGTAACAGAGCCGCAGACCGTGCTGCCAACCACGACGCTGGCGGAAGTCAAAGAGCTTACCGATCGCAACGGCTTTGCCGGCTATCCGGTCGTCAACGCCGGTAACGAGCTGGTGGGGATCATCACCGGTCGCGATGTGCGCTTTGTAACCGATCTGACGCTGCCGGTTACCGCGGTTATGACGCCGAAAGAGCGTCTGGTTACGGTAAAAGAGGGTGAGGCGCGCGAAGTGGTGCTGCAGAGGATGCATGAAAAGCGCGTTGAAAAAGCGCTGGTGGTGGATGAGAGCTTCCACCTGCTGGGCATGATTACCGTAAAAGATTTCCAGAAAGCTGAACGTAAACCCAACGCCTGTAAAGATGCGCAGGGTCGTCTGCGTGTAGGCGCGGCGGTGGGTGCCGGCGCCGGTAACGAAGAGCGCGTGGATGCGCTGGTTGCCGCTGGCGTTGATGTGCTGCTGATTGACTCTTCGCACGGCCACTCTGAAGGCGTACTGCAGCGCATTCGTGAAACCCGCGCCAAATATCCCGACCTAGAAATCATTGGCGGCAACGTTGCCACCGGCGCCGGTGCCCTGGCGCTGGCTGAAGCGGGCGTCAGCGCGGTGAAAGTGGGGATTGGCCCCGGCTCTATCTGTACCACCCGTATCGTCACCGGCGTAGGCGTTCCGCAGATCACCGCTGTTTCTGACGCCGTTGCGGCGCTGGAAGGCACCGGTATTCCGGTCGTGGCAGATGGCGGGATCCGCTTCTCCGGCGATATCGCTAAAGCGATCGCCGCAGGCGCAGCCGCTGTAATGGTGGGCTCTATGCTGGCCGGCACCGAAGAGTCTCCGGGTGAGATCGAACTCTATCAGGGCCGCGCATTTAAATCGTACCGCGGTATGGGCTCACTCGGCGCAATGTCCAAAGGCTCTTCTGACCGTTACTTCCAGACCGATAACGCCGCAGATAAGCTGGTGCCGGAAGGTATCGAAGGCCGCGTTGCCTATAAAGGTCGCCTGAAAGAGATCGTCCATCAGCAGATGGGTGGCCTGCGCTCCTGCATGGGCCTGACCGGCTGCCCGACCATTGATGACCTGCGCACCAAAGCGGAGTTTGTCCGCATCAGCGGGGCTGGCATCAATGAGAGTCACGTACACGATGTGACCATCACCAAAGAGTCACCGAACTACCGCATGGGTTCCTGATCCCTGAAGATTTCCCGCCCGGCTCTGGCCGGGCGCTTTTATTGTTAAGTCCATCCCACTGGAAATGCCTCAATGACGACTGAAAATATTCATAAACATCGTATCCTGATCCTCGATTTTGGTTCGCAGTATACGCAGCTGGTTGCGCGCCGCGTGCGTGAGCTGGGCGTCTACTGCGAACTCTGGGCGTGGGATGTCACCGAAGAGCAAATCCGTGCGTTCAACCCGAACGGAATTATCCTGTCAGGTGGCCCTGAGAGCACCACCGAGCTGGACAGCCCGCGTGCGCCTGAGTACGTCTTTAACGCTGGCGTGCCGGTACTGGGCGTCTGCTACGGCATGCAGACTATGGCGATGCAGCTGGGTGGCAAGGTTGAAGGCTCAAATGAGCGCGAGTTTGGCTATGCGCAGGTGGAAGTCACCACGCAGAGCGCGCTGGTGCGTGATATCGAAGATGCCATCAGCGCCGCCGGCAAGCCGCTGCTGGATGTCTGGATGAGCCACGGCGATAAAGTCACCGCGATTCCGGCTGACTTCGTCACCGTCGCCAGCACGGAAACCTGTCCGTTTGCCATCATGGCGAATGAAGAGAAGAAATTCTACGGCGTGCAGTTCCATCCGGAAGTGACGCACACCCGTCAGGGACTGCGCATGCTGGAGCGCTTTATCCGCGATATCTGCGGCTGTGAAGCGCTCTGGACGCCGGCGAAAATCATTGAAGACGCCGTTGAGCGTATCCGCCAGCAGGTGGGCAGCGACCGCGTGATCCTCGGCCTCTCCGGCGGCGTTGACTCCTCGGTAACCGCCATGCTGCTGCACCGCGCTATCGGCGATCGCCTGACCTGCGTATTTGTTGATAACGGTCTGCTGCGCCTGAATGAAGCGGAGCAGGTGATGGATATGTTTGGCGACCATTTCGGTCTGAACATTGTCCACGTACCGGCGGAAGCGCGCTTCCTCGATGCGCTGGCGGGTGAAAACGATCCGGAAGCCAAGCGTAAAATCATCGGCCGCGTGTTTGTTGAGGTGTTCGACGAAGAAGCGCTGAAGCTGACCGAAGTGAAGTGGCTGGCGCAGGGCACCATCTATCCGGATGTGATTGAGTCCGCTGCTTCTGCCACCGGTAAAGCGCACGTGATCAAATCGCACCATAACGTGGGCGGCCTGCCGAAAGAGATGAAGATGGGCCTGGTTGAGCCGCTGAAAGAGCTGTTCAAAGATGAAGTGCGCAAGATCGGTCTTGAGCTGGGCCTGCCATATGACATGCTCTACCGTCACCCGTTCCCGGGACCGGGTCTCGGCGTGCGCGTGCTGGGCGAAGTGAAGAAAGAGTACTGCGATCTGCTGCGCCGCGCCGACGCCATCTTTATTGAGGAGCTGCGCAAAGCGGATCTCTACAATAAAGTGAGCCAGGCGTTTACCGTGTTTCTGCCGGTGCGCTCCGTCGGCGTAATGGGCGACGGCCGTAAGTATGACTGGGTGGTCTCACTGCGCGCGGTGGAAACCATCGACTTCATGACCGCACACTGGGCGCATCTGCCATACGATTTCCTTGGCCGCGTCTCCAACCGCATCATCAATGAAGTCAACGGTATTTCCCGCGTGGTGTATGACATCTCCGGTAAGCCACCGGCGACGATTGAGTGGGAATAACCCCGTTCTGACATAAAGCCCGCCGCATGCGGGCTTTTTTTATGGCTGAACCGCAGCCGCAGCGCACGATGATGGGTCTGCCGTCGCGTTGCGTGCCAGCGCATAGTTGGTGAATAAACAGGCGCCGTTTTGCTGCATAATAACGCACTTCTTTTTCTGCCCCGGATACCCTGAATGCTGCCTGTGAAACTTATCCTGCTGACTTTTCTTTGTGCCGTGATCCTGTCGCTGGCGGCGAGCCTGGCGCAGGCGACGCGCAGCGGCGACCTGCAGACCGGGCAGGGCGGCTGGGCCACCGCGCGGCGCGACTCCGCCGGACTGGCGCCCGATCCGCAGCGCTACGCCAGCGAAGCGGTGGTGCAGGTCTATGCGGCTCCCACTTACGGCTGGAAAGGCGCGGTGGCGGTGCATCCGTGGATCATCTTTAAGCGCGCCGGCGAGACGCAATATAATCGCTATGAGGTGATCAGCTGGGGCAGCGGTGACAAGGTGCGGCGTAACCGTAACCTGCCGGATGGCTACTGGTATGGCGCCCGTCCGCGTCTGCTGGTGGATCACCGCGGGGCCGCAGCGCAGGCGATGATCCCGCAGATTGAGGCGGCAATCCGCTCTTACCCGTGGCCCGCCACCTATCGCGCCTGGCCGGGGCCAAACAGCAATACCTTTCTGGCGCACATTGGTCGCGAAGTGCCGGCGCTGAAGCTCGACCTGCCGGCAAACGCGGTTGGCAAGGATTACCGCTCGCTGCTGCACCCGATAGGGCTGCCGCCCTCGGGGCGCGGTCTGCAGCTGTCGCTGCTGGGCATACTGGGCGTGACGGTCGGTGCGGAAGAGGGGGTAGAGATGAACCTGCTGGGGCTTAATCTGGGCGTCGATTTCACGCCGCTGCGGCTGCGGCTGCCGTTTATCGGCGGTATTGGCCGGGATAACGTGCAGAAGGAAAATCCCTGACGGGGCGCCGCGGATTGCGGCGCGCCGGGCACTCAGCAGACGCCGAAGTCGCCCTCTTCATGATAGAGATTGACGCTGTCTGCTCTAATCTCAATCTCTTTTTTCAGCGGGTCGTCGATACGGGCGCACCAGAGCATATCGCCCTCTGCACGCAGCACCTGCATTTTAGGACCACCGGTTTTCGACTGCACAAAATCGCCTGCGTTAAACATGCTGTGTCTCCATCAGATAAGGGTATGAATGAGTGTAGCTGCGCCAGCATAAAGGCGCAGCTGTCGTGACTCAGTGCGGCAGTAAAAACAGCGTGGCCAGACCGAGAAAGATAAAGAAACCGCCGGTGTCGGTGAGCGCGGTGATCAGCACGCTGGACCCCACCGCCGGATCGCGCTTCATTTTGGTCATGATCAGCGGAATAAGCACGCCCATCAGCGCCGCCAGCAGCAGGTTCAGCACCATCGCCAGCATCATCACGCCGCCAAGCTGAATATTGTCATACATCAGCCAGGTGATGCCGCCCATAATGCCGCCCCAGAACAGGCCGTTGATCAGCGCCACGCCCAGCTCGCGACCGATCAGGAAAGAGAAGTTGCCAGGCTCCACCTGATGCAGCGCCAGCGCGCGCACAATCATGGTAATGGTCTGGTTACCGGTATTGCCGCCAATACCCGCCACAATCGGCATCAGGGTCGCGAGCGCCACCAGCTGTGAAATCGTGGCTTCAAACAGGCCGATGACGCGCGAGGCGATAAATGCGGTGCAGAGGTTAATGGCCAGCCACGTCCAGCGCTTGCTCACCGCTTTACGCACCGGCGCAAACACATCCTCCTCCTGGCTGATCCCGCCCATTTTACGGATGTTGCTCTCATTCTCCTGGTTAACCAGATCGATCACATCCTCAACGGTAATACGGCCAATCAGTTTGCCTTTGGCGTCGGTAACGGCAGCAGAGATCAGGTTGTAGCGCTCAAAGGCGCTGGCGGCATCCTCGGCATTGTCATTGAGCTGAAACGTAGTGGGGCGGGGATTCATCACATCTGCGACCAGCGTTTTGGGCTTATTGAGCAGAATATCGGTCAGCGGCAGCTCGCCGAGCAGCTGGTTTTGCGCATTGGTGATAAAGATTTTATCGGTGCCGTTGGGCATACTGCTGCGCTTGCGCAGAAAGCGCTGCACCGTGGCAAGGGTGACGTCGGCGCGCACGGTGAGAATATTGAAATCCATGATGCGGCCTACGCGGTCGCGATCGAGCTCAATCACATCGAGCAGGCGCGCGCGCAGCTGCGGCTCCAGCGTGGTCAGCAGGCGGCCGGTGAGATCGCGCGACAGATAGCGCGCCAGATAGACCTGATCGTCGATATCCAGCGGTTCAATCGCGCGCAGGATCTCGCGGTCGCTCATGCCTTCGGTGAGGCTCTCCCAGACGGTCTCTGAGGCTTCAACCAGCACGCGGCCACGCTGTTCGGAGGGGACCAGCTGCCAGAGCGCCCGGCGCTCCTCTTCCGGCAGCGCTTCCAGGATATCAGCGAGGTCGGCGGCGTGCAGCGGCGCCAGCTCCTGCTCCAGCTGCTGGCGCCAGGCGGCCACTTCGCGCAGCTCTGCGGCGTTGAGATCGACGGATTTATCCAGCAGGACATCCACTAAGTCCTGTTTGCTCAGCAGCAGTGAAAGAATGCGCTGGCGGGATTCGGTTAGTTGTTGTGCGTGCGAGGCAGACATAACGCGTCCTTTGTGTCTGTAAAGTCAGCACAAAGTGTAGCGTGTTACTGCCAGAACGGGCAGAACAAAGGCGCCAGTCGCAGCGTCAGCGTGTCTCGCTGCTGCTCAGCGTTGCCGGTTCCGGCAGGGTCTTTTTCTGCTGATGATGCTCAATGGCACCGGGAATGATAAAGATCAGGCGACCAGCCAGAATAAAAAAGCTGATCAGCAAAACGATGCGGGTCATGGTGCCGGTTTTGGGACGTCTTCGTGGTGATAGGGCGCTGTTCACGCGGGTGTTCCTGTTGATACCCCTCAGGGCGATAACAATATTTAGTCACAGTTACCGGATGGGGTCAATCGCTGTATGAAAAATAAGCATTGAATGCGTGCGACAGGGGCCGCAGACCGCGGCCCTGCTTCAGTAACTCGCCTTTTGTGCCAGCAGGGTGGCAAACTGACATTTAATACGGTTGCCGTCAGCGTCACGACGGTGCAGCTCGCCGACATCCTCGTTATATTTTACGATGTGCCAGTTGCGGTAGTAGTGGCTCAGCTCGCCCGACTTAAAGGTAAACGGAAACGCCTGCGTATTGGGATAATCAGCGGTGCTCATCGCCGCCACAATCAGGTTGTAGCCATACTTCTGCGTACTGGCCTGCATATCGGCAATCAGCTGCGGGATCGTCTCCGGCTGCAGAAACATCATCACCACCGTTGAGAGCACAAACTGATAGCTGCCGTTGAAGCGCAGCTGGTTGAGATCGCACAGCGCTGTCTGAATATTCGGCAGCTGTTCGGTAGCAATAATCGTATTCAGATAGTCAAGGCTTGCCGGATTAGCGTCCCAGGCGGTGACGTTAAAGCCGTGCTGGCTGAGATAAAGGCTGTTGCGGCCTTTACCGCAGCCGAGATCCAGCGCGTTGCCCGGCGTCAGCTTCGGCAGCGCCGCGCGCACTTCAGAGTGCGGCGGCGATAAATCATACTTTTCTGTAAACCAGTTATCAGGGCGTATCGTCATTGTCAGACAGCGGGCGGACGGCCCGCGTTACTCCTCTTCCAGCAGCAGTTTCCAGCCGGTCACATCGCTCCAGTACGCCTGCTCGCGCTCCAGATCGAGCTGCACCAGCGTATTCTGGCTGAGAAAACCGGCCGGGAAAGTGAGCGTCCAGTGACCATCGTCCGTTGAGAGCTTCAGTGCATCGGGGCGCGTGGTCGCCTGACGCTGGTTATTCAGCAGCGTGCCGAGGCGCAGCAGAAAAATCATCGGCAGCACCTGCTTTTTCTTAAACAGGGTAAAGCGCGGGATCTCATCCTGCTTCACCGCTTTACGATGGAAGCGTACCAGCGTGGCCAGCAGCATCTGTTGATCCTGATTAAAGCCAGGCATATTGGAGTGCTGCAGAATATAGGCGGAGTGCCGCTGCATACCGCTGTGATTAATGGTCAGCCCGACCTCATGCAGCAGCGCCGCCCATTTCAGCAGAGCGGTCAGCTGCGGGTTCGCCTGTTTTGGATTCTGCTCCTGCCACTGCAGATAGAGCTGCTCTGTCGTCTCCAGCACGCGGCGCGCCTGATCGCTGTCGATCACATAGTGGTTCGCCAGACTCTGTGCGGTGCGGCTGCGGATATCCTGATGGCGGAAACGGCCCTCCATCTCATAGAGCACCCCTTCGCGCAGCGCGCCGTCAGAGAGACGCAGTTCACGGATCGCCAGTGCGTCAAAGACGCCGCACAGGATCGCAAGGCCAGGCACAAACACCGCTTTGCGCTCTTCAGATAAGCCCGGCAGGCTCAGCGCATCAAAGGATTTGTGCTTCAGCACTTCACCGACCAGCATATCGAGACTGTCAGGCGTTACGCGCTTCTCTTTCTCGCCCATTGCCAGCAGCACTTCACAGGCGGCTTTAATACTGCCGGAGGCGCCCAGTGCATATTGCCAGCCGTGCAGGCGATACTGCCACGCCAGCGTCTCCAGCTTGTGCGTAGCGGCGAGGCGGGCGCGACGGAAATTATCCTGGCTGATTTCGCCTTTCGGGAAATAGAGATTAGCGAAGCTGACGCAGCCCATGCGGCGGCTCTCAACCAGCTGCGGCTCAAAATCCTCACCGATTACCAGCTCGGTTGACCCGCCGCCGATATCGATAACCAGCTTGCGCCCTTTTTCTGGCTGAGTGTGCTCAACGCCCATGAAGATCAGGCGCGCCTCTTCGTTACCGGAGATGACCTCAATCGGATAGGGGATCACTTCCGCGGCGCGCTGCAAAAACTCTTCGGCATTGGTCGCAATGCGCAGCGTGTGCGTGCCGACAATGGTCACGTTGGCGGCGCTAAAGCCCTGCAGTCGCTCAGCGAACAGGGCCAGGCAGCTCAGGCCGCGCACTATCGCCTCTTCGCTCAGCCGGTTTTGCGCGTCAAGCCCGTCAGCCAGATGCACCCGCTGCTTGAGGCGTCCCAGAACCTGCATGGCGCCATCCACCACGCGGGCGATCACCATATGAAAACTGTTTGAGCCGAGATCGATGGCCGCAAATTCCTGCGGCTTCGGCGTACTCTTCGGAGTAATTGGCATAGGCGTTATTCGGGTTGTTCCAGTCTCTTGATGTAATCGTAAATCGCCAGCTGCGAGCGCACTTTCCTGCGATTGCCGCGCGGAACATAACGGTTACTCAGCTCTTTGTCTACGATACGTGCTTTAACCGTATCACTTAACAGAATGGCGATAATATCCAGAATCCGCTGTTTAAGACGCGGATCGAGCACCGCCACGGCGACCTCAATGCGGTAATCGATGTTGCGCGTCATCCAGTCAGCCGAAGAGAGAAACACCTTTTTCTCACCGCCATTTTCAAAAATATACACCCGGTCGTGCTCAAGATAACGATCAACAATGCTGGTGACGCGAATATTTTCGCTGATGCCAGGCAGGTCCGGGATCAGCGAGCACATACCGCGCACCAGCAGATTGATTTTTACCCCGGCTGCCGAGGCTGCATAGAGCCTGTCGACCAGGCCATTATCCACCAGGTTATTGATTTTAAGCGTAATTCCGCACGGCTTACTCTGCTGCGCATTGGCGATCTCCGTGTCAATCAGCTGATAAAGCACGGCCCGCGAATTTTGCGGTGACACCATCAGATGTTCAAAGGTAACCGGGCGATAGGGGTTCTCAATGAAGTTAAATACGCGGCGGACTTCGTTCGTGATGCGCGCGTCAGCGGTCAGCAGAGAGTAGTCGGTATAAAGGCGCGCAGTCTTCTCATTAAAGTTGCCGGTGCCGATATGCGCATAGCGCACCACCTCTTCACCTTCGCGGCGGGAAATCAGAAACAGTTTGGCGTGAATTTTCAGACCAGGCGCAGAGAAGATAACGTGCACGCCCGCCTCAGTCAGCCGCTTGGCCCAGTGGATATTCGCCTCTTCATCAAAGCGCGCCTGCAGCTCAACCACCACCGTCACTTTTTTGCCGTTGTGCGCCGCGTGGATCATCGCATCCATAATGCGGGAGTGTTTGGCTACGCGATAGATATTGATTTTGATCGCCAGTACGCTGGGATCGAACGACGCCTGACGCAGCAGCTCCAGCACATGCTCAAAGGTGTGATAGGGGTAGTAGAGCAGTACATCGCGATCGCGGATGGCGTCAAAGCCATTGCGGAAGCCATCAAAGCCGATATGGCGGATCTGCGGCAGCGGCCGGTTGACCAGGTTACTTTTGCCGACGTTGGGAAAGCCGATAAAATCTTTGAAGTTATGGTAGCGGCCACCCGGCACAATGGAGTCATAGTTAGAGATAGAGAGCTTGTGGCGCAGCATCTCCACCATGGCATCGGGCATATCGCGCTGATAGACAAAGCGCACCGGTTCGGCAGTAAGGCGCTGCTTCAGGCTGGAGGACATCAGCTCCAGCAGGCTCGACTCCATCTCTGTAACCAGATCATATTCGGCATCGCGCGTCATTTTCATGGAGTAGGCGTTCAGCGCATCGTAGTCAAAGAAGCCTTTAAAAATCTCATCCAGGCAGTAGCGCAGAATGTTATCCAGCAGGATCATCGGCTTGCGGCGGCGTGGCGACTCGGCCGGCAGGTTGATAAAGCGCGGCACTTTGTCTGACGGGATCTCCAGCAGCGCATAGCGGATATCCTCGCCGCGAATGATCTCCACCGCCAGATAGGTGTAGTCATCCTTGAGAAACTCAATCAGATCGGTGTCATGGTTGATCAGAATCGGCGTAACGTGCTGACGCAGCTGGTGTTTGAAATAGTGGCGCAGCCACTCCTGCTGATTGGGTGAGAGCTGGCGTTCGTTGATCAGGAAGATCTGGTTACGCGCCATCTCCAGCAGCAGCTCATTGTAGAGCGCGTCAAACTCCTGATCGGACTTCAGTACCCGCTGCTGGATCTTCTTCAGCAGATGCCGCAGGGGAGTGGGCTTACCCTGCTCTTCGCTGATCAGAATGCGCCGCTTCAGATCGGCAAAGCGCACCTTGTAGAACTCTTCAAGGTTGTTGGAATAGATCCCTAAAAACCGCATGCGCTCAATCAGCGGGTTACTTTTATCCGCCGCTTCCTGCAGCACACGTTCATTAAAGGATAACCAGCTTATTTCTTTTTCTATATACAGCTTTTCCTGACCCATTCTGACTCCGTGATGCTGTGGCGGGACGATATGTCCGGCGCAAGGCGCGCAGTGGTGCGGCTCCGCTCAGTCTCCTTCACCATTATTGCTAGAGTATGGCAGGCTTGTCCAACCGCAACAGTTGTCTTATCAATCCGCTACGGGCAACATAGCGACTCTCTAATCTGAATCCCTGACCGGCATGAGCATAAACCATATTCCTGTTGAATCTAATGACCGTCGCCGGCGCGCCATCGATCGCTTTGTGCGGCGCATGGTAACGGCGTGCGGCGCAGGAATATTGCTGCTGATGCTGCTGCTGTTCTTCTGGCTTATCTGGGTGGTCCTGCCGCTGTTCAGCGCGCCACAGCTTCAGCCTGCGCTCAGCCAGCAGCTGTGGGATAAAACGCCGGCGCTGGCGCTGGGTAGCAGCGACACGCTGGGCTGGCGCATCAGTCGTCATGAAGCGCGTTTTATTCCGCTTAACGGCGACCCCGCCGGACCGGCGCTGGCGCTTTCGGACGCGCCGCAGGCCGCCGTGACCAGCAGCGCCGCTGATGCCGTGTTACTCAACGTGCAGGGCGCACTGCTATTGATGCAGCCGCGAATAGAGCACGATCGCGGCGAGTGGTATTTTCCGCTGGGCGATCGGCCGCTGCGCCTGCCGCAGGGTGCCGTCAGCCAGATGGCGCTGGCGCACATCGACGACGGGCAGTGGCGTATTGCTGCACAGACGCCGTCGGGGATCAGCGTGCTGACGCTGGCCAGTCAGCAGCCTGTCAGTCAGGTTATGCTGCCGCAGCAGCATGCCGACCAGCTGCTGCTGTCGCCTGACGGCACGCAGCTCTTTACCAGCCGTGAGCGCCAGCTGCAGGTGTGGCAGATTAGCGCTGAGGGCGCACAGCTGCGCGAAACGCAGGCGCTGACGCAGCCGGTTGCGAGCCTGCATATGCTGGCGGGTGGCCGGACGCTGCTGATCAGAGACGATCGCGGTGTCAGCCAGTGGTTTGCCATTACCGGCGAGCACGGTCCGCGCCTGCAAAAAATTAAAACCTGGCACGGCTCGCAGGGGGCGCAGGGTGTGGCAACCGAGTCACAGCGCCGGGTATTTGCCAGCTGGGATGCGCAGGGCGTACTCAGCCTGTTTGCCAGCAAACAGTCAGGCCCGATCCTCACGCGTCAGCTGGCGCCGGGCATTCAGGCGGTCGCCTTTTCGCCGCGCGGCGACGGCGTGATCGTCGAACACGCCGGGCGCTGGCAGCAGTTCCGCATTGATAACCCGTGGCCTGATGTTACCTGGCGTAGCCTGTGGCAGAAAATCTGGTATGAAAATTATCCGCACGCCGACTGGGTGTGGCAATCCACCGCGGCCGGTGACAGCTATCAGGCGAAGTTCAGCCTGGTTCCGCTGGTTATCGGTACCCTCAAGGCCGCCGCGCTGGCGCTGCTGTTTGCCACGCCGCTGGCGCTGGCTGCCGCTATCTATACCGCCTGGTTTATGTCGCCGGGACTGCGGCGCTGGGTTAAACCCGGCATTGAGATGATGGGCGCGCTGCCGAGCGTGGTGATCGGCCTGATTGCCGGTATCTGGATGGCGCCGCATATCAGCCATGCGCTGGCGGGCGTGCTGCTGCTGCCGGTGATACTGGCCGCTACGCTGCTGCTGTGCGGCGTGCTGAGCCCGCGTCTGCCGGCGCGCTGGCGTCGTCCGGGCGTCGAGGTGCTGTTACTTCTGCCGCTGCTGCTGCTGGTCACGCTGCTGACGCTATGGCTGGCAGCCCGGCTCTGGCCGGACGCCGGTGAACAGCTTATCCACTACGAACAGCGTAATCTGCTGGTTGCCGCCGTAGCAATGGGATTTGCGCTGGTGCCGCTGATATTTACCCTGGCGGAAGATGCGCTGTTCAGCGTGCCGGGGGCGCTCGGACAGGGATCGCTGGCGCTGGGTGCTACGCCGTGGCAGACCCTGACGCGGGTCGTACTGCCCGGCGCTTCTGCCGGGATTTTTGCCGCACTGATGATCGGTTTTGGCCGGGCGGTGGGCGAGACGATGATTGTGCTGATGGCCACCGGCAACACGCCGGTGAGCGAAGGCGGGCTGTTTGCCGGGCTGCGCGCGCTATCAGCGAATATTGCGATAGAGATGCCGGAGGCGGCAGCGGGCAGCGCGCACTACCGCATCCTGTTTCTCAGCGCGCTGCTGCTGCTGCTGTTTACGCTGGTTATCAACACGGTCGCAGAAGTGATCCGCCAGCGGCTGCGCCGGCGTTATGGCCAGCATGAGGGACAGGGATGAAAAACGCACATCGTCAGAACGATCGCTGGCGCTGGCTGACGGCGGGTGCGGTGGCCGTCTGTTTACTGGCGTTTACGCTGCTGATCGGCCTGCTTGGCTGGCAGGGCGTGCGCGCCTTCTGGCCGCAGCCGGTGGATCGCTATCAGTTTCAGGCTCCCGGCGCGTCGCCGGTTACGCTGCTGGGCGAGACGCTGCAGGCAGAGCGGCAGAGTACCGGATGGCGCTACCTGGTAAAAACCGGCAACCGCGATTTTGCCGCCCCCGATTTCCGCGTCATTTACAGCGCCGGGCCCGCGCGCGCGGAACAGCCGCGTGACGTGCTGGTGCTGCAACGGCGCAACGGCGGTAACGCTTACGGCTGGCTGGTGGCGCTGCGGGAAGACAATGAGACGCTCACCGCACACAACCGTGATGCGCTGCTGCAGCAGCGTCTGCAGCAGGTACAGGAGCAGCTGCGTCAGGCAGAGGATATCCGCCGTATCGATATGGCGCGGCTCAATGCGCAGCTGGAAAATCTGCAGCAGCAGGCGGATGAGCAGCAGCGCGAACAGCGTTTTGGCCTGCAGCAGCAGTCAGAGTTCGACGCCAACAGCGCGGCGCTGCATCGTCGCTTCAGCGCGCTGGCTGAGCAGCTGACGCATCTGCAGCAGGCGAGCCAGCGCGATACGCTGATCCTGCGCGACGCGCAGGGCGCAGAACATATTATCCCGCTGGCGCAGATCGTCGCGGCCTGGTACCCCAATAACATGAGCGTGTCGCAAAAAGCGCAGCACTTTTTGCGGCAGGTGTGGCAGTTTGTCAGCGACTCACCGGCGGCAGGCGGCAGCGAGAGCGGCGCGTTTCCGGCTATCTTTGGCACGGTGCTGATGGTGGTGCTGATGTCGGTCATCGTTATGCCGCTCGGCGTGGTGGCTGCCGTCTGGCTGCATGAGTATGCCGGACGTCACGCCCTGACGCGGCTGGTGCGTATCGCCGTGGTGAATCTCGCCGGCGTCCCCTCTATCGTTTATGGCGTATTTGGTCTCGGTTTTTTTGTCTGGCTGATTGGCGGCACGCTCGATCAGCTCTTCTTTTCCCGTGCGCTGCCGAACCCAACCTTTGGTACGCCAGGCCTGCTGTGGGCGTCGCTGACGCTGGCACTGCTGACGCTGCCGGTGGTGATTGTGGCGACAGAAGAGGGGTTATCACGTATACCCGATACGCTGCGTCAGGGATCGCTGGCGCTGGGGGCAACGCAGGCAGAAACCCTGTGGCGGGTGGTACTGCCGCTGGCGGTGCCGGCGATGCTCACCGGACTGATTCTGGCGGTGGCGCGCGCGGCGGGAGAGACGGCGCCGCTGATGCTGGTCGGCGTGGTTAAGATGGTACCGGAGCTGCCGGTAGACGCCGTGTTTCCTTATCTGCATCTCGACCGCAAATTTATGCACCTCGGCTTTCAGATTTACGATCTGGCCTTTCAGAGCCCGAACATCGACGCCGACAGGCCACTGGTTTATGCCACTGCGCTGCTGCTGGTCATGATTATTCTGTCGCTGAATCTGCTGGCGATGGTGCTGCGCCACCGGCTGCGCGAACGCTACCGGCTGATGACGCACTAACAAGGTTGAAATATGACGTCCACTGAGAACATTGCGCTAAGCGTAAACAAGCTATCGCTCTGGTACGGCGAGCGCCAGGCGCTGAACGCTATCGATCTGCAGATCCCGAAAAACCGCATTACGGCGCTGATTGGACCATCCGGCTGCGGAAAATCCACGCTGCTGCGCTGTTTTAACCGTATGAATGACATGATTAGCGGCTGCCGAACCGAAGGAGAAATTCTGCTGGACCAGCTGCCGGTAATGCAGGCAGGGCAGGATCTGCCTGCACTGCGGCGGCGCATCGGCATGGTGTTTCAGCGTCCGAATCCGTTTCCCAAATCGATCTATGAGAACGTGGTGTATGGCCTGCGTCTGCAGGGGGTGCGCGACCGCCGCGTTCTAAACGAAGCGTGCGAACGCGCACTGCGCGCGGCGGCGCTCTGGGGGGAGGTGAAAGATCATCTGGCGCAGAACGCGCTGACGCTCTCCAGCGGCCAGCAGCAGCGGCTGGTAATCGCCCGGGCAATTGCCATTGAGCCAGAAGTGCTGCTGCTGGATGAGCCCACCTCCGCGCTCGACCCTATCTCTACGCTGGTGATTGAGGAGCTGATGACCACGCTGAAGGCGCATTTCACGCTGGTACTGGTGACGCATAATATGCAGCAGGCGGCCCGCGTGTCTGATTACACCGCGTTTATGCATCAGGGACAGCTGATTGAGTTCGGCGAAACCGATCGGATTTTCACCGCACCCGGCGTGCGCCGCACCGAAGAGTACATCACCGGCCGGTTTGGTTAACGCCGGTTACCGGGGCGTTATTGCGTTCTAACCCAGGGGCGCATAAATGCGCCCCCTACGGGGGCTAGGGGATGGGCGCATTCATGCGCCCCTGACATACCTACGGGGCGTACCCTTCTGCGGGCAGAGGCTGACCATCCAGCCATGCTTTGCCTTCGCGCATCACCAGCCGGCCATCCATAAACCAGCTAATGGCCAGCGGATAGATGGCATGCTCCTGATGCTGCACGCGTGCCGTTATTTCTGCTTCATCATCACCGGGAAAAATCGGTACCCGCGCCTGCAGAACGACCGGGCCACCATCCAGCTCATCGGTGACAAAATGCACCGACGTGCCGTGCTCTTTATCACCGTTCTCCAGCGCCTGGCGATGGGTATGCAGGCCAGGATACTTTGGCAGCAGGGAAGGGTGGATATTCAGCAGGCGATCGTGATAGTGCGCAACAAAGGCGCTGCTGAGGATGCGCATATACCCTGCCAGCACCACCAGATCGGGCTCAAAGGCGTCTATCTCCTGCATCAGCTGGCGATCAAAAGCTTCGCGATCGGGGAAGTCGCCGGGCGACAACGCCAGGCCCGGCACGCTCGCCTGCTGCGCGCGCGTCAGGCCGTAAGCGCTCTCTTTATTACTGAAAACGGCAGCAACGCTGCCGTTGATCCGCCCGCTGGCGCAGGCGTCAAGGATGGACTGAAGATTGCTGCCGTTGCCGGAGATCAGTACAACCAGTTTTTTCATGAATTGATAACCACACGCTCTGCGGAATCAGACGCCTTAATAACGCCGATTTTCCACGCCTGCTCACCGGCATCCTGCATCAGCTGTACCGCTTTGTCTGCTTCATCCGGGCTGAGGGCAATCACCATGCCGACGCCGCAGTTAAAGGTGCGATACATCTCATGGCGGCTGACGTTCCCCGCCTGCTGCAGCCAGCTGAACACCGCCGGCCACTGCCAGCTCTGCTCATCCAGTACCGCCTGCGTATTGTCAGGCAGCACGCGTGGGATGTTTTCCCAGAAGCCGCCGCCGGTAAGGTGGGCAATGGCGTGCACATCAACCTGCTCAATCAGGCTCAGGATATTTTTTACATAGATGCGGGTCGGGGCCAGCAGGTGATCGGCCAGCGATTTACCTTCCAGCTGCTCGCGTTCCGGATCGGTGGCGCTGACTTCCAGAATCTTGCGTACCAGCGAATAGCCGTTGGAGTGCGGGCCGCTTGCCCCGAGGGCAATCAGGACGTCACCATCCTGAACTTTACTGCCGTCGATGATCTCCGATTTCTCCACCACGCCGACACAGAAGCCAGCGACATCATAATCTTCGCCGTGATACATGCCCGGCATTTCCGCCGTCTCTCCGCCTACCAGCGCACAGCCTGACTGCAGGCAGCCTTCGGCAATACCGGTGATCACCGCAGAGGCGGTATCAACGTCCAGTTTGCCGGTAGCGTAGTAGTCGAGGAAGAACAGCGGCTCGGCGCCCTGTACCACCAGATCGTTCACACACATCGCAACCAGATCGATGCCGATGCTGTCGTGACGCTTAAGATCCATCGCCAGGCGCAGTTTAGTACCGACGCCATCCGTTCCCGAAACCAGCACCGGCTCGCGATATTTCTGCGGCAGCGCACACAGCGCGCCAAAGCCGCCCAGTCCACCCATCACTTCCGGGCGGCGGGTTTTCTTTACTACGCCTTTAATACGGTCAACCAGATCGTTACCAGCATCAATATCAACACCGGCGTCTTTGTAGCTGAGAGAGGTTTTGTCGGTCACTGCGGAATCCCCACGCGATTGCGATTGGTGGCAAAAATTAAGCGCGGCAATTCTAACAGCGCAGGCAAACGTTTGCGAGTCTGATCTCACGCCCGATATTCGTTATGTCAGATTTTCGCGATTCCGCTATTCTCAGGACAGGCAGCCATCCCCCTGCGCAATCCGCTGTGGCGCAAAAGCAAAAAGGCGGTATAATCCGGCGATTTTTTTTTAGCTCAACTCAATTCCGGGAGAATAATCATGAAAATCGTGGAAGTCAGACACCCGCTGGTTAAACACAAACTGGGCCTGATGCGTGAGCATGATATCAGCACCAAACGCTTTCGCGAGCTGGCCTCGGAAGTGGGCAGCCTGCTGACCTATGAAGCCACCGCCGATCTTGAAACCGAACGCGTAACGATTGAAGGCTGGAACGGCCCGGTTGATGTTGATCAAATCAAAGGTAAAAAAATTACCGTCGTTCCTATTCTGCGTGCCGGTCTTGGCATGATGGAAGGGGTACTGGAGCACGTGCCGAGCGCGCGTATCAGCGTGGTGGGTGTCTACCGCGATGAAGAGACGCTGGAGCCGGTGCCCTATTTCCAGAAGCTGGTCTCTAACATCGAAGAGCGCATGGCGCTGGTTGTCGATCCGATGCTGGCGACCGGTGGCTCAATGATTGCCACCATCGACCTGCTGAAAAAAGCGGGCTGCAGCAGCATCAAGGTGCTGGTACTGGTAGCGGCCCCGGAAGGTATTGCCGCGCTGGAGAAAGCGCATCCGGACGTTGAGCTGTATACCGCGTCAGTCGATCAGGGGCTGAATGAGAAAGGCTATATCATTCCAGGTCTCGGCGATGCCGGCGATAAGATCTTCGGAACGAAATAATGTTTACTCCGGGCTATGTTGCTGGTCGCGTTGCCTTCGGGCAGTGCCCGAAACCGCTGCCTGCGCCGGTACGCTCCGCGCTGACCGTGAGCCCAATGCCGCCGGCAACGCCCGGCCTGCAGCTGCAGGCAGAATATGCATTAGCATTTTTAAGACATAGTATTTGAGCAGCCGACCAGAGAGTCGGCTTTTTTTTAACAAAAAAACAGTAATTAACCGCCTGTCATACAGGAAGGGAAGGGGATACGATGACGAGACGTGCCATTGGGGTGAGCGAACGCCCGCCGCTGCTGCAAACCATTCCACTCAGCCTGCAGCATCTGTTTGCGATGTTTGGTGCCACGGTGCTGGTGCCGATCCTGTTTCATATTAACCCGGCGACCGTGCTGCTGTTCAACGGCGCTGGTACGCTGCTCTATCTGTTTATCTGCAAAGGTAAAATTCCTGCCTATCTCGGCTCCAGCTTCGCCTTTATTTCACCGGTACTGCTGCTGCTGCCGCTGGGTTACGAAGTGGCGCTGGGCGGCTTTATCCTCTGCGGTCTGCTGTTCTGCATTGTGGCGCTGATTGTGAAAAAAGCGGGCACCGGCTGGCTGGACGTGATGTTTCCACCCGCCGCGATGGGCGCTATTGTCGCCGTGATCGGGCTGGAGCTGGCAGGCGTGGCGGCCAATATGGCGGGCCTGCTACCGGCGGAAGGTACGGCACCGGACAGCACCACCGTACTGATCTCCATGGTGACGCTGGCGGTTACGGTGTTTGGCTCCGTGCTGTTTCGCGGTTTTCTTGCCATCATCCCGATTCTGATTGGTGTGCTGGTGGGCTATGCGCTCTCCTCAATGCTGGGCATTGTTGACTGGCGCAGCGTGGAAAACGCGCCCTGGTTTGCGCTGCCAACCTTCTACACGCCGCGCTTTGAGTGGGCGGCTATGCTGACCATTCTGCCTGCCGCGCTGGTGGTGATTGCCGAACACGTCGGGCATCTGGTCGTGACGGCAAATATTGTGAAAAAAGATCTGATCCGCGATCCGGGGCTGCACCGCTCTATGTTCGCCAACGGCCTCTCGACCATGTTCTCCGGCTTTTTTGGATCAACGCCCAATACCACCTATGGCGAAAATATCGGCGTCATGGCGATCACCCGCGTTTACAGCACCTGGGTTATTGGCGGGGCGGCGATTTTTGCCATTCTGCTCTCCTGCGTGGGCAAGCTGGCGGCAGCGATTCAGGCGATCCCGGTGCCGGTGATGGGCGGCGTATCGCTGCTGCTGTATGGCGTGATCGGCGCCTCCGGTATTCGCGTGCTGATTGAATCAAAAGTGGACTACAACAAAGCGCAGAACCTGATCCTGACCTCGGTGATCCTGATCATCGGCGTGAGCGGTGCCAAAGTCCATATCGGTGCGGCAGAGCTGAAAGGCATGGCGCTGGCCACGCTGGTCGGCGTTGCGCTGGCGCTGATTTTCCGCGTTATCAATATCTTACGTCCGGAAGAGGTGGTGCTGGAGGCGCAGGAGCAGCAGGATCGCTAAGCGCGGCCGCCGGGCAGGGACGCCTGGTTCATCTCTGCAGAGGATCGTGATAAACTTGCGCCGTTTTCTGCCCGCTCACTTGCTGAGGTACTTCTGAACACGCCGGCACAGCTCTCACTGCCACTCTACTTACCTGATGATGAAACCTTTGCCAGCTTCTGGCCAGGGGACAATCCGTCGCTGCTTGCCGCACTGCGCGGCGCACTGGCGCAGCAACACGGCAGCTATCTCTACTTCTGGTCGCGCGAAGGTGGTGGACGCAGTCACCTGCTGCACGCGGCGTGCGCCGAAATGTCTGCCCGCGATGAAGCGGTAGGCTATGTGCCGCTGGATAAGCGGACCTGGTTTGTGCCGGAGGTGCTGGAAGGCATGGAGAATCTGGCGCTGGTCTGCATCGACAATATTGAGTGTATTGCCGGGGAAGCGGAGTGGGAAATGGCGATATTTGACCTTTATAACCGCATTCTGGAAACCGGTAAAACCCGCCTGCTGATCACCGGCGATCGGCCGCCGCGCCAGCTCAGTCTTGGCCTGCCCGATCTGGCCTCCCGTCTCGACTGGGGACAAATCTATCGTCTGCAGCCGCTCTCAGATGAGGATAAATTACAGGCGCTACAGCTGCGTGCCGGGCTGCGCGGTTTTGAACTGCCGGAAGATGTCGGGCGTTTTCTGCTGAAGCGTCTCGATCGTGAAATGCGCACGCTGTTTGAAACGCTGGATCGTCTCGATCGCGCCTCTATCAGTGCCCAGCGCAAACTGACGATCCCGTTTGTTAAAGAGACGCTCGGACTCTGACGTTATCCTTTCTGATACTGCCGGAAACGCCGCTGCAGCTCACGCAGTTGATCGATACGGGCGTCATAACGCGCCTGCTTCAGGCTGCCAAGCGGCACCTGTGCGCTGGCGCTGCCCAGCGCGGTAATGGCCTGATCGAGCTGGCCGCTGAGCGCCAGGCTCTCCGCCCGCGCTGACAGCTCTTCATCGCGTAATCCCTGCGCCGCCGACGCCTGCGCCAGCAGATCCCAGGCGTTAAGATCGTCCGGATGGGCAAAGGTATAGCGGTTAAGAATGCGGCTGGCGCTGGCGGGCTGTTTCGCTTCCACATAAGCGTTAGCCAGGTTGAGCTGCAGCACCGGATTAGTGCCGCCGCCGCGGGCGCTGCTCAGCATGGCGATCGCCTGCTGCGGCTGGTTGAGCCCCAAATCGATATCGGTCATCAAATCAAGAAACCAGACGTTGTCCGGCTGTTTCGCCAGCAGCGGCGCCAGCGTACGTTTAGCATTCGCAAAATCTTTGGCCTGCAGAAACTGCACCGCTTTGCCATACTGCGCGGCCTGCTGTTCACGCAGATTGCCTTTCGCATACTCATTCAGCAGATCGTCGGTGAGCTGATTGCGGCCGGTAGGATACATGCCAAGCACACGCACCTTCGCCATATAGAAATCCTGCGACGACTGTACCACCACCGGACGCATCTGGTTTGCGCGGTTGCGCGCGTCAGAGAGACGGCTGTCAGGCAGCGGGTGCGTCAGCAGAATTTCCGGCGGGCGGGAGGAGAAGCGCGTCTGGTCGGCAAGCTTTTCCAGGAAAGCGGGCATCGCCTGCGGATCAAAACCGGCACGCTGCAGCACCTGAATACCGATGCGATCCGCCTCCTGCTCATTGCCCTGCGTGAAGCTGATGATGCCCTGCTGGGTGCCTGCCAGCGTACCGGTCAGCGCCGCCATTCCCGCCTGCGGATTTGCCATCGCCAGCAGAATAGAACCCAGCGCGCCAACCCAGGTCAGCGGCGCGCTGCGTTTCTGCTCCTCCATGGCGCGCGCCAGATGGCGCTGCGTCACGTGTGAAATCTCATGCGCCATCACCGAGGCGAGCTGGCTCTCATTATCGGTATAGCGGAACAGTGAGGCGTGCAGCACCACGTTGCCGCCAAAAAAGGCAAAGGCGTTGAGCTCGTCATTCTGGATCAGGAAAAAGTGAAACGGCGTGCGCACTGAACCGGCGTGCGCGACCAGACGCTGCCCCAGCTCATTAATGTACTGGTTCAGCAGCGGATCCTGAATCAGTGGCGCGCTGGCCCGCAGCTGGCGCACGTAAAAATCGCCCATCTGCAGTTCCTGATTAATCGATAGCGTGGAACCCGCCGTCGTGCCGATGTCGGGCAGATTATCACTGAGGTCGGCGCGTGCGCTGAAGGCGGGCGTCAGCAGCAGCGCAGGAATGAGGGTGGCCAGTACGGAGATACGCAGTCGGTTTAACATGCCTCGATCCTGATGATGCTCATCTGTCGCCGGACAGAAGAGAGGGTAAATGTTCGATGTGAATCGGGTTTTCTGCTCTGTCGCTATCTTAACCGCAGGCCGCCGGGTTGCAAAGAGAGCGGTCGCAGAAGCGCAAAACAGAGCGTGGAGAGCGATGAGTCGCTGATTTGCCGCAAAAAACTGAACAGTAATGCAGCGACAGATATAAGGTTATGCTGCGATGAATTCAAAGTTACGTAAAGTTGCTCAAAAATATTGAATCTGGCATGGATTTTTCCAGGTATTCTCTGAAAAACAGGGCTGGCCCGGCCTTAACTATCACTCTGTTCCATCAGCTTTTTTTATCATCAGCGCGGGATAAAAACGGACCTTAACAGAAATTAATGGTCAGGATTGATCCGTTCGTCAACCCGTGCAGTAAGCATAAATAAACCGATTTCCCGGCCATCTTATTCTGCAGCGCTGCCGCGATGACCATCGAATTCCCTGTTTAATCAGCACTGCTAATTATGTTGCGCGCAACTAAAGCGTAATGACACCGCGCCGGTCAGTCACGCCGTTCCGCATGCGCTGTGGTATAGATAAGGCACTTTTTTTCCCCCTATGAACTGTTAATACACGTGCCGTGTATGCCGGAGAGTATGTATGCGTTCAGCAGTAAGCTATGCCCTGATTGCTGTTCTGGGAGGCGTGGTCGGAGCAGGAATAATTAAAGGAGACGACCTCTATCAGCGTGTAGCGAAACATTTTACCGCTGAGCCTGCCGATCCCGAAGGATTTTGGAGCACGCCCGCCATTGAAGGCTATGGCAAAATTCATTATGAAGCGGATGCCGCATTTAAGCCGGCGGCCGGCCTGAGCAATAAGGTGGTTTTCCAGCTCACCAAAAATGAGGGTGACATCAAACGTCCTAACCTCGGGCTGGAGCGGGTTGCGCGCGTGGTTAACCTCTACGTTGCCTCCGGCGTTCCTGTTGATCAGCTGGAATTTGTTGTCTCCATGACCGGTGATGCGACGCCTGCCACGCTGGATGACAGCCACTTCAGACAGTTTTATGGCGTCGATAACCCTAATCTGCCGCTGATCAATGCGCTGAATAAGCTGGGCGTAAAAGTGTCCGTATGCGATCAGTCTGTTGCCTTTCACCACTATCCCAACGCCTGGATCGATCGTTCCGTGATCCATGCGCTCTCCAGCCCGACTACGGTCTCCACGCTGGAAAATCAGGGCTATGCCCTTTTGCAGATGTAATCGTTTCGGTTAAGGAGAAACAGAATGCGTGTAGCGTCTTATATTGTTATCGCCGCGCTGGCAGGATTTGTCGGCGGCAATGTGTTACAGCTTCCTGAGCTGGTGGATAAGGTCAGCGGTAAATTCGCCGATAAAAAAGCGGAGCCTGCTGACTTCTGGAGCACGCCGGCAATCGCCGGCTATGGCAAAATTCACTTCGTGAATACGCCTGACTACAACCCGGCAACGACGCCGGGGCTGAGCAATAAAATTGTGTTTCAGATCAACCGCAGCGAAGGCGATATTCACCAGGCTAACCTGGGCCTGGAGCGCGTGGCACGCGTGACCAACCTCTATTATGCTGCGGGCGTGCCGCTTAATCAGCTAAACTTTGTGGTCTCTATCAACAGCGATGCCGTACCGGCTGCGCTGAACAACGAGCAGTTTCATAAGGCGTACGGTTTTGATAACCCGAACCTGAAACTGATCGATGAGCTGAAAAAAGCGGGCGTTAAAGTCACTATCTGCGACCAGTCCGTGGCGTTTCACCAGCTGCAGCGTGACTGGATCGATACCCGCGTGACCCATACGCTCTCCAGCGGCACGACGGTTGCTACGCTGCAGAATGAAGGATACGCCTTTTTGATGCTGTAACATGCGCTGACAGCGGTGCAGGCCGCTGTCACTTCTCTGCCTCCCTCCGTAAACCGATCCAGCGTAAAACAGAGCTCTGTTGCCAGAGCAGCAGGATGATCCGTGCTGAAACGACCTGAGCGGTGTACACTTGCTTCTCTTTTATAACAACAAGTGACCCCCTTAATCACCACAGCGTCAGGCACGAAATCTATGAAGCAACCTATCCGCGCGGCAGCGTTATGCTGATGCGAATCCGGCCCAAAACTGACCTGCGAACGCTGATCGCGCTGCTGGCAATAATCAGTATTGTCATTACGCTGGCGAACACGCTTTATGCGACCTGGCGCGTGCAGCGTATGGTGCTGATTGAAACCACGCTGGAAGCCAATCGCGCCTATGCGACCAAGCTGGCGACCACCACGGAACTTTTCTTTCAGCAGGCACAGTCGCAGCTGCACTTCAGCGCTAATCTGCTGGGTCAGGCGTTTGATGATGAAGCACTTGCGCAGCAGGAAGTGAATCGCCTGCGCGAGCAGACCAGCAGTTTTAACTCCGTTGCGGTGGTGGACAGTAATGGCATCGTTAAAGCGATTTCACCGGAATCCCTGACGCTGAAAGGCATGCAGCTCACCAGTCAGGCGTCACGGGAAGCGCTGTCGCAGCGGCAGCCGCTGGTCAGCCGGGCAGTGATTTCGGCCGCAAACAACCTGATCGTGTTTGTTTCATGGCCGATCTGGAACAGCGAAGGGCGCTATCTGGGGTACGTGGGCGGCACGCTCTATCTGAAGAAAAAAAGCATCCTGAATGCGCTGCTGGGCGAGCAATATTATCGCGACGGGACGCAGGTCTTTGTTCTGGACCGCAATAATCAGGTGCTTTATCACCAGAACAGCCAGCTGGTGGGTAAAAGCGTGCCGGCGATTATCAGCGAACGCGAGCGGGCGGAGCGCAGCAGCGGTACCGCGCAGATCACAGAGAACAGCAGCAATAAGCTGATTGGCTACGCTGTGGTGCCCGGTACCGGCTGGATGGTCGTGGCGCTTAAGCCTGCGGCACTCACGCTGGCGCCGCTTTCCGGTCTGCTGCTGAACGTGCTGAAAAACTCGGTGCCGTTTGCGCTGCTGACGCTGCTGGTAGCGATCGTGCTGGCGCGGCTGATCGCGCTGCCGCTCTGGCAGCTGTCGCGGAAAGCCAGCCAGATGGATACGCAGGGGGTGTCGGCAGAGATCGGCGGCATCCGTGCGTGGTACTTTGAGGCGGCGCAGGTAAAGCGGGCGCTGCTGACCGGTATCGGACTGGTACAGGATAAAATCGGCCGGCTTAACTCAGAAGTACAAAGCGATCCTCTGACGCAGCTGCTCAACCGGCGAGGATTGCACGCCGTGCTCGACTATTTTGAGGCGATGCAGCAGCCATTTGCCGTGCTGGCGCTGGATATCGACCACTTTAAGCGGGTAAATGATAATTTTGGCCACGGCGCGGGTGATAACGTCATTAAGCAGGTGGCGCAGACGCTGCGCAGTAACGCCCGTCAGACGGATGTGGTCTGCCGTAACGGCGGCGAAGAGTTTCTGATGCTGCTGCCGGCTACCACGGTCGAAGAGGCGCGGGTTATCGCCGAGCGGGTGCGCGTCAGCATTGCGGAGAGCTGGATCGATCCGCCCGGCCATATCACGCTCTCGGTGGGCATCGCCTGCTGGCAGCCGCAGCAGGGCACGCAGGAGGAGAGTCTCCGGCAGGCGGATGCGGCGCTCTATCAGGCCAAGCACGCCGGACGAAACTGTGTGATGATTGCCGGCCATAACGCACTGGTCAGCAGCATTATACGCTGATATGCGGATCGATAAGCGGGCGGCAGCGTGCCGTGCCGGGGCAGTAAAAGGATAAGGTTGATGTTGTCTCTGTTGTTTCATTGGTACAAGCGTCGCTTCAGCGATCCGCAGGCGATTGGCCTGCTGGCGATCCTGCTGGCGGCGTTCTGCATTCTGTTTTTCTTTAGCGGGCTGCTGGCGCCGCTGCTGGTGGCGCTGGTGCTGGCTTATCTGCTGGAGTGGCCCGTAGTGCGGCTGCAGCGTATCGGCTGCAGCCGCAGCTGGGCAACCAGCATCGTGTTAATACTCTTCGCCGGCATTCTGCTGGTTATGGTACTGATAGTGGCGCCGGTTGCCTGGCAGCAGGGCATTAACCTGACGCGCGATCTGCCCAACATGCTCAATAAACTCTATGTCTCAGCGGCTGCGCTGCCACAGCGTTTTCCGGCACTGGTAGATGCAGGCATTATCGATATCATCGTAGAGAATCTGCGCAGCCGCCTGACCGGCCTGGGTGAATCCCTGGTGCGCTATTCGCTGGCCTCGCTGGTCGGTCTGATGACGCTGATGATCTATCTGGTGCTGGTCCCGCTGATGGTGTTTTTCCTGCTGAAAGATAAAGAGCAGATGCTGAATGCGGTGCGGCGCGTGCTGCCGCGTAATCGCGGGCTGGCGGGCACGGTATGGAAAGAGATGAATCAGCAAATCACCAACTATATTCGCGGCAAAGTGCTGGAGATGGCGGTGACAGGCGTAGTCAGCTGGATCGCCTTTTTAGTGCTGGGGCTCAATTACGCGCTGCTGCTGGCGGTGCTGGTGGGCGTTTCGGTGCTGATCCCTTACGTGGGCGCGCTGGCCGTTACGCTGCCGGTCATTGGCGTCGGGCTGTTTCAGTGGGGGCTTAGCAGCGATTTCTGGACGCTGATGGTGGTGTATCTGGTGATCCAGGCGCTGGATGGCAACGTACTGGTGCCGGTGCTGTTTTCAGAAGCGGTAAATCTGCATCCGCTGGTGATTATTCTCTCCGTGGTCATTTTTGGCGGACTGTGGGGCTTCTGGGGCGTATTTTTTGCTATTCCGCTGGCCACGCTGGTAAAAGCGGTTGTACGCGCCTGGCCGGAAACCACGCCGGAACGGCAGATCGCAGAGTAAGAAATAGCGGGAAGCGGTGCGCAGCAAAGGCGCACCGCTTTTGATCAGGCAGACTTCACGTAATCAAGCACGATATCGTGATGGTCTGCGGTTTTAAAGCTGTCGAACACCTTTTCCACTTTACCATCCTGACCAATCAGGAAACTGATGCGGTGGATGCCGTCGTAGCTTTTGCCCATAAATGACTTCTCACCCCAGACGCCAAACTGCTCGCACACCTGGTGATCTTCATCAGAAAGCAGCGTGAAATTCAGCAGCTCTTTCTCAACAAAACGGGACAGTTTTTCCGGCTTGTCGGTGCTGATACCCAGTACCTCTACGCCCGCTTTTTTCAGCTCGTCCATGTTGTCACGCAGGCCGCAGGCCTGAGTAGTACAGCCTGGCGTCATCGCTTTCGGGTAGAAATAGACCAGAACACGCTGTCCCTGGAAGTCGGCCAAATTTACTTGTTCGCCATCCTGATCGGGCAAGCTAAATTTCGGTGCGGTATCACCGGCTTTCAGTGGATTCATCACAACTCTCCGTTTTTTGTTCATGCTGCGGGTATGACACCCGGCAGTGCCTGCTGGCTGGCCGGACGTTTACCTCAGGGTTATTTCACAACACGTTATGCTGCTGCAACAGAGTGTGTGGCGAAATAACCCGGAGCCTGATTACAGGACATTGCTGCTGTCGTCGGTGACACTATAGAGGCGAATTGAGCCTTGTGCATGCAGTTCTTCACACAGCTGATTAAACGCCTGCTCTATCGGTGCGCTTACCCGGTTCGCCGGACTGTGTGCTGTCATCTGAATATAGAGTACCGGCTGTTCATTGTCCTGAGCCGGGTTAATACGCGACACCAGCTCAGCGATGTTCAGCTGATGTTTATCAAGCAGATCGGTAAAGCGCTCAATAATGCGTGGCGAATCCGGCACTTCTACCTGAATCCGGACCGTCACCGGCATCGGTGGCGTCGCGCGCGCGTTCGTGCGCTTCATTACGATCAGCAGCTCCAGCTCAGCGCCTTTCATCGGCAGCGTGGATTCAATCAGCGTAATGGCGTTCCAGCTGCCGGAAAGCAGCATAATAAAGGTGAACTCATCGCCGAGCATCGCCAGACGGCTATCTTCTATATTGCAGCCGCAACTGCTGACGTGGCAGGTAATGGCGTTAACGATACCCGGACGATCGACGCCAAGAGCAGTGATGACCAGATGATGCGGCTGTGGCTGCGACAAAATGAGTTTTCCTGTACGTTCGCTAATAACTATAAGGTAAACATAAAAAAAACTGCTGACAAGCGCGGGAATGGGCTGGCTCGCTTGCTTTTCTTTGAAGGTAAAACGTAACATGAGGCACTTGTTTGTCGAGGGGATAGCCCATGTTCACCGGAAGTATTGTTGCACTCATTACGCCTATGAATGACCAGGGCCAGGTTTGCCGCCCGAGTCTGAAAAAACTGATTGATTATCATGTCGCCAGCGGAACCGCAGCGATCGTTTCTGTTGGCACCACCGGCGAATCTGCAACGCTCAGCCATGAAGAGCATGGTGACGTGGTGATGCAAACCCTGGAGCTGGCCGATGGCCGTATTCCGGTTATCGCCGGAACGGGCGCTAACGCCACTGCCGAAGGGATCTCTCTGACAAAACGCTTTACCGGCACCGGCGTGGTCGGCTGCCTGACCGTGACGCCTTATTACAATCGTCCGACTCAGGAAGGGCTTTACCAGCACTTCAAAGCGATTGCGGAAAGCACCGATCTGCCGCAGATGCTCTATAACGTTCCGTCGCGTACCGGCTGCGATATGCTGCCGGAGACCGTGGCGCGCCTGGCTGAAATTAAAAATATTATCGGTATTAAAGAAGCGACCGGGAACTTATCGCGGGTTTCACAGATCCAACAGCTGGTTGGTGACGAGTTCATTATTGTCAGCGGCGATGATGCCACTGCGCTGGATTCCATGCAGCTGGGCGGCAAAGGCGTCATTTCTGTCACCGCTAACATTGCGGCGCGTGAAATGGCTGAACTCTGTGCGCTGGCGCAGGAAGGCAAATTTGCCGAAGCGCGTAACCTGAATCAGCGTCTGATGCATCTGCACCAGACGCTTTTCTGTGAGCCCAATCCTATTCCGGTAAAATGGGCCGCAAAACAGCTGGGATTGATCGCGGATGACACGCTGCGCCTGCCAATGACGCCGCTGACCAGCGCGGGCCAGGAAAAAACGGCGCAGGCACTTATCAAAGCGGGTCTGCGTTAATTTAGGGAGAATCAATGAGTTTTTCAGTTAAGCGCTCGACGCTGGTAACGGTAGCAGGTCTCTCCACTCTGATGCTGCTGACAGCCTGTTCCAGCGATCAGCGTTACAAGCGCCAGGTAAGCGGCGATGAGTCCTATCTTCAGACGCCTGAACTGCGCGATCTGAACGCGCCGGCAGGGGCAATACTGCCGATACAGAACGGCGACTATGAGGTTCCGCATCGCGTAGCTAATGGCGCGCTGGGTAAAGCACTCGATATTCGTCCGCCGGCGCAGCCGCTGGCGCTGATGAACGGTACGCGCGCGCAGTTCACCGGTAATACCGGCGTACTGGCGCTGGAAAGCAGTCGCGGTTCTATCTGGTCACAGGTGGTCAACGTGGTGCAATCCTACAAGTTCCCGATTGCCCAGCGTAACGATGCCGGGCAGCAGCTCACCACCGACTGGGTGCAGTGGAACCGCGCAGATGAAGATAATCAGTATCGCGGCCGCTATCAGATCAGCGTGCAGAATCAGGGGTATCAGCAGGTCCTGACGGTGCGTCTGCTTGAGCTGCAGCAGCAGGGTGAGACGGTAACGTCACCGGCACAGGTTCAGCGCTATACCGGCCAGATGCTCAACGATCTCAGTACCGGTCTGGATAAGATCGATACTGCCAGTCAGGATGCTGCCGCCGGACGTGCGACCGGACAGATCGACGTCCAGAGCGGTGCAGATGAAACCGGCCTGCCGCTGCTGATCCTGCGCTCGCCGTTTAACGTCACCTGGCAGCGACTGCCGGCGGCGCTGCAGCGTGCTGGCATGGAAGTGACGGATGACAACCGTTCGCAGGGCAGTCTGAAAGTGACCTATAAGCAGCCGGGCAGCAGCGCGTTTGACGCGATTGGCGCCAAAGATCCGGAGTTGCCGAACGGTGACTATAAGCTGCAGGTAGGCGACCTTGATAACCGCAGTAGTCTGCAGTTTATCGATCCTAAGGGTCACGTGCTGACCCAGGCGCAGAACGATGCGCTGGTGGCCGTCATGCAGGGCGCACTGAATAAATAATTGTGTAAAGGCCGGAGATTCTCCGGCCTTTTTGTTTTGATTTTGGCATAATGGCGCCCGGCGAGGTAAACGATTGCGTCACGCAGTCGTCGCGCGGTGGAACACCGCTGAACACGGGTTATTTCATGTCTGGAGTTAACAAGATGCAAAAGCGAGCTGAGTTGTATCGCGGTAAAGCGAAAACCGTATACAGTACCGACAATCCGGATTTGCTGGTACTTGAGTTCCGCAACGATACATCAGCAGGAGACGGGGCACGAATCGAACAGTTTGATCGTAAAGGCATGGTGAACAACAAGTTTAACCACTTTATTATGACCAGACTGCAGGAAGCGGGCATTCCTACTCAGATGGAAGCGCTGCTGTCTGATAACGAAGCGCTGGTGAAAAAGCTGGAGATGGTGCCGGTAGAGTGCGTGATCCGCAACCGCGCGGCCGGATCGCTGGTCAAACGCCTTGGGGTGGAAGAGGGCATGCTGCTCAGTCCGCCGCTGTTTGATCTCTTCCTGAAAGATGACGCCAAACATGATCCCATGGTCAACGAGTCTTACTGCGAAACCTTTGGCTGGGTCAGTAAAGCGAACCTGGCGCGTATGCAGGAGCTGACGTATAAAGCCAACGAGGTGCTGAGCAAACTGTTTGATGATGCCGGTCTTATCCTGGTCGATTTCAAGCTGGAGTTTGGTCTGTTTAACGGCGAAGTCACGCTGGGCGACGAGTTCTCACCCGATGGCGCGCGTTTGTGGGACAAAGAGACCATGGACAAAATGGATAAAGACCGTTTCCGTCAGAGCCTCGGCGGCGTCGTGGAAGCGTATGAAGCTGTAGCACACCGCCTCGGGGTCAAACTCGACTAAACCGCATTACGCGGCAGGTGCTATCGGGTCGTCTCTGCAGACGGCCCTTTTTTATATCCGTCATCTGCCTGCCTGCAACGCTGGTGATTATGCCTGGCGCCATCTAAAATCATGCCTATCTGAAGATAAATAAACAGGAGCAGGCCATGCGCTGGCAAGGGCGTCGTGAAAGCGACAATGTGGAAGATCGTCGCGGCGAATCATCAGGTTTTGGCAGTGGCGGGCGACAGATCCGGCTGCCGCGCGGGAAAGGCGGCATTATCCTGCTGGTCGTTGTGGCGGTGGCCGGATATTACGGCTATGACCTTACCGGACTGCTGGGCGGCGGTGGCAGCGCACCGGTGCAGCAGCGCCAGGTGGACTCCGCACAGGATAACGAGGCGGCGAAATTTACCTCGGTGATCCTCGCGACAACCGAAGATACCTGGGACAAGCTGTTTAAGCAGATGAACAAACAGTATGTGCCACCAAAACTGGTGATGTATCGCGGCGTGACGCGCACCCACTGCGGAACCGGTCAGGCGGCGATGGGGCCGTTTTACTGTCCGGCTGACCAGAGCGTCTATATCGACCTCTCTTTCTACGATGAGATGAAAACCAAACTCGGCGCAGGCGGCGACTTTGCGCAGGGCTACGTCATTGCGCATGAGGTGGGTCACCACGTGCAGAAGCTGCTGGGTATTGAGCCGAAAGTACGTGAAATGCAGCAGGGTGCCAGTGAGAAACAGGTGAATCAGCTGTCGGTGAAAATGGAGCTGCAGGCGGACTGCTTTGCCGGCGTCTGGGGCCACTATATGCAGCAGCAGAACATTCTGGAAGTGGGCGATCTGCAGGAAGCGCTTAACGCGGCCGAAGCGATTGGTGACGACCGCCTGCAGCAGCAGAGCCAGGGGCGCGTAGTGCCGGACAGCTTTACGCACGGCACATCTGAACAGCGCTATACCTGGTTTAAACGTGGTTATGACGGCGGCGATCCGGGCCAGTGCAACACCTTCGCCACTAACTGATGTCCTGTGCGGTTATCACGGCGGCGATGCAGCAGGCAGGCATCCGCCGCTTAGCGGTTATAGCAGGTGATGCAGAGTGGGCGCGCGAGCAGGCCGGTCTATGGCAGCAGGCGCTGCCGGGTGACTGGATCACGCTCAGCAGCGCCTGCGACCTGACGCCGCACGTTGCCCCGACAGCGCTGCGAACGCTGCTGGGACGTGAATTTACCCATGCGCTGTTCGATGCGCGGCACGGCTTTCACGCTGAGGCTTTTGCCGCGCTGGCCGGTACGCTGCGCGCCGGCAGCTGGCTGCTGCTGCTGACGCCCCCGTGGGAGAGCTGGGCGACAGCTGCCGATGCGGACAGCCTGCGCTGGGCCGATGTCGCAGAGCCCATCGCCACGCCCCGTTTTATACGCCGCCTGCAGCAGCTGATGCTGAAAGATGACGAGGTGCTGCTGCAGCGCCAGCATCTGCCGGTACGTCAGCCGGCCGCAGGTGTCTGGCCGCGCTGGCAATGCCAGGCGCCACAGCAGCAGGCGGCTATTCTTGCTCAGCTGCAGGCGATCGCTTCCGGGGTGGCGGTGGTTACCGCACCGCGCGGGCGCGGCAAGTCGGCGCTGGCCGGCATGCTGGCACGTAATACAACGCACGCGCTGGTCACCGCTCCGGCGAAGGTGTCAACAGAGGTGCTGGCGCAGTTTGCCGGTGAGCAGTTTTCCTTTATGGCCCCTGATGCGATCCTGCAGCAGCCGATCGATCCGCTGCCTGCATGGCTGATCGTTGATGAGGCAGCCGCGATCCCGGCGCCGCTGCTGCAGCAGCTGGTTGCACGCTTTCCGCGTGTGCTGCTGACCACAACGGTGCAGGGGTACGAGGGCACCGGACGCGGCTTTCTGCTGCGCTTCTGCGCCACCCTGCCTGACGTCCGCTATTTCACGCTGGATGAGCCCCTGCGCTGGTGCGCACAGGATCCGCTGGAGCAGTGGCTCAACCGCGCGCTGCTGTTTGAAGAAGCGGATCGCGCCGCACCCGCATCTGAAATCACGTTATACCGAGCGACGCCGGATGCGCACCCCGCTGCGCTGGAGGCGGGCTATCGTCTGCTGGCGAGCGCGCACTATCGCACTTCGCCCCTCGACCTGCGCCGCCTGCTGGACGCGCCGGGGATGCAGCTCTGGCTGGCTGGCGCAGCAGAGAGCGTGGCCGGTGCCCTGTGGCTGGTTGAAGAGGGCGGACTGGATGCAGAACTGGCGCAGGCTGTCTGGGCCGGCACGCGTCGCCCGCGCGGTAATCTGGTCGCGCAGTCACTGGCGGCACACGCCGGTTTCAGCGCGGCGGCTACGCTGCGCTCTCTGCGTATCAGCCGCATTGCGGTGACGGCCGCCCGCCGTCAGCAGGGCATTGGCCGGGCGCTGGTTTCACAGGCGCGTCAGCAGGCCGCCGGCTGTGATTTTCTCTCGGTGAGCTTTGGTTACACGGCGGCGCTGTGGCGCTTCTGGCACGCCTGCGGCTTTACGCTGGTGCGGGTCGGATCGCAGCGTGAAGCGAGCAGCGGCTGCTACGCCGCAATGGCCATCTGCGCACTGACGCCGGCCGGGAAACTGCTGCAGACGCAGGCGGCGCAGCGTCTGGCGCGCGATGCCGTCTGGCTGAACGATCTCATCGATTTACCGCTGCCAGAGGAAGCGGGGCTGTCGCAGGATATTAATGAAGAGGATGTGGTGCTGCTGGCAGGTTTTGCCTGGGCACAGCGTCCGTTCGAGGCGAGCTATGCGGTGCTGCAGCGGCTGGTGCGCATACAACCACAGCCGTTAATGCAGGCCATACTGCTTCAGAAACAGACGCTGAGCGAGGCGGGCAGCAGCGCCGGCCTCAGCGGCCGTAAGGCGGTGGTACAGCGGCTGCGTCAGGAGACGGCTGAGGCGCTTGAACGGCTCGATCCGCAGTCAGCGCAGGCCTGGCAACAGCGGCTGACGTTGTTGCAATAAATCAGCGCTCTTGTTCAAATTTTCCCGGTATCACTCTGCTGGCTGCGGCGTATAGTGAATACAGGAGGTCAGTATGGCTTTACGATATGTTGTTGTTCAGCAGCCGGTGCAGGCTGCTCAGCTTTTTTTGCTTTACCACGGCGCTGATGATAACCCTGATGCGATGGCACAAATTGGCACCTGGTTTGCTGAGGCGTTTCCGGACGCGCAGGTGGTGTCAGTAGGTGCCCCTTATACCGGTAGTGTGCCGCAGGGCCGCCAGTGGTTTATGGACTATCCCGCTCAGGATCGCTCGCCGCAGCAGTGTGTCGATGCGGTCATGCCGCTATTTATCGAGTCTGTCCGGCACTGGCAGCGTACTGCTGGCGTCCGGCCCGAAGCGACGGCGCTGGTCGGGTTCTCGCAGGGCAGCACCATGGTTCTGGAGGGCGTAAAAGCGCAGCCGGAGCTGGCGGGACGGGTGGTGGCGTTTAGCGGGCGCTATACCACGCTGCCGGAACGCGCCAGCAGGCGTAATACCATTCATCTTATTCACGGCGACGATGACGAACAGGTACCGCTACAGCATGCTGAAGCGGCGAACCAGCGTCTGACCGAGCTGGGCGGCGATGTGACGCTGGATGTGGTGAACGATCTGCCGCATGCGATAGATGAACGCAGCATGGCGCGGGCGCTGCATCATCTGCGCTATACCATACCGCGCCGCTATTTTGATGAAGCATTGAGCGGCGCCAAACCAAACGACGACGATGTTGTGATGTTTCTGTAGGGGCGGGCGGCATGAATGCCGCCCCTGCAACCAATCCGCCCCCTACGGGTTATTGTAGGGGGCGCATTTATGCGCCCCTGATGTTTTTACGCGCCCCTGGCCTATTTTTTCTTTGGCCAGTCATCTTCATCATCCCACTTATCGTTGAAATCACGATGCGGAGGTAAATCCGGCCGGTTATCCATATATTTCTTATGATCGATGCGCTTGAGATCTTTATAGACGTTCATCAGTACGCCCACCATCAGCACAATCACCAGGATCCACCAGTACTCTTTTAACCACTCCATGCCCCGTCTCCTTGTTTATGCGGTCAGGCAATCAGCTGCTCCATAATGCGCTGATACATGCGGCTCAGCAGCTGCAGATCTGACGCTTTGACGCACTCATTGATTTTATGAATTGTGGCGTTAACCGGGCCAAGCTCCACCACCTGCGCTCCCATACGGGCAATAAAGCGTCCGTCGGAAGTGCCGCCCGTGGTCAACAGCTGCGGCTTAATTTCATTATAGTGCGTTACGGCGTTTACCACGGCGTCAACCAGCCTGCCGCGTGACGTCAGGAAAGGCTGTCCGGAAACGGTCCACTCCAGCGTATAGCGCAGCTGATGGCGGTCCAGCAGTTCCGTCACGCGATCTTTAATCATCTGATCGGTCAGCTCGGTGCTGAAGCGAAAGTTAAACTGCACAAAAAATTCGCCGGGAATAACGTTATTGCTGCCGGTACCCGCCTGCACATTCGCAATCTGCATGCTGGTTGGCGGAAAGAATGCGTTGCCCTGATCCCACTCGGTGGCCACCAGCTCATTCAGCGCCGGCATGGCACGGTGTACCGGATTATCCGCCAGGTGCGGGTAGGCGACATGTCCCTGCACGCCGTGCAGCGTCAGGTTTGCGGTCATTGAACCGCGCCGGCCGTTTTTCACCACATCCCCGACGATCTCTGTACTGGAGGGCTCACCCACCAGGCAGTAATCCAGCCGTTCATGACGCGCCATCAGGCGCTCCACCACTTTGACCGTGCCGTTGACCGCGCTGGCCTCTTCATCGGAGGTGATCAGAAACGCCAGGCGGCCCTTGTGCTGCGGATGCGCAGCGACAAAACGTTCAGCGGCGACCACCATCGCTGCCAGCGAGCCCTTCATATCGGCGGCACCGCGCCCAAACAGCATGCCGTCGCGGATAGTGGGCTCAAACGGCGGGTTGATCCAGCGGTTTGCATCACCGGGCGGTACGACATCAGTGTGTCCGGCAAACGCTAAGGTTTCACCGTGACCGCGCGTGGCCCAGACGTTCAGCGTGTCATTAATATGCATCTGCTCAATCTGAAAACCGATCGCCTCCAGGCGGGCGATCAGCAAGGCCTGACAGCCCGCATCATCCGGACTTAGCGAAGGGCGACGGATGAGCTGCTGAGCCAGCTCAATAACCGGACAGAACATGTTATGACTTCTCCTGAATAAAAGCGTGGTAAAGATCGGCGCTGTAGCCCGGCAGCAGGCTGCCATCGGGGGCGGCAAGCAGCGGACGTTTAATGATGGCAGGCTGTGCCAGCATCACGGCGCTGGCGCTGGCGGCATCCTTAATCGCGGCACGTTCTGCTTCCGGCAGCCTGCGCCAGGTGGTACCGCGCGTATTCAGCAGGGCTTCATAGCCAAGCCGATCGATAAAGTGCTGCAGCAGCGCGGCATCCAGTCCATCCGCGCGATAATCGTGAAACCGGTAGTCGATGCCGGACGCGGTTAGTGCATTGCGCGCTTTTTTTACGGTGTCGCAATTTTTGATTCCGTACATCACCCACTGCGCTGTCATAGCTGTTTCCCGTTCTGCAAAAAAATCTGCGCGCGAGTTTACCACAGCGGGGTGCGCGCGGTGAGCGTCAGTGGATATTGCCTGCATTTTTCATCATCTGCGGCCTTTAATCGAAAACGCTAATCAGGACCAGTAAGCGCTTTCATTCTGAGCGCAAACTGCCCGCTGTCTTATTATCAGGCCGGTAAGGATTATCTTAATCACGGAATTGTGCTACAGAATGAAAAAAACATTATTTTTCATTCTGAACAGAAGCTTGCAGAAATGTGCGTTACGGCACAAAAAAGAAAAACTGCAGCTTTTCCCCGCTTCTGCCGATAGTGATAAGAGGTGGAAACGTATTCACCTGCAGAAAAAAGCGGCGTACAATTGCCATCACAATAAGAGAGGTTGTTATGGTTGAACATGAACTGGGGAACTGGAAAGAATTTATCGAAGCGATGTTACGTAAGTAACGCGTGACGAGGAAAGCAGGGCGTTTCCCCCCTTGCTGTAATTCTGACCACACACATCAATAGAGCCGCCGGGAGCTTCTCCCGGCGGCTTTTTTCATGCCGGCTAATCGTGCGGTTTCTCACGCAGCGGAAAGCGACGCCGGACCAGCACAAAGAACAGGGGTACAAAGAAAATAGCCAGCAGCGTGGCTGTCAGCATACCGCCCAGAACGCCGGTCCCTACCGCGTGCTGACTGCCTGAACCCGCGCCGCTGCTGATCGCCATTGGCAGGACGCCAAACATAAAGGCAAGTGAAGTCATTAATATCGGACGCAGGCGCTGACGCGAGGCTTCCAGAGTGGCCTCCTTTAACTCACGGCCTTTGCTGTTGATCTCATTCGCAAACTCCACGATCAGAATCGCGTTTTTCGCCGAAAGCCCGATCACCGTCAGCAGCCCGACCTGAAAATAGACATCGTTTTCCAGTCCGCGCAGCCATGTTGCCAGCAGAGCACCGACAACACCCAGCGGCACAACCAGCATCACCGAAAAGGGAATAGACCAGCTTTCATAGAGCGCAGCGAGACACAAAAACACCACCAGCAGCGAAATAGCATAGAGCGCCGGGGCCTGCGCGCCGGATAATCGTTCCTGATAAGATGCGCCGGTCCACTGGAAGCTTACCCCGAGCGGCAGCTGCGCCACCAGCTTCTCCATCTCATCCATGGCGGTTCCGCTGCTGACGCCGCTGGCCGCTTCGCCAACAATTTCCAGCGAGGCGTAGCCGTTATAGCGCTCCAGGCGCGGTGAGCCGGTTTCCCAGCGGCTGGTGGCAAACGCAGAGAAGGGCACCATGCCGCCGCTGCTGTTGCGCACGTACCATTTATTGATATCGCCGGGCAGCATACGAAACTCCGGTGCCGACTGCACATAGACCTTTTTAACCCGGCCGCGATCGAGAAAATCATTCACATAGGTCGATCCCCAGGCGGTAGAGAGGGTCTGGTTGATGGTGTCCAGCGAGACGCCGAGCGCCTGCGCTTTGCGCTGGTCGATATCGATCTGCAGCTGCGGCGTATCGTCCAGGCCATTATGCCGCACGCGCGACAGCGCCGGATCGGCTGACGCCAGCGCCAGCAGCTTATCGCGCATCGCCATCATCTGCGTGTGCCCGATACCGCTGTGATCCTGCAGCTGCAGATCAAAGCCCGAGGAGCTGCCCATGCCGCTGATGGCCGGGGGGCTGCTGGCGACCACGCGTGCTTCAGCAATCGCGGCAAATGCGCGGGTAGCGCGCTCAATAATGGCAAAAGAGGTGCGGTCGTCACCGGGACGTTGATCCCAGGGCGTGAGGCGGACAAACAGTCGCGCCACGTTCTGACCGTTGCCGCCAGGCCCGGATCCAATGGTGGCAAACACGGACGTGACGTTCTCTTTTTCCGCCGTAAGGTAGTAACGTTCAACTTTCTCAACCACGCGGGAGGTCTGCTGCAGCGTTGAACCCGGCGGCAGCTGAATCTGCGTCATAAATACGCCGCGATCTTCCAGCGGCAGAAAAGAGGTCGGCAGACGCAAAAACAGAAAAGCCATCAGGCCGATCAGCGCGGCATAGAGCAGCATCCAGCGGCCACTCTGGCGCAGCAGTCGCGCAACGCCCCGTTCGTAGCGCTGAGTGCTGGCGTTAAACGCGCGGTTAAACCAGCCGAAAAATCCGCGCTGACCGTGATGTTCACCCTGTTTCAGCGGCTTAAGCAGCGTGGCGCAGAGGGCGGGCGTCAGGATCATCGCCACCAGTACTGACAGCACCATAGCGGAGACAATCGTAATGGAGAACTGGCGATAAATGGCACCCACCGTGCCACCAAAAAAGGCCATCGGGACAAAGACCGCGGAGAGAACCAGCGCAATGCCCACCAGCGCGCCCTGTATCTGCCCCATCGATTTGCGCGTGGCGGCCCGTGGCGATAACCCTTCCTCGCTCATGATGCGCTCAACGTTTTCCACGACCACGATCGCATCATCAACCAGCAGGCCAATGGCCAGCACGACGGCAAACATGGTCAGGGTATTAATACTGAAGCCGCAGATATAGAGCACGGTAAACGTACCCAGCAGCACCACCGGCACCGCGATAGTGGGGATCAGCGTGGCGCGAAAATTCTGCAGAAAGAGATACATCACCAGAAACACCAGCAGGATCGCTTCCAGCAGCGTTTTTACGACATCTTTTATGGAGGCCTTAACAAAAGGCGTGGTTTCAAATGCGATTTTCGCTTCAAGGCCGGGGGGAAAATAGTGTGCCAGCTCCGCGACGCGGGCGCGAACCAGCCGGTCAGTATTCATCTCATTCGCGCCGGAAGCCAGCTTAACCCCCAGGCCTGATGCGGACTGACCGTTATAGCGACTCAGGTAGTCATATTTCTCTGCGCCCATGGCGATACTGGCAACATCACCGAGCGTGACAACTGCACCGCTGCCGCTGCTTTTTAAGGTAATGGCGCGAAACTGCTCCGGCGTCTGCAGCATGGACTGCGCGTTGACCGTGGCATTCAGCGCCTGCTTCTCTACCGACGGCAATCCGCCGACCTGGCCGACGGCGACCTGGGTATTTTGTGACTCAATCGCCTGAATGATATCGGCGGTCGTGAGCGCATAGCGCGTCAGTTTGACGGGATCGAGCCAGATGCGCATAGCGTACTGTGACCCATAGGCATCCACCTGACCGACGCCATCGATGCGGCTGAGCGGATCCTGGATGTTACTGGCAACGTAATCAGCAATATCCTGCTTATCCATGCTGCCATCGGTGGAGACAAACGCAATCATCAGAATGTTGCTGTCGCCGGTTTTATTAACGTTAACCCCCTGCGCCTGAACGGCGGCCGGAAGTTTGCGCAGTGCGCTCTGCAGCTGGTTCTGCACCTGCTGACGCGCCTCATCGGGATCGGTACCGGCGAGAAAGGTCAGCGTAATCTGCACCTGGCCGGTATTGCTGCTGTTGGAGGACATATACATCAGGTTATCGATGCCGGTCATATTCTGTTCGATAACCTGCGTAACGGTATTCTCCAGCGTCTGGGCAGAGGCGCCGGGATAATTGGCCGTGATGCGGACATTGGGCGGAGCAAGATCCGGATACTGTTCAACCGGAAGCGAGGTGATAGCCAGCGTGCCGCACAGACAGAGTAAAATCGCCAGAACCCAGGCAAATACCGGGCGGTCGATAAAAAAGTCCGACATAACTCTGTTACTCCTCAGCGGCAGCTTGTCATTATTATATGAGCAGCGCACGGCTGGCGCGCTGGCAGGCGAGGCGGGCACACTCTGCAGGCGCCTGCCCGCTTTACTTTACGCGGTGTAAATCAGAGAAACGTGGAGTAATTATGGAAGAAATGTAAATGTTGCGTGGCCGGACGGCTCAACCGGTGCCGTACTGCTTTACCTTTCCCGGCAATACAGACATTAATCTGGCTAAACATTAAACAGATTTACCGACCGCCTGGCCTGGTTTGCACAGGCTTGCCAATACTTCTCCTGTCACCCGCTATTTTCTGCCACTCAGGAGATCCTTATGAAACGAGCTACTACCCTCTTTGGTGCGGCCCTGCTTGCCACCGCAAGTTTTTCCACGCTGGCTGCTACGCCGCTGAGCGAGGCGGATGCCCAAAACATGCAGCCTGCAGGCACCATATCGGTCAGCGGCGTGCGCGGCACGCTGGATGACGCCACCCGCCAGCTGTCGCAAAAAGCGGAAGAGATGGGCGCCACACACTTTCGCGTCATTGGCGCGCAGAATCCTGGCGACTCCAGCTTCTGGAACGGCAGCGCTGAAATCTATCGCTAATGCGTTACCCGGGAGCTGCGCAACCGGGCATTTCCCGGCCCGATTTTCTGCTTTTCTGACGCCATCCTGACCGGTCACGCTGCTGACCGGTTTTTTTTGTGCGTCACGACCGATTCTTACAAATCAGATCGTGCGTCCAGCCAGTATATTTTGCTTCGTTCATGCAGAACGGGTAGGATTCATCGCCGTAATTTCCCGGGTCGCCACGCGCATCGTTCCACTGCTCCGGCACCGGTTTTTTACTCCATTTCGCACCGCAGGCGCAAACGATTGGTCAGCCGGTGATTGATGGTCAGGACAAACAGGAAAGCTATGAAACATACTAAAAAAACGCCCGACGAACAGCGTGCTGCGAGAAGGCGCTGGCTGAACTCTCACGATACCGGTTACCACAAAGCAATGGGTAACCGACAGGTACAAATGATCGCCATTGGCGGTGCTATCGGCACTGGTCTGTTCCTCGGCGCAGGCGCACGCCTGCAGCTGGCAGGTCCGGCGCTGGCACTGGTCTATCTGGTGTGCGGCATCTTCTCTTTCTTTATTCTCCGTGCGCTGGGCGAGCTGGTACTGCATCGCCCCTCAAGCGGCAGCTTTGTCTCCTATGCGCGTGAATTCCTCGGGGAAAAAGCGTCTTATGTAGCGGGCTGGATGTATTTCGTTAACTGGGCGATGACCGGGATTGTCGATATCACCGCCGTGGCGCTTTATATGCATTACTGGGGCGCGTTTGGCGACGTACCGCAGTGGGTATTTGCGCTCGGCGCGCTGGCCATTGTCGGCACCATGAACATGATTGGCGTTAAGTGGTTCGCCGAAATGGAGTTCTGGTTTGCGCTGGTCAAAGTGCTGGCAATTGTGATCTTCCTGATTGTTGGCGTGGTGTTTCTCGGTACCGGCAAACCGCTCGACGGCAACGCGACCGGCTTCCATCTGATCACCGATAACGGCGGTCTCTTCCCGCATGGCCTGATGGCCGCGCTGGTGCTGGTGCAGGGAGTGGTATTTGCCTTTGCCTCGATTGAGCTGGTAGGAACCGCGGCCGGCGAGTGCAAAGATCCTAAAACCATGCTGCCCAAAGCGATCAACAGCGTGATCTGGCGTATTGGCCTGTTCTATGTGGGTTCCGTGGTGCTGCTGGTGCTGCTGCTGCCGTGGAACGCCTACCAGGCGGGACAGAGTCCGTTTGTGACTTTCTTCTCAAAGCTGGGCGTTCCCTATGTCGGCAGTATTATGAACATTGTGGTACTGAGCGCGGCGCTCTCCAGCCTTAACTCCGGTCTCTATTCAACCGGCCGTATTCTGCGATCCATGTCGATGGGCGGCTCAGCGCCGCAGTTTATGTCGAAGATGAGCAAGCAGCAGGTGCCGTATGCCGGTATCCTGGTCACGGTTGCGGTTTACATCGTTGGCGTGGTGCTGAACTACTACGTGCCGTCGCAGGTGTTTGAGATTGTCCTGAACGTTGCCTCGCTGGGGATCATCTCTTCCTGGGGCTTTATCGTGGTCTGCCAGATGCGTCTGCGCAAAGCGATCAAAGAGGGCAAGGCTGAGAATGTCAGCTTTAAGCTGCCGTGGGCGCCGTTCACCTCCTGGCTGACGCTGCTGTTCCTGCTCAGCGTGCTGGTGCTGATGGCGTTCGACTACCCTAACGGCACCTATACCATCGCTTCCATTCCTCTGATCGCCGTACTGCTGGTGCTTGGCTGGTTTGGCGTACGCAAGCGCGTCCAGGCAGAGGCAATGAAAGAGCATGAGGTGCACGCGGATGAGAGCAGCGATGCGTCACCGCAGCTGGCGGACGAAAGCGGACGCTAAACCTTTCTCTGTAGCGTAACGGGAGCCTGGCTCCCGTTTTTTTTACCCGCCGCTGCGCAGGTAATTCAGATAGTTTTCCCCGCCGCTGCCGCCTATCATTTCAGCCTCTCTCAGCAAAGCAGCGGAGCGCTCATGGCATTCACTATCAACGTCATTAAAAATAAGATCCTGTCTGAAAACTGGTTTGTGCTGCGCAATTACACCTACGAGCTGACGCGCAGCAATGGCGAGGTGGTGCGGCACAAACGTGAAGTCTACGATCGCGGTAACGGCGCAACCATCCTGCTCTACAATCGTGAAAAAAACAGCGTGGTGCTGACCCGGCAGTTTCGCATCGCCACTTACGTTAACGGCAACGAAAGCGGTGAGCTGATTGAAGCCTGCGCCGGGCTGCTGGACGACGACACGCCCGAAGATTGCATCCGTAAAGAGGCGATTGAGGAGACGGGCTATCAGGTAGGGAAGGTTGAGAAACTCTTTGCTGCCTACATGTCACCCGGCGGCGTTACGGAACTGATCCACTTCTTTGCTGCAGAATATAGTGAAGCGATGCGTGCTAACAGCGGCGGTGGCGTTGAAGATGAAGCGATAACCGTGCTGGAGCTGTCGTTCCCGCAGGCGCTGGCGAGGGTAAAAGATGGGCGCATCTGTGACGGTAAAACCATTATGCTGCTGCAGCATGCGCAGCTTGCCGGATGGCTGAAGCCGTAATCAGGGCGCAGTGATGCGCCCCCGCGGCGGGCCTGCATGGCTGAATATCTGTGCCTGAAGCTCAGTTACGCCACCGCGTTCTCTATCTCCCCGACCACGCACTCCGGATGCGCCTGCAGTCGTGCCAGCGCCTCGGCATAGGAGGGCATTGAGTCGGCTGCGCCAGCGCGCTCAACGCAGAGCGAGGCAAACGCTGCGGCAAACCGCGCCGCCTGCGGCAGATCGTCGCCTGAGGCGAGACGCGCGGCAAGCGCACCGTTAAATGCGTCACCCGCGCCGGTGGTATCGCGCGGCTGCGCCGGAAAGAGCGGAATACGCTGCTGCCGGTCAGGCGTGGAGAGCAGGGCTCCCGCCATGCCCAGCGTAATAATGACCTGGCGCGCGCCTTTGCGGTGCAGCACCCCGGCGGCACGGCGCGCGCTGGCGAAATCGGTTACCGTTACGCCGCTGAGCTGGGTCGCTTCGGTGCTGTTCGGCGTCAGCAGATCGACCTTTGCCAGCAGCGCATCGCCAATCTTCTGCCACGGCGCCGGGTTAAGGATGACAAAGGTGCCGCTGGCGCGGGCGTTGTCGATCATACGCTGGATAGCGCTGAGATTATTCTCCAGCTGCACCAGCAGAATGTCGGCTGCGGCGACCGTAGGCTGGCAGCGCGTCACCTCGGCTGCGGTCACGGTGGTATTAGCGCCCGGATAGACTGAAATCATATTCTCCGCGTCGTCGCCCGCGACGTAAATCAGCGCATTGCCGGTTGGCTTCTCTTTACAGGTAAACAGCGTAATGGCATCGAACCCGGTTTTTTCCAGATGACGGCGGGCAAACAGGCCAAAATCGTCATTGCCTACTTTGCCAATGTAGTGCACCCGCGCACCTGCGCGCAGCGCCGCCGTGGCCTGATTAGCCCCTTTGCCGCCTGCGCCCATCATACTGTGGTGCGCCGTCAGCGACTCACCCGGCAGCGGAAAGCGGCGCATTACCGCCACGATGTCGAGATTAAAGGAACCAAAAACACACACCTTTCCTTTCATCATGCGCTCCTGAACAGGCGTTCGGCGGCCAGACAGGCACCGCGGCAGCCCGTGTAGTCGGTTGAGTGGCTGAAGATAATCTTCAGGTTTTCACGGGTTACCGGTGGCCGCAGATGCTGCTGGATCTGGCTGCGCAGCTGCGCCAGCGGAAAATCAGCCATCGCCAGTACGCCGCCCCCGAGGATCAGGTACTCCGGATCGAGAATATTCATTTCGGTCGCGATAAGTTCAGCCAGCCGCCGGACAAACGCCTGCAGTTCCGGCTGTTCGCCGTGGCGGGTAAACAGCGCCGGCATCGGCGTATCGGCGGCGTTCTGTGCGGCCCAGCGGCTCAGCCAGTGGCCCGACGTCAGCGTTTCTGCACAGCCGTGGTTACCGCACGGGCAGGGCAGGGTGTTGCCTGCCACCGGAATATGCCCCAGCTCGCCGGCACCACCATGCTCGCCGTGATAAAAGCCACCGTTGAGCCACAGGCTGTTGCCCATGCCGGTGCCGGGATAGAGACCCACGGCGTTGTCCGGCAGCTGCTCCAGCTGCAGCAGATCCCACAGCATCAGATGGTTCACATCTTTGTCCATCGCCACCGGCACGCCAAGCAGCGCGGTGAGGCGCGACGCGACCGGCTGGCCATCCAGCGCCTGAATAAAGGGCAGCGAAATCACCTGCTGCCGGTCGCGGCTGAGAATACCCGGCAGACCCAGCATAATGCCGCTTACCGGCTGCTGCTCCAGCGTGTCGCGGATGAGCTGAGCAAGCGCCAGCAGCGCGTCGGGCTGCTGCGCCCAGCTGGCGGTGGCGACTTTGCGAAAGCTGCTCCAGACGCCATCCTCTTCCATCAGCTGCAGCCGCGTACCGGTGCCGCCGATGTCGATACCGAGCCAGCGTGGTTTCATGCGGACACCTGCGTCAGCCCCTGGGCTTCATCAATGCTGTCGCGCATCATCTCCCACGCGGTCGCCAAATCATCATGAATGTTAAACAGGCCGGATGTGCCGACAATCAGCACTTCTGCACCGGCCCCAATCAGCTGGTTATAGGTGCGGGTGTTGCAGGAGCCGTCGATCTCAACCAGATAGTGATAACCGTGCTGCTGTTTAAGCGTTTTCAGCTCGCGCACTTTCTCCACCATCTCCGGAATAAAGGGCTGACCGGCGTAGCCGGGATCCACCGTCATCACGGTAATTTTATCCAGCAGGTGAATATAGTGCTGGATAAAAGAGACCGGCGTGGCCGGATTCAGCACAACACCCACTTTTTTACCAAAGCTGCGGATCAGATTGATCACGCGGAAGGCGTCGCGGTTAATGGTTTCTGCATGCGGGCAGATGTAATCAGCGCCCGCTCTGGCGACCGCCTCGATAAAGTCAGTCGGCTCTTCCACCATCAGATGTACATCAATGGCCACGCGGGTATAGGGCCGGATCTGTTCAATAAAGAAAGGGGAGAGCGTGATGTTTTTAACGTAGTGACCATCCATGATATCCACGTGAAGAAAGTCAGCGCGCGAATCGAGAACCTGCAGCTGGTGCTTGATCTCCATCAGGTTCATACACATCAGTGACGGGGAGATTTGAATACGCATCATACTTCCTTCTTTTCAGTCAGAGGATTAAGCACCGCGGCCAGCTTGCTGAGCTTTACCGCACGGTGTTCGTTGAGTCGGGTTTTGAGTTGTTTAAAGGCGAGTACCACAATCAGCACCGCACCCCACATCGCCAGACTGACGTGCTGGCTGATATTCATCAGGTTGAAGCCGGTTGAGAGCACCTGCAGCGCAATCAGCGCCAGCACGACGCCGGTGACGCGACCAAAGCCGCCGTTGGGATCGGTGCCGCCGAGGATAATCGCCAGTACCGTCAGCAGCAGGTAGGCGTCGCCGTAGCCCATGCGCGCGGAGTTAAAGCGCGCCATCATAATCAGGCCCGCGAGCACGCAGAGCAGGCTGGAGATCACGTAAACCAGCATCACCATGCGGTGGGTGTTAATGCCGCTAAACCAGGTTGCGTTGATGTTGCTGCCGCCCATATAGATACATTTGCCGGCCCGGGTTTTACCGAGAAACAGCGCCAGCAGCGCGGCGGCGATGAGGAACACCCAGAGCGGCAGCGGCATCCCCAGCAGCGTATCAGCGCCCAGCGCCTGCACCACCGGCGGCATGCCGCTGACGGCTGCGCCTTTGGTCAGCCAGATACCGATCCCGTTCAGCGTCATCATCGTAGCCAGCGTCACCAGAATCGGATGCGCGCCGATGCGCGTGACCATCAGGCCGGTGATGACGCCGATGGCGGCGGCAATCAGCATGGCGCCGATAATGGCGATAACCAGCCACAGCAGCTGCAGCGCCATCCCGGCACCGGCGGGCAGGGCGCTCATCAGCGTCCAGGCGATAAACAGCGCGGTCAGGTTGGCGGTGGCAATAATGGCGAGATTCAGGCCGCCGCTGAGAATGGCGATAAACATCGCCAGAGTCAGTAATCCCAGTTCCGGCAGCTGAAACGCCATGCTCATAAAGGTGGAGTCGGTCAGGAAGCGACCCGGCAGCATCAGCGTAAAGGTCGCCAGCGCCAGCGCGATCAGCAGCATCAGACCAAGGTTGGTGCCGTCAGGGCGCAGTGCAGTCAGTGATTTCATCATCAATGCCCTCAGTCACACGAAACTGACATCAGTTTCTTTGCGTTTTTTGTAGTGCGTTACGGCGATCGCAATCATGATGACGCCGCCTACCACGATGTTCATGAAGTAGTTCGACACGCCTACCAGGTTAAGACCGTTCTTCAGGATGGCGATCAGAAAGACCCCCATTAGCGTGCCGCTGACCGTGCCTTTACCGCCCATCAGACTGGCGCCGCCCAGCACCGTTGCCGCCAGCACATCAAGCTCGCCGCCGACCAGCGCATTAGGCACCACTTCGCCCATGCGATAGACCTGTACCAGGCCGCCAACCGCCGCCATTGCGCCCAGCCAGCCGTAGGCAAAAACGTGGATCAGGCCGACGCGGATGCCGATACGTCGCGCAGACTCTGCGTCGCCACCCACCGCATAAAGCTGGCGCCCGAGGTTGGTTTTATTCAGCAGCAGTGCCGTCGCCGCGGCAATGATCAGCATGGTGGCCAGCGGCAAGCCGACCTGAAAGCTCTCGCCCTGCCAGCTGAATGGCAGTACGTTACGCAGGGTGATCCACCACTCCGGCAGCGAATAGAGGCTGCGGCCGCCGGTCACCCACATCAGCAGGCCGAACAGCAGCGACTGCATGCTGATAGTGATGATGATGGAGACCACCCGCAGCGTGGTGATCAGCAGCGCATTGATCACGCCAAACAGCGTGCCGCACACGATCGCCAGCACAATGCTGAGCAGCGCGTTATCAAACTGAAACTGCACAAACAGGGACGCAAGCAGGTACTGCACCACTGAGGCAACGGCGGCAAAAGAGATATCGATCCCGCCGGTCACCAGCACTACAAACAGGCCCAGCGCAAAGATGCCGGTGACCGCGTAGCTCTCCGCCAGATCCAGCAGGTTCTGTACGGTAAGAAACTGATCGCTGGTCACAGAGAAAAACAGAATGAACGCCAGCAGCACCCAGGCGAGCCAACCCTGGCTGGAGTGCGGACGTAAACGGGAAAAATCAGGCATTGATCACCTCCGCCAGCTGCTGCTGCTCGACGCTATCGGGTTGATATTCGGCATGAATGGTGCCATCGCGGAAGTGCAGGATACGGTCGCAGTTGTACCAGACCTCCGGCACCTCATCAGAGATCAGGATGATCGACAGCCCCTCTTTCGCCAGCTCATGGATCAGCTGATAGATGCTGGCTTTGGCACCGACGTCTACGCCAACGGTAGGCGAGTCGAGGATCAGAATACGCGGCTGCGTCAGAACCCACTTTGCCAGCACAATTTTTTGCTGATTGCCGCCGGAGAGGGTAGAGATGGCAAGATTCGGGTCGGCAACGCGCACGCCGAGCTGCTGGATCCACTGCAGGATCAGTTTATTTTTACGGTACTCATCGATCAGGTGAAAGCGGTTCTGCAATTTGTCGAGGATCGGCAGCACCATGTTGTCGGCCACCGACTGCTGCTGCACCAGCCCCAGCGTCAGGCGATCTTCTGACACATAGCCAATGCCGGCTTTGATCGCATCTTCATGACCGCGAAAGCGGACCGGTTTGCTGTCGAGCCAGATTTTGCCGCTGTCGGGACGCGTCATGCCAAACAGCGACAGCGCCAGCTCGGTACGTCCGGAGCCAAGCAGACCGCACAGCCCCAGTACTTCGCCCTCATAAAGTTTAAAGCTGACGTCACGGTACTGACCGGCACGGGTAAGATTATCTATCTCCAGGATCACGCGCTCGCTATTACGCGTCGGTGCTTTCAGCTGGTAGTCGAGCTTCAGGCCGGTCATCAGCTCGGTCAGATGATGCGGCGTCATCTCCCGGGCGGGCCAGCAGCCCATTTTGCGGCCGTCGCGGATCACCGTGACGCGGTCGGAGATCTCCAGCACCTCATCAAGCCGGTGGCTGACAAAGACCACGCAGATATTTTTATCTTTCAGATAGCGCACGGTGCGCAGCAGCTGATTGACCTCGGTACGGGTCAGCGAGGCGGTTGGCTCATCCATGATCACCAGGCGCGCATCGGCGACCAGCGCGCGGCAGATAGCGACCTGCTGGCGCTGGGCAATCGAAAGCGCCGCGACTTTCGCATCCAGATCGAGGTCAAATTTCAGCTCGGTTATAATGCTGCGGGCGCTTTCACGCAGGCGCGCGCTGCGGTGCCAGCGCAGCAGGCCATTGAGGTTATGCTCAAACGCGATGTTCTCCGCCACGCTCAGGTTGGGGAACAGCGAGAGGTCCTGATAGATGACCTGAATACCGAAATCACGCGCCTGTTGCGTGGTCAGGCGCGGCAGTGCCGGGCCATCGCCCAGCGTAATATGGCTGCCGCTGTCCGGGGCGTGCACCCCGGAAATGACTTTGATCAGGGTGCTCTTGCCACAGCCGTTGGTGCCAGCGAGACAGTGCACTTCGCCTGCCAGTAAGGTCAGGGAGATATCGCTCAGCGCGCGGTTGCCACCAAATGTTTTCGACAGATTCTCGAGCGCAATTAGCGTCTGTGGAATGACCTCTTGCATATCAGAGCCCCATTTTTACCAGTTTTGGCAGGTTGTCTTTATCCAGACTCTCTGTGTTGTTGCCGAGAATGGTATGCGTCGCTTCATCCACTTTGACTTTGCCCAGTCCTTCAATCGTCATACCGTCGGTGATCGGCTCTTTCTTCTGCATCATGTCGGCGATACGCACAAAGACTTCACCTGCGGTTTCCGGATTCCAGATGTAGCCGCCTTTGATGGCGTTACGCTGCACCAGCGAGGCGCCCTGACCCGGACTGAAGGAGCCAATGACGCAAACCTGGTCAATTTTTTTGCGGTTCATGACGGCGCGCCCGGCACCAATCGGCCCCTGTGAACCAAACGCCATAATGCCTTTCAGATCAGGATATTTAGACATCAGCTCGTTGGTGGTACGGATGGAGTCATCCAGCGATTCGCCGACGCCAAATTTGTCGGTGACCAGCTGCATGTTGGGATAGTGCTCTTTCTGATAATTGAGCGCGGCATCGGTCCACTGCTGATGCAGCGGTACGGTGAGGCTGCCCACGTACATGGCGTATTTGCCCTCGTCGTGCATGCACTTCGCCAGCGCTTTCATGTGATTGATTCCGTGGGTTGCGGCGTCAACCAGCTCAAAATCCCAGTTGGCACCCTGCTGGCCGGGTGACTCATGCGTAATCACTTCGATACCGGCGTCCCGCGCCCGTTTCAGTACCGGCTCCAGCACTTTCGGATCGTTGGGTACCACGCCGATGATGTCGACTTTCTGCGCAATCAAATCTTCAATGGCGCGCACCTGCAGTGCCGGATCGGCTGCGGTAGGGCCGACCATCCATGCATCGATGCCGCGCTTCGCCGCCTCGCTTTTAATGCCCGCTTCCATGGCGTTAAACCAGGGAATACCCCCGATTTTAACGACGATACCCATGCGTAATTTATCAGCGGCATGCGCGCCGGTGGCGGCAAACAGGGCAAGCAGAGAACAGGCGATAAGATGTTTTTTCATACAGACTCCTGGTTAATTTTTAATTAGCTGCATGGACTGATGACGCTGAGAACAGACAATGACGTTAACGCCATTCCACGCCAGTTCCTGCTCCAGCTCTTTATCTTTTAATTGGTCAGTTATCAGAAAATCGACATCACGGTAGTGACAAACACGGGCAAAAGAGGGGCGCATAAATTTGCTGCCATCCAGTAACAGATGTTTTCTTTCAGCGGCCAGTAACATTTGTTGTTTTAAATGCGCGTTATTCTCATTGCCTTCACGTAAATATCCGTCATTACCTAAACTGCTACAGGAAAAAAAGATCTTATTAATCTGAAATTCACGCAGCGGCTGCTCAGCCACCACGCCGTGAAAATCCTCATCGCGGTCAGAATATTCTCCGCCGAGGCAGATAGTGCGAATGCTGCCGCGCGCCGCCAGCGTCTGCACGATGCGTAGCGAATTGGTTAGCACGGTTAACTCGATATCGGGCAGCTGCCGCGCCAGATACCAGCAGGTGGTACTGCTATCGAGCAAAATACAGTCACCCGGCGTGATAAAATCGAGCGCGCGCTTGGCAATGCTCATTTTTGCATCGACATGCTCATTAATACGCTGCCGAAAAGATAATTCGTTTTCTCTGACAGCTCTGTTATTTCCCTGAATGCTGGCGTTCTGTTTTTTTACCGGAACAGCACCACCATGACTGCGCTGTAATAATCCTCTTTTTTCCAGCTGGCTTAAATCACGCCGTATGGTTTCCTGCGAAACCTGACATAGCGTGACCAGCTCTGAGACAATTACGCGGCCATTTATATTAAGTTCGTTAATAATTCTTTGCTGTCTCTCAATCGGCAACATACTTATCCTCCGATGGCTATAAATTACTGGAAGCGGGCACGGGAAAATGTGGACTGGGCAGGAGTCCACGGTGGTAAAAAAAGAGGCCCGTTATTGAGTGATATAAGTTCAGTTATTAATGTAATGCTTAACGCTTATTTGCACGTAATGTTGATGTGGCTCACATAATTAACCCCTGAAGCGTCACAGTTAAAACAGATCCGATCGCCAGCTTATTAATCCATAGCTACCATAGCATGACTGTTTATGACCGTTTATGCGGGATTGACCGTTTCAGACTGCGCCCTGATAGTCAGGGGAATCTGATTGAGCCGCCGTCAGGCGCAGTGGATGATGGGACCGCAGCGTACAACCTGTCCGTACGATGATGAATCGCTGATTTAATAAGCAGTTAATTCTGCTTTTCAGGCCGCTTCACACTTCCAGCCTGCTGATAACGCACGCAGTGCGCTATGATTTTCTTTCCAGAAATTCGGGGACCGGGTTGTTAATGTCGTATTGGATAAAGTCACTGCTCTTGAGCTCTCTGGCAGCCAGCGCCAGCGTGCAGGCTGAACCTCTGCAGAAGTCTTTTTCTGACTGGCAGCTCACCTGTAACAATGCGGCTTTTTGCGTGGCGCGCAGCTTTCCCGGCGACAATGGTCTGGTGATGACGCTGTCGCGCCACGCCGGCGTCGACGATCGTCCGCTGCTGCGTATCGACTACGGCAGCGCCTATACCGGCGCGCTGCCGGGTGGCCCGCTGAAAGATAATCTGCTGCTGGATCAGCGTCGCCTGAAGCCCGACCTTAAACACTGGACGGTTGAGCCGCACCATCTTGCTACCAGCAACGCTATTGCGATTGATGAGTTTCTGGGACAGACGCTGGACGCGAGCACGCTGCAGCTGACGTACCAGGCCAAAGCGGTGGTTCCGCTGCGTGGCCTGAAAGCTGCGCTGCTGCTGATGGATGATGTGCAGGGGCGCGTAAACGGGACCAGCGCATGGGTCAGGCGTGGGGCGCAGTGGGATCTCCCGCCACCGCCGTCGCTGCCATCGCTGCCGTCATCAGCACCGCCGCCCGCGCCGCTGACGCAGGAGGAGACCAGCGGATTGATCGACTATGGAACCTGGCGCATCACCACCGATAGCTGCTCACTGGATCCGCTGCGGCGCGAGGTGAGCGTCGCGCCGCTGACCGACAGCAAAGCGCTGCTGCTGGTCAGCTGTGAAACCGGTGCCTACAACGTTATCGATCTGGCGTTTGAAGTGACGCGCAGCCAGCCCTACGTATCACGCGGGCTGACGCTGAATCTGCCTTTTGTTCCTCCGGCGCGCAGCGACACGCAGCTGGAGCTGGTAAACGCAGAGTTTGATGCCAGTAATGGCCTGCTCTATACCTTCAGTAAAAATCGCGGGCTGGGTGACTGCGGTACGGCAACACGCTGGCAGTTTGATGGCAGCGCGTTTGTTCTGGCGGAATATGCGGAAGAGCAGATCTGCGACGCCTGGCACAGCAGCGACGACTGGCCCACGCTGTGGGTAAGCCAGCCGGCGCGCTGAGCGACTTTCCGGGTGTCAGGGGATCGCGCCGATCATCATCGGCGAACCCGTCTTATTGCCCGCCAGCTCTGTCAGCAGATTATTCACGCCGTCGCTCATGGGCGTAAAGCGGCTGAGCGGTGAGCGGGTGACGACCACAAACACGCCAAGGTTATGCTGCGGAATCATCGCCATATAAGTAATGAAGCCGCCGGCACCGCCGGTTTTCTGAATGATACCGGGCCGGCCTGCTTTGGGGGCCATATAGACCCAGCCCATACCCAGCGCATCGGCACGTCCGGGTACATCCATCCCTTCAACTTTGGTCAGCTGATCGCGCCGGTAGATCAGCGTCTGCAGGCGATCGATCTGCGGCGTGCGGTGGCTTACCGCTGAGTCGAGGAACTGCTGCATCCAGCGCGCCATATCATCAGGGGTGGAGTAGACGCCGCCGCTGCCGATCGCCGCCAGAGTATTATTACAGGGGCTGGCCCCTTTTTCCGGCACCATCAGGCGCTGGCACTGGTCCGGTGAGGGTGTAAAGGTGGTGTCCTTCATCCCCAGCGGGCGCGTGACTAACCGCTGCAGCAGCGCCGGATAGGGCGTGCCGCCCGCTTTCGCCAGCGCGTCAGCCAGCAGGTCAAACCCGAGGTTGGAGTAGGCCGCCTGAGTGCCGGGCACGGCTTTCAGCGTGGCGTTGCCCAGCCACTGCCAGCGATCGCTTTTAGTTGGCCAGACAAACACCGGACGGTGCGGTTTACCGCCGGGCTGTTCGCGCGGCAGCGAGCCGGTGTGGGTGGCGAGGTTGATCAGGCGGATCGTCTGGCCGTTATAGGCCGGAACGCGCGCCCCCGGCGGGGCGTAGCGGCTGAGCGGGTCATCCAGGCGGATCTGCCCGCGCTCGGCCATTTTCACCATCACTTCGCTGGTCATCAGCTTGCTGAGTGACGCGATGCGGATAACGGAGTCCTGCTGCGGCCGGACATTATTACCGGGGCGGGTTTCACCAAAGCTGGTAAAGACGCGCTGATTGCCGTCGATGGCGACCAGCGCCATGCCGGTTGCACCGCTGGCGTAAAAAATATGTTCGGCATAGCGATCAACAATCTGCGATGCCAGCAGAGGATTAGGTGAGACCTGTGCCATACCGCTGACAGGCAGCACGGAGACCATCAGGGCCAGTAAAAATGAAGTCGGTTTTTTCAACGGGAGTGCGTCCGCTATCAGAATCGGAAGAAAACCTATAGTAATCAGTTTGCGCAGAGCGGGAAGGGGAAAACGCGATTTTTTTTGTATAGAAAGTGCTAAAAAAAACGGCCCTCACCGTTATCGGGTGAGGGCCGCGGGGCTTATGCCGGTTTCAGCAGCGATTCCGCCTGGCTTACCACGTTTTCAACGGTAAAGCCGAAGGCCGGGAACAGCTTGCCGGCCGGCGCGGATTCACCAAAGGTGGTCATGCCGACGATTTTGCCGTCGATGCCGACATATTTGTACCAGTAGTCTGCAATACCTGCCTCAACCGCGACGCGGGCGCGTACGGTAGTGGGCAGCACGGATTCACGGTAGGCGCTATCCTGCTTATCGAACACATCGGTGCTGGGCAGTGACACGACCCGGACCTTGTGGCCATCCGCGCTGAGTTTCGCTTCCGCTCCCAGCGTGATCTCCACTTCTGAACCGGTGGCGATCAGAATCACATCCGGCGTGCCGTCGCAATCCTTCAGGATATAGCCGCCGCGCGCAATGTTTTCGACCTGCGCCTGGCTGCGCTCGGGCTGCAGCAGGTTCTGACGGGAGAGGATCAGCGCGGTCGGGCCGTGATGACGCTCCACGGCTGCTTTCCATGCCACCGCGGTTTCGACCTGATCGCACGGACGCCAGGTGCTGAAGTTAGGCGTCAGACGCAGGCTCGCCAGCTGCTCGACCGGCTGATGCGTCGGACCATCTTCGCCCAGACCGATAGAGTCATGGGTGTAGACCATGATCTGGCGCGCTTTCATCAGCGCAGCCATACGGGCGGCGTTACGCGCGTACTCAACAAACATCAGGAAGGTTGCGGTATAAGGAACAAAGCCGCCATGGTGCGCGATGCCGTTTGCAATCGCGGTCATCCCGAACTCACGCACGCCGTAGTGAATATAGTTCCCGGCCGCATCCTCTTTGATCGATTTTGAGCCTGACCAGATGGTGAGGTTACTCGGTGCCAGGTCAGCCGATCCGCCCAGGAATTCCGGCAGCAGTTTGCCAAAGGCTTCCAGCGTATTTTGTGACGCCTTGCGGCTGGCGATTTTCTGCGGATTCGCCTGCAGGCCGCGGATAAAGTCAGCGGTTTGGCTTTCCCACTCCGCCGGCATTTCACCGTTAAGACGACGGCTAAACTCCTGCGCCAGCTGCGGATGCGCCTGCTGGTAAGCGGCAAACTTCTCATCCCAGGCTTTTTCATGCGCGGAACCCGCTTCTTTTGCATCCCACTGCTGGTAGATATCCTGCGGGATTTCAAACGGCGCGTAGTTCCAGCCGAGCTGCTTACGCGTCAGCGCAATCTCTTCGTCGCCCAGCGCAGCACCATGTGACTCCTCTTTGCCCGCCTTGTTTGGCGACCCAAAGCCGATAGTAGTGCGGCAGATAATCAGCGACGGCTTATCGGTTACGCTCTGCGCCTCTTTAATCGCGGCGGCCACGGCGTCGGCGTCGTGACCATCGATGCCTTCAGCGCTGCCGATCACGTGCCAGTTATAGGACTCAAAGCGTTTATGCGTATCGTCGGTAAACCAGCCTTCAGTTTCGCCATCGATAGAAATGCCGTTGTGATCGTAAAAGCCGATCAGCTTGCCGAGGCCCAGCGTACCCGCCAGCGAACAGACTTCGTGTGAGATGCCTTCCATCAGGCAGCCGTCACCCATGAACACATAGGTGAAGTGGTCGACAATATCATGTCCTGGCTGGTTGAACTGCGCGGCCAGCGTACGCTCAGCAATCGCCAGACCCACCGCATTCGCCAGACCCTGGCCGAGCGGGCCGGTGGTGGTTTCGACGCCTGGCGTATAGCCAATTTCCGGATGTCCCGGCGTTTTTGAATGCAGCTGACGGAAGTTTTTCAGCTCTTCCATTGGCAGATCGTAACCGCTGAGATGCAGCAGGCTATAGAGCAGCATTGAGCCGTGGCCGTTAGAAAGGATAAAGCGGTCACGATCGGCCCATGCCGGGTTAGTGGGATTATGTTTCAGGAAGTCGCGCCATAACACTTCCGCGATATCGGCCATGCCCATCGGCATACCTGGGTGACCGGAATTTGCTTTCTGTACCGCATCCATACTCAACGCGCGAATCGCGTTAGCCAACTCTCTGCGTGAAGACATAGGGTTCTCCCTTGTAGTAAAGCATCAGCGGGTTCGCCTCGGCTCGCCCGCACTCAACGGTGGTGCAATCAGAGGCGTGCTGACAGCACATCTTCCAGTTTCTGCTGGTCAACGGCGAACTGGCGGATACCTTCAGAGAGTTTTTCAACCGCCATCGGATCCTGGTTGTGCTCCCAGCGGAACTCCGCTTCTGACAGCGAGGCTGGCTGATGGAAGCCCTCAGTAGAAGGCTCCAGCTTGCGCTCAACCGGCGCGTCGCTGTTCGCCAGCTCTTCCAGCAGGTTAGGGGAGAGAGTCAGACGATCGCAGCCCGCCAGAGCCAGAATCTGCTCAACTTTGCGGAAGCTGGCGCCCATGATCACCGTGCTGTAGCGATGCTTTTTGTAGTAGTCATAGATGCGACGCACAGATTTCACGCCCGGATCTTCATCCACAACATAGGGGTCCATTGGCTTACGCGTGTTGTACCAGTCATAAATGCGGCCCACAAAAGGTGAGATCAGATAGACGCCTGCTTCTGCACAGGCGCGCGCCTGCGCAAAGGAGAACAGCAGCGTCAGGTTGCACTTAATGCCGTTTTTCTCCAGCTCTTCAGCCGCTTTGATCCCTTCCCAGGTTGAGGCGAGCTTGATAAGAATACGTGAGCGGTCGATACCGTGCTCTTCATACAGGCGTACCAGCTTTTCTGCTTTGGTCACGCACATACCGCGATCGAAAGAGAGGCGAGCGTCAACTTCAGTTGAAACGCGGCCCGGCACGCTTTTCAGGATTTCCATGCCGAGATTGACAGCCACTTTGTCGCTGGCGTTGATAATCTGCGTCTCTTTACTGCCACCCTGCTTTTTCGCATAGTCGATGGCGTCATCAATCAGGTGTTTATAAGCGTCAAGACCGGCAGCTTTCAGGATCAGAGAAGGGTTGGTAGTGGCATCTTCCGGATTGTAATGGCGAATGGATTCGATATCGCCACTGTCCGCCACCACGGTGGTGAACTGTTTTAGTGCGTCTAGCTGGTTCATCGCTTAACTCCTTGATTAGCAATATTGTGGGCAAAAGAATGCCGGGCAACCGTCGCCTTGTCTGCGCCCTTTGCTGGGGATAGTGGTTCCACACAGTGCTACAGACGCCCGCTGATTAAAATGCGTTTTCTCTGATTATGGCGTGGCGGAGAGAGAGGCGGCGTAATCGGTTCAGCCATGTTTTGCCATCTTCAAGCATAGCAGCTTGCGCCGGAGATGCAGGCGAGGCGGTAAGTTCGCCGTCAGCTGCGGCGGTGGCCTGTGCTCCGGCACGGCGATCGGGCAGAGGACGCCTGGCCGCGTCCTCTGTACTCCCCGATTTAGCGCCAGCTGCGTGCTGCTGCGCCGGGGCGCATGTTAAGCGCTGGTTCCGTTCGCCGTCAGCTGCGGCGGCAGCTTTTGCTCCGGCGCGGCGACCGGGCAGAGGACGCCTGGCCGCGCCCTCTGCACTCCCGGGCCCTGCGCCAGCCCCGTCCGCCGCTGCGCGGTTCCCTCGCTCACGCCCGCTTCCCCGGGACCGGCCGCCATTCGCTCCTGCTCACCGTGCCCTCCCTCGGCGGACCCGGATGGCGCTTCCCGCCGCTGCTGGTTTTTTCTCTTTTTCTTACGTTTTTTATGGCTGAAGGTTTCGTGAAGAAGCTTCAGACCACACCGCAACACTTTTAAAAAAAACAAAATGAAAAATTTACAGGCGGGGAGGAGGGGCGCCATCCGCAGCGCCGGGCGCAGAGCGACGGCCAGGGCGAGCCGGCAGGACGCCGGCGAGAGCGCGGGTTGAGCAGGAGCGAATCCGCGCGGTCCGTTAAGGCCGGAGGGATAAGCCCGGGAATTCGCGAGGACGGCGCGGGGCGCGGATTGCTAAGGGGCGCGCCCACCCGGCCCTTAGCCCGTCCGCGTGCGGAGATGCCACTGAAACTGCCAGAAGCCTGGCGGGCGGAACCCCTCCGGTGCCGCGCGCTGCTTAGCGCCCAGCCCCGCGCTGCTCAGCGCACAACTCCCGCGCTGCTCAGCGCACAACTCCCGCGCTGCTCAGCGCACAACTCCCGCGCTGCTCAGCGCACAACTCCCGCGCTGCTAAGCGCCACTCCCGCTAAGCCACTCCCGCACGGGGAGAAAATCCGTATAAAGCTGCGCTTCCGGTGAGCCGGGCTCGGGCTGATAGTCATATTCCCAGCGCACCAGCGGCGGCATCGACATCAGAATTGACTCGGTTCTGCCGCCAGTCTGCAGACCAAACAGCGTGCCGCGGTCCCACACCAGATTAAACTCAACGTAACGCCCGCGGCGGTAGAGCTGGAACTGGCGCTCGCGATCGCCCCACGGCAGTGCTTTACGGCGTGCAACAATCGGCAGATAGGCCTGCAGATAGCCGCGGCCGACCGCCTGCATAAAGTCAAAGCAGCGGTCAAAGTCTGGCGTGTTCAGATCGTCATAAAACAGACCGCCGATACCGCGCTGCTCATTGCGATGCTTCAGGTGGAAATAGTCATCACACCATTTTTTATAGCGCGGATAGACATCCTCGCCAAACGGCTCGCAAAGATTGGCTGCGGTCTGATGCCAGTGCATGGCATCCTCGGTAAAACCGTAGTAGGGCGTCAGATCAAACCCGCCGCCGAACCACCAGACCGGATCGGCACCGGGTTTTTCAGCGATGAAAAAGCGCACGTTAGCGTGGCTGGTCGGCACATAGGGGTTTTCCGGATGGACTACCAGTGAAACGCCCATCGCCTCAAAACTGCGTCCGGCAAGCTCCGGACGATGCGCGGTGGCTGAAGCGGGCATCTGGTCGCCATGCACATGGGAAAAGTTGACCCCGGCCTGCTCAAATACCGTGCCGTTACGCAGAACCCGGCTGCGTCCGCCACCGCCACCGGGACGCTGCCAGCTATCTTCGGCAAACGTTGCGCCGCCATCCGCTGCGGCCAGTTGATTGCAGATCTCATCCTGCAGCGTCAGCAAAAACGCCTTAACGCGTGAAATATCGGGATTGCTCATGCGTCACTCTCTCTGTAAATGTGCCGTAAGCTTACCACAGCCCGGGATCACGCCTGGCGACGATCGTATGCGGCAAAATAGTTAACAATTCCGCTGGCAATGGCGGTGGCGATCTTATGGCGAAAGGCGGGAGTGCCCAGCAGCTGCTCTTCATGCGGATTGGTAATAAACGAGGTTTCAACCAGCACGGAGGGAATAGAGGGCGACTTCAGCACGGCAAAGGCGGCCTGCTCGGTATGCTGACTGTGCAGATGATGCACCGGGCGGATCTGATCCAGGACGTGCTTGCCCAGCGTCAGGCTGTTGCGAATCGTATCGGTCTGCACCAGATCAAACAGAATCTCATTCAGATAGTGATCTTTCTGCTGTACGGCGGCGCCGCCTGCTTTATCTGCATCGTTTTCACGCTGCGACAGATAGCGTGCCATTGCGCTGCTGGCGCCGCGATTGGAGAGGGCAAATACCGAGGCGCCGTTGGCATCCGGGCTGGTAAAGCCGTCAGCGTGAACCGACATAAACAGGCTCGCGCCGTGCTGATGTGCAATCTCCACCCGCTGATAGAGAGGGATAAAGTGGTCACTGTCGCGCGTCAGTCGCACCTCAATATGCGGATGTGACTGCAGCAGCGTGCGCACGGTATTGGCAATCTCCAGAACAATATGCTTCTCCTCCGCGCCTTCCTGTCCCACCGCGCCGGAGTCGATACCGCCATGACCGGGATCGATCATCACAATTCGCTTACCGCTGGCAGCAGGTTTCGGTGCGGCATGACGCGCCGCCGCTGTGATCTCTGCCCGCGTCTCCTTCGCCTGAATTGCGCGCGGCGAAAGCACTGCCAGCGCCAGTCCCGAAAGGATCAGCTGGCGGCGGTTAGTCAGGCGTGAAAGCAGTGAAATCTTTTTCATTTACAGGTCCCTGGCGGAGAAATAAGCCCAGTGTTATAACGTAACCGCCGCAGCACGGCGACCCCGCAACCATTTCAGCGTATTACTTTGTATTGCACGGTGCTAACCGGGATTTAGCCGCTTTTTTCTGCCATTGCGGAGCAGGAGGGTTGCGCCACGCAAAGAATGCGTGATAATCAGCGAATTATGCCGATCAGCAGGATACGTCGATGGAAATTCGCTCTTTCCGCCAGGAAGATTTTGATGAAGTAATCACGCTCTGGGAGCGTTGCGATCTGTTACGCCCGTGGAACGACCCGGAGCTGGATATCGAACGCAAAATGAATCATGACCCGGAACTGTTTCTGGTCGCTGAAGTGGGCGGCGAAGTGGTCGGCACGCTGATGGGCGGCTACGACGGTCATCGCGGCTCAGCCTACTATCTGGCTGTGCATCCGGACTATCAGGGGCGCGGCTTTGCCAATGCGCTGATGAACCGGCTGGAGAAAAAGCTGATTGCCCGCGGCTGCCCGAAAATTCATCTCATGGTGCGGGAAGAGAACGATCAGGTCGTGGCATTTTATGAAAAGCTCGACTATGAACCCGTGGAGGCGCTGCTGCTGGGCAAGCGGCTGATTGAAGATCGCGAATATTGATTGATCCGGCCGGCTAAACTTTTTGCCATCGCGTGACTCCAAGAGGCACGCAATAAAGTTGAAACCATGGAGTTAGCATGAAAGCTGTACGTTTTGCGGCGCTGGCGGCGGCGCTGGCCGTGTCAGGCTGCGCCACTACTGGCCAGGCACCGGCAGAGCATGAGAGCCACTGGTATAATCCACTGACTTACCACTGGGCCGCGCTCAACCCGCTAAGCTGGTTTGGCGGTTCTCTGCAGGTAACTGAGCAGGGTGTGGCGGGTCTCAATGGCAGCACCCTGATGAGTGAATCGGCTATTTCGCAGGCGCTGAATAATGATTACCAGCTGCGGCAGGGTATGCGCAGCGAACAGGGCGAGGTGGCTGAGTTCTGGCAGGCGCTGCAGGATGGCAAGGTGAAGCTGATCATCAGCGGTAAACCCACCGTTGAACGGATCGAGGTGCTGGATGCGGCAGCGGAGAGCAGCAGCGGCAGTAAAATCGGTGACCGCTTCAGCGATACGTTCACTAAAGCCTTCAACAACTGCAAAATGGTCGCAGGCCTCGATGCGCACGACGTTGAGTGCCAGGCGCCGGGCAGTCAGCATATCTTCTATGTCTACAGCGGCAAATGGCACGGCCCGGCGGGTCTGATGCCTTCAGATGACACGCTGAAAAGCTGGACGATCAGTAAAATTGTCTGGCAGCGCTAACCCTGCCGGGGGCCGCTTTCAGGCGGCCCACACCCGCCTGCGTATATTTCTGAAAACCTGCTTTTCTCTGCCGATCGCTTATGCCTTTTTCGACTTTTAAATCCCCAAAAGATATATAAAACCGTTACTGCTTTCCGGGAAGTTATAAATACACTGACAGCATCTACTGGCCCAGGCTGGATTTCTATTTATCAGGGTGCTGCATGACACTTCCGGTTTTGAAAACATGGCTCAGCGGCGTGACGCTGTCACTGTCGCTGGCAGCGGCGGCGCAGGCAACGGAGCTGCTGAACAGCTCGTATGATGTGTCACGCGAACTTTTTGTGGCACTCAACGCACCCTTTGAACAGCAGTGGGATGCGGCACACCCTGGCGATAAACTCACGATTAAGCAGTCTCACGCCGGCTCGTCCAAACAGGCGCTGGCTATCCTGCAGGGGCTGCGGGCAGATGTCGTTACCTACAACCAGGTCACTGATGTGCAGGTGCTGCATGATAAAGGCAACCTGATTGCCGCTGACTGGCAAAGTCGTCTGCCAAATAACAGCTCGCCGTTCTACTCCACCATGGCGTTTCTGGTGCGCAAAGGTAATCCAAAGCAGATCCATGACTGGGCCGATCTGGCGCGCGACAACGTAAAGCTGATTTTCCCGAATCCGAAAACCTCCGGCAACGGCCGCTATACCTATCTTGCCGCCTGGGGCGCAGCGGAAAAAGCTGACGGTCAGGATCGCGCAAAAACTGAAGCCTATATGCAGAAGTTTTTGAAGAACGTTGAGGTGTTTGATACCGGCGGGCGCGGCGCGACCACCACGTTTGCTGAACGCGGTCTGGGTGACGTCCTGATTAGCTTTGAGTCAGAAGTAAACAATATCCGCAATCAGTATGGCAAAGATGATTACGAAGTGATTGTGCCGCGCAACAACATCCTGGCGGAGTTCCCGGTTGCCTGGGTAGATAAGAATGTGGCGCATAACAACACCGCTGACGCAGCTAAAGCGTATCTGAACTATCTCTACACCCCAGCGGCTCAGGCGATTATCACCCGTTACTACTACCGCGTGAATAATCCACAGCTGATGGCAGAGCAGAAGGATCGCTTCCCGCAGACCACACTGTTTAACGTCCATGAGGCGTTTGGCGGCTGGGAGCAGGTAATGAAAACGCATTTCGTCAGCGGCGGTGAGCTGGATAAATTACTGGCAGCGGGGCGCGGCTGATGTTTGCTACAGCACAAAAACGCGTCCTGCCAGGTTTCGGCCTGAGCCTCGGCACCAGCCTGCTGTTTACCTGCCTGATTCTGCTGCTGCCTATCAGCGCGCTGCTGATGCAGCTGTCGCAGATGACGCTGGCGCAGTACTGGGCGGTGATCTCCAGTCCGCAGCTGGTAGCGGCTTATAAAGTAACGCTGCTGTCAGCCGGCGTCGCGTCGCTGTTCAACGCGGTGTTTGGCATGCTGATGGCGTGGATCCTGACCCGTTATCGTTTTCCGGGGCGTACGCTGCTGGATGGCCTGATGGATCTGCCGTTTGCCCTGCCCACAGCGGTAGCGGGGCTGACGCTGGCCGGACTCTTTTCCGTTAACGGCTGGTATGGTCAGTGGCTGGCGCATTTTGATATCAAAGTCTCTTATACCTGGATTGGTATCGCAGTAGCGATGGCCTTTACCAGCATTCCGTTTGTGGTGCGTACCGTTCAGCCAGTACTGGAAGAGCTGGGCCCGGAATATGAGGAAGCGGCGGAAACGCTGGGTGCCACGCCGTGGCAAAGCTTCCGGCGCGTGGTGCTGCCTGAGGTGGCTCCGGCGCTGCTGGCCGGAACGGCGCTCTCGTTTACCCGCAGCCTCGGGGAGTTTGGTGCGGTGATCTTTATCGCCGGCAACATCGCCTGGAAAACGGAAGTGACGTCACTGATGATTTTTGTTCGTCTGCAGGAGTTTGATTATCCGGCCGCCAGCGCTATCGCCTCGGTGATCCTTGCCGCCTCGCTGCTGCTGCTGTTTGCCATTAATACGCTGCAGAGCCGCTTTGGCCGTCGCCTGGGAGGTCACTAATGGCGGAGATTTCACACCTCAATCGCGCTGAGCGTGAGCCTTTTAACTGGGGCAAATGGCTGCTGATTGGCACCGGTGCACTGATATCGATACTGCTGCTGGTAGTGCCGATGATCTCTATCTTCTGGGAGGCGCTGGCGCAGGGCGCAGGCCAGGCGTTCAGCAACCTGCAGGATGGCGACATGCTGCACGCGATCTGGCTGACGGTGCTGGTTGCGCTCATTACCGTTCCGGTAAACCTGGTGTTTGGCACGCTGCTGGCGTGGCTGGTCACCCGCTTTACCTTTCCGGGACGGCAGCTGCTGCTGACGCTGTTTGATATTCCGTTTGCGGTATCACCGGTGGTGGCGGGCCTGATGTATCTGCTGTTCTGGGGCGTTAACGGCCCGGCGGGCGGCTGGCTCGATGCCCACAATATTCAGATTATGTTTGCCTGGCCCGGCATGGTGCTGGCGACCGTATTTGTCACCTGTCCGTTTGTGGTACGTGAGCTGGTACCGGTGATGCTGAGTCAGGGGAGTAACGAAGATGAAGCTGCGGTGCTGCTTGGCGCATCGGGCTGGCAGATGTTTCGCCGCGTAACGCTGCCCAACATTCGCTGGGCGCTGCTCTACGGCGTGGTATTGACCAACGCGCGCGCCATCGGTGAGTTTGGGGCGGTGTCGGTGGTGTCAGGATCGATTCGCGGTGAGACCTATACGTTACCGCTTCAGGTTGAATTACTGCATCAGGATTACAACACCGTGGGCGCATTCACTGCCGCCGCGCTGCTGACCCTGATGGCAATTGTAACGCTGTTTCTGAAAAGCGTGGTGCAGTGGCGATTAGAGCATCAGCAGAAGCGCCAACAGGAGGAAAATCATGAGCATTGAGATCAAACAAATTAATAAAGCCTTTGGCCGCACCCCGGTGCTGAATGATATCTCTCTGGATATTCCTTCCGGCGAAATGGTGGCGCTGCTGGGCCCTTCCGGATCGGGCAAAACCACGCTGCTGCGTATTATCGCCGGGCTGGAGCATCAGAACAGCGGACAGATCTATTTTCATGGCAAAGATGTCAGCCGCATTCACGCCCGCGATCGCCAGGTGGGATTTGTTTTCCAGCACTATGCGCTGTTCCGCCATATGACGGTGTTTGACAATATCGCCTTTGGCCTGACGGTGCTGCCGCGCCGCGAGCGCCCTTCAGCCGCTGAGATCAAACAGCGCGTCACGCGCCTGCTGGAGATGGTACAGCTGGCGCACCTGGCAAACCGCTTTCCGGCCCAGCTCTCTGGCGGACAGAAGCAGCGCGTGGCGCTGGCGCGTGCGCTGGCGGTAGAGCCACAGATCCTGCTGCTGGATGAGCCGTTCGGCGCACTCGATGCGCAGGTGCGTAAAGAGCTGCGCCGCTGGCTGCGTCAGCTGCATGAAGAGCTGAAATTTACCAGCGTGTTTGTTACGCACGACCAGGAAGAGGCGATGGAAGTCGCGGACAGCGTGGTCGTAATGAGCCAGGGGAACATTGAACAGACAGGTTCCCCGGATGAAGTATGGCGCGAACCCGCTACCCGCTTTGTGCTGGAGTTCCTGGGCGAGGTCAATCGCTTTGAGGGCGAAGTGCACGGATCGCAATTCCACGTTGCCGCCCATCACTGGCCGCTGGGCTATACGCCAGCGCATCAGGGTCGCGTTGAACTCTTCCTGCGCCCGTGGGAAGTGGATGTCTCACGGCAGAGCAGCCTGGAGACGCCGCTGCCGGTACAGGTGCTGGAAATCAGTCCGCGCGGACACTTCTGGCAGCTGGTGGTACAGGCCTCAGGCTGGCATGAAGAGCCGTTTACCCTGGTCTTCGAAGGTGAGCAGGCGGCCCCGGTACGCGGTGAGCGTCTGTTTGTGGGGCTGCAGCAGGCCCGCCTCTATCAGGGGAATAACCCGCTGCGCCCGGTTGCCTTTGCCGAGAGCGCCTGATATTTTGACATCTCTTTCGGGCGGGACTTTCCCGCCCGTTTTTATTGCCTCTCTTGCGCCTGGAAAACGATCGTGACCACTCTGGAAAATACCATCGGCAATACGCCGCTGATCAGGCTGCAACGCCTGTCGCCCGATAATGGCAGCGAAGTCTGGCTGAAGCTGGAGGGGAATAACCCGGCCGGCTCAGTGAAAGATCGCGCGGCCTGGTCGATGATTCATCAGGCTGAGCTGCGCGGTGAAATCAGGCCCGGCGACAGGCTGATTGAAGCCACCAGCGGCAACACCGGTATTGCGCTGGCAATGATCGCCGCGCTCAAAGGGTACAGGCTGCGGCTGCTGATGCCGGAGAACATGAGTCAGGAGCGGCAGGATGCGATGCGCGCTTACGGGGCCGAACTGGTGCTGGTAAGGCGTGAACAGGGCATGGAAGGCGCACGCGATCTGGCGCAGGCGATGGCCGATCGCGGCGAAGGCCGGGTGCTGGATCAGTTTAACAATCCCGATAATCCGCTGGGCCACTATCTCACCACTGCACCGGAAATCTGGCAGCAGAGCGGCGGGCGCCTGACGCATTTTGTCTCCAGCATGGGCACCACCGGTACCATCAGCGGCGTGGGCCGCTTTCTGAAAGAGCACGCGCCGGCGGTTAAAGTGATTGGCCTGCAGCCGCAGGAAGGCAGCGCAATACCCGGTATCCGCCGCTGGCCTGAAGCCTATCTGCCTGGCATCTGGCGCCCTGAGGTGGTAGACGAGATCATGGATATGGGGCAGCAGGAAGCGGAAGAGACGATGCGTGCGCTGGCGCAGCGTGAAGGGCTGTTCTGCGGCGTGAGCTCCGGCGGCGCCGTGGCGGGGGCGCTGCGCATCGCCCGGGCGCAGCCCGGCAGCGTGATAGTGGCGATCGTCTGCGATCGGGGCGATCGTTATCTCTCCACCGGTGTTTTTCACTGACAGCATCTGCCCGGTCAGCCTGCTGCGCTGACCGGCTTGCCGCTTCTGTATCCGCGCATCTGACTGTAAGGATCGCGTAAATCCTGCTGCGTTTCTCCCGCAATCGGCACAAAATAGCACCACTTTAGCTGAGAGAAACCGATGAAAATCCTGCTTGTTGATGATGACGCTGAGCTGGGCACCATGCTCAGCCAGTACCTGCTTGCTGAAGGCTTTGAAACGCAGCTTGCCCTGACCGGCAGCGCCGGGATTGAGGGGGCACTGTCAGGCAGCTACAGCGCCATGATCCTGGATATCATGCTGCCTGACATGAGCGGCACCGACGTGCTGCGTCAGGTGCGCCAGAACAGCCGCCTGCCGGTGATCATGCTGACGGCAAAAGGCGACAATATTGATCGCGTGATCGGGCTGGAGATGGGCGCGGATGATTATGTCCCGAAACCCTGCTATCCGCGCGAGCTGGTGGCGCGCCTGCGTGCAGTTTTGCGCCGCGTGGAGGAGTTGCCGGCGGTGGCGGATAAAAAGGAGCCGCTCTGCCTGGGTGACCTGACGCTCAACCCGGCGACCCGCGTTACCGCATGGCAGGGCAGGGCGCTGGAGCTGACCGCGTCAGAATTTAACCTGCTGCAGCTGCTGCTGCGGGCGCCTGAGCGGGTGGTAACCAAAGATGAACTCTCTGAGCAGGGGCTGGGACGGTCGCGGGAAGCTTACGATCGCAGCGTTGATGTCCATATCAGCAATATCCGGCAGAAACTGGCGGCGCTGACAGCTGAGAGCGTGACGATTGAAACCGTGCGCAGTATTGGCTATCGCATCCGATGAAGCGCAGCTATCGCGGGCGCATGTTCTGGAAAATTCTGCTGGGTTTCTGGCTGGTATTCCTGATTATCAGCCAGCTGCTCTGGCTCGGCTTTGCGCTGTCGGGTAGCCGGCATGAGCCGCCCGACATTGCCGCGGTACGGCGCATTGTGAATCTGCAGATGGCCTCCGCTGTCTCCGTTCTTGAGCGCGGCGGTCCGGCTGCGCTTGACGACATGATGGCTGACTGGTCTGCAGAAGATCGTCAGTTTTTCTCGGTGCTGCCCCAGCGTGCGACGGCGCCGCGCGCCGCCGGCAGGACGCAGGCAGCGTTTGGCGCGCCGTTTCACGGCCCCATTCCTGACGTGATAGTGCGCCAGGTAACAGACGCAGACGGCAACGGCTGGGAGCTGCGTTATGACGTCAGGGCGTTGCGGCGCGACAGCACCATAGGCGAGCGCCCGCGCCGCATTCTGAATATTCCGCAACCGATGTTTATCTTCGCCGGTGCGCTGGGGCTGCTCTTCAGCCTGCTGCTCGCCTGGAATCTTACGCGCCCGATGCGCCAGCTGCGCGAAGGATTCGCCCGCGTAGCCAGTGGCGATCTCTCGGTGCGGCTCTGGCCGCTGATGCGCCGTCGTCACGATGAACTCTCCAGCGTGGCGCACGATTTTGATGCCATGGTAGAACGGCTCGATACGCTGATTAACGCCCGCGAGGCGCTGCTGCACGATATCTCTCACGAGCTGCGTTCACCGCTGGCACGCCTGCAGCTGGCAACCGGGCTGGCGCGTCAGACGCCGGCAACGGTCGCGGTATCGCTTAACCGCATTGATGAGGAAGCGCGTCGCCTCGACAAGATGATTGGCGAGCTGCTGACGCTGTCACGCGTCAGTCACGAAAGCCTGCCGGGAGAAGATTACTTTGATCTTCTCGGGCTGCTGGAGGTGGTTATAACCGATCTGCGCTATGAAGCGCAGCTGACTGGCGTGCTGGTGGAGTTTACCGCCGATGAGACGGCTGACTATACGGTGCGCGGTAACGCCGAGCTGATCCGGCGCGGCGCAGAGAATGTATTGCGAAATTCGCTGCGTTTTTCGCAGCAGGGGCAGGTGATCCGGGTAGATCTGCACGCGGAAGCCGCCTGGCTGACGATCTGCATCCGCGATAGCGGACCCGGCGTCGATCACAGCAAACTCTCCAGTATCTTCGATCCCTTTGTGCGGGTAAACACGCCGCTGGCCGGAAAAGGTTACGGCCTCGGGCTATCTATCGTCCGTAAGGTGATGCTGGCTCATCATGGCGAAGTTCAGGCGCAGAATATGCCGGAAGGTGGTCTTGAGGTGATTCTCAGGCTCCCGCACTGGCGCAAAGCGTAGCGAAAACAAAAACGGCACCCATCGGGTGCCGTTTTCAGAGAGTGCTAACGTCCGTTATTTTTTGATACGAATAACCGGCGTTTCGCCAACAGTTACCTGACCGGAAAGCTTGGTCAGATCTTTGATCTCATCCATATTCGAGATCACAACCGGTGTCAGCGTGGATTTCGCTTTCTCTTCCAGCAGCGGCAGATCGAACTCGATCACAACGTCGCCTTTTTTCACTTTCTGACCTTCTTCGGCGATACGTTTGAAGCCTTCACCTTTCAGCTCTACCGTATCGATACCGAAGTGGACAAACAGCTCAATGCCGTTGTCTGATTCAATGGAAAACGCGTGGTTAGTTTCGAAAATCTTGCCGATAGTACCATCAACCGGTGCAACCATTTTGTTGCCAGTCGGTTTGATTGCGATACCATCGCCCACGATTTTCTCAGCAAACACGACATCAGGTACGTCTTCAATATTGACAATTTCGCCTGACAGAGGCGCAACGATATCGATAGTCCCTGACGCGCTCTCTGATTTTTCGCCAAAAAGTTTAGAAAACAAACCCATGATCTTCTCCTAAGCAGTATTTTGGGGCCAGCATCACGTGGATCAGCAGAGCGTTTTTTCTTTAATGAACTTGTTGACCAGATTCATCAAATCTTCCGCTGTGGGTTGAGCCAGAGCCTGCTCTGCCAGAGCCTTAGCATCTTCGTAATTGGTATTACGAATGATTTTCTTGATGCTCGGGATCGAAATGGCACTCATGCTGAATTCGTCCAGCCCCATTCCCAGTAACAGTAGTGTAGCACGTTCATCACCCGCCAGCTCACCACACATGCCGGTCCATTTCCCTTCGGCATGTGATGCGTCGATCACTTGCTTAATGAGGCCAAGTACAGATGGCGTCATTGGGTTATAGAGGTGTGAAATCAAATCATTACCACGATCGACCGCCAGAGTATACTGCGTCAGGTCATTTGTCCCAATACTAAAGAAGTCGACTTCTTTCGCCAGATGACGGGCGATAACGGCTGAAGCCGGGGTTTCCACCATGATGCCCACTTCAATGGACTCATCAAAGGCTTTGCCCTCTTCACGCAGCTGCGCTTTCAGGGTCTCCAGCTCCGCTTTCAGGAAGCGTACTTCTTCCACCGAAATAATCATCGGGAACATGATACGCAGCTTGCCAAAAGAGGAGGCGCGCAGAATGGCGCGCAGCTGGGCATGCAGGATCTCTTTACGATCCATTGCGATACGAATTGCACGCCAGCCGAGGAACGGGTTCTCTTCTTTCGGGAGGTTCATGTAAGGCAGATCTTTATCGCCGCCGATATCCATCGTGCGCACGATAACCGCCTGAGAACCTACGGCCTCTGCGACGGCTTTATAGGCCTGGAACTGCTCCTCTTCTGAAGGCAGCGAATCACGGTCCATAAACAGGAATTCGGTACGATAGAGGCCCACGCCTTCTGCACCATTACGCTCTGCACCCGCCACGTCGCGAACGGTACCGATGTTGGCGCAGACTTCAACCTGATGACCATCCAGCGTAATGGCAGGCAGATCTTTCAGCTTGGCCAGCTCATGTTTCTCAGAAAGGTACTGAGTCTGAATCGCTTTCAGCTCTTCCTGTTCCGCTTCAGTTGGATTGACATAAATTTTATTGTTTACGCCATCCAGAATCAGAAAATCACCGTTTTTAACGGTGGTAGTCACGCTACCGGTGCCGACAATCGCAGGCAGTTCCAGCGAGCGCGCCATGATTGAGGTGTGCGAGGTGCGTCCACCCAGATCGGTGATAAAGCCCAGCACCTTTTTCAGGTTAAGCTGCGCAGTCTCTGATGGAGTCAGATCTTTTGCGACCAGAATCGCTTCTTCAGCAATAGAGCCGAGATCGACCATATGCAGGCCAAGAATGTTCTGCAGCAGGCGCTTACCGATATCACGTACGTCAGCTGCGCGCTCTTTCAGATACTCATCATCGAGCTCTTCCAGCGCTTTAGCCTGGCCTTCAACCACAGAGTGAGCCGCAGCGTCAGCGGTGACATGATCTTTTTTAATCAGGTCAATGATTTCCTGCTCAAGCTCTTCGTCTTCCAGCAGCATGATGTGACCTTCAAAGATCGCCGCTTTCTCTTCACCGAAGGTTTCACCGGCTTTGACGCAGATCGCCTGAAGCTGTTCTGCTGCTTTGCTACGTCCATCAAGGAAGCGCTGAACTTCCTGATCAACCTGGTCGTCTGTAATCTTTTTACGGTTGATGACGATCTCATCTTCTTTCAGCAGCAGTGCTTTGCCGAAAGCGATACCCGGTGATGCTAAAATGCCTGAAATCATAACCCTACCTTTTTATCACGATGGCTCGTTGACCCGATGCATTGCCATTGTCGTGGAGCAGTACTCTAGTGAAGCGATATCGCGGACAGGTTGTCCGCGATCAAGATAGTTGCACTCAATGGGGCAAAGGAGTCGATTTGGTGGTGACCGCGCGAAGTTACTCGAGCTCGGCCATCAGCTTAACCAGATGTTCAACTGCCTGCTGCTCATCTTCACCTTCAGCAGAGAGCGTGACCACGGTTCCCTGGGTCAGACCCAGCGTCTGCAGCTTAAACAGGCTTTTTGCGCTGGCAGATTTGCCGTTGGAAGTCACAGTGATTTCTGACTGGAACGCCTTAGCTTCTTTGACGAACTGTGCAGCAGGACGCGTGTGCAGACCGTTTGGTGCGGTAATGGTAACTTCTTGCTGGAACATGCTATTTCCCCAACTTTTTCAGGTTTGGTGTTATGGATCTAAAGTCTAGCCTGGAGCCGTAACTTTAGCCTGTGTAGGTACGCTGGTATGGCATCATGCTGACCAGAAAAGGACGCTCTGATGAATAAGCCATTTTTGCAATGACGGATCAACAACTGCGTTTGTTCGTCACCGGGTTAATTATGCCGTGATTCGCCATTTCGCCAAATCAGTAAATCGATTCAGCTTGATCCACTTCAAGGGCAGATTAATTTCAGGCACCGAAATAATTGGCAGCTTAAATACCAGAGCGGCATCACTGAAATCAATCTGCCCGGTGATGAAAGTGAGATCTGCGCCACAAAAAAGCACCCGAAGGGGTGCTTTTTTCGACACTTTAAGACTTTGACGATTACTGCTGCAGCTCTTTTTCCGTGAACAGATCGGCAAAGAGTGCGGTGCTGAGATAGCGTTCGCCGGAAGAGGGCAGGATCACCACAATATTCTTGTTTGCGAAGGCTTCATCTTCCTGCAGCTTCAGCGCAGCAGCCACCGCCGCACCCGATGAGATGCCGGCAAGAATACCTTCTTCTTCCATCAGCTGACGCGCCGTGCTGATCGCTTCATCGTTGGTGATGGCAATAACCCGATCGACCAGCTGCAGATCAAGGTTACCGGGAATGAAGCCTGCGCCGATGCCCTGAATTTTATGCGGACCCGGTTTGATCTCTTCACCCGCCATCGCCTGTGCAATAACCGGCGAGTCGGTAGGTTCTACCGCCACGGTAATTAGCTCTTTTTTGCCTTTGGTATTCTTGATATAGCGACTTACGCCGGTCAGGGTGCCGCCGGTTCCTACACCGGCAATAAAGACATCAACTTCGCCATCGGTGTCTTCCCAGATTTCCGGCCCGGTGGTTTTTTCATGAATCTCCGGGTTAGCCGGGTTGCTGAACTGCTGCAGCAGAACATACTTATCCGGATCGCTGGCAACAATCTCTTCCGCTTTGGCGATGGCGCCTTTCATGCCTTTTGGCCCTTCGGTCAGCACCAGATTGGCACCCAGCGCTTTCAGCAGCTTACGACGCTCAATTGACATCGTCTCTGGCATGGTCAGCGTTAGCTTGTAGCCGCGTGCAGCGGCGACGTATGCCAGGGCGATACCCGTGTTACCGCTGGTCGGCTCAACCAGTTCTACGCCAGGCTTCAGAATTCCGCGTTTTTCTGCATCCCAAATCATATTGGCACCGATACGGCACTTGATGCTGAAGCTCGGGTTACGCGACTCGACCTTCGCCAGAATACGTCCGTTACCGATGCGGTTCAGTCGAACCAGCGGCGTATGACCAATTGTCAGCGAGTTGTCTTCGTAGATCTTACTCATTGCCCGTCCTTAACTGTATGAAATATTGGGAACCCTTTGAGGATACCTGTTCTGTCTCCGCGCGGAAGGAAAGAAATAGTATATCTATATAGCCCGTGACCATAAGCCGTGCGGAAAAATGCATAAGCCTGGATCGCTGCGGTTAATGACGAGCTAAATCAGCACGATAGCGATCGACCCACATCGCGGTCGCCCCGCATACGGCCACCGGCATAATCACCAGATTCAGAATAGGTATCATGGTAAACAGGCTGACCATCGCGCCAAACTGCATATTGGCGACTTTATGCCGCCGCAGGGCAGTGCGCATATGCGGAAAGCTGACCTTATGGTTGTCAAACGGATAGTCGCAGTACTGGACAGAAAGCATCCATGCGCTGAACAGAAACCACAATACCGGCGCCACTATCTGACCAAAGCCAGGGATAAAATAGAGCAGCAGCAGGCCCAGCGCACGCGGCAGGTAGTAACCCAGCTTCTGCAGTTCACGTTTCATAATGCGCGGCAGATCTTTAAGCAGGCCCATCCAGCCACTGTCAGGCAGCGGCCTGCCGGTGAGTTGTCCCTCCAGCTGTTCAGCCAGCAGGCCGCAAAAGGGAGCGGCAATCAGGTTGGCGAGCGTGGAAAAAAAATAGCCAAACACCAGCACGATTGAAATCACTGAGAGCGGCCAGATGAGATAGCTCAGCCACTGCAGCCAGTCGGGCACGTGTGAAAGCAGCTGAGGGATCCACTCTCCTAGCCGCCGGAACAGCCAGTAAAACGCGCCGCCGAGCAGCAGCACATTCACCAGCAGCGGCACAATGACATAGCGGCGGATCCCCCGCATATGCACCAGGTTCCAGCCGCGGGCAAAGTAGTGAAGACCATTAAATGATGAGACTGAATTCTCTGCGGGCATAACAAGCCTTTCTCCTGTAAGTAGCGGCATCAACATCATACCCTGGCTTTTCCCGGTGAGCTGGCCTGCTTTGTGCGAAAAAACAGCGAAAAAGCGTCGGCTGGCTATCTTATTTGTCAGAAAATAGTGCGCAGACTTGCACTTGTGTAGCAGGGCAAATACAGTTAGAGGATAAAGTTTGCCGTGGTGGCAAGGTATTGGAACAACAGAGAATACAATGATGCAGGATTTGCGTCTGATATTAATCGTTGTTGGCGCGATCGCCATAATAGCGCTGCTTCTTCACGGACTGTGGACCAGTCGTAAAGAGCGTTCGTCCGTATTTCGCGATCGCCCGCACAAACGTCTCAAACAGCGCGATGACGCGGATGACGATCTGCTGAGTGATGAAGAGGATGGCGTCGGTGAAGTGCGCGTCCATCGTCAGCATGACGACAGTAATGAACCTGTGTTCCCCGCGCCGCCAGCCAAACCGGCCGCGCCGCGAGCGCCGGAGCCGGCACGCCAGCCTTTCACACAGCATGAAACCCCGCTGACGGGCGATCCGCTGCTGGACAGCAAGCCTGCGCCTGCGCCTGCGCACTCCGCGCCGCAGCAGCCTGTTTCTCCGCCGCCTGTGCAGCAGCCTGCTGCGCCGCAGCCGGTTGCGAAACCGCAGCCTGCGCCGGTACAGTCCGATCCGCTGCTGGATAACGAACCTCTTCCAGCGGCACAGCCCGCTCCGGAATTCAGCGCTGCACCTGAGCCTGAAGCCGTACCTGAGCGTGAAGCGACGCCAGCCCCGCAGGAACCGCAGCCTGCAGCGCCTGGCAGTAAAAAAGAGACGGTACTGGTTCTGCACGTTGCCGCTCATGCAGGCGGTGCGCTCAACGGTGAAGCGCTGCTGCAGGGCGTGTTACAGGCGGGGTTCCAGTTTGGCGAGATGAACATTTTTCACCGCCATCTGAGTCCGGCCGGCAGCGGCCCTGTTCTGTTCAGTCTTGCTAACATGGTGAAGCCGGGTTCCTTCAACCCTGACACCATGGGCGACTTCACGACACCTGGCGTCTCAATGTTTATGATGGTGCCATCCTACGGCGACGCGCATCAGAACTTTAAGCTGATGCTGCAGTCAGCCCAGCGTATTGCCGATGACGTCGGCGGCGTGGTGCTGGATGACGAGCGTCGCATGATGACGCCGCAGAAGCTTGAGACTTACAAAGCCCGCATTCGCGAGGTGGTTGGCGGCTAACCGCTACGGCAGTATTACATGTTTACGCCCGCCATTTGCAGCGTGAAACAGAGTCACTCTCAACCCCCGCCAGCCGGGGGTTTTTTATCGGATAAACACTATGAAATCAGTTCAGGAGCAGATCGCAGCGCTCAGTACCACGCTGCGTCATCATGAGTATCTCTACCACGTGATGGATGCACCGGAAGTCCCGGATGCTGAATATGACCGGCTGATGAATCAGCTGCGCGAGCTGGAGCGTGCGCATCCCGATCTGATTACCCCCGACTCACCTACGCAGCGGGTCGGCGCGGCGCCGCTGACCGCTTTTGAGCAGGTGCGGCATGAAGTGCCGATGCTGTCGCTGGATAACACCTTTGATGAGGCAGGGTTCCGCGCCTTTAACAAACGCGTACAGGATCGGCTTAAGAGCAGCGATGAGCTGACCTACTGCTGTGAACTCAAACTTGATGGTCTGGCGGTCAGCCTGCTGTATGAAAACGGCTTACTGGTGCGGGCCGCTACCCGCGGCGACGGCACAACCGGCGAAAATATCACCGCTAACGTGCGCACCGTCCGGGCGATCCCGCTGCGGCTGCGGGGCGATAATATCCCGGCGCGGCTGGAAGTGCGCGGTGAAGTGTTTATGACTGAAAGCGGGTTTGAAAAGCTCAATGAGGAAGCGCGGCGTACCGGTGGCAAAGTCTTTGCGAATCCGCGCAATGCGGCAGCCGGCTCACTGCGTCAGCTCGATCCCCGCATCACCGCCAGACGCCCGCTAACCTTCTTCTGCTACGGCTTTGGCCTGCTGGAGGGCGGCGAGATCCCGGCCAGCCACTGGGAACGCCTGCAGCAGTTTAAAGCCTGGGGTTTACCGGTCAGTGAGCGGATCAAACGGGTTCATACCGCTGATGAAGCGCTGGCGTTTTATCATCATATTGAGCAGGAGCGGCCTGAACTCGGGTTTGATATCGACGGCGTGGTAATCAAAGTCGATTCACAGGCGCTGCAGGAGCGGCTCGGTTTTGTGGCGCGCGCGCCGCGCTGGGCGATCGCCTTCAAATTCCCGGCACAGGAGCAGCTGACCGTGGTGCGCGACGTTGAGTTTCAGGTCGGACGCACCGGAGCCATTACGCCAGTAGCGCGTCTCGAACCCGTGCAGGTCGCAGGCGTCATGGTAAGTAATGCCACTCTGCATAACGCCGATGAGATCGCCCGTCTCGGCCTGCGCATCGGCGACCGGGTAGCGATTCGCCGCGCTGGCGACGTGATCCCGCAGGTGGTCAGCGTGGTAGAGTCTGACCGGCCGGCTGACGCGCGTGAAATTGTGTTTCCGCAGCACTGCCCGGTGTGTGGCTCTGACGTAGAGCGGGTAGAGGGTGAAGCGGTAACGCGCTGTACCGGAGGGCTGATCTGCGGTGCCCAGCGTAAAGAGGCGCTTAAGCATTTTGTCTCGCGTCGCGCCATGGATGTGGATGGCATGGGAGATAAAATCATCGATCAGCTGGTTGAGAAAGAGTATGTGAAAACGCCAGCCGATCTGTTTCGCCTGACGGCCGGTAAACTGACCGGACTGGATCGCATGGGGCCGAAATCGGCACAAAACGTGGTGGCCGCACTCGAAAAAGCTAAACTGACGACGCTGCCGCGGTTCCTGTATGCGCTGGGGATCCGCGAGGTGGGTGAAGCCACGGCAGCCAACCTCGCCCGTCACTTTGGCGAGCTGGAGCGGGTGATGAATGCCGATCTCGATGCGCTGATTGCCGTGCCGGATGTGGGTAAGGTTGTTGCCGCTCACGTCCGCAATTTTATGGAAGAAGAGAGCAACCGTGAGGTGATCCGCGAGCTGACAGAAGAGATCGGCATTCACTGGCCTGCCGTCGCGGTGATCAAAGCAGAAGAGATCGATAGTCCCTTTGCCGGTAAAACGGTGGTGCTTACCGGCTCTCTGTCGCAGATGAATCGCGATGATGCGAAAGCGCGTCTTGCCGCGCTGGGCGCTAAAGTCAGCGGCAGCGTATCAAAGAAAACCGATCTGCTGATCGCTGGCGAAGCGGCGGGCTCCAAGCTGGCTAAGGCGCAGGAGCTGGGTATTCCGGTTATTGACGAAGCGGAGATGATCCGCCTGCTGGACGCATAATATGGAGAAACAGCAGCTGCTGGCTATCGCCAGCACGGTGATGCCGTTTGGTAAATATCAGGGCCGGCTGCTGATCGATCTGCCGGAAGAGTACCTGCTCTGGTTTGCGCGCAAAATGCGTTTCCGGCGGGTACGCTGGGCGAGCTGATGCAGCTGACGCTGGCGATTAAAATAGAGGGGCTGCAGGGGCTGATCGCACCGCTCAGGCGCCCCCCGCAATAAAAAAGCCCGCTTGCGCGGGCCGTTTTTTATGACTTCTGCACCTCTGGCTGCTGCGCCAGCCGCTTTTCATTACCTGCTTTATAGCGCTGGGCAATGAACGAGCAGATCATCAGCTGTACCTGATGAAAAATCATCAGCGGCAGCACAATAATGCCCACCGCACTGGCCGGGAAAAGAATATTAGCCATCGGCACGCCGTTCGCCAGGCTCTTTTTCGAACCGCAGAACAGCACCACAATCTCATCAGCCCGGCTGAAACCAAACAGCCGTGAGGCACCAATATTGATTGCCAGCGCAATCAGCAGCAGCAGCAGGCTGCCTGCCAGAATCCACAGCAGGGTATCGACGCCAACGCGATGCCAGATGCCATTTACCACCGCTTCACTAAAGGCTGAATAGACAACCAGCAGAATCGAGGTTTGATCGGTTTTGCCAATCAGGCTGCGATGCTTTTCCACCCAGCCGCCGATCCAGCGGCGGGAGAGATGACCGACAACAAACGGCACCAGCAGCTGCATCACAATCTTACCAATCTGCTCCAGGCCGTTACCCGGCGCCGCACTGTGTACGTTCATTACCAGATTGACCAGCAGAGGGGAAATAAACACGCCCAGCAGGCTGGAGGCGGACGCAGCGCAGACCGCCGCCGCAACATTCCCGCCTGCCATAGAGGTAAAGGCGATAGAGGATTGTACGGTGGCAGGCAGAATGCAGAGGTAGAGGAAGCCGGTATAGATTTCAGGCCCGACGTTAACCGGGTGCCACCAGACCAGCAGCAGCCCGAGCGCCGGAAAAATCACAAACGTGCTGCACATAATCCACAGATGCAGACGCCAGTGGCTGCTGCCGGCAATAATCTTCTCGCGCGACAGTTTGGCACCGTGCATAAAGAAGAGCAGGGCGATAGCGGCAGTGGTGAGGTATTCAAAAAAGTCGACAAAACCGCCGCGTGCCGGCAGAAAGCTGGCCAGCAGTACGGTAATGATGAGTTTGATCATCATTGGATCGAGTCGTAAAAAGCCCATTGTTAACGTCCGGTTAAAAGAAAAAGTCTGGCAGAGATTGTGCGCTAAGCGCGTTTAGAAATAAAATTGATTTATTGCATTAATCTATGAGCAGAATCGATGAATTATACGTTACGCCAGCTGCGTACTTTTGTTGCTGTTGCCCGACAGGGAAGCTTTAGCCAGGCGGGGCAGCTGATAGGGTTAAGCCAGTCGGCGGTAAGCCATAGCGTGAAAGAGCTGGAGGCGGAAATAGGCGTGCGCCTGCTGGACCGCACGACGCGTGAAGTATTGCTGACCGGGGCAGGGCAGCAGCTGGCAACCCGGCTGACGCGCCTGCTGGAAGAGCTGAATACCACGCTGCTGGACGTGCGCAGTTACGGCGAGCAGCGCAGCGGCACGGTGCGGGTTGCGGCCAGTCAGACGCCCTCTGCGCATCTGATGCCGCAATGTCTGGCCAGCACGCAGCAGCACTATCCCGATATCCGCGTGATCCTGCACGACAGGGTGCAGCAGGCCGTGTTGCACAGCGTGCGTAATGCGGAGGTTGATTTCGGGATTGTGATTGGCCCGCTGGGTGACGCAGAGTTTGACGCCGAAGAGATCCTGCAGGAGCCTTTCCTGCTGCTCTGTCACCAGAATGATACGCTGGCGCAAACCGAGAGCGTTACCTGGGCGATGCTGACAGATCGCAATATAGTACTGCAGGACTACGCCTCAGGCAGCCGGATGCTGGTGGACGCAATACTGCAGCAGCTCGCTGTCAGTGTGAATGTGGTACAGGAGATTGGTCATCCGGCGACCCTCTATCCGATGGTGGAAGCGGGCATCGGCATCAGCATTTTGCCGGCGCTGGCGCTGCCGCTGCCTTCGGGACGTAAGCTGGCAGTACGCCGGCTTTATCCGGAGATGAACCGCAGTCTGATGCTGATCAAACGTAAAAACCGTTCGCTTACGCCCGCTGCGGAGGCGGTCTGGCAGGAAGTGCGTCAGCAGGCTGAGCTGCTGACGCAGACTCGCTCACTCTATCCGGCATTTTAGATATAGACGTCGAGCTGGTTGTCTGGCGTTGGCCGGTTAATGCCATCCGCCCGGGCGCTCACCGGCTGTTCAGTCTGCTGCTGCTGTTCTGCCTTTTCCGCTTCGCGCTGCTGAATCTGAGCAATCTGTGCATAGAGCATCTGGATCTGGCTCTCCAGCATCTGCTGCTGTTCTGATTTTTGCTCCTGCGTCAGCGTATGATTGTCCGCCAGAGATTTGAGCTGGCTGGTAATAGCGGCGATCTGTTTATTAATAGCGGCAATCTCAGAGGCTGCCCCGCCTCCGCTGCTGCCCCCGGCCCCGATAGTGCTAATACCTGATATTGTCGTCATCATTTTCTCCTTGCCATAAACTCTGAAGGTTATCGGCAGCAGAAGTAAAGGCTTCAGGCGTGCAACCTGGAATGTTGAGGGCCGCGCTGATTTCAGGGCCGCATAAATGCGACCCCTACAGGTGCGAGCAGAGCGGCTTATTTGTAGGGGCGGCATTAATGCCGCCCAAAAGAAACAAAAAAAGCGCCCATAGGGCGCTTTTTTCTGAATTTGGTGGGTCGTGCAGGATTCGAACCTGCGACCAATTGATTAAAAGTCAACTGCTCTACCAACTGAGCTAACGACCCGAAGTGGTGGGTGATGACGGGTTCGAACCGCCGACCCCCTCCTTGTAAGGGAGATGCTCTACCAACTGAGCTAATCACCCACTTCGGTACTTCTTTAACAGGCTGTCTGGCTAAGATATGGTGGGTGATGACGGGTTCGAACCGCCGACCCCCTCCTTGTAAGGGAGATGCTCTACCAACTGAGCTAATCACCCATATCTTATCTCTTACTACCTGTTCACTGCGGGCCACCTTAAGAGTGGTGGGTGATGACGGGTTCGAACCGCCGACCCCCTCCTTGTAAGGGAGATGCTCTACCAACTGAGCTAATCACCCCCGCTGTGTGGAGTCGCATTATAGGGATCCTTCGAAGTGAGTCAACGCTTTTTAAAATTAAAATGTTTGTTCGCTTTAAAAATAGTCACCCTGAAGGGGTTTTAGCCAATGTGCTGGTTTTATTAGCAGAAAAAGCCGTTTGCGCTGCGGCAGCGGCGGTGAGAGTGATTGAGGAATCATCTCCACCTGCTAGAATGTGCGCACTGTTTTTTCGCGTTAACCCGTTTTTTTGTCATCCAGATAAGAAAACCTGCGCATCTAAGGCAATGCTGAATGAAAATTAAAACCCGCTTCGCCCCCAGCCCGACCGGCTATCTGCACGTTGGAGGCGCCCGCACCGCGCTTTACTCCTGGCTTTTTGCACGTCATTACGAAGGCGAGTTTGTCCTGCGTATTGAGGACACTGACCTGGAGCGCTCCACGCCGGAAGCGATCGAAGCCATTATGGATGGCATGAACTGGCTGAGCCTTGACTGGGATGAAGGTCCTTACTATCAGACCAAACGTTTTGACCGCTATAACGACGTCATTGATGAGATGCTGGAAGCGGGCACCGCCTACAGGTGCTACTGCTCCCGCGAGCGTCTTGATGCACTGCGTGAAGAGCAGATGGCTAACGGTGAAAAGCCACGCTATGACGGTCGCTGCCGCGACAGCCATGAACATCACGCTGCTGATGAGCCGTGCGTGGTCCGTTTCCGTAATCCGCAGGATGGCTCTGTCATCTTTGACGATCAGATCCGCGGCCCGATTGAATTCAGCAATCAGGAGCTGGACGACCTGATCATTCGTCGTACCGATGGTTCACCGACCTACAACTTCTGCGTAGTGGTGGATGACTGGGACATGGGGATCACGCACGTTATCCGTGGTGAAGATCACATCAATAACACACCGCGTCAGATCAACATCCTGAAAGCGATTGGCGCGCAGGTTCCTGTCTATGCGCACGTCTCCATGATCCTCGGTGATGATGGTAAAAAACTCTCCAAGCGTCACGGCGCGGTAGGCGTGATGCAGTATCGCGACGATGGCTATCTGCCGGAGGCGCTGCTTAATTATTTGGTTCGTCTGGGCTGGTCTCATGGCGATCAGGAGATCTTCAGCATTCCTGAGATGAAATCGCTGTTTACGCTGGATGCGGTCAGTAAATCAGCCAGCGCTTTCAACACTGAAAAACTGCAGTGGCTGAATCACCACTATATTACTACGCTGCCGCCAGAGTATGTGGCGACGCATCTGCAGTGGCACATTGAACAGCAGCAGATCGATACCCGCACCGGGCCTGAACTGGCAAAACTGGTGACGCTGCTGGGCGACCGCTGCAAAACGCTGGTGGAGATTGCCGCTTCCTGCCGCTACTTCTATGAAGAGTTTGACGCCTTTGATGCGGATGCCGCGAAGAAGCATCTGCGTCCGGTTGCGCGTCAGCCGCTGGAGCGGGTGCGTGACAAGCTGGCTGCACTGAGCGACAGCGACTGGAATGCAGAGCAGATTCACCATGCGATTCAGAGCGCGGCGGATGAACTTGAGCTGGGTATGGGGAAAGTGGGCATGCCGCTGCGTGTTGCCGTTACCGGAGCAGGGCAGTCGCCGGCGCTGGATGTGACCGTGGAAGCGATTGGCCGCAGCCGCAGCGTTGCGCGGATTGATAAAGCGCTGGCATTTATTGCTGAGCGCGAAGCTAACGCCTGATAGCTTATCGCTCTCGCACGCCGCGGGAGAGTTATCAATCAGGTACAACAAAAAAGCCGGAAGCAATTGCCTCCGGCTTTTTTATGCATCCTGAATACCCAGCCTTTCCAGAACACCGCGGATCCCTTCACGCAGTAACAGGGCGGCGAGCTGGTCCTGTTCTGTCTGCGTCATTTGCTGGACAGAATTTATTAATAACGCAGGTAACGTATTCTGCTGAGCGGCGTAATTCGCTGCCGGTTCACTCGCGTGGCGGGTGGACTGAATAAAGCTTTTCACCCGCTCATCGATATGGATCAAACGCGCTTTGCCGCCCTGTACGCCGGGCTTAGGCGTGGTGGTCCAGTTTTCGCGTTTGATCCATTTGTTCACCGTCTGCCGACTGTAGCCCGTTTCAAGCGCGAGCTCTTCGGGGGTTAGCCATTCCTTTTTCACGATGCTGTCCCTGTTGAATACATTAGCTCTACATATTACAACAAAACGTTACTGGGAAAAGTAATCCGGACAGAAAATGCTTTTTACGACCAATAAAAGACATTAATAGGTTACGAGGCTTCGCGAGCAACTGCCTGTTCAGGGCGGAACGCCAGGAAATAGGTCAGACCGACGAAGATAGCTCCCCCTACGGCGTTGCCAAGGAACACGGCAATTACGTTAGGCGCAAACTCGGCCCAGCTCATCTGACCCGCAAAGATAGCCGCCGGCACAATAAACATGTTCGCCACGACGTGCTGGAAACCAATGGCCACGAACGCCATCACCGGGAACCACATCCCCATGATTTTGCCCACCATATCTTTACTGGCAAACGCCAGCCATACCGCCAGGCAGACCAGCCAGTTACAGCCCACGCCAGAGATAAAGGCATGCAGGAAATCGGCGCTGACTTTAGCGTGCGCAATCGCAACGGTTTTTTTCAGGTAGTCACCTTCCGTCATGCCCAGCATATGCCCAAAGAACCAGGCGACGGCGACGCTACCAATAAAGTTCGCAACCGTAACCCAGAACCAGTTACGCAGGACGCTCAAAGCGCTGATACGGCGGGCAAACCACGCCACCGGCAGCGTCATCATATTGCCCGTCAGCAGCTCACCGCCAGCCAGCACAGTCAGAATCAGACCGACCGGGAATACGGCAGCGCCCAGAAAGCTTGAGAATGAGCCCCATTCAGCAGGCAGCTGGTTAATGACGTGCAGATCAAGCAGGAAGCCGGTAGCGATAAAGGCACCAGCCATAAAGCCAAGGATTAATAAGGTTGAAACGGGCAGGCGGCTTTTAGCCACGCCAGCCTGAATCGCCAGCTGGGCGATCTCTTTAGGAGTATGTAGTGACATAATTCTCTTTTTCTTTTATTAAACAAAGGGATGATTTTACCGGTTATTAAGGAGCTAACCCTGGCAGGTCAACCGGTTAATTAGCGTGCGAAGTTTTACACGGACCATTAACGAAAACAAGCCTGGCGCTAACATCTTTAACCTGAATTTAACCCGCCAGCGCGCTGCTTTTTGGCCACCATCAGCAGCAGGAGGAGCATAAGTGGCGAAAAAAAGGTTACTACAACACGGGTTTGCCGTCTTTTTCAGCGATTGCACACAGAACGAGAATTTGCCGTTGACACACTCAGAGCGGTTTCATATTATGCCGTCCGTCGGGTCTGCCCGGCAGTTTTTTCGGTACGGGGCTATAGCTCAGCTGGGAGAGCGCTTGCATGGCATGCAAGAGGTCAGCGGTTCGATCCCGCTTAGCTCCACCAAACCGCTCCCAACGGTTTGAACCGAAAGAATGATTCCAGATGTGGGGGTATAGCTCAGCTGGGAGAGCGCTTGCATGGCATGCAAGAGGTCAGCGGTTCGATCCCGCTTATCTCCACCAAATCTTCGTTGTTGCTCTGAATATCTTCCCGTTACTGCGATAAATCTCTTCCTGAATGACCTTTTCTGTCAGTTCTGCTCCCTGCAACGCACGCTTTATAGCGGCAGCTATTCCGTTGATGAAAATCAGTGATGTGCAGAAAGCGCAGAGAAAAGCGGGAAGCGTGGTGCTGAAGGCGTAACGGCTGAGCAGGAGAGCAGGGCGAGCCGAAGCCCGCCCTGATAATCAGAAAGCGAGTACCAGACCGGCAATGGCAGCTGAGAGCACGCTGACCAGCGTTGAACCGTAGAGCAGTTTCAGGCCAAAGCGTGATACCACGTTGCCCTGTTCTTCATGCAGTCCTTTAATCGCGCCAGCCACAATCCCGATGGATGAAAAGTTAGCGAACGATACCAGGAACACCGAAAGAATGCCCTCTGCGTTAGGTGACAGCTGGCCTGCAACTTTCTGCAGATCCATCATCGCCACAAATTCGTTAGAGACCAGTTTGGTGGCCATGATACTGCCTACCTGCAGCGCTTCATGAGCCGGAACACCCATCACCCAGGCAAACGGATAGAATACATAGCCCAGCACGCCCTGGAAGCTGATACCAAAAATCAGGTCAAACAGCGCATTCAGACCGGAGATCAGGGCAATAAAGCCAATCAGCATAGCCGCAACGATAATCGCCACTTTAAATCCGGCAAGAATATATTCACCCAGCATCTCAAAGAAGCTCTGACCTTTATGCAGATCCTGCAGCTGCAGATCTTCTTCATTCTCTACGCGGTAAGGGTTGATCAGCGACAGAACGATAAAGGTACTGAACATATTCAGCACCAGTGCGGCAACCACATACTTTGGCTGCAGCATGGTCATGTAGGCGCCAACAATGGACATCGATACGGTCGACATAGCGGTGGCCGCCATGGTGTACATACGACGCTGCGACATTTTGCCGAGAATATCTTTATACGCGATGAAGTTTTCTGACTGTCCCAGAATCAGAGAACTGACGGCGTTAAAAGACTCCAGCTTGCCCATGCCGTTCACTTTTGACAGCACGGTTCCGATACCGCGGATGATCCACGGCAGAATGCGGAAATGCTGCAAAATACCGATCAGCGCAGAAATAAAGACGATAGGGCATAAAACATTAAGGAAGAAGAAGGCGAGTCCCTTTTCGTTCATGCCGCCAAACACAAAATTGGTGCCTTCACCTGCATATTTCAGCAGGTAATCAAACATGCTGGCAAAGCCCTTAACAAAGCCCAGTCCCGCCTCAGAGGTCAGGAAAAACCACGCCAGCAGGAGTTCAATCACTAAAAGCTGTGCGATATAGCGAAAGCGAATACTTTTACGGTCGTGACTGACCAGCAGGGCCAGCACGCCGACGACCACCAGTGCTAAAAGGAAATGCAAAATATGGGACATATCGGCTCCAAATTTGAGGAGGGTTGTATTTTGCTGCGTATTCTATGTAACACGTTACTTAAAAACGAGATCAAACCCGCATTATAAGTATTCAGTATCGCAATTTTTTGCGGATAACTCTGCCTGCTCACATCACCGTAACAAACCGCTCACACAATTTATCCACACAGAGATTGTTTATAATTTGTTCCGGGCGTAGAGTAAATCCGTTCTATGCTTTGTCAAAGGCCGATCTTTGCGTTGATGTATAGCATTGGCTATACTTTATAGCACTATCTATTACTGCGATAAATATAACCAGATTTCACTTGCCTGTAAGGCCCCTTAAACTCAGCGGGTCTACACGCGTCAGGACAGGATCACACTATGTCAGAAAGCCGCACCGCAGAGCGCGCCGCCCGCGGAGCCAGAAAACTTAAGCTCGCCCTGCTGGGGCCTGCGTTTATCGCCGCTATCGGTTATATCGATCCGGGTAACTTTGCCACCAACATTCAGGCAGGAGCCGCCTATGGCTATAAGCTGCTGTGGGTGGTGGTCTGGGCAAACGTCATGGCGATGCTGATCCAGCTGATGTCAGCCAAGCTGGGGATCGCAACCGGTAAAAACCTGGCGGAGCACATACGCGACCGTTTCCCGCGTCCCGCCGTCTGGTTTTACTGGGTGCAGGCCGAAATCATCGCGATGGCGACCGACCTGGCAGAGTTTATCGGTGCCGCGCTGGGCTTTAAGCTGCTGCTTGGCATCTCACTGCTGCAGGGCGCCGTACTGACCGGCATTGCGACCTTTTTGATCCTGATGCTGCAAAGCCGCGGACAGAAACCGCTGGAGCGGGTGATTGGTGGCCTGCTGCTGTTTGTTGCCGCGGCCTATATCGTTGAGCTCTTTTTCTCCCAGCCCAGCGTCAGCCAGCTCGTTACCGGGATGGCCCTGCCTTCGTTACCGGGGTCTGACGCGGTATTTCTGGCAGCCGGTGTACTGGGTGCCACCATTATGCCGCACGTTATCTATCTGCATTCAGCACTGACCCAGCACGGTAATAAAGGCACCAAAGCCGAACGCTACTCCTCCACCAAACTGGATGTGGCGATTGCGATGACCATTGCCGGCTTCGTGAACCTGGCAATGATGGCCACGGCGGCGGCGGCGTTTCACTTCAGCGGACACACCTCCATTGTCGATCTTGACCAGGCGTATCTGACGCTGGAGCCGCTGCTCGGGCAGGCCGCAGCGATTGTATTTGGATTGAGCCTGGTGGCGGCCGGACTCTCCTCCACGGTGGTCGGCACCCTGGCAGGGCAGGTGGTGATGCAGGGCTTTATCCGGTTTCATATTCCGCTGTGGGTCCGGCGGGTGATTACCATGCTGCCCTCATTTATTGTTATCTGGGCTGGCTGGGACCCGACGCGCATTCTGGTGATGAGTCAGGTGCTGCTGAGTTTTGGTATCGCGCTGGCGCTGATCCCGCTGCTGGCGTTTACCGGGAATCGTGAGCTGATGGGGGATGAACTGGTCAACTCCCGCCTGATGCAGAACACCGGTCGCCTGATTGTGATGCTGGTCGTGGCACTGAACATCTATTTACTGGTGGGAGAAGCGCTCGGCTGGTAGCGTAAAAACCGGCGCGAAGGCGCCGGGAGAGGGTTTAGTGATGGTGGTCATGAGGATGCGGCGGGCCACCGTGTCGCCAGTGCGCGCGACGTTCCCGTTCATGATGACGATCCTGTTCACGCCAGCGCTCCCGCTCGTGCCGGCGTCGTTCATGTTCGCGGTCGCGCTCCCACGCTTTATGACGCTTCCACTCTTCATGGCGCCACCAGCGATGTTCATTATACTGGTAGCGGTCGTTCCACCAGCGCGGTTCGCGCCAGTTCCCGCCATCCCAGTAATAGCCGCGACGGTCACGTTCTCCCAGCTGTAAACTGACGCCGGGGGCAAGATCGATGGTAGCGCTGGTAGCATGGGCTGTGTGTGGCACCAGCGGCGATAATGTTGCCAGCAAAACGGCAACGAAAAGTGCAGATTTCATATTATCTCCTTGCGACAGCTTATCACTGCTATCGTCAGACCAGTGTGCCACATCGGACCAGCTTAGCCTTGAGAGTTAGTCTGAAAAAGTACGACGGCAGCAGAATATGCGGTTAGTTAACCGCCCCTGCTGCCGTAAAAGAGAGCGGTTACATCAGGATCCGATCGATCGCCTGCAGCTCTTCAGGAGTCAGCGCCGGCTGGCTCAGCATCGCTACTGCGTCGTCGATCTGCGCAATTTTGCTGGCGCCAATCAGCACTGAAGTGATGCGCGGATCGCGTAACACCCAGCTCAGCGCCATCTGCGCCAGCTTCTGCCCGCGCTGCTGCGCCAGCACCTGCAGCTGCCGGACTTTTTCCATTTTCTCTGCGGTAAGCTGGTCCTCATTCAGGAATTTACTGCCGCTGGCAGCACGCGAATCCTGCGGGATGCCCGCTAAATAGCGATCGGTCAGTATGCCGCCCGCCAGCGGTGAAAAGGCGATGCAGCCGGTTCCCTGTTCGCCCAGCACATCCAGCAGGCCCTGTTCCGGGCCGCGTTCAAACAGCGAATAGCGCGGCTGATGAATCAGACAGGGCGTACCGAGCTCACGCAGCAGCGCTATAGCGCGTGCGGCCTGCTCAGCCGGATAGTTAGAGAGCGCAACATAGAGCGCTTTGCCCTGACGGACGCAGTGATCGAGCGCGCGCATCGTCTCTTCCAGCGGCGTATGCGGGTCGGGACGATGGTGATAAAAAATATCCACATACTCCAGCCCCATGCGTTTCAGGCTCTGATCGAGGCTGGCGATCAGGTATTTACGCGACCCCCAGTCACCATAAGGGCCGTCCCACATGGTGTATCCCGCTTTGGTAGAGATCACCAGCTCATCGCGCAGGCCGGAGAAATCTTCCCGCAAAATACGACCGAAGTTGCTCTCTGCAGAACCGGGCGGAGGACCATAGTTATTGGCCAGATCGAAATGAGTAATGCCGCAGTTAAAGGCGTGGCGCAGCAGTTCGCGACTGGTATCGACGCGCGTCGCGTCGCCAAAGTTGTGCCAGAGCCCCAGTGAAATAGCGGGCAGTTTCAGCCCGCTCTGGCCACTGCGGCGATAGTGCATCTGCTGATAACGATCGGGATGAGGAAAAAGAGGCATGGCTTAGAGTTATCCTGCAATAGAAATGAGCATTCCGGCCAGTTAGTGTATGCGTTTACACTGCGCTAAAAAGCGTGAAAGATCCCATTCTGCAGAGAGATATCACGCCGTAACGAATGCTTGCCATTCAGCCCGGCGCAATCGCGGTTAAAAAGTCGCTTCCTTTCAAAGCCATCGCTGATACTCCAGAACATTCCCCCTGGAAGGAGCATCTGATGAAGAGATTCACCGTAAGCGACTATCTGTTACAGAGGCTGGATGAGGCGGGCATCCGTCACCTGTTTGGCGTGCCGGGCGACTACAATCTGCAGTTTCTCGACAGCGTGATCGCGCATCCGGCGATCGCCTGGGTCGGCTGTGCCAACGAGCTTAACGCCGCCTATGCCGCTGACGGCTATGGCCGCTGTCAGGGCGCGGCAGCGCTGCTGACCACCTTTGGCGTGGGTGAGCTGAGCGCGATTAACGGCATCGCCGGCAGCTATGCCGAGTATGTGCCGGTGATCCAGATTGTCGGTGCGCCGGCGCTGACGGTGCAGCAGCAGGGGGAGTGCGTGCACCATTCGCTGGGCGACGGTGATTTTCACCATTTTCTGCGCATGGCGCAGGAGGTCAACGCCGCGACAGCGGTGCTTACCGCAGAGAACGCTGCGGCGGAGATCGATCGCGTGGTAAGCACCGCACTGCATGAGCACCGGCCGGGCTACCTGCTGCTGGCGGTGGATGTGGCCGCGGCAGCGATAACCCCGCCGTCAGCCCGCGCTGAGCCGCACAGCGAAAACGCAGATGCCGCTGCAGCCTTTGCGGCGGCGGCTGAGCGTCTGCTGGCACCGGCACAGCGCGTGGCGCTGCTGGCTGATTTTCTCGCCGCACGCTGGGGGGCTGCCGCACAGCTGGCCGGACTGCGTGAGCTGCGCGCGATCCCGTCAGCGACGCTGCTGATGGGCAAAGGCGTGCTCAATGAACAGCAGCCTGGTTTTGTCGGCACTTACGCGGCGGCGGGCAGCAGCATGGCTATCCGCAGGGCGATTGAGGAGACGGATGTGACGCTGTGCGCAGGCGTGCGCTTTACCGACACGCTGACCGCTGGCTTCACCCAGCAGCTCTCCGCTGAATGCGTTATCGATATCCAGCCGTTTCACAGCTGTGTGGCGGGCGAGCGCTTTGCGCTGCCAATGAAGGCGGCGCTGGCGGCGCTGCAGCCGGTTTATCAGCGTCACTGCCCGCGCTGGCCGACCGGAGAGAGCATGCAGTGCGAGGAAAATCATCAGATTGCTGCAGGGATAATCACTCAGCAGGCATTCTGGCAGGCAATGCAGCACTTCCTGCTGCCGGGTGATATTATCCTTGCCGATCAGGGTACGGCGGCATTTGGCGCAGCGGCCCTGCAGCTGCCGGAGGGGGCGCAGCTGCTGGTACAGCCGCTGTGGGGATCGATTGGCTATACGCTGCCGGCGGCGTTTGGTGCGCAGACGGCGCGGCCCGACAGCCGGGTGATCCTGATCATTGGCGATGGCTCAGCACAGCTGACTATTCAGGAGCTGGGCTCCATGCAGCGTGACGGCCAGCGCCCGGTGATTTTCCTGCTCAATAACGACGGCTATACCGTAGAGCGCGCCATTCACGGTCCGGAACAGCGTTATAATGACATTGCGCGCTGGAACTGGACCGCACTGCCGCAGGCGATGAGCCTGGAAGGGGCGGCGCAGAGCTGGCGGGTCAGCGAAACCGCGCAGCTGGAGGCGGCGATGGCGGTGGTCAGCAAAACCGCGCGTTTGTCGCTGATTGAAGTGGTAATGGAAAAACAGGATCTGCCGCCGCTGCTGCGCAAAGTTACCGCCGCCCTGCATCAGCGTAATAGTGGTGCAGTTTAAGAAAGTTGCCTCTATACAGATGGCCTGACAATCGCCAGGCTGTGCATCACACTGGATTAACAGCGTCCGCCTCACCGGCGGGCGTTGTTGTTTTATTGGCAGGCTTCTATAGTGTTTGCCACTATTTATGACCCAAGCGGAGCAGCAGAAGAATGACAAAATACGCCCTGGTCGGCGATGTGGGCGGTACTAACGCTCGTCTCGCGCTGTGTGAGGTAGAGACCGGCGCCATCTCACACGCCAAAACATTCTCCACATCAGACTACGACAATCTTGAAGCCGTTATCCGTTTCTATCTGGCGGAACAGCAGCAGGCAGTGACTGATGGCTGTATCGCTATCGCCTGTCCGATCACCGAAGACTGGGTCGAGATGACCAACCACGACTGGGCATTCTCAACGCGCCAGATGAAACAGAATCTGGGCTTCAGCACGCTGGAAATTATCAACGACTTCACCGCCGTCTCTATGGCGATCCCGATGCTGACGGAAAACGAAGTGATCCAGTTTGGCGGCAAAGCGCCGGTTAAAGATAAGCCGATCGCTATCTACGGTGCGGGCACCGGACTGGGCGTCAGTCATCTGGTACACGTCAATCAGCGCTGGGTCAGTCTGCCGGGTGAGGGCGGCCACGTCGATTTCGCGCCGAACAGCGAAGAGGAAGATCAGATCCTCGAAGTGCTGCGTGCAGAGATGGGCCACGTTTCTGCCGAGCGCGTGCTGTCAGGAGCCGGACTGGTCAATCTTTACCGCGCGATTGTGAAATCTGACGCGCGCGAGCCGCAAAACCTCAAGCCCAAAGATGTGACCGAGCGGGCACTGCAGGACACCTGTATCGACTGCCGTCGCGCGCTGACGCTGTTCTGCGTGATCATGGGACGCTTTGGCGGCAACCTGGCGCTGAACCTCGGCACCTTTGGTGGCGTTTATATTGCGGGCGGCATCGTGCCGCGCTTCCTCGACTTTTTCAAAGCCTCCGGTTTTCGCGCGGCGTTTGAAGACAAAGGGCGTTTCCGCGACTATCTGGTCGATATTCCGGTGTATATGATCACGCACGATCAGCCCGGCCTGCTGGGTGCCGGTGCGCATCTGCGTCAGGCGCTGGGTCGCGTGCTCTGACACAGCGGCGGACGGCGCGGGTCGTCCGCCTTACAGCCGCATCAGCTGCCGGAACGGTCTGGCTTTGCTGCGGCTTACCGGCACCTGCGCTTCCAGATCGCGCAGCTTCACCAGATAGGTATTATTAAACCACGGCTCTATCTCGCGAATTTTACTCAGGTTCACACAGTAAGAGCGATGACAGCGAAAAAACAGCGCCTCCGGCAGCCGGCTGCAGAACTCACTGATGGCCACTGACATCACGTAGGCTTCCCGCCGCGTATAAACAAACGTCAGCTTTTCATGCGCTTCTACATAATAAATATCGTTGATATCGGTAACGATGATGCGCTCATCTTTCTGCAGATTCACCGTCTGCGGCGCAACAGCCGGGCTGTTCTGCGGCGGCGGCGGCTGCGTGGTGGCCTCCAGCTTGTTTAGCATGGTGATGATGCGCGCCTCATGATAGGGCTTGAGGATGTAGTCAAACGCGTCGAGTTCAAACGCCTCCACCGCATAATCTTTCCAGGCAGTGATAAAAACAATCAGGGGCTTGTGGGTAAACTGATGAATATTCTGCGCCAGCAGCATGCCATCGAGCGACGGAATATTAATATCGAGGAAAATCACGTCGACCCGGTGCGTCTGCAGATATTTCAGCACATCCAGCCCGTCATCAAAGCTTGCTTCAACCGTGATCTGACTATGCTGCTGAATCATCCAGCTGAGCTCCTGGCGCGCCAGAAATTCATCTTCCACTATTATGGCTTTCATACTGTTATTTCCGGTTGAACGCTGAGCGCGGCAGGAAGAGGCTGGCTGTTTTTCGGCAGGCTAAAGGCGATTTCCGTTCCCGGCTGGTGACGCATGATAATCAGCCCCTGGCCGGTCAGCAGTCTGACACGATGGTGAACGTTCAGCAGGCCAATTTTATTGCCCGGCATCTCATTGCGCGCAACGCGACGGATCACCTCGTCGCTGATCCCCGGTCCGGTGTCGCGTACGGCGATACGCACCCGATCGCCCAGATCTTTCACGCTGAGCGTCACCACGCCTTTGCCCCGGCATGGCTGAATGCCGTGCACAATAGCATTTTCCACCAGCGGCTGAATCAGCAGGCTGGGCAGAGTAAAGTGCAGATCGTCGTCGATATCGTAGATCATTGACAGCTTATCGCCGAAGCGCGCCTGCTCAATGGCAATATAATCTTTTACCTGCCACAGCTCTTTCTTGATATCGATCAGCTCATCCTCATTGAGTTCAAGGTTGTAGCGCAGGTAGCGCGACAGGTTGATAACCAGCTGACGGGCAGTATCGGGATTCATCCGGATTGAGGCAGAGATAGCGTTCAGGGCATTAAACAAAAAGTGAGGGTTAATTTTGCTCTGCAGGGCACGGAGTTCCGCCTTATTGGCCATTTCACGCAGCTGCTCAGCGCGCGATACCTCCAGCTGGGTCGAGATAATCTGCGACAGCCCGATAGCCATCTCTTTCAGCGAGCCGGTAATGCGATGCGCCCGGCGATAGTAAATTTTCAGCGTGCCGGTCACCTGACCCTGCTCCCAGAGCGGGATCACCAGCATCGAGTGAATATCGCGCGTGCGATGCGCTTCATCGTTGTTTTTGATGATGATTTTTCCGCTGGCAATCGCCTGTGCGGTAGTGGGGCTGATGCCATCATCGCCATTATGGTAGTTCTGTTCACCATAGCCGACATACGCCTGAATCTGCTGCGTATTGGTAATGGCAACCGCATCAGCGTGGATGTCGCGCCGGATAATATCGCACACTTCGCGCAGCGCATCGCTGTTTACCTGACGAAACAGCGGCAGCGTTTTATTCGCTATCTCCAGCGCAAGTTTGGCCTGCCGGGCGGCAATCGCCTCTTTTTCTCCCTCCACGCTCTGCACCAGCAGCACAATCAATCCGATACTGGAGGCACCCAGAATCATCGGCAGGGCGATTTCCGAGACAATCGTCAGGCCGAGCGCTGCGGGCTTTGCCCATAACAGGATCAGCAGCATAGTCAGCGCCTCGCACAGCATGCCGCCCACTATGCCGGCCCCCCAGCGCTGCTCTTTGCTGACCCGGCGATTAATTACGCCAGAGGCGATACCGGCCACAATGCTGGTGATCAGGCAGGGTACTGACGTGACGCCATCTATGTCGATCAGGAAGCGGTGCAGCCCGGCAATGACGCCGGTCGTCACGCCCACCCAGGGGCCAAACAGAATGCCGCCCGCCATCACCGCAATGACGCGGACATTCAGCAGCGAGCCATCCACCGCCACGCCGGACCAGGTGCTGAACAGCGCAAACAGCGAGAAAATCAGGGTGACGATCGCTTTCTCGCTCAGCGTGTGTTCATCTTTCTGCAGCAGCTGGCGCAATACCCGGGTGCGGGTGAGAAAAAAGAGGCAGATGAGCATCAGCGCTGCGCGATCGAATACCGCCAGCAGCATGTCAAAATGGAAGGGCACAGGCATTTCCGGGACAGAATATCGGTGGCGTCATAATAAAAAATGCGCGCGCAATGCGCCAGCATAGCGCGCCGGGTTTAACGGGCCGCATAAATGCGGCCCGTGCGGAGGCGCACAGGGGCGCCATTAATGGCGCCCTGGCTGTCGCTGCGGCAGTTTGCTATGTTGCACTATTCCCCGTAGCGGAGCGCCGCCATGCAACTTCAGACCCCGCGATTAACCCTGAGCCGGTTGCAGCCGGAGGACTGGCAGATCTTCAAAGCGGTACATGAAGACGCTGCCACCATGACCTGGGTAAGCGAAATTCCCGATGAAAACGACATTCGTCAGCGTTTCAATGAACGCCTGGCGCCGTGGCAGCCCGCCAGCTTTCATATGCTGTGCCTGGTGGCGCGCCTGCAAACAAATCAGGAACCGATAGGCCTGTTTGGCTGCAGCGCCGAGTGGCACCCTTATCGCCAGGCGGAAGTTGGCTATATGCTGCGCCATAGCCACATCGGGCAGGGCTACGGCAGCGAAGCGCTGGCGGCGCTGGTTCACTTTCTGTTCAGCGCAGAATTTCATAAGCTGAAAGCGCTGGTGATTGAGGGTAACTGGCCATCCCGACGTATTCTGGAAAAGAATAATTTTATGCTGGAGGGGACTCTGCGGGATAATTATCTGCTAAACGGAGAGTGGGTAAACGATTGGGTGTTTGGCTGTCTGAATCCCGAAAAATAAAAAAATTTTCTGCTGCTCTCGACAGCGCAGGTCACAGCGCGTTATGTTCGGGGTGAGGTCACAGCAAGTGATCCGCGTCGCTCGGACGGTCCGGGCGCTCACGTAATCCTGAGGACATCATGGCTGATAACAGCATACCCCGTCGTTTCTCGCGTATAGAACGCCTTCCCCCATACGTATTCAACATCACCGCTGAACTGAAGATGGCTGCGCGTCGGCGCGGCGAAGATATTATCGACTTTTCAATGGGGAATCCGGATGGCGCTACGCCGCCGCATATTGTGGAAAAGCTCTGTCAGGTGGCGCAGCGTGAAGATACGCACGGCTACTCCACCTCAAAAGGTATTCCGCGCCTGCGCCGGGCGATTTCGCGCTGGTACGCTGAGCGCTATCAGGTGGATATCGATCCGGAGTCAGAAGCGATTGTGACTATCGGCTCCAAAGAGGGACTGGCGCACCTGATGCTCGCCACGCTCGATCATGGTGACACCGTGCTGGTGCCCAACCCCAGCTATCCTATCCATATTTATGGCGCGGTGATCGCCGGGGCGCAGGTTCGCTCCGTGCCGCTGGTCGCGGGCGTGGATTTCTTTACTGAGCTGGAGCGTGCAATTCGCGAAAGCTATCCAAAGCCGAAAATGATGATCCTCGGCTTCCCTTCTAATCCCACCGCTCAGTGCGTCGAACTCGACTTTTTTGAACGGGTTATTGCGCTGGCAAAACAGTATAACGTGCTGGTGATCCACGATCTCGCCTACGCTGACATCACCTACGACGGCTGGAAAGCGCCCTCAATCATGCAGGTGCCGGGTGCGCGCGACGTGGCGGTAGAGTTCTTTACGCTCTCCAAAAGCTACAATATGGCGGGATGGCGTATCGGTTTCATGACAGGAAACAAAGAGCTGGTAGCGGCGCTGGCGCGCATCAAAAGCTATCACGATTACGGGACATTCACGCCGCTACAGGTGGCAGCCATTGCCGCGCTGGAGGGCGATCAGCAGTGCGTGCGCGATATCGCTGAGCAGTATAAGCGCCGGCGTGATGTGCTGGTAAAAGGGCTGCATGAAGCGGGCTGGATGGTGGATCTGCCTAAGGCATCGATGTACGTCTGGGCAAAAATCCCGGAACGCTACGCGCATCTTGGCTCGCTGGAGTTTGCCAAACTGCTGCTGCAGGAGGCCAAAGTCTGCGTGTCGCCGGGCATCGGTTTTGGTGAATATGGTGATACACACGTGCGCTTTGCGCTGATTGAAAACAGCGATCGCATTCGTCAGGCGGTGCGGGGAATTAAGGCGATGTTCCGCGCCGACGGTATCTTACCGGGAGCGGTAAAAGAAGCAGAAGAGACGCGTTAAGCGTGCGTCGGGGCGACTGGTATGGTCGCCCCGTCCGGTACTCAGAGCATCAGCACAAAGGTGCCGACCCAAAGCAACACGAAAAAAGAGATGCCCATCAAAGCGTATTTCACAACATAACTCCTCTGTGCGGTTACCGTGATGGCGATCCCAGACCAGCGTAACCCGAACAGAATAAGAGAAAGGTGGAGTTCATTAACGCTACACGCTTTCTACTCAGGTGGTCCCGGCCAGACCGGAACAGGATCGGGCGCTAATTTACGCGGAATCGATCCAGAAATAAATAGGCCGGTTCTGAGATATTGCTCACAATTTATTGGGTCTGAATGTGCGGGATCGCCGACATGCCGACGCGCAGCTGCGCCAGATCGGGCTGACCCGCATCAAGCACAATCTTTACCGGCAGACGCTGAACCACTTTAGTGTAGTTACCCGTTGCATTATCAGGTGAAATTGCCGAGAAGGTTGCCCCTGTTGCCGGCGCAATGCTGTCGATACGCCCGGTAAAGGTTTTATCCGGTAGCGCATCAACAGTAACGCTGACCTTTTGCCCTGGCCGCACGTCGGTCAGCTGGGTTTCCAGATAGTTAGCCGTAATGTAGAGCTGCTGCAGCGGCACCACTGCCAGCAGGCGGCTGCCGGCACTGACATAGGCGCCCGGACGTACGGTACGCTGGCCGACCGTGCCCTCTACCGGCGCAACAATACGGGTATAAGAGAGATTAAGCTGCGCCTGGTCGACATTCGCCTGCGCGACTGCGACATCCGCCTCCGCCTGACGCACGGCCGCCTGCAGGACATTAACCTGCTTAAGCGCCGCGTCCAGCGCCGCCTCACTCTGTCGTACCGTCGCCGAAGCGGAACGCTGGTTAGTATCCGCTTTTTGCTGATCGTCAGCCGCAATGGTGCCACTTTTATAAAGCTGATTATAACGTGCGGCGTTCTGGCCGGCGTAGCGGGCCGCTGCCTCACTGGCCGCCAGCGTCGCTTTTGCCTGATTAATCGTCGCCTGCTGCTGCGCCAGCTGCGCCTGGGTGCTTAGCCGCTTAGCCTCGCTGACCTGCAGCGAAGCGCGCGCGGTTTCCAGCGCCACGCGAAAATCGCGATCGTCAAGCGTTGCCAGCAGATCGCCCGCCCGGACGTGCTGGTTATCCTGCACGCTGACCCGGGCGATATAGCCTGAAACTTTGGGGGCGACCAGCGTGTAATCCGCATTAACCCAGGCATCATCGGTGCGATGATCGTTGGTGGTCATGGCACGCCAGAGGAGAAAGGCGAGCGCGAGCAGCAGCACTAACAGGGCGCTTAGCAGCGCCGTTCTTTTTACAGCAGAGAGTTGCATATCAGTTTTCCCGACGTGGCGTAACAGGTTGAATCAATGTTTGAGGCGGCCAGACGCGGTGCGCCAGACAGAGCGTCAGCAGCAGCAGCAGGGCGCCAAAGGTGGTCAGCATCAGCCAGGCGTCGCTCAGGCTGAGTACCAGCGCCTGATGTTTCAGCAGGGCGGCAAATCCGCTCAGGTTCTGCACGCTACTGGCGCTGCCGTCCGGCAGCAGGGGAGTGCTGCTGCCTGCCTGCGCGCTGCTGGTCGCGGTCATCAGCCAGCTACGGCTGGCCGCCTGATCTACCAGTACATGCGAATGGAACTGTTCGCGATGGCTGATAAACCACTCCACCAGCGTGCTGGCCGCAATGCTGGAAAAACCGCGTACGGTGTTGAACATGGCAGAGGCAAAAGGGCCCTCCGGCGGCGCCACAACGCTGGTGGCACTCATCAGCACCGGCAGGATCACCATCGGCTGTCCGAACGCCTGCAGGATCTGCATCAGCCAGAAATTCTGCCGCGCCCAGTCAGTGGTAATCTGCGTTCCCAGCAGGCAGGCGGTGACCAGCAGCAGCACGCCGCAGCACAACACCCAGCGGCAATCGACCCGGCGAATGTTCAGCAAAGCGGCGATCAGCGGGGCAATCAGCAGCTGCGGCAGGCCCACGATCAGCGCCAGCGGCGCAAACTGCAGCGTGCGAAATCCCTCTACCTGACCAAAATAGAGCGAAGGCAGCGCTGAACCGGAGAGTGCCAGAATCAGCACCGCCATCAGCGCCAGCAGGCCGTGCGCCAGGTTGGAACGGCGCAGCATCTGCAGCCTGAACAGCGGCAGCGGATGAAACCACTCGTTAATCAGAAACACCGTCAGCAGCGCCAGCGCACTCAGCAGCATGGCGGTAAACAGCGGTGAGCTGAGCCAGTCCAGCCGTTCCCCCTGAGTCAGGGCCAGAATCAGCAGCGCCATGCCGGCGCAGCCGGTAAGCATGCCAAACAGGTCGATCTGCCGAAAGCGCTCCAGGCGCAGCGGATCCTGCGGCAGTCCCCAGGCAATCAGCGTCATTGCCAGCAGCATGGCCGGGACTACCTGCCAGAACACAAACGCCCAGCCCACCTCATCGGTCCAGAACGCCGCCAGCGAGGCCGCCATATTGGGGCCGAAGGTGGCGGTAAGCGCATAGGCGCCCAGGCCATAGAGTTTGATCGGCGGCGGCAGAAAGCGCAGCGCCACTGTCATCAGCAAGGGCGGCAGCGCGCCGCCAAAGATACCCTGCAGCACGCGCAGCGCAATAAACAGCGTCGCATCCTGCGTCAGCGGCAGCACCAGGCCGCACAGCATAAAGCCGGCAGAAACCACCAGGGCAAAGCGGCGCAGAGAAAAGGTGACGGCGAACCAGGGCGCGATCATCATTGCGGCGACTTCAGCCGCCTGATAGCCGGAGACAATCCAGCTGCCGCGATCGTGACTGACACCGATAGCGGCGCGGATATCTGCCAGCGCAATATCCGTGACCCGATCGTTGAGTCCTGACGTCAGCGCCGCGATCAGCACGCCCGCCAGCCCGAGAGCCAGGCGCAATGTAAACGGGTGCGGAGCTGGCGGAGCAGCGGGCGAAGCGGTCATAGCAGAACTCTCATGAAATTATGATGCAGTGTATTACGATGTGATACAGGCCGCGCATCTTACATGCCGGTATGATGTATTGCAATGTGATACGCAGGTACAAAAGTGCGATCATTCGCGCTACAGTAAAGCAGGCTCATAAGGAACGCATTATGGTGGGATCTGCCTCAGGCCGTGAGGATGAAAAAGCGGGTGGCATTCAGGTCATTGCGCGTGCGGCAAAAATTTTACATGCGCTGGGTGAACATCCCGGCGGCATGAGTCTGGGCGAAATTGCGCAGGTGGTGAACCTGCCACGCTCCACGGTACAGCGCATCGTGGCGGCGCTCGACAGCGCTCAGCTGGTGCGCAGTAGCGGGGCAGGGGGCCTCAGGCTGGGGCCAGCTCTGCTGAAACTGATCTCCAGCGTCCATACAGATGTGGTGGAGCTGGCGCGTCCGCTGCTGGAACAGCTCTCAGCAACGGTTAATGAAACCGTCTCGCTGGCGCGCGCCAGCGGGACGCAGCTGGCGATCGTTCATTATGTCGTGGCGCCGCGCGAGCTGCGGGTCGTACCGCGGATGGGGCTTAATCTGCCGCTCTATAGTACCTCCGGCGGCCGGGCGCTGCTGGCGCTGGAGAGCGATGAAGATGTACAGCTGCTGGTGGGCGATGCCTGGCAGGAACTCACGGATAAAACGGTAAAAACGCTGCCGCAGCTGATGGCGCTGATTGCTGAAGTACGCAGCAGTGGCCTGGCGATCGATCGCGGTGAAACGCTTGAAGGGATCACCACCCTGGCGGTCGCCATTGACACACTGTTCGGACGTTTCTCTATCTCGCTGCTGGTTCCCGGCGCGCGCTTTGCGCAACATGAAGCGCGCTATCGCAAAGAGATCATCACCTGTAAAGAGGCGCTGCTGCGCGAAATTGGCAAAATAACCGCTGTGGAGAAGAGGTAACGACTCATGAAAATGTTGTTAATGGCTATCGATAACTCACCGGTCGCGGAGAAAGTTATTGCGCTGACCCTTGAACAGGCGCTGGCGCTCAACGCCCCGGTCACGGTGCTGTGCTGTATCGATCCCGCCTATTCAGCCTGCAGCCAGCCTATCGAAATTGACGCCGGTGAAGATCCGGATGATTTTGTCGCGGCAAAAGATGAGCAGAACACCGCCGAGATGGTGGTGCGTCATGCGCTGGCTCCGCTGCTGCGGGCGGGTGTGAATGCCAGAGGCGTCATCCTGGCGGGTGAAGCCGCTGAAACCATTGTGGCGCAGGCTGCGGCACTGCGCGCCAGTATGATTATCATGGGACGCCGGCACCTCTCGCCGCTTAACCGGCTGCTGAAAGGCTCGGTCAGCGCGGCAGTGATCGAACGCGCGACCTGTCCGGTTCTGCTGGACGTGCGTAAGGATTAACGCCGTATTATGACGCTGCTTTTTATTTCGGTGCTGGCCGCTTTTGCACTGCTGGCGCTGGTGATTGTGATGCTGGTACGCACCACGGCGCTGCGAGCCTGGCAGGGGGTGCTGCTGTTTATCCTGCCGCTTGTGGCAGCTAATCTGATCTGGTTTAGCTGGCTGCATCCGCGTCAGGCAGAGAAGATACAGATGGAGGCGGTTGCGCAGCAGCTCAGCGCGGCGCCAGGCTATCGCCTGCTTAGGGTTCAGGAGCCGGAGCTGTGGCAATTACTGAATCGTGAACTGCGGCATAAGCTGCAGCAGGGCGTTTCCGCCGAACAGGCGCTGGGCGACCTGCGGGGCTGGCTGACTGATATCGTCAATAAACGTATGACCCGCGCCAGCGATGATGCAGTGATCGCCTATGTTCAGGTGTCGGTGGAAGAGATGCAGGCGCTGCAGCAGCAGAGTCCGCAGCGCTGTTTTCAGTTCCTCTATCCGCAGGTCAGCGGCGGCATCAATCTGCAGGAGGTGCTCACTCCGGCACTCTATCAGCGCGACGGTCATGCGCTTGAAGCCCTGCTGCTGAGCAGCCAGGGGGCAGAGCAGCAGACCGACCAGACGCTGGCCCGCCGCGATCTGCGTGAGATAGTTGACAGGCTTTATGGGAAATGGGGCAATAAACTTCAGCAGCTTAATCAGCCGGCTGATACCGCCGTCGATCGCAGCGCGCTGTGTGCTATGTCTATCGATCTCTACAGCGCCATTCTCGCATTGCCTGCTAAGCGCGCCGCCGGCCTTTTACGTAATATGGTGCACAGCAACGGCTAACCGGTGAAAAAAAGCCCGCTCAGCGCGGGCACAAAGGTCACTTTGTTACATCTTCTTATTATTGATATTACCTGGTGTGGAGCAGACATCGTGTGGTCTGACTGCACTATCGCAGTTGTCATATGATAAGAAAAGCCGTTTGGTTTTATTGATTCAATTGGCAAAAACACTGGTCTTAACACTGTTCCGCGCGTTTTCCTATAGGCGCGCGGTAGCATCGTTGTTTACACTTCGATGCCTGAAGAGGACACCTGAATGAAAAATATCGTTACCGGCGCGTTAGCGCTCATTATGCTGGCGGGCTGCAGCGTTAATCAGCCTGGCGGATTTGAACGTGTAGATGAAGATAATACGTCCAACACCGTTCAATATCGTTACGACCCGCATAGCCTTAATCGGGATGCCATGAATGTTGACCTGGCAAATTACTGCAGCGAGCGGGGTTTTGATAAAGTGGATTCGCTGCCTGCTCAGGACAGTCATCTGCCAGGATTAAAGAAAGCCTGGTATCAGTGTAATTACGCGATTAAAAGCTAAAAAAAGGGCGGGATATATTCCCGCCCTGCTTATTTATTTTTTTATTAGTGCTGTGTGCGCTTTGCCCGATTATCCGTGACGATGCCCGTGGTGGCCATGATGCCAGCCGCGGTCATGACCCCAGCCAGCGCCGCGGCCACGGTCGTGCTCAATAATACATCCGCTGAGCAAACTGACCATAACCGCTATCGACGTTAACGAAATAAGCTTTTTCATGGAAAGACCTCCTCTTTTCCAGTGAGGTCAGATTACGCCGGAATAGTGGAGTGAAGATGCAGCAAATGTAGAGTTATTTAGATAAATATTGCCAGATGTGTCTAAATAAAAGATCGGGAAAGCGGGTTTTTCTATTTGAATCAGAATAAGCTGAATAGCAGGCTATATTAGCGCGATAATTCTGAAAGACAATAATTCGCGCCTGCGGATGAAAAATAAAAGTGCGAGCGCTCAGGATAACAGCGCTCGCCTGTAAGTTAATTATGCAGTGCAGGCCTGTTAATTGCCTGACGGCGCGGCTGACGAACGCTCAGTGAAAGCAGCAGCGAAATAACCAGCAGCGTCATGATCAGACTAAAGGTAACGGTAAAGCCACCGAACAGGGAGGCGACCAGCGAGCCGAGCACGCTGCCAATACCAAACCCGAGGTAGATCAGCCCGTAATTTTTTGTCAGGTTGTTCAGGCCAAAGAAGTCGCTGATCAGCGCCGGGAAAACGGTGATTGTGCCACCGAAGCTGAAGGCTACGCAGGCCAGCGAGACAAAAAAAGTGGTTTCGTTCATACGGGTAAACAGCAAAATACTCATGCCCGCGAGCGCAATACATTGCGCCAGTGAGATCACCCGGATACGGGCCATTTTGTCTGACAGTACCCCCAGCGTTAACCGGCCGCTAAGGTTGGCAATGGCGATAACCGTTACGGCACTGGCGGCTATCTGCGGCGTAAGGTGCACCATTCCTTCGCCGATATCTTTCGCTACGCCGATCACATACAGGCCGCTCATACAGGCGGTGAGGAACATCAGCGCCAGCATCCAGTATTGCGGCAGGCGAACCGCCTGTGCCAGCGTAAAGTCGCGTCCGGCATGCTGCGGATTGTTGCTGGCAGCGCGCACCGGCGCATCGCGCATCAGCAGCGCGCCGCAGAACATCATGCTCATCGCCAGCACGCCCCAGATCATGAAGGTGTTCTCCAGGCCAACAGCATCCAGCAGGGTGCCGCAGATAAATTTGAAGCCGAGACTCCCCAGACCGTAGGCGCCGATTGAACAGGCGGAGATAAGGCCTTTGCGCTCAGGAAACCACTTTACACAGTTGGATAGCGTCATCAGGTAGCCCGCACCATCTGCCAGGCCCACCAGAATACCGGCGCTCAGATAAAGCATCATCAGGTTATCAGCCTGCGCGGTCAGCCAGAATCCGGCTGCCATCAGGATGCCGGCTCCGATAGTCACATTACGCACGCCAAAACGCTCCTGCAGCTTGCCTGCCAGCGAGGAGGCGATAGCCAGCCCCAGGCTGAGCAATCCAAAGGAGAAAGCAACCTGACTGACTGATTCGTGCAGTTTATGCGCCAGCGCGCCGTTAAAGAGGCTCCAGGTATAAACTGACCCCAGCGCAAGCTGGGTAATGACAGTGCCGATCAGAGTCAGTATGCGGGTGCGCTGGTAGTGCGCCGTTGAGGCTGTGGTCATGGTGATTCTCCCGTCCGGGAATATGGAGTCTGCTGGCAGCTTAGCGCGCACGCGCGTAGCCGCGGCCGGATCCCGCTTCAGCGGTCAGAGAAACAGAATGAAATGCCGTTTTTCCGGTATGAATGGCAGCAGCGTGACAATTCACGTCCCGGTATGTCCTGCGATGAGCATATGTAACCAGGTATGTTAAGCGAGGCGATTTTGCTGCAGAGTCCGGGATGTTTGCCAGGCTTATATTTCAACCAACGGGAGGAAATATGAAAGACCGAGCATATGAATCCGTATCCAGTGGAGATGAAGTCTGCTGTCTTATCGGTCAGGCGGTGATCGAATTGAGCGATGAACATCAGCCTGTCAACAAAGCCACGCTGTCGTTAAAGCTGCTGGCTATGGCCGATCGTGACAGGGATGATGAGCGGGTAATGCTTTACTGGATCGCCAGAAAAGCCCTTAATCAGCCGCAGCAGCTTCAGTCTGGCGCAGGTGGCTGGCGTTAGAGGATGAGCAGAGCGGGCTGCACGCCCGCTTCTGCTGTCAGGCCAGCCGCAGTGCGCGGCGCACCGGCCAGCGCATAAACATCACCAGGTTGCCCAGCAAAATCAGCGTCAGTCCCGCCACGGCATTAGCGTGCCACTGATAGCCTTCATAAATTGTCGAGAGCGTCAGCGCAACCAGCGGAAAAAGTAGCGTACTGTAGGCCGCCTGACTGGCACCGATGCGACCCACCAGCGTGAAGTAAGCGCCAAATCCAATCACAGAACCAAACAGCGCCAGATAACTCATCGCGCCCAGCCACTGCAGATTGCGCGGCAGCTGCAGCGCATCGCCATTAAGCCATGCCATTACCGCCATGATCAGCGCGCCGTAGAGCATGGCGTAACTGTTAGTGGTGAGAATATCGCGCTGGCGGCGCTGATGCCGGGCTGAAATCATATTACCCAGCGAAAAGCCAAAGGTGCCCAGCGCACTCAGGCCCGCGCCCCATAACAGCTGCGGCGAGGGGTGCGCCGCGCGAATATCGCTCCAGAAGAGCGCGACGATACCGCCCATACCGAGCAGCGCGGCAGGCACCAGGCGCAGCGGCGGACGCTGGCCAAAAAAGAGCCAGCCGTTGAGCGCGTTAAAGATCACCGCCATGGAAAAAATCACCGACTCCAGACCGGTGCTGATCCAGGCTGCTGCATGATAAAAGCAGACAAAGTTGAAGCCAAAAACACAGCCTCCCTGCAGCAGACAAAACAGATGATCGCGCCTGTCCAGCGATCGCAGACGGCGGCACAGCGTCAGCAGCGCCAGCATCAGCAGCGAGGCGAAGAGAAAGCGCCAGAAAACAGCCACATAGACCGGCGTGGTGGCTGCGTCCTGCTGCAGAAAGATCGCCAGCCAGGTGGTGCCCCAGATCAGCACCACGCTCAGATACAGCACTACATTCATCGTTAATACTCCGGCAGAGACAGGACGACAGTATCCGCGCAGGCGCGGGCGGGCGCTTGCACCCGATTGCGCAGCACTTGCAAAAACTTGCGCTTTTTTCATTCTCACACCGACTGCCGCGCTGTTTTCCATCGTCCGGACGGGTAAACTGCTGGTTAACCGCTGCCGATGTGATATGCGCAATGTCCGATTACCAGACCTTTACTATGCTAAAAAACCGAAAGGCTCAGCTGCGTGATAGCGTACCGCTTTCAGGCGGGATCCGGCTGGCAGCCTGGTTTAATAGCGGCGACCGCGTAACCAACCACAGCGATCACCATACCCTGAGCCTCTATATCGAAGAGGGGTATGATACCTGGCATAAAACCGCGCACGGGTGGCGCAACGGTGGCGCCCCGGATCGTTTCTGCCTGATGCCGTCCGGTATGGAGTCCACCTGGGATCTGCGGGCCGACCTCGCATTCGTGCACCTCTACTGCACCGATACCCATTTACGCCAGCTTGGCGAACAGATCTGGGATCGCACGCCAGCCAGTCTGAATCTGCAGGAGAAGATTTTTGCTGATGACGATCGCATTACGCAGCTCTATCGCCATTTTTTGCTCAGCGTCAGCTGGCAGCAGCCCGCCAATCAGCTGATGCTGAGCAGCGCATCGACGCTGCTGCTGACGCATCTGCTGCATCGCTACAGCGATGTGCACTGGCAGCTGCCCGCCGTGCGGGGCGGCCTGGCACCCGCCGTGCTGCGCCGGATCATTGCCCTGATTGATGCGCAGCTCGATCAGCCGCTGACGCTGGCGCGGCTGGCCGCAGAAGCTGCGCTCAGCGAATATCATTTTGCGCGTATGTTTCGCAGCAGCACCGGCAGCGCGCCGCACCAATATGTGATGCAGCGCCGTATGGCGGTGGCGAAAGAGCTACTGATGCACAGCACCCTGCCGCTAACGGAGATTGCACTGCGCTGCGGTTTTCACTCCGCCAGCCATTTCAGTAACCGGTTCCGCCAGCTGCACGGCGTGGCGCCCTCCGCGTGGCGGCAGGACTTTAGCCGGTAAAAAGCGCGTCGTCAGGGAAGCACTTCACCCCGCACGATAACTTTGCCCGGCTTGCTGTCGCTTTCGTTAATACGCCGGAGCGCCAGATTCAGCGCCTGCCAGGCGATGCTCTGCAGATCGTGCGCGATGCAGGGAAAGTGAAAGCCATAAATATCCGCCTGCGTGACCTCATCAATGCTGAACAGCTTTACCTGCTGTTGCAGACTGAGTTTGTGTTCGATACAGGCTTTGATAATGCCGAGTGAGATCTGATTGTTACACCCCACGAAGTAATCAGGGGCGGGGTGCTGTTTCAGCCAGCGCCGGGTCTCCTGCCAGGCCGCATCCATAAAAAAGTCGGCATAGAGCACCTCAAGCGAGGCAGCTTTTCCCTGCAGCGCGGCCTGCAGGCCGAGCACGCGCTCACGCGCAACGTTCGACTTTTCCGGGCCGGAGACCACGACAATACGCTGCGCCCCCTGTTCCGCCAGCCAGCGACCGGTCTGCAGGCCGCAGTCGAGGTTATCAATATAGACGCCGCTGCAGTGGGAAACCTGCAGCTCGCGGTCGACCAGCACCACCGGTATATTCAGCGTCTCCAGCCGTCTCATATAGGCCGGGTGATAGTGGAGATCGTTGGAGATCACCGACAGAATAATGGCATCAACGTTATACCCAATCAGCTTATCGATAATACGGTTCTCATTCTCCTGCGACTCACAGGAGTCAAAAACCAGCGTATCGTAGCCCAGCTTGTTCGCCTCAAGCGTCATCAGACGCGTCAGGCCGCCAAAGAAGGGGTTTGCCATATCGGGGTTGACGATCCCGATGGTTTTACTGCTTTTCGCCCGCAGGCTGCGCGCAGCCGTATTCATCACATAGCCCAACTGCTCTGCAGTAGCGTGAATGCGCTGCAGCGTCTCCGGATGCACTTTCTCCGGCTGTGAAAAAGCGCGCGAGGCGGTAATTTTGCTTACGTTTGCCTGGGCAGCAACGCTTGCCAGCGTTGCCTTGCGTCCCCGTCCTGCTGCCAAGTCTGGCTCCTTAATCAACCCTGTCATTTTGTATCATGAGTCAATCATGGCAGATCGTACCGCGTTAAGCGATCTCGCTGCGCTAGGCGAGTCGCCTGACGCGCGGGTCGGTGAAAATATCCAGATCGTCGCGACTTTCTGACGAAAATTCAGAGATAACGGCCCCGTGTTCGCCCGCCTGAAACCAGTGCCGCGTATCGGGTTTAATGGTGTACTGTTCGCCCGGACGCAGCAGGATATAGCGGCTGCAGGTATAGGCGGTTTCACTGCCGGCAGGCACCTGACAGCGCGGAGTGCCGGTCGCATCGTTTGGCGTAAGCTGTTCATCATCGACAAACAGATAGACCTCGCCCCAGCGGCAGCGAAAGGTTTCCTGCTTGCCTGGCGTGCCGTTAAACGGCGGATGCCGATGTTCAGGACAGGTCTGGCGGGGAAACAGCACCAGTTCTTTAGCGCAATAGCGCGGTTCGTTGATATAGGTTAACAGCTGCAAACCTGAGGCGGGGTAATCGTCCAGGCCGAAAGTAGCAATCTCAATCTTCTTCTGCTCTGCAGGGGTGAGAACAATATTCGCCTGCTCTAAAAAGGTCAGGGTGCGCTGGATCGCCTGCGGATAATCGGTCATACGGTTTCTCCTGTAATGATATCGATACCATTAAAGCGTGTTCCGCTTGTGATCTTCTGTGATCCCGATCCGCAATTCGCTGCGACAGGGCTAAATTGCGCTACTGCAGATCGATATTATTCAGCTTGCATCACAGTTTTCACGTTTTTTTTAGGTCAGTATCGCCGCATTGAAATGATATCGATACCATTAAAATGAATCCGGGGGCGTAAATGAAAGCGTTAGTTCTGACTCAGGCAGGCCACATTGCGATTGAAGATCGGGAATTTGATGAAGTGCTGGGTGATAACGATGTCAAAATTAAAATTCACTCGGTAGGGATTTGCGGCAGCGATGTTCACTACTACAAACATGGCCGGATTGGTCCGTTTGTGGTGGAGGCACCGATGGTGCTGGGTCATGAAGCCGCTGGCATTGTGCTGGAGATCGGTAAAAACGTGACGCACCTGAAGGCGGGCGATCGCGTCTGTATGGAGCCAGGGATCCCGGATATGCACTCCGATCAGTCGCGCGCCGGTCTCTACAATCTCGATCCCGCCGTGCGCTTCTGGGCAACGCCGCCGGTACATGGCTGCCTGCGTGAAACGGTCATTCATCCTGCGGCGTTCACGTTTAAGCTGCCGGAAAATGTCAGCTTCCGCGAAGGGGCCATGGTGGAGCCGCTGGCGGTGGCGATGCAGGCCGCGACCAAAGCCGGCATCAAACCTGGCGATATCGGCCTGGTGCTGGGGGCCGGTCCGATCGGCGTGGTCACGGCGCTGGCGGCGCTGGCAGGCGGCTGTTCCGATGTCATCATCTGCGACATGTTTGATGAAAAGCTTGCCGTGGCGGCAGCGTATGAAGGGCTGCACGCCGTTAACATCAAAACCGGCGATCTGGCCGGTAAAGTCTCAGAACTGACCAGCAGTAACGGCGCGGATGTGGTGTTTGAGTGCAGCGGAGCCAAACCTGCTATTGCCACGCTGGCGGAACACGCGGCGCCGGGTGCTACCGTCATTCTGGTGGGCATGCCGGTGGACGCCGCGCCAATGGATATTGTTGCGGCACAGGCCAAAGAGCTGACCTTCAAAACGATTTTTCGCTACGCCAATATGTATCCCCGCACGCTGCGCCTGTTAAGCAGCGGCAAGCTGCGGGTAGAGCCGCTGATCAGCCACACCTATAAATTCGCCGACAGCGTTGAAGCGTTTGACCGCGCAGCCGCGGGCCATGCGGCGGATATCAAAATCATGCTGGAGATGGAGTGACGCATGGCGCTCTATGCAGGCATAGATTGCGGCACGCAGGGAACGCGCGTGGTTATCGTGGAGAGCGAGCGGGGGACGATCGTCGGCGAAGGCAGCGCGCCGCACCGGCTGCAGAGCGGGGCGGATGGCGCCCGTGAACAGCATGCCAGCGACTGGATCGACGCGCTGGTCACGGCATTCCATCAGGCAGCCTCAGACGCCGCTATTGATACACAGCAGATTACTGCGCTCAGCGTCTCCGGCCAGCAGCACGGCTTTGTGGCGCTGGATGAAGCCGGAGCGGTGCTGCATCCGGTAAAGCTGTGGTGCGATACCGCCACCGATGCACAGAACAGCTGGCTGCTGCAGCAGCTGGGAGGGGTTAGCGGTGCGCTGGCACAGCCCGGGATTGTTCCGGCTACCGGCTACACCGCCTCAAAAATTCTCTGGCTGAAGCAGCAGCATCCGGCGCTGTGGGCGCGTTTACATACCGTGTTGTTGCCGCACGATTATCTTAACTTCTGGCTGACCGGCGAACGGGTTATGGAGTATGGCGACGCCTCCGGCACCGGACTGCTGGATATCCGCAGTCGCAGCTGGGATCGGCATACGGTGGAGCTTATCGATCCTGACGGCCGGCTGTGGCAGGCGCTGCCGCCGCTGGCTGCCGCGCAAAAGTGTATCGGCACCCTGCAGCCGGAAGCGGCGCAGCGGCTGGGACTACGCCGCACGGTGCGGGTCGCGACAGGCGGCGGCGATAATATGATGGCCGCCATCGGGTCCGGCAATATTGCGCCTGGCACGGTGACGCTCAGCCTGGGAACATCCGGCACGCTGTTCGCCTGCAGTGAGACGCCGGTGACTGACGAAAACGGCCTGATTGCCAGCTTCTGCTCCAGCACTAATTGCTGGCTGCCGCTGATCTGCACCATGAATGTCACCTCGGCGACCACGCTGATCCAGACGCTGCTGGCAGAGGATCTTACCGGCTTTAATCAGCTGCTGAACCAGGCAGAGCCGGGGGCTGAGGGCGTTGAGATGCTGCCGTTTTTTAATGGCGAGCGCACGCCGGCGCTGCCCCACGCGCAGGCGAGTCTGCACAACCTGAACGCCGTGAATTTTACCCGCGCTAACCTCTGCCGCGCCGCCGTGGAGAGTGCCACATACGGATTACGTTACGGACTTGATCTGTTCCGGCAGCAGGGCATCAGCGCGCAGGAGATCCGCCTTACCGGCGGCGGCGCGCGCAGCGCTGGCTGGCGACAAATTGTGGCTGACGTCATGAACTGCCCGGTGGTCTCTTTGCGTATTCCGGAAACCGCCGCGCTGGGTGCGGCAATTCAGGCGATGTGGGCCAGCGCGCTGCTGGATAACCCGGCACAGCAGCCGGATGCGTTACTGCAGTCGCTGTGCCAGCGCTTTGTCACGCCGGATGAAAGTACCCGCGCCGTGCCCAATGCCGCGCGCCATCAGACCTATGAAACGCACTATCAGCGCTATCTGAAGCGTCTCAGCACGACTTATCCGGAGGTGGCATTGTGACCAGAAATAACCAGGAGATGCTGCTGGAAGTCACGGGGATCCGCAAAGCGTTTGGTCCGGTTGTGGCGCTGAAAAACGCCGAATTTGCGCTGCGCCCCGGCTCCATTCACGCGCTGTGCGGCGGCAACGGTGCCGGAAAGTCGACCTTTCTCAGCATCTTAATGGGGTTTATCCAGCCCGACGCCGGAGAGATATTTATTCGCGGCAGGCGCTGCAGCTTTGCCCATCCGCGGGACGCGCTGGCCGCCGGTATCGCGATTGTTCAGCAGGAGCTGAGCGCAATTCCGGACCTGACGGTGGCTGAAAATATCTGGCTGGGACGCGAACCGCGCCGCTTTGGTTTTGTTGACTTTGCCACGCTCAATCAGCGTACTCGCGCGCTGCTGGCAGAGCTCGACTTTGACATCTCTGCTACTGAAAAGATGCGTAACCTCAGCGTTGCCGGGCAGCAGCTGGTGGAGATCGCCAAAGCGCTCTCGCACGCGAATGCTGACATCATCATCATGGATGAGCCAACCTCAGCGATTGGCGAGGAGGATGCGCAAAAAATCTTTCAGACCCTGACCCGGCTGGCGCAAAAGGGCAAAGGCATTATTTATGTCTCCCATCGCCTCTCCGAGATTTTCCAGATTGCCGACAGCTATACCATCTTTCGCGATGGCGCTTGGGTGCAGGAGGGCATGCTGGCCGATATCACGCGCGAGCAGCTGATTGAGCAGATTATTGGCGGAGAATATGAGAGTGAATTTGCCAAGTTTAATCAGCCGGGTAATGAGGTGATGATGGAGGTAAAAAACCTGCGCTGGCGCAATAAAATCAACGATATCAGCCTGCACCTGAAGCGGGGCGAAATCCTCGGCATTTACGGGCTGGTTGGCTCCGGGCGCAGCGAGTTTCTCGATTTACTGTTTGGGATTGAACACGCAGACAGCGGAACCATTCGCCTCGGCGAGGTGGTGCTGGGCCGCCACTCACCGAAAGAGTCGATCCGGCACGGCATCGCTTATGTCACAGAAGATCGCAAAGCAACCGGGCTGGTGCTCTGCCGTTCGATTCGCGAAAACATCAACATCGCCTCATTTGGCGCTATCTCCCGCGCCGGTTTTATCAGTGAGAAGCAGGAGCAGCAGCGCAGCCTGGAGATGATCAAACGCTTTAACGTCAGAACGCCGGATGCCGAACAGCTGGTGGGCAACCTCAGCGGCGGCAATCAGCAGAAAGTCGTGCTGGGACGCTGGGCATTACTGGACCCGGAAGTACTGCTGCTGGATGAGCCTACCCGCGGTATTGATGTCGGCGCGAAAAAAGAGATTTATCGCTTTATGTCCGAGTTTGCGTTGAAAAACAAGGGGATCGTGATGGTCTCCTCAGAGCTGTCGGAGATCATCGGCATGAGCGATCGCATTCTGGTTTTTCGCGACGGACAGCTGGCGGGAGAGCTGAGTGCGGCTCAGGCAACGCAGAGTGAACTGATGAAGCTGGCGGTTTAACAGAGAGATCACGTTATGAACACCACACATTCCATGCCTTCCGGCATCTCATTTTTTACGCGCAACAAAAGACGTATGCACAAATACGGCATCATCATCGCGTTCTTTGTGCTTTGCCTGATTGTGGCTGCCGTCGGCGAGCTGCAGGTCGCTAATGGCGCCTGGAGCAGTAACTATTTTCTCAGTAATGAAAATATGCTGATTGTGCTGCGCCAGGTCTCTATCAACGGCATTTTAGCGATCGGCATGACCTTTGTGATTATCACTGCCGGCGTCGATCTGTCGGTAGGATCGGTGCTGGCGCTGAGCGGCATTGTTGCTGCACGTTTCGCCACGAACAACAGCGGTATGGCAATTGGGGATACGGCACATGCGGTGATGGTGCCAATGATTATCGCGCTGGGAATTGGCATTGTCTGCGGCCTGATCAACGGTACCGTGCTGGCGCGTTACCGGCTGCAGCCGTTTATCGTCACCATGGGCATGCTCTCCGCTGCGCGCGGACTCACGATGCTGACCACCGGCGGCAACCCGGTTTCGCAGCTTAACAGCGATTTTCGCTGGCTCGGCAACGGCTACATAGCCGGCATACCCGTACCGGTCATTATCTTTGTCGTACTGTTTGGTCTCGCGTGGCTGCTGCTCAATAAAACTTTGCTCGGGCGCTACGTTTATGCCGTTGGCGGCAACCCGAAAAGTGCCCGCACGTCAGGGATCAGCGTCGTCGGAATAAAAGTTATGGTCTACACCCTGTGCGCCGCGCTGGCCGGAATCGCCGGGCTGATCCTCACCGCACGCACCGGATCGGCACAGACCAACGCGGGCGCAGGCTATGAACTTGATGCGATTGCTGCGGTAGTGATTGGCGGCACCAGTATGGCTGGCGGTGTCGGTACGCTTGTCGGCACCTTTTTTGGCGTGCTGATCATCGGCGTAATGAATAACGGCCTGGATTTACTGGGGGTGCAGTCTTACTACCAGCAGATCATCAAAGGCGCTCTGATTGTAGTGGCTGTACTGCTCGACCCGTCGCGTAAACAACAGCGCGATTAACCTCTGAATAGATAAACCCTGCCAGGAGAGAACAATGAAAATAAGATCTATCGCTCTGTTAACCTCAGCCCTGATGCTGGGCGCGATTAGCATAGCGCAGGCTGCCCCCGTAAAAATCGCTGTGCTGATGTATGGCAATAAGGCGGAGTTCGTTCAGCTGATGGAGCGCTACGGTAAAGCGCATCCGGCAGTAAAAAGTGGCGAAGCCGTGCTCACCTTTTATGATGGTCGTTATGACGCGTCGGTGCAGAATGACCAGGCGGCGACCGCTATCCAGACGCGTGCCGACGCGATTATCGTGAACCCGATGGATTATGAAGCCAACATCGATATTGTGACCAATGCTAACGAGGCTAAAATTCCGGTGGTGGTCACCAACGCCCGCCTGAATACGGAAGAGATGACGTCCGAAGTGGTCTCTAATGATGAGCTGGGCGGCTATCTGGAAGCCAAAGCGGTACTGGATAAGCTGCAGTGCAAAACCAAAAAGGTCAATGTCGTCATTATTGAAGGGCCGAAGGGCGGCAGCGGTGAGATCCAGCGCGGCAAAGGCAATGATAAAGCGATAGCGGAGTGTGGTCCGGGCCAGGTTACCGTACTGGAGAGAAAAACGGCCAACTGGTCACGCGCTGAAGCACAGCCGCTGATGGAGAACTGGCTGCAGAAGCATCGCGGCAAAATCAACGGGGTGATTGGGCAAAACGATGAGATGGCGCTGGGAGCCATTGAAGCGATTAAGGGCGCCGGGCTGAACGTGAACGACTTCGCCATTGCGGGTGTGGATGGGGTGTCTGATGCGATTCATGCCGTTCAGGCGGGTGAAATGGTCTCTATTCTGCAGGATGCGAAAGGCCAGATGCAGGGCGCTATTGATGTCGCGCTGCGTGCGGTAAAAGGCGCAGGCTATCAGCCGCAGTCTGACATCTGGCAGCTGTATGCCAAAGATCTCGCCTGGGATGGCGGCACGAAAAAACACTATTACATTCCGTGGACCACGGTTACTGCGGATAATGCGCAGCAGCTGCTGGACGCACGTAAGTAATCAACGCGACGGCGGGCAGGCTGTCTGCCAGCAGACAGCCTGCCAAAGCCGTTTACTCGTTGCCCCACTCATTCAGAAAGTTCGCCACATCATCAATGCGCGCGTCAGCAATTCCCGCCTCGCGCGCCATCTCATGCTGCGCTTCTTCACTGATCTCCTGATGGTTATTCAGGCGGGTGATCAGCAGCTGGAAGTAGTGCGCCAGCGGGTCGCGCTCGGCTTCGCTCACCGGTTTTTCACACTCTTCAGCGTAGGCGTCAGCGATATCGTAATACTTCAGATCAATCTCATGTTTCATAGTGCGCTCCGGAAACGGGAAGGGGTCAGATGCCAGCGGCATCATTTAACGTAAATCATACCACTCCTGCCAGCTTTTTCCCGCCTGCCGGAAAAAGCAGAGACATCGCGCTATTATTGTCATCATGAACCTGGTACCGGGCCGGTATTATCAGCATGCCGGCAACATAATAAACAGACACAGGGCTAAGTGGCATAACATCGTATTCTAAAGTTTTAATAGCGATGTTATCGTGGTGTTGCGCTGATGTACTTTATATACGTGGATACTGTTTTATGGCGAAATTAATGACCTCCCTGACGCTCTGTTCAGGGCGAATGACGCACGGGGAACGACGCGTCGCCCAGCGGCTTGAATCGCATCTCGGCGATGATTGTCTTATCTGGTATGACATTCCGGTCGGGCGCCAGTACAGGCATCCCGATTTTGTTATTATCGATCCTGCCAACGGGCTTATTTTCCTTGAGGTCAAAGACTGGAAGCTAAGTACATTTCAGCATGCGGACCCGCAGACGGTAACGCTGAGACATGCTCAGGGCGAAACGCAGGCGCAAAATCCGCTGCTGCAGGTCAGGGAGTATGCCTGTGCGACCGTTGACCTGTTATCTCAGGATCCGAAACTGCAGCAAAAAACAGGCCTGTATAAAGGAAAGCTGAATATCGCCTGGGCTTATGGTGTGGTGTTTACCAATATTACCCGTCAGCAGCTGACATCACTCTCAGCCGATGGCGTGGTTGAATCTATATTTCCACAGGCGCTGACGATTTGTCAGGATGAAATGACCGAGTCTGTCTCTGTTTCTGCGTTTCGCGCTAAAGTTTCCGGACTCTTTACCACCCGTTTCAGGCCTGCAATAACGCCGGCTGTGCGGGATATTCTGCGCCGGCATCTTTTTCCGGAGATCGCCATTACGGTAAAAAATAAGCGCAGTAATATTTACCGGGTAATGGATCTGCAGCAGGAGGTGCTGGCACGCAATCTCGGCGAAGGGCATCGTGTTATTCATGGCGTAGCCGGTTCCGGTAAAACGCTGATTTTACTCTACCGCTGTTTATACCTTTCCGAGACCACCACACGCCCTGTGCTGGTGCTCTGTTTTAATATCATTCTGGCTAACTATATCCGTGAATGCATCGCGGCCAGAGGACTATCGCATAAAGTACACGTCTATCATTTTCATGACTGGTGCGCGACGGCAGCCCGGACCTTTAAGCTGAAGATGAGCGGGGAAGGGCGCTATTATGATAACTGCTTTGCGGCGCTGGAAAATGCGGTTGATAGCGGCACTGTCGGGGATGCGGGGTATGATGCGGTGCTGGTGGATGAAGGACATGACTTCGACCGGCGCTGGCTTTCACTGATAGCCCGGCTGTTTGATAACACCCGCCGCTCGCTGCTGCTGATGTACGACGACGCCCAGTCTCTGTACCGGCGCGAGAAAGCGCTGAACTTTTCGCTGGCGAGCGTGGGTATTCAGGCTCAGGGGCGCACCTCTATTCTTCGGGTGAATTATCGCAATCCGCGGCGCATTCTCAATTTTGCCTACGCTTTTTCACGCGACTACTTTGACCGGCACCATAATCAGGAGCTTCCGCTGGTGCTGCCGGAAGCCTGCGGCGAAGAGAACAGCGACATTCCCGATATCGAACAGTGTCAGTCTGCAACAGATGAAGCGCGTCGCGTTGTGGCGTGGCTGCGAGAGAAGTATGCGGCGGCAGGCCGCTGGGGCGATATGGCTGTGCTCTGTCCTACGCATTTTTCAGCAGACAAACTCATCGACCTGCTGCAGCAGCATGCGATCCCCGCCGCCGTCAGCTTCACCACGGAAGATAAAAAACGCTATTCGCATCGGGAGGATGTGGTTCATCTGCTGACCTTTCAGAGCAGCAAAGGGCTTGAATTCCCTTACGTTGCCGTGATCAATGCATCATTTGTTCATAAAGGGGCTGAAGATGAGTCTGAAGCTATCCCGGCGCTGTATGTGGCGTTTACGCGCGCAACCCAGGCGTTACTGGTCACCTGCTACAAAGAAAATAGCATCAGTCAGCAGCTGTCGAAATTTGCCGGTATGGATCTGCAGGATGAGGGAGAGATGTCTGTGGTGTCCCCTGCAGGAATCGAACCTGCAACTAGCCCTTAGGAGGGGCTCGTTATATCCATTTAACTAAGGAGACATCCGGAAACGCAGTATACCCGTATGTCTCCCGGATGTTAACCGGGCGCGGCGTGATTGCTCATTCTGTCAGCAGCGCCGCGCCCGGAAGAGCGGTTACTCCGTCTGCTCTCCGGCAGCGTTCTTCGCTTCTGCTTTCTCGCGGCGTTTTTGATCCGCCCGCGCCTTCGCTTTGGCCTCTTCGCTCATGTCGTTGCGGATCTGCGCATGGCTGATCAGAGCAAAAATCAGCGTGCCGCCGGTGATGTTACCGAGCAGCGTGGGCAGCGCAAACGGCCAGAAAAACTCCTGCCACGGCACCGTCCCCGCAAAGACCAGATAGAGTACTTCGACCGAGCCGACCACGATATGCGCCAGATCGCCCAGCGCCACCAGCCACGTCATCATAATGATGATCAGCAGTTTGGCATTCTCCGCATGCGGGATCATCCAGACCATAGTGGCGATGATCCAGCCGGAGATCACGGCATTAGCGAACATCTCGCCCGGCGAATTTTCCATCACCTTTTCACTGATGGCCGTAAACGCCTGGCGCGTCGCCTCATCAAAAATGGGCATGTAGTTAAAGGCCAGCGCCGCCAGCCCGGTACCAATCAGATTGCCCAGCAGCACCAGCCCCCACAGGCGCAGCAGCAGCATAAAATTGCTGCCGGTGGGCTTATGCATGACCGGCAGGACCGCCGTCACGGTGTTCTCGGTAAACAGCTGCTGCCGCGCGAGGATCACAATCACAAAGCCAAAGGTGTAGCCGAGGTTCTCCAGCAGAAAGGCGCCGGGGACACCCTCAAGATGAACCTGAAAAATCCCTTTCGCCATCAGCGACGCGCCCATTGAGAGGCCTGCGGCGATGGCTGACCACAGCAGCGCCATGCCGTCACGCTCTAACTCTTTCTCCCCGTCCTGCCGTATCTCTTCATGAATCGCCGCTGCCCGCGAGGGCAGGGCCTCTTCATCAACTTCAATCTCAGTGCCTTGCTCTTTTTCTTCGCTGTCTACGTCATTGTCGTGTTCAGCATTTGATGGCGATGGCTTCATGTTTGCTCCTGGTGATAGTGCCAATGCGTAATAAGCGTAGACGGTTTTAGCAAGCCTGAAATGTTACGAAGAATTTCTTCAAGCGTAACAAAATTTTAACCGAGCGGCTTTTTTATACAGTTTTCGGATCTGAAGGCGTGAAACAGCGGTGCGCAGCGAAATGAGAGCACGGTCACACTCTTCGGCGCACTGCAACAGTGTGGTATTATCGCCGCCTTATTTTTTGCGGTGATGCGCCCCTCTATGTTTGAAGTCATTAATCTCTCATGCGTTCGCGATGAGCGAATGCTGTTTCATGGGCTGAGCTTCCATGTCCGGCCGGGTGACCTCGTGCAGATAGAAGGGCCGAACGGCGCCGGCAAAACCTCACTGCTGCGTCTGCTGGCCGGGCTTAGCCGGGCAGAAGAGGGCGAAGTGCGCTGGCAGGGCGAAACGCTGCAGCGTCAGCGTGAAATATGGCAACAAAACCTGCTCTATCTTGGCCATCAGCCTGGCGTAAAAGCGGTACTCTCTCCGCTGGAAAATCTGCGTTTCTGGCACGGCGACAGCAGCCAGACGGCGCTGTATGCGGCGCTGGAGCAGGTCAGCCTGACCGGCTATGAAGAGGTGCCGGTGGCGCAGCTCTCTGCGGGTCAGCAGCGGCGCGTCGCGCTGGCGCGCCTCTGGCTCAGCTCAGCCCGACTGTGGATCCTGGATGAACCGCTGACCGCCATCGATAAAGCCGGTGTCGAAGCACTCATGGCGCGTTTTAACCAGCACGCCAGCCAGGGCGGGGCGGTGATCCTCACCACGCATCAGGAGCTGCCCGCCGCCGCGCTACGTAAAATACGCCTGAGCGGGGAGTGGCAATAATGCTGCTGCGTATTCTCCGGCGTGAACTGAAAATTGCGTTTCGCAGCGGGGCTGAAGTGATCAACCCGCTGTGGTTCTTTCTCATCGTCATTACGCTGTTTCCGCTCGGCATCGGTCCGGAGCCGCAGCAGCTGGCGCGCATTGCGCCCGGCGTGGTCTGGGTCGCCGCTCTGCTGGCTTCGCTGCTGGCGCTGGAGCGCCTGTTCCGCGACGATTTCCTTGATGGATCGCTGGAGCAGCTGCTGCTGTTGCCGGCACCGCTGCCGGTCACGGTGCTGGGTAAAGTGATCGCTCACTGGCTGGTCACCGGCCTGCCGCTGATCCTGCTGTCACCGCTGGCGGCGCTGCTGCTGTCGCTGGATATGGCAGGCTGGCGCGCGCTGGCGCTGACGCTGCTGCTGGGTACGCCGACGCTGAGCTTTCTTGGTGCTATCGGCACCGGCCTGACAACGGGATTGCGGCGTGGCGGCGTGCTGCTCAGCCTGCTGGTGCTGCCGCTGACCATTCCGGTTCTGATTTTTGCCAGTGCGGCTATCGACGCCGCCGGGCAGGGGCTGCCAGTTGGCGGCTATCTGGCGGTTCTGGGCGCGATGCTGGCGGTAAGTGCGACGCTGTCGCCGTTTGCCACCGCTGCGGCGCTGCGGATCAGCCTGCAGTAGCGCGCTTCCTCAGAGAAGCCGTTCCCTCTTTATTATTAGTGTGAGCAATGCAAATGTGGAAATGGATACATCAGTGGGCAAGGCCGGAACGCCTTTACCAGCTATGCGGGCGACTTATTCCCGGCATGGCGATTGCCGCAGCCGGCGCGCTGCTGCTTGGCTGGGGATGGGGATTTGGCTTCGCCCCGGCTGATTACCAGCAGGGCAATAGCTTCCGGATTATGTACCTGCACGTGCCCGCTGCCATGTGGTCAATGGGGATCTACGCCGCCATGGCGATTGCCGCCTTTACCGGTCTGGTGTGGCAGCTGAAGATGGCTGACCTGGCCGCCGCCGCGATGGCGCCGGTGGGAGCCGCCTTTACCTTTATTGCGCTGATTACCGGCTCCGCATGGGGCAAACCGATGTGGGGAACCTGGTGGATCTGGGATGCGCGCCTCACCTCAGAGCTGGTGCTGCTGTTCCTTTATATGGGCGCGATGGCGCTCTGGCTCGCCTTTGACGATCGCCGCACGGCGGGCCGCGCCGCCGGTATCCTGATCCTCGTCGGCGTGGTGAACCTGCCGATTATTCATTTTTCTGTGCAGTGGTGGAACACGCTGCATCAGGGCTCATCCGGTCTGCTGCAGCAGGCGATCGATCCCTCTATGCGCACGCCGCTGCGCTGGTCGATTTTCGGCTATCTGCTGCTGTTTATCACGCTGACGCTGATGCGGCTGCGTAACCTGATTTTACTGACCGAACGGCATCGTCCGTGGGCTATCGCGCTGGCACAGCAGGGAGCAAAAGCATGAGTCCGGCCTTCACCTCATGGAGTGAATTCTTTGCTATGGGCGGCTACGCCTTTTTTGTCTGGCTGTCGGTTGCCTGCACCCTGATCCCGCTACTGGGCCTGGTGCTGCATACGCTACTGCAGCGGCGGCGTCTGCTGGCGGAGATCCGTCAGCGTCAGGCGCGGGAGCAGCGTGTGCGTGCGGCACAGACTAAACAGCGCGCGCGCGCTGCCGGGGAGGCAGGATGAATCTCCGTCGTCGCAACCGCCTTTTGGTGGTGCTGGCTATTCTTACCGGCCTTGGCCTCGCGACCGCGCTGGTGATGTATGCCCTGCGCTCAAACATCGATCTGTTCTATACGCCGGGCGAGATTATCAACGGCAAAGGCGACGCGCAGCTGAAGCCGGAAGCGGGACAGCGTCTGCGCGTGGGTGGCATGGTGATGCCAGGCAGCGTGAGGCGCGATCCGCAGTCGCTGGCGGTAACCTTCAGCCTGTATGACGCCAGAGGCGTGGTCAGCGTCAGCTATAATGGCATCCTGCCCGATCTCTTCCGCGAAGGGCAGGGGGTAGTGGCGCAGGGCGTACTGCAGGCGGGTAATGTTATCAGCGCCCGGGAAGTGCTGGCCAAGCACGACGAAAAATATACGCCGCCGGAAATTCAGGACGCAATGAATACCAATCATACCCGCGCCGCAGTGCGCTATCAGCCGGCGGGTAATCAGCCATGATGCCGGAAATCGGAACTTTTCTGCTCTGTCTGGCGCTGGGCCTGGCGCTGCTGCTGAGTATTTACCCGCTGTGGGGCGCCGCGCGTCAGGATGCGCGGCTGATGACGCTCGCGCGACCGCTGACCTGGGGCATGTTTTTAGCCATTGCCGCCGCCTTTATGGTGCTGGTGCACGCATTTGTGGTGAACGATTTCACCGTTGCATACGTCGCGACAAATTCAAATACGCTGCTGCCGGTCTATTACCGCGTCGCCGCGACCTGGGGTGCGCATGAAGGATCGCTGCTGCTGTGGGTACTGCTGCTCAGCAGCTGGTCGCTGGCGGTGGCAATTTTCAGCCGCGAGATGCCGCGCGATGCGCTGGCGCGCGTGCTGGCGGTAATGGGGATGATCAACGCCGGCTTTCTGCTGTTTATCCTGCTGACCTCCAACCCGTTTGCCCGCACGCTGCCTGATTTCCCCATCGACGGCGGCGATCTTAACCCGATGCTGCAGGATATCGGCCTGATCTTCCATCCGCCGCTGCTCTATATGGGCTATGTCGGTTTTTCGGTCGCCTTTGCCTTTGCCATCGCCTCGCTGATGACCGGACGGCTGGATACCGCCTGGGCGCGCTGGTCGCGCCCCTGGACCACCGCCGCATGGGTGTTTCTGACCATCGGTATCGTGCTGGGATCGGCGTGGGCCTATTATGAGCTGGGCTGGGGCGGCTGGTGGTTCTGGGACCCGGTGGAAAACGCCTCGTTTATGCCGTGGCTGGCCGGAACCGCGCTGATGCACTCGCTGGCGGTAACGGAAAAGCGCGGCAGCTTCAAAGCCTGGACCGTGCTGCTGGCGATCGCGACGTTTTCGCTCAGCCTGCTCGGCACCTTTCTGGTGCGCTCCGGCGTGCTGGTCTCGGTGCACGCCTTTGCCTCCGATCCGGCGCGCGGGATGTTTATTCTCGCTTTTCTGATCATCGTGATTGGCAGCTCGCTGCTGCTCTATGCGCTGCGCGGCGGGCAGGTACGCAGCCGCGTGCAGAGTGAAATCTGGTCGCGGGAATCGTTTCTGCTGGGCAATAACGTGCTGCTGATTGCGGCAATGCTGGTGGTCCTGCTCGGTACGCTGCTGCCGCTGGTGCACAAGCAGCTGGGGCTGGGCAGTATCTCAGTGGGAGAACCTTTCTTTAATACGCTGTTCAGCTGGCTGATGGCGCCGTTTGCGCTGCTGCTCGGTATTGGTCCGCTGGTGCGCTGGCGGCGTGATGAGCCGCAAAAGCTGTGGAAGCGGCTGAGTGCCGGGCTGGTGGTTACCCTGCTGCTCTCTGTTCTGCTGCCGTGGCTGCTGGAAGATCGCATTGAAGCGATGACGGTAACCGGGCTGCTGATGGCGATCTGGGTCACGCTGCTGACGCTGATGGAGCTGCATGAGCGCGCGACTCACCGGCATAGCCTGCTGAAAGGGCTGTGGCATCTGTCGCGCAGCCACTGGGGCATGGTGCTGGGGCATCTGGGCGTAGCGGTAACGGTAGTAGGCATCGCGTTCAGCACCCAGTACAGCGTTGAGCGCGATGTGCGCATGAAGGCGGGCGACAGCATCGATATTCATCGCTATCACTTTGTGTTCCGCGACGTGCATAACCTGCAGGGGCCTAACTACAGCGGCGGCGTGGCGATCATCGATGTCACCCGCGATGGCAAACCGGAAGCGGTACTGCGGGCGGAAAAACGCTTTTATACCGCTGCCCGCACCATGATGACCGAAGCGGCGATCAGCGGCGGATTTACCCGCGATCTCTATGCCGCACTCGGCGAGGAGCTGGATAACGGCGCCTGGGCCGTACGCCTCTACTACAAACCCTTTGTCCGCTGGATCTGGTTTGGCGGCCTGTTTATGGCGGCAGGCGGCCTGCTCTGCCTGCTGGATCCGCGTTATCGCGCGCGGAAAAAAGTTGCGCGTGAGGAGCGGGCATGAGCAAAAAAATTCTCTTTATTCCCCTGGCGCTGTTTCTGCTGCTGGCGGCAGCGCTGCTGTGGCAGCTGTCGCGTAATGCACAGGGTGACGATCCCTCCCGGCTTGAGTCAGCCCTGACGGGCAAACCGGTGCCACAGTTCAGACTGGAAGCGCTGGATCAGCCAGGCAAAATCTACAGCCAGCAGATCCTTACCGATGGTCAGCCGCTGCTGCTCAACGTCTGGGCAACCTGGTGTCCGACCTGCCGCGCTGAGCATCACTATCTGAACCGGCTGGCGGAGCAGGGCGTGCGCGTGGTTGGCCTCAACTATAAAGATGACCGTACGAAAGCGATAAACTGGCTTAATACGCTGGGCAACCCTTACGCGCTGAGCCTCTACGACGGCAGCGGCATGCTGGGGCTTGACCTCGGTGTCTACGGTGCGCCGGAAACCTTTCTCATTGATGGCCACGGCATCATTCGTTATCGCCACGCCGGTGATATGAACGAGCGCGTCTGGAATGAAGAAGTTAAACCGCTGTGGGAAAAATATAGCCGGGAGGCGGGGGCATGAGCAGGCTGCTTATTGCGCTGACGGCGCTGCTGCTTACGCTCAGCGTCCGGGCCACCACCACAGATAGCCTGCAGTTTACCTCGCTGCAGCAGGAGGATCAGTACCGGGCGATCACCGCCTCACTGCGCTGCCCGAAATGCCAGAACAACAGCATTGCAGATTCAAACGCCATGATTGCCGCTGACATGCGCCTGAAAGTCTATGAGCTGATGCAGCAGGGCAAGAGCCGGCAGCAGATAGTGGATTACATGGTGGCGCGCTACGGTCACTTTGTCACTTACGATCCGCCGCTGACGCCCGCGACGCTGATTTTATGGGCCGGTCCGGCGCTGTTTGTGCTGCTGGGCGGCGGGGTGATCCTGCTGCGTAACCGCCGCGCGCGTGAAACGACTGAACTGAATGACGATGAACAACAGCGCCTGGCGGCGATTCTGGAACGTAACGGGAAGCCGTAATGATTGTATTTTGCATGACTCTGATCGTCTTACTGGCGGCTGCGGTAGCGCTGTTTCTGGCTGCGGGATGGCGCCAGCGTGAATACCATGCTGACGAACGCGACCGGCTTAACACCGCCTTTTACCAGCAGCGCCTGCGCGAGCTGCAGCGTGATGAAACGGAAGGCGTGGTGGCAGACCGCGCAGAGATGGAGCGCGATCTGCAGCAGATGCTGCTGACTGACGTCACTGACGGGCAGCACGTCCCGGCGCGGCAGAGCAGCCGCTGGATCCTGCTGCCGGGCGTGATCCTGCTGCTGCTGGTGACAACCGGGGTCTATCTGCAAACCGGCGGCTACGCACAGCTCGCGGGCTGGCTCGCCGTTCAGCGTGACTATCCGGCGCTGCGCGCCCGCGTAATGGATCCGGATGCGCAGCCGCTGACGATGGAGGAGCTGGCGCGCCTGCAGCTGGGACTGCGCACGGCGCTGCAGCAGACACCCGGCAGCGCCGATGAGTGGGCGATGCTGGGGCGGCTTGGTATGGTGCTGAACAATGCTACCGCTGCCGGACAGGCGTTTGAGCGCGCGCTGCAGCGTGCGCCTGACAGCCTGGAGCTGCAGCAGGATTACGCCGAAGTCCTGACGCGTTCCGGCGATCCACAGGATAACCGGCAGGCGAGCGTGCTGCTGCATGCGCTGCTGAAGCGCGACAGCGCGAATCTGCGTACGCTTAGCCTGCTGGCGTTCAACGCATCCGGACAGCAGAACTATACTGAAGCGCTCGACGCGTGGCGCGCCATGCTGGCGTTGCTGCCTGCCGGCGATCCGCGCATAACGCTGATTCAGCGCAGCATTGAGCAGGCGAAAACCGCTGCCGGGCAGCAGGCGGTTGCGCTGAGCCTGACGGTCAAGCTGTCGCCGCCGGCAGAAAAAATGTTGCCGCCGGACGGAGTGTTGTATATTTCTGTATCTGACGGTGTTTCACCGGTGCCCGTGGCCGTTAAGCGCCTGCCGCTTAGCCACTTTCCGCTATCGCTTACGCTGGATGACAGCAACGCTATGATGCCCGATCGCCTGCTTTCGGCGCAGCATCAGGTTCAGGTCAGAGTGCGTATTGCCCGCGACGGCAGCGCAAATCCTCAGGCCGGGGACTGGTTCGGGCTCAGTGCTATTACCTCGTGGGAGGGTCACCAGCCGCTGACTGTTGAGATCGATCAGCAGCAGCCCTGAAGCGCTACATTTATCATCCGCACAGGGAGAAGAACATGAATAACCGCCTGACCAGTCTGGCACTGGCCAGTTTACTTCTGGTGGGATGCGCCAGCTCAAAACCGGCGGATGACGCCGCCCCGGCGCAGCGCAGCGATCCGCTGGAAGGTTTTAACCGTACGATGTTCAATTTTAATTACAACGTACTTGATCCTTATGTGGTGCGCCCGGTGGCGGTAGCCTGGCGCGACTATGTGCCGGTACCGGCGCGTACCGGCATGAGTAATTTTCTCGGCAACCTGAATGAACCCGCCAGCATGGTTAACTCCATTCTGGTAGGCGAGCCGCGTCAGGCCGGGATCCACTTCACGCGTTTCTTCCTGAATACCGTACTGGGTCTGGGCGGCTTTATCGACGTCGCAGGCAAAGCGAACCCGGCGCTGGCGCGCGAGGTGCCGCATCGCTTTGGCAGTACGCTGGGGCGTTATGGTGTCGGCTACGGTCCGTATGTGGTGCTGCCCGGCTACGGCAGTTTCACCGTGCGGCAGGATGGCGGTGACTATGTGGATACGCTCTATCCGGTACTCAGCTGGCTGACCTGGCCGATGTCGATCGGTAAGTGGGCGCTGGAGGGAGTAGAGACGCGTGCTCAGCTGCTGGACTCTGACGGGCTGCTGAAACAGCAGCAGGATCCTTACTCTTTTATCCGCAATGCCTATTTCCAGCGTAACGATTTTCTGGCTAACGGCGGCAAGCTGAAGCCGGAAGAGAATCCAAACGCCAGCGCGATACAAAACGATTTGCAGGATATCGACGCGCCGTAAAAAAAGGGCAACCCACCGGGTTGCCCTTATTACTTGTGCGGCAGGCGCGATCAGAACTTATAGTTAAAGCTTGCGCCGTAAAGCCAGGCTTTGCCTTCTGAGTTGAAGGTATAAGGGGCTTCATTAACGGTAACGTGCTGACCATGCATATAAGATACGCCGACATCCACTGACGCTTCAGGCGTAAAGGCGTAAGACGCACCGGCGCTCAGCCACAGACGATCCTGATCCGGAATAGAGATAGAGCGTTTATCGGCCGGAACCGGGCTGTCATCGAAGGCGATACCGGTACGGAAGGTCCAGCGATCGTCATAGAAGTAGGTGGTACCCAGCGCAATGCGATAGGCATCTTTAAAGCTCTCATCTTTCTGGAACAGCGTCTGGCCGCGGCTGCCAGTCGCTTTCAGCTCCTGGAACTGGCTCCAGCTGGTATAGGCAAGGCTGTAGTGCACTGCCCACTGCGGCGCAACTTTATGCCAGCCGGACACTTCCCACATTTCCGGCAGGTTCAGGGTCAGGTAGCCGGGCACCGTTGAGCCGCCGGTACCGCCAAACGCCGCCGGGATATCGTTTTTATAATTGCCGTCAAAGTCGACTTTTACTTCAGAGCGGTAGGTAAAGCCGAAACGGTTATTTTTATCCACTTCATACAGCACGCCGGCGTTCCAGCCATAGCCCCACTCATTGCCTTTAAGGTGTGCGACCTGCAGATCGGACGGGAAGCCCACTGCCGGGCCAGCTTCACCGGCATAACGCTCAATTTTGGCGCGGGCATAAACCGCATCAAAGCCAACGCCAACGCTCAGGTGCTCGTTCAGACGATAGGCGGTGCTGAGATTAAGGTTAGCGGTCATCAGATCGGTTTTACCGCCATAGCCTCCTGCGGCATAACCATTATTAAATTCAGTGGCCAGGCCATAGTTTGAGGTCGCGGATGCGCCCACCCACCACCGATCGGTAAGCGGCTGAACGTAGTGAATATTTGGCACCCACTGATTAGGCGCAATGTTATTCGCGTCCAGGCTGTTGCCGGTGAGCGGACTGCGTCCGCTAATATCTACTTCAGGATCGATATAGACTGCGCCGATGGAGAACATCGGGCTATCCATCAGTGCCATGGTAGCGGGGTTGCGACTGGCCGATGCTGCTGTGTCACCCATCGCGCCTTCGCCTGAATAAGCGCGACCTAATCCAATTGCTGAGAATTCGTTAAGTTGAAAGCCTGCGGCGTAAACCTGGGAGGAGACGAGCGCCACTGCAGCTGCCACAGCTGACTTTGCAAACAGGTTCTTATGGTTCATGACCACAACCTCATCAAAATTATTATTAAACGTTGTCACGTCGCGTAACAAAGGACGGCGGATTGTAGGGACTGAGACTAAACAGACATATCAGACCAGTGCGACGAGTATAGGTCTGACCTGTGTGTAAGTTGCAATAATGTTTTTCAAATATTACAGACTTGATCGATAAAATCAGATCTGCTTAACAATTTCTTTATACTGCGCCGTCAGCATACCGGCTCAGGTTTGTTTTGGATCAAATTTTATTGTGATATTCGTCACTTAGCGACGCAATGATAGAGGAAAATGGCCCGCAGGCGTACACTTTATGACAGAACATCCCCTTAGATCGCCCGCTTTTTCAGCCGGAGAAACCTCATGAGTCAGACCATTAATAAATGCAGTGCCCGCGAGACCGCTGCCTGCTGCTGTGTGGATACGGGCATTGTGATTGATAACAGCGACTGCAGTGCACGCTGGTCAGCGCTGTTTCCCGATCGCGCAGCTGCCGAAGCGATGCTGTTAACGCTGACGGAGAAAGCGCAGCAAACTGCCTCTGAACCCTGTGAGATTACGTCGCAATTTACCTCAGAGCCGGAAGGTATACGCCTGAACGCTGAATTTACCTTTGCCTGTCAGGCTGAAGCGCTGATTTTTCAGCTCGCCCTGCGTTAATTCTGCATCGCCGTCAATCCGCGACGGCGAATCGCTATTTTCGTGTTTTTCCTCGCACTTTTTTCTCTTTGCTATTGGCGAGCCGTCGCCGGATGGTTAACACTGACGATCAGGTCAGACCTCTCTGGCAATGGTGTCAGATCGTCGGTTACAGGGGGAAAAGCATGAGCAGAGCGCAGCCGTTGCTGACGCGTCAGGGCGAACGTATCGCTATTACTCACGGGCTGCGTACGCCTTTTGTCCGGCAGGCGAGCGATTTCCACGGCATTCCGGCGCTGGAGCTGGGGCGTATGGTGGTCAGCGAACTGCTGGTGCGCAGCGAACTGCCGGTTGAGGTAATCGATCAGCTGGTGTTTGGTCAGGTGATACAGATGCCGGAAGCGCCAAATATTGCGCGCGAAATTGTGCTGAGCAGCGGGCTGAGCGTGCACACGGACGCCTACAGCGTCAGTCGCGCCTGTGCAACCAGCTTTCAGGCCGTTGCTAACGTAGCGGAGAGCCTGATGGCGGGCACCATCGATGCCGGAATTGCCGGCGGCGCAGACTCCTCCTCCGTGTTACCGATTGGCGTCAGCAAAACGCTGGCGCGTGCGCTGGTCGATCTTAACCGTGCGCGGACAGTGGGCAAAAAGCTGCAGATCCTGCAGCGTCTGCGCCCGCGCGATCTGCTGCCGGTGCCGCCTGCCGTGGCGGAGTATTCAACCGGACTGCGCATGGGAGATACGGCTGAGCAGATGGCTAAAACCTGGGGTATTACGCGTGAGCAGCAGGATGCGCTTGCCCTGCGCTCACATCAGCGTGCCGCACAGGCCTGGCAGAGCGGCGTACTGCAGCAGGAGGTCATGCCCGCCTTTGTGCCGCCGTGGAAAGCGCCGGTTGAGCAGGACAACACCATCCGCTTTAACGCCAGCGCGGCCGATTATGCCCGACTGCGGCCTGCGTTTGACCGGCGTCACGGCTCGGTAACCGCAGCAAACAGTACGCCGCTGACGGACGGCGCGGCAGCCCTCATCCTGATGCGTGAAGGGCGCGCCCGCGAACTGGGAATAGCGCCGCTGGGCTACCTGCGCAGCTACGCGTTTACCGCCATCGATGTGCAGACCGACATGCTGCTGGGCCCGGCTTACGCCTCGCCGCTGGCGCTGGATCGCGCTGGCGTCACGCTGGGTGATTTAACGCTGATTGACATGCATGAAGCCTTTGCCGCCCAGACGTTAGCCAACCTGAAGCTGTTCAGCGATGCGCGCTTTGCGCGTGAGGTGCTCAACCGGCCGCAGGCGCTGGGCGAGGTTGATGATGACCGCTTTAATGTGCTGGGTGGCTCCATCGCCTACGGGCATCCGTTTGCCGCCACCGGTGCCCGCATGATCGCCCAGACGCTGCATGAACTGCGGCGGCGCGGTGGCGGACTGGGACTGGTAACCGCCTGCGCGGCGGGCGGTTTGGGCACTGCAATGGTTCTGGAGGCTGAATAATGCAGCATACCGCGTTTGAGTTAACCCTGCGCCCGGATCATGTTGGTGTGATCACCATTGATGTGCCGGGTGAAAAAATGAATACGCTGCGCGCTGAGTTTGCCGCGCAGATCCGCGCGGTGATCGCCGCAGCCCGTCAGCATCCGCAGCTGGCGGGTCTGGTACTGATTTCCGGCAAAGCGGACAATTTTATTGCGGGTGCTGATATCAGCATGATCGACCGCTGCCACTCATCAGCTGAAGCGCAGGCGCTGGCGAAGCAGGGGCAGGAGGTGATGGCGGAGATTGCAGCGCTGCCGTTTCCGGTTGTGGCGGCGATACACGGCGCCTGTCTGGGGGGCGGTCTGGAGCTGGCGCTGGCGTGCGACGCCCGCATCTGTTCGCTGGATGAGAAGACCCGGCTTGGTCTGCCTGAAGTTCAGCTGGGCCTGCTGCCCGGTTCCGGCGGCACACAGCGGTTGCCGCAATTGATTGGCGCAGAGCAGGCGCTGTCGCTGATACTCAGCGGTAAAGCCCTGCGCGCCCGGCAGGCGCTTAAGCTGGGCCTGGTCGATGATGCGGTGCCGCCGGCCATTTTACTGGCAACGGCGGTGGCGCGCGTTCATAAAGGAAAGGGCGCGGCGCGGACGTTGCCACAGCGGGCGCGCCTGATGCAGAGCTTTGCGGGGCGCCCGTTGCTGTTTGCGCTGGCAAAGCGTCAGACGGATAAAAAAACTCAGGGTAACTATCCGGCGACCGGGCGCATTCTGCAGGTGGTGCGCATCGGGCTGGAGCAGGGTAGCCAGGCGGGACATGAGGCTGAAGCGCAGGCGTTTGGCGAGCTGGCGCTAACGCCGGAATCGGCAGCGCTGCGCAGCCTGTTTTTCGCGTCCACCGCGCTGAAAAAAGCCGCCGCCGCAGAGGGCGAAGTGCGCACGCTGCAGCAGGTGGGCGTACTGGGTGGTGGGCTGATGGGCGGAGGGATTGCCAGCGTGACGGCGCTGAAAGCGGAACTGCCGGTGCGTATCAAAGATATCCAGCTCAGCGGAATCAATCACGCGCTGCGCTACAGCTGGGATCTGCTGACAAAAAAAGTCAGGCGGCGTCAGCTGAAACCCGCAGAGCGTCAGCAGCAGATGGCGCGCATCAGCGGCGGTACCGACTATCAGGGCTTCAGCCGGCGCGATGTGGTCATTGAAGCGGTATTTGAAGATCTGGCACTGAAGCAGCAGATGGTGGCGGAAATGGAGCAGCACTGTCAGCCCGACACCATTTTCGCCTCGAATACATCCTCGCTCGCTATCAGCGCTATCGCCGCGCAGGCGCAGCGGCCGCAAAATATCATCGGGCTGCACTACTTCAGTCCGGTAGATAAAATGCCGCTGGTTGAGGTGATCCCGCATGCGGCAACGTCAGCGGAAACGCTGGCGACCACGCTGCGGCTGGCGCAAAAGCAAGGTAAAACTGCAGTAGTGGTAGCGGATCGCCCTGGCTTCTACGTTAACCGTATTCTCGCCCCCTATATCAACGAAGCGCTGCGCTGTCTGCTGGAGGGGGAACCGGTCGAACATATTGACCAGGCTCTGGTAAAAGCGGGTTTTCCGGTAGGGCCATTGCAGCTGCTTGATGAAGTCGGTATCGACACTGGCAGTAAAATCAGCCCGCTGCTTGAGCAGGCTTATGGCGCGCGCTTTGCCGCACCGCAGGCCGCGGTTGATGCTATTCTCGCTGACGACCGCAAAGGACGAAAAAACCGGAAAGGGTTTTATCACTATGAGAAGAGACGCTGGCCCGGCGCGCGTAAAGCGGATCGCAGCCTCTATACGCTGCTCGCTCTGAAACCTGAGGCGCGTCAGAGTGAGCAGCAGATTGCTGAACGCTGCATGCTGATGCTGTTAAATGAGGCCGCGCGCTGTCTGGATGAGTCGGTGATCCGTTCGGCACGCGATGGCGACGTTGCTGCGGTATTCGGCATCGGCTTTCCACCTTTTCTTGGCGGACCGTTCCGTTATATGGATCGATACGGCAGCGCTGCGCTTGTGGAGAGACTTACGGCCCTCGCCCAGCAGCATGGCGATCGCTTTGCCCCGTGCGAGGCGCTGCTGAAGCGGGCAGAAAGCGGCGCGCATTTTTACATTTAATCACATTCAGCAAGAGCGGTGCATATTCAGCCGCTTAGCAGAGAAGATGCAGTACAGGTCAGCCGGTACCGATTTAGCGGGCGCTTATTTAATAAGCAACCGGTTGACTATACTGAAGCCATTGGGGTAAAACACAGCCTTCATTCGCAGAATGAAGCGTCTGGTGCCGTGGTACCGGACGATATCGACCAACAACAGCGGTGCTTTATGCAAGTTTTTATCATGCGTCATGGCGATGCAGCTCTGGAAGCCGCGAGCGATTCTGCTCGCCCCCTTACGCTGTGCGGCTGTAACGAATCACGTCAGATGGCGAGCTGGCTCAACAGCCAGACGCCGGATATCGGAAGGGTGCTGGTCAGCCCCTATCTGCGCGCCGGGCAGACGCTCGCCACCGTGCGCGAGGCACTGGATTTGCCGCAAAACCAGGACGTTCTTTCTGAACTGACGCCGGGCGGCGATCCGGGACAGGTCGCATTGCATTTGCAGGCGCTGGCGGTGCAGGGCGTGAAAGCCGTGCTGGTGATTTCGCATCTGCCGCTGGTAGGATACCTGGTTTCTGAGCTGTGCCCGCAGGAAGCGCCGCCCATGTTCGCCACGTCGGCTATCGCCTGTATCGATTTTAATGCCGACGAGTGCGAAGGTAAGCTTTTGTGGCAGGTGAGTCCGGCCAGGCTTGCTAAAGCTATCTGATTCCCCTTCATAATTCAGGCTGCAGCTGCACTGGCTGCGCGCCTTCACCCCGGTCACTTACTGATGTAAGCTCCCGGGGATTCATTTGCTTGCCGCCTTGCTGCAACCTGAATTATTTCGGGGAATACGCGCGTACAGGCTGCAGCCGCACTGGCTGCGCGCCTTCACCCCGGTCACTTACTGATGTAAGCTCCCGGGGATTCATTTGCTTGCCGCCTTGCTGCCACCTGTCACCTCATCTGCTAAGGCAGTTCGGGCGGTTGCCACTCTTCTACCTCAATCAGCACCAGCAGCGCGGCGTCGCCGCCGAACATTTTAGGTGCCTGGTGAAACGCCATCACATGCGGGTGCTGCGCCAGCCATAGCGGCGTCTGCTGTTTAAGAATATGTTTTCCGTGGCCGGTCATGACGCTGGCGCAAAAAATATGTTCGCGGCGGCAGGCGGCGATGAGCGCGCCCAGCTCCTGCTTCGCCTGCATCTGCGTCAGCCCGTGCAGGTCGAGAAAAATTTCCGGCGTGTAGTCACCGCGACGCAGCTTCTTCAGTTCATAGTGGCTGACGTCAGCACGGACATAGCGCACCGGCCCGTCGCTGGAGAGCAGCGGCTGAAACTCATCGGAAAAATAGTGGCTGTTGTCAGCCTGTTCGGAAAGCAGACGTTTCAGCGGGACTTCCCGGGTTTTAACCGCAGGTTTATGTACGATAGTGTCCTGTTTCAGCTTACGCGTCCCGATCATTAACTGACGAAACAGCGCCTGATCGTCGTCGTTCAGCGGCGTCTTTTTACTCATGGCGGGAAAATTCTTTCAACGTTGCAGTTTACCGGGCTGTTACCTTACCGCTAAGCGCTGACAAATGTCAGCTTTTTCGCCTCGCTGCGCTGAATTCTGGCCCGCTTCATGGCAAACTATCGGCCGATTGATTTTATGGCCTGCGGAGGGCTACGTGGACAAGATTTTCGTCGATGAGGCAGTAAACGAACTGCACACTATTCAGGATATGTTGCGCTGGGCCGTCAGCCGTTTTTCAGCGGCTGGCATCTGGTACGGTCACGGCACGGATAATCCCTGGGACGAAGCGGTCCAGCTGGTTCTGCCCACTCTGTGGCTGCCGCTCGATATTCCTGAAGATATGCGCAATGCGCGCCTGACCGCCAGTGAACGGCACCGTATCGTTGAGCGGGTGATCCGCCGCGTGAATGAACGTATTCCGGTCGCTTACCTGACCAACAAAGCCTGGTTCTGCGGACATGAGTTCTACGTAGACGAACGGGTGCTGGTTCCGCGCTCACCCATTGGCGAGCTGATTGAAAACCGCTTTGCGGGTCTGATCCCCGGCCAGCCACAGCATATTCTGGATATGTGTACCGGCAGCGGCTGCATCGCTATCGCCTGCGCCTATGCCTTTCCTGAAGCGGAAGTGGATGCGGTCGATATCTCCCACGACGCGCTGGCGGTGGCGGAACAAAACATTGAAGAGCATGGCCTGCTGCATCACGTCACGCCGATTCGCGCCGATCTGTTCCGCAACCTGCCACCGGTAAAATATGACCTGATCGTCACCAACCCGCCATACGTGGATGCGGAAGATATGGGCGATCTGCCTGGCGAATATCATCATGAACCGGAACTTGGCCTGGCGGCTGGCAGCGATGGCCTGAAGCTGGTACGCCGCATTCTCGCCTGTGCGCCTGACTATCTCAGCGAGCGGGGCGTGCTGATTTGCGAAGTCGGCAACAGCATGGTGCATATGATTGAGCAATATCCTGACGTGCCTTTCACCTGGCTGGAGTTTGATAACGGCGGCGACGGCGTCTTTATGCTGACGCGCGATCAGATCGTGGCGGCACAGCACCATTTCTCCTTTTTTAAAGATTAATTTGCGGCGCGCCTGAGCGCCCGCACTATGGCAACAAGGAGCCATCATGGCCGGAAACAGCATTGGACAACTTTTTCGCGTTACTACGTTTGGCGAGTCGCACGGTCTTGCGCTGGGCTGCATCGTTGACGGCGTGCCGCCCGGTATTCCGCTGACTGAAACCGATATCCAGCACGATCTCGATCGCCGCCGTCCCGGCACCTCGCGCTATACCACCCAGCGTCGCGAGCCGGATCAGGTGAAAATTTTGTCTGGTGTGTTTGAAGGGGTCACTACCGGCACCTCTATCGGCCTGTTAATCGAGAACACCGATCAGCGTTCGCAGGATTACGGCGCGATTAAAGATCTGTTCCGGCCCGGCCACGCAGATTACACCTATGAGCAGAAGTATGGTCTGCGCGACTATCGCGGAGGCGGACGCTCCTCAGCACGCGAAACCGCTATGCGCGTGGCCGCCGGTGCCATCGCCAAAAAATATCTGCAGCAGCAGCACGGTATCGTGGTGCGTGGCTATCTGGCGCAGATTGGCGACGTCGCCTGTGAGCTGAAAGACTGGAGCATCGTTGAAGAGAATCCGTTTTTCTGTCCGGACGCCAGCAAGCTGGAGGCGCTGGATACGCTGATGCGCGCCCTGAAGAAAGAGGGCGACTCTATCGGCGCGAAAGTGACCGTGATGGCGGAAAACGTGCCACCGGGCCTCGGTGAGCCGGTGTTCGATCGCCTCGATGCCGATCTGGCGCATGCGCTGATGAGCATCAACGCCGTTAAAGGCGTAGAGATTGGCGATGGCTTTGCCGTCGTTAACCAGCGCGGCAGCGAGCATCGCGACGAAATCCGCGCCAGCGGCTTTCAGAGCAATCACGCCGGCGGCATCCTCGGCGGCATCAGCAGCGGGCAGACCATCAGCGCCAACCTGGCGATGAAACCGACCTCCAGCATTACCGTACCGGGTAACACCATTACCCGCACGGGGGAGGAGGTGGAGATGATCACCAAAGGGCGTCACGATCCCTGCGTCGGCATTCGCGCCGTGCCCATTGCCGAAGCGATGATGGCGATTGTGCTGATGGATCACCTGTTACGCCAGCGCGGGCAAAACGCTGACGTTAACAGCAGCGTACCGCGCTGGTGAGCCTGATGATGCGCCGCGCTCTGCTCACTTTCGCCGCGCTGCTGGGTAGCGCGGCCGCCGTTGCCGCCACGCCGTGGCAGCAGATCCAGCACCCGGTTTCCGGGGCGCCGCAGTCGATTGGCGGCTTCGCCAATGGCTGTATCATTGGCGCACAGGCGCTGCCGCTGGACGCACCGGCCTATCAGGTCATGCGTCAGGACCAGCGCCGCTACTATGGTCATCCCGATCTGATCGCCTTTATTGAGCGCCTCAGCACCCGCACCCGTCAGCTTCATCTGGGGCAGGTGCTGATTGGCGATATGGGAATGGCGGCGGGTGGACGTTTCAGCAGCGGCCACGCCAGTCATCAGACCGGACTGGATGTGGATATCTGGCTGCAGCTGCCAAAAACCCGCTGGAGCGCACAGCAGTTGCTGAAGCCGCAGCCGCTGGATCTGGTGGCGCCGGATGATAAACAGGTGATCGCCCGTCACTGGCAGCCGCAGATTGATAGCCTGATCAAGCTGGCAGCGAAAGACAGCGACGTCACGCGAATTTTTGTGAATCCGGCGATCAAAAAACAGCTTTGCGCCGATGCCGGCAGCGATCGCGAGTGGCTGCATAAAGTTCGCCCGTGGTTTGCGCATCGGGCGCATATGCATGTGCGCCTGCGCTGTCCGGCCGGCAGCCTGGAGTGTGAAGATCAGGCGCCACCGCCGCCGGGCGACGGCTGCGGTGCAGAGCTTGAGAGCTGGTTCCTGCCGAAAAAGCCCGGCAGCACGCCACCGGTAAAAAAAGCCCCGCCGCCGCTGCCGCCATCCTGCCAGGCGCTGCTGGATAACCACCGGCTCTGAGTACCTCTCCCGGCGCGCAACGGCTATTGCCCCGCGCCGGGCTTGTCTGCTACCTGCTGCGAGAAGTGAAATGGACCTTTTTATCGTCAGCCCGCTTATCCTTGGCGTACTGTTTTTTGTTGCCATACTGGCCGCTTTTATCGACTCCATTGCCGGCGGCGGTGGACTGCTGACCGTTCCTTCGCTGCTGGCGGCCGGGCTGTCACCGGCACAGGCGCTGGCGACCAACAAGCTGCAGTCGGTTGGCGGCTCTTTCTCCGCCAGCCTCTATTTTGTCCGCCGTGGCGCCGTAAACCTGCGTGACCAGCGGCTGAACATCGCGATGACGTTTCTCGGCGCGGTCGGCGGCACGCTGCTGATCCAGCATATTCAGGCGGATATTCTGCGTCAGATCCTGCCGCTGCTGCTTATCGCCATCGGACTCTGGTTCCTGCTGATGCCGCGTCTGGGAGAGGTGGATCGCGAGCATCGTCTGCAGGGCGTGGCGTTTGCGCTGGTGGGCGGCGGCTGTGTGGGCTTCTATGATGGATTCTTCGGTCCGGGAGCCGGCTCCTTCTATGCGCTCGCCTTTGTCACGCTTTGCGGTTTCAATCTCGCCAAAGCGACGGCGCATGCCAAGGTGCTGAATTTCACCTCCAACTTCGCCAGCCTGCTGTTCTTTATGTTTGGCGGCAAACTGGTGTGGGGAACCGGCGTAGTGATGCTGCTCGGCGCATTTATCGGGGCGCGGCTGGGTGCGCGGCTGGTGCTGAGCCGTGGCCAGCGGCTGATCCGCCCGATGGTTGTGACCGTTTCTGCGGTCATGAGCGCCAAACTGCTGTGGGACAGCCACGGGGCTGAGCTACTGGCCTGGTTTGCCGCAGGATAAACCGACTCGTCAAATCGTGCCGCCGGTGCGACAATGGCGCCAGATGATTAACTGACAGATGACTATGCCGACAGAACACCACTATCAGCAGCTGATCGACATCTTCGACGGCTGCTTTGCTGAGACTTTTAAGACACGTCTAATTAAAGGCGATGATGAACCGATTTATCTTCCGGCAGATGCGGAATCACCCTGGCACCGCGTAGTTTTTGCCCATGGATTTTACGCCAGCGCGCTGCATGAAATTTCGCACTGGTGTATTGCGGGCGACGCGCGTCGGCAGCAGGTTGATTTTGGCTACTGGTACTGCCCCGACGGGCGTGATGCGCAGACGCAGAGCCAGTTTGAAGCGGTTGAAGTAAAACCGCAGGCGCTGGAGTGGCTATTCTGCGTTGCGGCGGACTTCCCCTTTAATGTCAGCTGTGACAATCTCGAAGGCGATTGTGAACCCGATCGCATTGCGTTTCAGCGCCGGGTCCATGCCCAGGTGATGCACTATCTGGAGCAGGGGATCCCGGCTCGCCCGGCACAGTTTATTGCGGCGCTGAACCGCTATTATGGTACGCCAGCGCTCACTGCAGCGCAGTTTCCGTGGCCGGAAACGCTTTAATTCGCCTGCTTAAAATGAAAGGAATGAGAGATGATCGTAGAATTTGAGTCCCGCATTCTGGCGCTGATTGACGATATGGTCGATCACGCCAGTGATGATGAGCTGTTTGCCAGCGGTTATCTGCGCGGCCATCTGACGCTGGCGGTTGCGGAAATTGAGCAGAGCGGCGAACACACGCCGGAAGCGCTGCAGATTGTCGTCTCCCGGAGCCTGCAGAATGCTATCGCCGCCGGTGAACTCTCGCCACGCGATCAGGCGCTGGTGGTCGGCATGTGGGATAACCTGTTTAGTCAGGCACGTCAGACCGCCTGATGCGCGGGGCGACTTTTCGCCCCGGCTCTCAGCGCCCCGCCTTTTTTCCCTTCAGCAATTTACGCACCCAGTAGCGGTTCGGATTCAGCGCCGCCAGCGTTGCGGCATCGAGCGGCTGCGGCTCACCGCTCATTTGTGCCGCCAGCACTTCAGCTGCCAGCGGCGCGCTGCAGAGCCCGCGCGATCCCAGCGCCCCCAGCACGAACAGCCCGTGATAGTGCGGGGCTTCAGCAATCTTCTCCCCGCGGGCGCGCTGTCCCGGCAGGTCAGCATACTGCGCCAGCGTGGCAGCGTAGTCTGGCAGGCCGCCGCTCATGGGCAGATGATCGCGCGTGGCGCAGCGCACGCCAGTCCGCGCCTCGTTATCACTGAGATCAACCTGCTGCGGCCAGGCGGCCTGCGGCAGGCACGCCATCAGACGCTGACGGTTGTTCTGCTGATCATCGGCACGAAAAGCGGTCGCGGTGTCACCGCGATGATAGCTGGCGCCGATGCAGTGGGTGCCAAACGTCGGGCTGACGGGTGTCAGATAGCCATCGTAACAGAGCACGCTCTGCAGGTTTGCCAGCGCGGCTGATGAGGGCGCATGGCTTACCTGGCCTGCGACCGGGTAGACCGGCAGATCCTGGCTCTGTTCCAGCGTCCGCAGCGCATGCCCGTTGGCCAGTACGACATTCTGATGCTGCATATCAGCCCGGTCGGAAAAGTGCAGCGTCCAGCCGTTTTCATGCGGCGTCAGCTGCGTAACCCGGTGCAGCCAGTGCTGGTGCAGACCCTGCGTCTGCGCCTGATCCAGCAGGTTGCTGGTAAGCTGGGAAGGGGAGATCCATCCGCCACGCGGATAGCAGATGCCGCCCATACCCAGCGCAACGCCCGCCAGCTGCTCCGCCTCGGCCGGTGAGACGCCGTAAGCGATCTCCGCCGGCAGCGCCAGGGCCAGCATCTGCGCAATCTTATCGGCGCTTTTTTCATCCCACGCCAGCTGCAGCACTCCGCACCAGCTCTGTTCAGCACGCTCCGGCAGGCTATCGTAAAGACGACGCGCGAAGCTGAAAGCGGCGGGGAAAAACTGCGCCAGCGCGGGATCGTGCTGGTTCAGTAAGGGGTAGAGCGCTGCCTGACGGTTGCCGGATGCACCCAGTGCCGGGGCCTCATCGGCGCAGTAGAGCGTCACGCGCCAGCCGCGGCGCAGTAATGCCAGCGCCAGCAGCGCACTGGCGACGCCGCCGCCAATGATGGCGACATCCTGGCCCGCTGCTGCAGGCCGCGCATACCACGGCTGCACGGCTGGCAGCGGCACCGCATGCGCCAGCGTGCCGGTCAGCATTTCGCGCTTATGCGCAAAGCCTTTACGTTTACTGATGGTAAATCCCGCTTCCTGCAGGCCACGCCTGACAAAACCCGCAGCGGTAAAGGTCGCCAGCGTTCCTCCGGCACGTGCCAGCCGTGCCAGAGCGCTGAACAGCGCCGGGGTCCACATATCCGGATTTTTAGACGGCGCAAAGCCGTCCAGGAACCAGGCGTCAACCTGACCCTGCAGGCTCTCATCAAACTCTGTTATCAGCGTATTAATGTCGCCAAACCAGAGATCAAGCGTAACCCGTCCACCGTCAAACAGCAGCCGCTGACAGCCGGGCAGCGCCGATGGCCACTGCTGCTGCAGCTGCGTTGCCCACGGCGCCAGCTCCGGCCAGCGCGCCTGCGCGGCAGCGAGATCGGCCTGCGTTAGCGGATACTTTTCACAGCTGATAAAGTGCAGCCGCTGCAGCGCCGCAGCAGGCTGCTGCGCGTGAAACTGATCGAACGCCTGCCATAACGTGAGAAAGTTCAGACCGGTGCCAAAGCCGCTCTCCGCCACAATAAACAGATCGCGCGTATGCGTGCTGAAACGCTGCGGCAGCTGATTACCGCCGAGAAACACATAGCGGGTCTCTTCCAGTCCATTATCGTTAGAGAAGTAGACATCATTGAACGCTCGGGAAACAGGTGTACCCTGATCGTTCCAGGTTAATTGCGCGTGTTCAACCGGGGATAATTTCACGGGAAAGGCTCATTTTTCAGGCAGTGGCGCGATTTTAGCGAGTGGCGTCACATGACGCAAATTTACAAAAGGAAATGGCTGATCGGACTTGTTCGGCGTACAACTGTACGCTAGAGTGCACGTCAATCCAAAAAGATGTGGAATGAGGACTATTGAATGAAACGTGCAGTGATTACTGGCCTGGGTATCGTTTCCAGCATTGGTAATAACCAGCAGGAAGTGCTGGCTTCTCTGCGTGAAGGCCGTTCCGGTATCACTTTCTCTGAAGAGATGAAAGAAGCCGGTATGCGCAGCCACGTGTGGGGCAACGTCAAACTGGATACCAACGGGCTCATCGATCGCAAAATCGTGCGTTTCATGAGTGATGCCTCTATTTACGCCTATCTTTCTATGGCGGAAGCGGTCAAAGATTCAGGCCTGACTGACGAGCAGTATCAGAACAATCCGCGCGTGGGTCTGATCGCCGGTTCCGGCGGTGGTTCACCGCGCTATCAGGTGTTCGGTGCTGACGCTATGCGCGGTCCGCGCGGCCTGAAAGGCGTAGGTCCTTATGTAGTAACCAAAGCCATGGCCTCAGGTGTATCTGCCTGCCTCGCGACCCCGTTTAAAATTCATGGCGTGAACTACTCCATCAGCTCCGCCTGTGCCACCTCAGCACACTGCATCGGCAACGCCGTTGAGCAGATTCAGCTGGGCAAACAGGATGTGGTCTTTGCCGGTGGCGGTGAAGAGCTGACCTGGGAAATGTCCTGCGAGTTTGACGCGATGGGCGCACTTTCGACCAAATATAACGATGCGCCTGAGAAAGCCTCGCGCACCTATGATGCTAACCGTGACGGTTTTGTTATCGCCGGTGGCGGTGGCATGGTTGTGGTTGAAGAGCTGGAGCATGCGCTGGCACGCGGTGCGCATATCTATGCTGAGATTGTTGGCTATGGCGCAACGTCTGATGGCGCTGACATGGTTGCACCGTCAGGTGAAGGCGCGGTGCGCTGCATGAAGATGGCGATGCAGGGCCTCGATGCACCGATCGACTATCTGAACACGCATGGCACCTCCACGCCGGTTGGCGATGTGAAAGAGCTGAGCGCAATCCGTGAAGTGTTTGGTGACAACACCCCGTACATTTCAGCGACCAAAGCCATGACCGGTCACTCCCTGGGTGCAGCGGGCGTGCAGGAAGCGATCTACACCCTGCTGATGCTGGAGCACAGCTTTATCGCGCCGAGCATCAACATCGACGATCTGGATGAGGCCGCAGCAGGGATGAACATCGTGACGCAGCCAACGGAAAAAGCGCTGACCACGGTCATGTCCAACAGCTTCGGCTTTGGCGGCACCAACGCCACGCTGACCATGCGTAAATATCAGGGCTAAATCTGCCCGCGTCCCGTCGCCCCCTGACGGGATATCACAGGCTGCCGCTATGGCAGCCTTGCTTTCTCTGCTCAGCCTGAGCCGTTTTGACAACCCCGCTTTGACCTGCATACACTCCTGTTTTACCTTCCCGTAATTTCCCTGCGCTATCGTCGCTGACAAGGAGTGCGCAAACATGACTGCTCACGCTAACGCGTCCGTATTGCCGCTCGCCTGTACCTCGTTTGCCGTGTTTCTCAGCTATCTGACCGCCGGACTGGCACTGCCGGTGATCCCGCTGTATGTGCATCAGGAACTGGGCATGAGTAACCTGATGGTGGGCATTGCAACCGGCAGTCAGTTTATTGCCACCCTGCTGACGCGCGGTTTTGCCGGCCGGCGTGCGGATCAGCAGGGAGCACGCGCTACCACCCGCTACGGTATGCTGACGATTGCGCTGACAGGGGCTGCCTATGCCGCCGCCGTGCTGCTGCCGGTCGCACCCGGCGTGCGCTTTATGCTGCTGATAGTGGCGCGTCTGCTGCTGGGGGTAGGGGAAAGCCTGCTGCTGACCGGTAACCTGACCTGGGGGCTGGGGCTGGCGGGGGCCAGGCGCTCTGGTCTGGTCATGTCCTGGAACGGAATGGCGATTTATGGCGCGCTGGCGGCAGGCGCTCCGCTGGGAGTGCTGATGTATCAGCATGGCGGGCTGCTGGCTATCAGCGGTGCGGCGCTGCTGCTGCCGCTGCTGGCTCTGCTGGTTAACGGCTGGATCCGTGCGGTGCCGGTTGCCGGCGGTACGCGGCCGTCGCTGTGGAGCGTTATCAGCGCCATTTTTTCACCGGGGCTGGTGCTGGCGCTGCAGGGCGCCGGTTTCGCCGTAATCGGCACCTTTACCTCGCTCTATTTTGCTGCTCAGGCGTGGGGACACGCCGGCTTTGCGCTCACCGCCTTTGGCTGCGCTTTTACCGGGGTGCGGATCCTCTTTGGTCATCTGCCGGATCGCTATGGCGGGAGCCGGGTCGCGCTGGTGTCACTGCTGGTGGAAGCGCTGGGTCTGCTGCTGCTTGCCGTTGCCACCTCAGGCTGGCTGGCGCTGGCGGGGGCGGCCCTCACCGGCTGTGGCTGCTCGCTGATCTTTCCGGCGCTGGGGGTTGAAGTGGTGCGTCGCGTCGCGCCGCAGATACGCGGTACTGCCCTGGGCGCTTTCTCTGCCTTTCAGGATATTGCCTATGGGATCAGCGGCCCGCTAACCGGACTGCTGGCGACGGCGTCTGGCTATGGCGCCGTCTATCTGGCGGGCGCGCTCTGTGCCGTGGCCGGTTCCGTTATCACCTGGTGCTGCGTGCTTCGCGCGCCAGCAGCATAACCAGCTTATCGCAGGCGCCGGCGATCTCAGCCGGCGTCAGCGCTGCAAAGCCGAGCAGCCAGCCGGGCTGCGGTGCAGCTGTATGGCAGAGCGGTGAGAGAGGCGGCAGCAGCAGACCCGCTGCCGCTGCCCGCTGTGTCAGCGCTGCCTCATTGCCCTGCAGCAGCGAGACGGCCAGTTGCAGACCACCGTTTGCCGGAAGCGGGCGCAGCCACGGCTGCATACGGCTATGAATCTCTTCCAGAAGCCGGTTGCGCCGGTAGTAATAGAGCTGCCGCATCAGCCGCAGATGGCTGGCAAAATGGCCCTGCTGCAGAAATTCAGCGGTGATAGCCTGCGGCAGCAGCGCGCTATGGCCATCCAGCACGCTGCGCGCCCGGCCCAGCGGCTCAGTCAGCTGCGGCGGTACCACCATCCACGCCAGGCGCAGGGAGGGAAACAGGGTTTTGGAAAAGGTCCCCAGTGAGATAACCCTGCTGTCGCTCGTCATGCCCTGCAGCGCCGGAGCAGGCCGATCACCGTAATGAAATTCGCTGTCGTAATCATCTTCAATCAGCCAGCTGTTATGCTGCTGCGCCCACGCCAGCCACTGCAGCCGCCGTGCCAGACTCATCGCTATACCGGTTGGATAGTGATGCCCGGGCGTCAGGTAAACCAGCCGGGCGCGACCGGAGAGCGGGACCGCACCGTGCTCATCCAGCGGCATCGCACGGCAGTGCGCGCCTGCGGCAAGAAAGGCGTTACGCGCCCCCGGATAGCCGGGATCCTCCAGCCACACCTCATCATCCGGATCCAGCAGCAGCAGCGCCAGCAGCTGCAGCGCCTGCTGCGAGCTGGTCAGGATGATGACCTGTTCCGGACGACAGCGCATACCGCGCGACAGGCTCAGATACTCCGAGACCGCCTCGCGCAGCGGCAGGTAGCCGAGCGGATCGCCGTAGCCCATTACGCGGCTGCCGAGCCGGCGCTGCACGTTGCTGCTGATGCGCCGCCACTGCGTATGCGGGAAAGCCCGTAAATCAGGCGATCCGGCGGCAAACGCGGCGGGAAAGGGCGGATCCTGACAGCCGCCGGTCGCCAGCAGCTGCAGGCCACGCTGCGAGAAGTGCGGTGCCCGGCGGGTTGACGGCGTATCTGGCGGCGGAGCCAGCGTAATCGCGACAAAAGTACCGCGTCCGGTGTGGCGCTGCAGATAACCTTCGCTTTCCAGCTGCGCGTAGGCCGCTTCCGCGGTTACGCGCGCGACTGACAGCTCTGCGGCCAGCTGACGGCTGGAGGGAAGCTTCTCACCGTGGCGCAGCTGGCCGCTGACAATCGCCTGCCGCAGGGCGCGACAGAGGCGCTCGCGTCGTCCACCCTGCGCCTGCTGCTGAAAAAGCGTGGCCAGTTCCTGATACATAATGGTCTTATTACTCCGACAGAAAGGGTCTCATTGCAGAGACCAATTTGCCGTAAAGTGGGTGCACATCGCAACAGGAGAAGAGTATGTCCGCTGTCTTACACTATCCCGCCGCCAGTGCGGAAGAGAGTTACGCCTATCTGCAGCAGAAGCTGAGTTATTACACCGATGCCTGGGATCTGGCAGAAGACCTGGCACGCGGCGAGGCTGCCATTGTTGTTTTTGATGCCCGCAGCCCTGAACACTATGCTGCAGGACATATCTGCGGCGCGCATTCGTTTCCGCACCGTACCATCAGTGCGCAGAGCACGGCGGCGTTCGATCGCAGCAAGGTCTATATCACCTACTGTGATGGCATCGGCTGCAATGGCTCAACCAAAGCGGCGCTGAAACTGGCGGCACTGGGGTTTCAGGTTAAGGAGCTTATCGGCGGGCTGGATTTCTGGAAGCGCGACGGGCATCCGCTGACGTGGGGAACCGCCGCGGGAGAGTGGCCACAGCACGGTGCTGCGGCCGGGTGCGGCTGCTGACTCAGGCCAGCAGCCAGAGCAGAAACAGCACCACCGCTACTGCGATTATCAGCGACAGCGCCGGGCGCTGCGCCAGCGGGCGCGGCAGGATCTCTGTAAACGGTGCCCAGATAGGTTGTGGCTGGCGCACGCTGTCCGTCAGCGGCAGCGTTTCACCGCGCTCAGCCCGGCGGCTGAAAAGCTGATTCAGCAGATCCTGACACTGCGCAGCGGTCAGCACGGTTTGCGGCGTCGCCTGAAAACGCTGCTGGCTGTAATCCTGCAGCAGCTGCTGTTCATCACGATTCAGCGGCTGCTTCAGCGAGCTTTCCAGCAGCTGCAGCGTGGGTGCGCTATGCTGCCCCAGCGTCTGGCGCACCTGCAGATACTGCGTCAGCAGCGGGAAGTGCCGCGACGGCACCGGATCGCCGCTTTTAAGATTCACAAGCTTCAGCGCGTCGGTCAGCAGTTTTACCGGCGACTCGCCGGTCGTGGCCGCCAGCCGCGTCACCTGCTGGTTCAGCGCCTGCTGCTCTGCCGGCAGCAGCGTGCGATCGGTACTGCGGCTCTGCTGCGGCTGCGGGATCGCCATCTGGCCGTTCTGCAGCATGGTCAGCACCTGCCGCAGCTGATCCTGGCTCAGCGCACTCAGCACCGTCTGGTTAAACTGCTGGCGGATAAAGTCGCTTACCGCCTGACGGTTATTGCCCTGCGGCAGTTTATCCTGCAGCTGCTGAAGCAGCTGGCGCGTCGCGTGACTGTCCTGCACCTGACTCAGGCGACGATTAAGGTGCTGCTCGGCAGCCGGAAAATGGCGCGACTGAAAGTCAGCATCGCTCTTCACGCCCACTTCATGGCGTACGCCCGCCCACAGCTCAGGCGCTTTCAGAGTGCTGAGAGACATAATGCGTACAATGAGCCGTTCCAGCGTGGTGCGCTGCGCCGGAGAGAGAGGCTGTTCGCCAGCCGGACCGCCCGGGCGGGCCGGGCCGGAAACACCGGTAAGCGCAGAACGATCGCCCGCGGGCACACCGGGACCGCTGAGAGGTTGCATGGCGGAATCCTTGAAAAACGAGTCAGATCCGGGTGCGCCGGAAAAAGAGGGGCATATGATAGCAAAAGCCCCCGGGAAATCCACGGGGGCTGGTATCAGAAAAGCGAGAAGATGCGGATTTATTCCGCCTCTGCCGCTCTGAAGCGGCTGCGACGCCAGCGTTTCCAGACGAATGGCACCACCAGGACTGCGACCGCCAGCACCAGCAGCACTTTGCAGATGAGACTCTCCCACAGAATAGGCAGGTTGCCGTTACTGATTGAGAGCGCACGGCGCAGGTTCTGCTCCAGCATTTCCCCCAGCACAAAGCCGAGGATCAGCGGCGACATCGGGAAATCCATCTTGCGCAGGATATAGCCGAAGATGCCTAATCCCACCATCAGCAGCAGGTCGAAGGTTGTGCTGTGCACCGCATACACGCCGACGGCGGAAATGGCGGCGATCGCAGGTACCAGGAACCAGAGCGGGATGGTCAGCATACGGGCAAAGATATTGATCATCGGGATATTCATAATCAGCAGCATCACGTTGCCGATCAGCAGTGCGGCAATCAGCCCCCAGACAATGTCAGGCTGTTCGGTGAACATCGCCGGACCCGGCGTAATGTTATAGAGCGTCAGCGCCCCCACCATTACCGCCGTGGTGCCGGAGCCCGGAATACCCAGCGTCAGCATCGGGATAAATGAGCCGCACGCCGAGGCGTTGTTCGCGGCTTCCGGTGCCGCCACGCCGCGAATATCACCCTTGCCGAACTGATCGCTGCCGCTGATCTTCTTCTCACTCATATAGGCGATAGCGCTGGCGATAGTGGCACCCGCGCCCGGCAGCACGCCGACAAAAAAGCCGATGAAGGAGGCGCGCAGCGTGGCGCCGGTCGCCTGGGACGCTTCTTTCATGTTAAACAGCATGCGGCCACTGGCGCGCACCATCTTCTGACCGCCGCTGGTAGACTCCAGCATCAGCAGAATCTCACTGACCGAGAACAGGCCAATCACCACTACCACAAACTGAATGCCATCGGAGAGGTGTACGCTGTCGAAGGTAAAACGATAAACGCCGCTGTTCGCATCCACGCCCACGGTAGCCATACCGAGGCCAATCAGCGCGGCCAGGAACGATTTCAGCGGGTTGTGGCTCATCATGCTGCCAAGGCAGGCAATAGCAAATACCATCAGGGCAAAATATTCTGCCGGCCCAAACGCCAGCGACCAGTTAGCCAGAATCGGGGCGAACAGGATAATGCCGATGATGGCGATGGTGGAGCCAACAAACGAGCTAACGGCGGAGATAGAGAGCGCCACGCCCGCCTTGCCCTGCTGCGCCATCGGATAGCCATCCAGCGCGGTCATAATCGCGCCGGCGTCACCCGGCACATTCAGCAGAATTGAAGAGATACGTCCGCCATATTCACAGCCGATATAGACGGTTGCCAGCAGGATCAGCGCTGATTCAGCTGGCAGGTGCAGAGCAAACGCCAGCGGCATCAGGATCGCCACGCCGTTGATCGGTCCCAGCCCCGGCAGCAAGCCGACGATGGTGCCGATAAAGCAGCCGATCAGAGCGATCATCAGGTTCTCCGGCGTCATAGCGACGGCGAAGCCCTGCATCAGAAAAGACCAGGTATCCATTATTGACTCCTGTTAACTCAGCCAGCTGCCCATCGGCAGCGTTACGTCAAGCAGCCGATCGAAGGCGTAAAACAGCGCCACGCCCATCACCACGCCAGAGATCGCCGCCGCCCACCAGCGCGCGCCAAACAGCAGGCCGATGCCAAAGGTCAGCAGGGTGGTGCAGAGCGGAAAGCCCATGCGTTCAAACAGCCAGCCATAGGCCAGCAGCATCAGGCAGAGCGCCAGCAGTTTCTTCAGCGTTTTCGCCTGCGGCCACTGGACGGCGTCAGGCTTGCGCAGCAGCATCATGACGGCGCAGATCGCCATCAGCCCAAGCAGCAGCAGCGGGAAAGGGCGCGGTCCGACCGGTTCATAGCTATATTCACTCTGGATCTGCCAGCCGATAAACAGACCGGCAATACAGAGCGCCAGCCAGACGGCGGCAAAAATACGATCGCTCATTATTGCCTCCGCTATTTCGCCAGCCCGAACGACTTCGCTTTTTCACGATAGTCAGCAACCTGCTTTTTCACGTAAGCATCCAGCTCGCTGCCAAACATGTTGAACTCAAACAGGCCGCGCAGATCGCGTTGCTGCTGGAACGCTTTGGTGGTAACCAGTTTTTTAAATGAATCCTCCCACCACTGGTACTCCGCATCGCTGACTTTTGGCCCCAGGTAATAGCCGCGAATAATGGGCCATTCGACGTTAAAGCCCTGCTCTTTAGCGGTGGGGATATCGGCCAGTTCACCCGGCAGGCGCTTGTCGCTCATCACCGCCAGCACGCGCATTTTACCGCCCTGCAGATGCGGCACCATTTCACTCATATCACCGGATACCACCTGGATATGGTTGCCAAGCAGCGCGGTCACCGGCTCGCCGCCGCCTTCAAAGGCGACATAGCGCATTTTGCGCGGATCGATACCGGCTTCGCGCGCCAGCAGCGCGGTTTTCATCCAGTCCTGGCTGCCGATGGAGGCGCCGGCACCGACCACCACTTTCGTAGGATCGGTTTTCATCGCCTCCATCAGCTCGCCCAGCGTTTTCCACGGCGCGTCGGCGCGTACCGCCACCATGCCGTAGTCAGTGCCGACGGCGGCCAGCCACTTCACGTCGTCCACTGAATAGCGACCAAATTTGCCCTGTGACAGATTAAGCAGCGACCCGCCGGAGAAGGCTACCAGCGTACCCGCTTCGGCCGGGCGCTGCGCGATGACGGCGTTATAGGCAACCGCGCCTACGCCGCCTGGCATATAGGTCACGCGCATGGGTGAGGTGAGCTGGCCGGTCTCCTGCATCGAGACCTGAATCAGCTTGCAGGTGAGGTCAAAACCGCCGCCGGGTTTAGCCGGGGCGATACACTCGGTGCGCTGCGGCGCCTCTGCCAGCGCAGAGGATACTGAAAAAGCCAGCAGGGAGGTGGCGAGGATGAGAAAGCCTGTTTTTTTCATGGTTCGCTCCAGTCATTCTTCCAGTTTGTGATAACCACCGAACATTCGTGGTTGCTGAATTGTTAAAACAGCAACCTTTCATTTACCTTTCAGCCATCAGCAAAAATGACAGGATGTGATATGCGTCTCTTACTGGTGGAAGACACCACTGAACTGGCCTCATGGCTGCAAAAGGCGCTCACGCAAAAAGGATTTGCCGTCGACTGGGTCGCCGACGGGCTGGCCGCCGATCATATATTGCAGAGCGAGGACTACGCGCTGGTGGTGCTGGATGTGTCACTGCCACGGCTGGATGGCCTGGCAGTACTGGCCCGGCTGCGCAAACGCGGACAGAACGTGCCGGTGCTGCTGCTGACGGCGCAAAGTACCCTGGCGCAGCGGGTGCAGGGCTTAAACGGCGGCGCCGATGACTACCTGACCAAGCCATTTGAGCTGGATGAACTGGATGCGCGGCTGCGCGCGCTGCTGCGCCGCAGCCACGGCCAGACGGCGCAGACCCAGCGGCTCGGACAGCTGGAGCGCGACAGCGAAGGCTATTTCCTGCTGAATCATAAGCCGCTGTCGCTGACGCCGCGCGAATCGAGCGTGCTTTCCACGCTGATGCAGCGGCCGGGACGACCGGTATCGCGCCAGCATCTTTATGAGCAGACGTTTACGCTGGCCGACGACGCCAGTCCGGAGAGCATTGAGCTCTATGTGCATCGGGTGCGTAAAAAGCTCTCCGGCAGCGATGTGGTGATTGTGACGCTGCGCGGGCTCGGCTACAGCCTGGAGCAGCAGCCGTGCGGCTGATGCACTCGCTGCGTGGTGAGCTGCTGCTGTGGCTGGGCGCACCGCTGCTGCTGCTGTGGGCGCTGTCGGTTTATACCCATTATCAGAGCGCGCTGCAGGCAGCGAATCAGGCCTATGACCGCTCACTGCTGGCGTCAGCGCGCACCGTGGCGGAAAGGCTGGCGGTGCGCCAGCGCCATCTGGAAGTGGATGTGCCCTGGGTGGTGCTGGACAGCTTTGAACGCAATATGAACGATCAGCTCTTCTATCAGGTTATTTCACCGCAGGGAAATACGCTCTCCGGCTACCCCGATCTGCCGCTGCTGCCGCGTAACGCGCCGCTCTCTGATGCATACCCGGCGCTGGTGCATTTTTATGATGCGCATTACCGCAGGCAGCCGATTCGCGTGGCGGCGCTATGGCAGCCGGTGAATGAAGAGGGGGTAGAAGGCATGGCGCTGGTGCTGGTGGCGGAAACGCTGAACTCCCGGCACGCCTTTGCCGACAGCCTGCTGCGTACGGCGCTGATCAGCCAGAGTTTCCTGGTGCTGATCACGCTGCTGCTGGCGGGGATGCTGCTGCGCCGGGTGCTGCGGCCGCTGCGCCGGCTGTCGCGGATTATGCTGCGCCGTGCGCCAGGAGAGCTGACGCCCTTGCCGTCGCTGGTACCCTGGTCAGAGCTGCAGCCGCTGATTGTGGCATTTAACCGGCATCTGGAGCGGCTGCGCGGGCTGCTGGCGCGGCAGGAGCGCTTCAGCGCCGATGTGTCGCACCAGTTGCGTACGCCGCTGACCATTCTGAAAACCCAGGTCAGCGTGGCGCTCAGCAGCGACGATCCGCAGCAGTGGCGTGAGAGCCTGCAGGGCATGCGCCACACGCTGAACGATACCGTAGAGCTGACTGACCGGCTGCTGCAGCTGGCGCAGATCAAGGCGCGCCACGGCGAAGATAAACCCTTTACCCGCGTTGATCTCAGTCAGATTGTGCAGCAGGCGTGCCTGAGCGGCTATACCGCCGCGCGGCACAAGCAGATTGATTTAGGTTTCGAGGGCGAAGAGGCGTGTCGCGTACAGGGAGACGCGCTGCTGCTGGCTGAACTGTGCGCCAACCTGCTGGATAATGCGATTAAATATACGCCGGCGCAGGGAACGGTAACGGCACGGCTGCAGGGGCATCAGCTGGAGATTGAAGATAGCGGCCCCGGTATAGAGGTCGGGCAGCAGCAGCAGGCGCTCCAGCCGTTTGCACGTCTCGATCCCAGCGGGCAGCCTGGTGCGGGTATCGGGCTGGCGCTGGTGAAAGATATCTGCGCCTGGCACGGCGCGCGGCTGCGTCTCGATCGCAGCCCGCAGCTGGGCGGACTGCGGGTCACCGTCAGCTTTCCCTGATGGCCGGCTGGCGCAGCGGCGTCTTCAGCCGCTGCGCCAGGATCACGCCGGTAAGCGTAATACCGCCGCCAATCCAGTGATAGCTGTGCAGCTGCTCATGCAGAAACAGCACCGCAATAAGCGCTGTAAATACCGGCACCACGTTCATAAAGATACTGGTGGTGCTGGCACCCAGCCGCTGTACGCCGAGGATCCACAAAAAGGGCGCCACGATCGAAGCAAACAGGCCGGCAAACAGCACCAGCGGCAGGTTCTGCTGCGTCAGCGCGACCTCCGGCGCGAGCAGAAAGCCCGGCAGCAGCAGCACAACACCGAAGAAAATCTGCACATAGAGGCTTTGCCAGGTGGGGAGTGGGATCGCCCAGCGTTTGGTCAGCACGCCATAGAGCGCATAAGAGGTGGAGGCCGCCAGCATCATGACTTCGCCATTACCGGGACGCTGCGCCAGCAGCTGAGCCGGGTTGCCGCCGCTGACCAGCCAGACCAGACCGATAAACGAGAGAATACCGCCCAGCAGAATACCGCGCGTGGGGGCCAGGCGCAGCACCAGCAGGCTGAGCAGAATCGTCAGCAGCGGAATGGTGGCGCCGAGTATGCCCATCATCACCGCCGACACGCTGTGTGCCGCATAGTAGGCAAGGCTCTGGTAGAGCACCATGCCAAGCAGCCCCAGCAGCAGCAGCTGACCGAGGTGACTTTTTATTGTGCGCCGGTGCCGCCATACGCCGGGCAGGCAGAACGGGGTCAGCACCAGCAGCGCCAGCAGCCAGCGATAAAAAGAGATCGCAGCAGGATCGATAGCGTCAGCCGAGAGTTTGCTGACGATGGTGTTGACTGACCAGATCAGCACCGCAATGAGAGGGAACAGCAGATTCATAACAGGCTCCGTAAAAAAGTGCCGCCAGCATACGTTTGACCGGTTTAAAACAGATAGTTAAAATCGGACAATATTTGTTAATGACCGGACAGAATGACTATTCAGGTTGCCTATTGCCCGCCCGCTGACGCGCCGCGCATTTTTATGCGTTACGAACAGACGCATGCGCGCACCGAATATCTGCCGCATCAGCATGCGTGGGGCCAGGCGATTTTTGTTACCCGCCACGTGCTGGAGCTGGACATTGAAGGCGAGCGCCTGCTGGCCCCGGCTGAGATGCCGGTATGGATCCCTCCCGGCCAGCGACACAGCAGCTATAACCACTGTCAGGCACAGTTTCGTACCCTGAATCTGGCAGCAGAACTGTGTCACGGCCTGCCGGCGCGCGCCTGCCTGCTGACGGCGGATGCGATAACGCATGCGATTATGAATGAGTTCGCGCAGCGCGCGCTGGCGCAGCCGCAGAGCGAGGCGGAGTGGCGCCTGTGTGATGTGCTGCTGGATCGCCTGCGCCAGGCACCCGCGCATACCAGCTATCTGCCCGCCTCAGATGATAAGTTTCTTGCGCCGGTACTGCGTGCGCTGGAGGCCAATCCCGGCGATAACACCACGCTGGCGCAGTGGGCGCAGCGCGTGTTTACCACAGAACGTACGCTGGCGCGGCGCTGCCAGCAGCAGCTGAAAATGTCCTTTAGCGAGTGGCGGCAGCGGCTGCGTTTTCTGCGCACGCTTGCGCTGCTGGAGCAGGGCAAGAGCGTGCAGGCTATCGCTCATGAACTCGGCTATAGCTCTGCCTCGGCGCTGATTGTTATGTTTCAGCAGCAGGCGGGCACCTCCCCGGAACGCTATCGCAGCCGGTTAGGCTAACAGCCGCCTTTGTGGCACACTAGCCGGCGTTCATTTCCCGCAGACAGGACCACCGCCGTGAAAATTCTCGTTGATGAAAACATGCCCTATGCCCGTGAACTCTTCAGCCGCACCGGTGAGGTGGTTGCCGTACCGGGCCGTCCGCTGCCTGAAGCGGAGCTGCGCGATGCCAGCGCGCTGATGGTGCGCTCGGTCACCCCGGTCAATGCGGCGCTGCTGGCGGACACGCCGGTAAAATTTGTCGGCACTGCCACCGCGGGCACCGATCACGTGGATCAGGCCTCGCTACAGGCAGCCGGCATCGGCTTCTCTGCCGCACCAGGCTGCAACGCTATCGCCGTGGTGGAATATGTCTTCTCTGCGCTGCTGCTGCTGGCTGAACGTGACGGCTTTGCGCTGCGCGATCGCACCGTGGGCATCGTGGGCGTGGGTAACGTCGGCAGCCGTCTGCAGGCGCGACTGGAAGCCTGGGGCGTTAAAACGCTGCTGTGCGATCCGCCCCGTGCCGATCGTGGCGATACCGGACCGTTTCATACGCTGGAAACGCTGGTGGCACAGGCGGATATCCTGACTTTTCATACGCCGCTCAACAAAGAGGGGCGCTATAAAAGCTGGCACCTGGCGGATGCGGCGCTGCTGATGGCGCTGCGGCCCGATACCATTCTGATTAACGCCTGCCGCGGTCCGGTGGTTGACAACGCTGCGCTGCTGGAAGTGCTGAAAATGCGTGGCGATCTGCGCGTGGTACTGGATGTATGGGAGCCGGAACCCGATCTCAGTCTCGATTTGCTGGCGCGCGTGGATATCGCTACCGCCCATATCGCAGGCTACACGCTGGAGGGTAAAGCGCGTGGCACGACGCAGGTCTTTGAAGCCTGGAGCGCGTTTATCGGCCAGCCGCAGCAGGTGGCGCTGGAGAGTCTGCTGCCGCCGCCGGAGTTCAGCAGCATCACGCTGCACGGTGAACTCGATCAGGCAACGCTGAAACGACTGGCACACCTGGTGTATGATGTGCGCCGCGACGACGCGCCGCTGCGTAAAGCAGCAGGCCAGCCGGGGGAGTTTGACCGGCTGCGCCGGCAGTACGAAGAGCGCCGTGAGTGGTCTTCGCTGCAGGTGATCTGCGACAACGCTGCCAGCGCCAGCATGCTGAAGCAGCTGGGCTTTCGCGTCAGCCTGCAGGGGCAGCCATCCTCTCTCCCGGAATGATGCGCCACGGCGCACAGCGGGAACGAATCTGAATTATGAGGCGGTATCATTACCGCCTTCTGTTTTTATGTCATTGTCTGGAGTAAACCAACATGTCTGACGGCTGGAATATTGCGCTACTGGGCGCAACAGGCGCCACAGGAAACGCTGTACTGGAACTGCTGGCGGAACGCCAGTTCCCGGTTGGTGAGATCCATCTGCTGGCAAGCGAAAACAGCGCGGGTGAAACACTGCGTTTTGCCGGCCGTTCGGTGCGCGTACAGGATGCGGCTGAGTTCGACTGGACCCAGGCGCAGCTGGCGTTTTTCACTGCCGGTCGCGAGGCGTCAGCCCGCTACGCAGAAGAGGCGGCGAGCCAGGGATGCCTGGTGATCGACAGCAGCGATCTGTTCGCGCTGGAGCCGGATGTGCCGCTGGTGGTACCGGATGTGAACCCGCAGGCACTGGCGGACTACCGTAACCGTAATATTATCAGCGTGGCGGATGCACTGGTAAGCCAGCTGTTATGCGCCATCAAGCCACTGGTTGAAACCGCCGGGCTGAGCCGCATTCAGGTAACAAACCTGCTGTCAGTATCCAGCCAGGGCAAAGCTGCCGTGGATGGACTGGCAGGCGAGAGTGCGCGCCTGCTGAATGGCATTCCGCCTGACGAACACTATTTTGGCCGTCAGCTGGCATTTAACCTGCTGCCGCAGCAGGCAGACAGCAGCGGCAGCGTGGCAAGTGAACGTCGCGTCGTGGAGCAGGTGCGTAAAGTGCTGCAGGATGAGGGACTGCCGATTGCCGTCAGCAGCGTGCAGGCGCCGGTGTTTTACGGTAATGCGCAAATCGTTTATCTGGAAAATCTGCGTCCGCTCTCTGCCGAAGAGGCACGTGATGAACTGGCGCGTGCGGAAGATATCAGCCTGAGCGAAGAGGGGGATTACCCGACGCAGGTGGGCGACGCCTCCGGTAATGAAGTGCTGAGCATTGGCAGCCTGCGCAACGACTACGGCATTCCGGAGCTGCTGCAGTTCTGGTCGGTGGCGGATAACGTGCGCTTTGGCGGCGCGCTGATGGCAGTGAAAACGGCGGAGAAGCTGGTGCAGGAGTATTTCTACTGATGCAGGCGGAGGCGACAACCCTGAAGCTGGCGCTGGGCATTGAGTATGACGGCAGCCGCTACTATGGCTGGCAGCGGCAAAATGAAGTACGCAGCGTGCAGGAGAAGCTGGAGAAAGCGCTGGCGAAAGTAGCGAACCATGACGTCAGCGTGTTTTGCGCCGGGCGGACAGACGCAGGCGTACACGGCACCGGTCAGGTAGTGCATTTTGAAACCACTTCCCGGCGCGCTGACAGCGCCTGGACGCTGGGGGTCAATGCCAATCTGCCGGATGATATCGCCGTACGCTGGGTAAAAGCGGTGCCGGAGAGCTTTCACGCGCGCTTCAGCGCGACCGCGCGACGCTACCGCTATGTGATTTATAATCAGCGGCTGCGCCCGGCTATTCTCGGCAACGGGCTGACGCACTACTACCATCCGCTGGACGCAGAGAAAATGCAGCGTGCCGGTCAGCATCTGCTGGGTGAAAATGACTTCACCTCGTTTCGTGCCGTTCAGTGCCAGTCGCGTACGCCATGGCGTAACGTGATCCATCTGAACGTCATACGGCAGGGGGCATTTGTCATTGTCGATATCAAAGCGAACGCCTTCGTGCACCATATGGTGCGTAACATCGTCGGCAGCCTGATAGAGGTTGGCAATGGCAATCAGCCGGAGAGCTGGATAGCGGATCTGCTGGCGGCAAAAGATCGCACGCTGGCAGCGGCAACCGCGAAAGCGGAAGGGTTATACCTGGTGGCGGTGGATTACCCGTCCCATTTTGCGTTACCACAGCCTGCGCCGGGACCACTGTTCCTCGCAGATTAATTTTTAACCGTAGGGTGTCAGGGAGTTAGCTGGTATGGAGTTTATCCATTTTGTTGTCGATTTTATTCTGCACATTGATGTGCACCTGGCCGAACTGGTGGCGCAGTATGGCATCTGGATCTACGCCATCCTGTTCCTGATCCTGTTTTGCGAGACCGGTCTGGTGGTGACGCCATTCCTGCCGGGTGATTCGCTGCTGTTTGTGGCAGGCGCGCTTGCTGCCTTACCGGGCAACGACTTAAACGTGCACCTGATGGTCACGCTGCTGGTTATCGCTGCTATTCTCGGCGATGCGGTGAACTACACCATTGGCCGCCTGTTTGGTGAGAAGCTGTTCAGTAATCCGCAGTCTAAAATCTTCCGCCGCAGCTATCTCGATAAAACCCATGCGTTCTACGATCGCCACGGCGGTAAAACCATTATACTTGCGCGCTTTGTGCCAATCGTGCGAACCTTTGCCCCCTTCGTGGCGGGTATGGGACATATGTCCTATCGCCACTTTGCGCTCTTCAACGTTACGGGCGCGCTGTTGTGGGTACTGCTGTTCTCCTATGCCGGCTATCTGTTTGGCGATCTGCCGGTGGTGCAGGAGAACCTCAAGCTGCTGATTGTCGGCATTATTGTGGTATCGATACTGCCAGGCGTGATTGAAGTATGGCGTCATCGCCGTCAGGCGCGTCAGCAGAAATCGCAGTAAGCCCGTCACCAGATTTTTATCCACAGCGTGAACAGGTTGTGGTTTAATGAGCGACATTTACGGCCTGCTGAAGGTGATTTCAGCAGTAACGAAAAGACTGGACCAGGTCAGCATTAAACAGAAAGGTCATCAATGAGCTGGATTGAACGCATACTGAATAAAAGCACCACGACGCCTACGCGCAAAGCCAGCATCCCGGAAGGGGTGTGGACCAAGTGCGACAGCTGTGGTCAGGTGCTCTACCGCGCCGAGCTGGAGCGCAACCTTGAGGTCTGCCCGAAGTGCGACCACCACATGCGTATGCACGCGCGCGAGCGTCTGCATAGCCTGATGGATGAAGGGTCGATGGTTGAGCTGGGAAGCGAGCTGGAGCCAAAAGATCTGCTCAAGTTCCGCGACTCCAAAAAGTATAAGGATCGTCTGGTAGCGGCCCAGAAAGACACCGGCGAAAAAGATGCGCTGATCGTCATGAAAGGCCAGCTGCACGGCATGCCGGTTGTGGCGGCGGCGTTTGAGTTTGCCTTTATGGGCGGCTCGATGGGCTCAGTCGTGGGCGCGCGCTTTGTGCGTGCCGTAGAGCAGGCGCTGGAAGATAACTGCCCGCTGATCTGCTTCTCGGCCAGCGGCGGTGCACGTATGCAGGAAGCGCTGCAGTCGCTGATGCAGATGGCAAAAACCAGTGCGGCCCTGGCGAAAATGCAGGAGCGCGGTCTGCCTTATATCTCCGTGCTGACTGACCCGACCATGGGTGGCGTTTCTGCCAGCTTTGCGATGCTGGGCGATCTCAACGTGGCGGAGCCAAAAGCGCTGATCGGTTTTGCCGGTCCACGCGTGATTGAGCAGACGGTACGTGAAAAGCTGCCGCCGGGCTTCCAGCGCAGTGAGTTCCTGATTGAAAAAGGCGCGATCGACATGATCATCCGTCGTCCGGAAATGCGCTTTAAGCTGGCCAGCCTGCTGGCAAAAATGATGAACCTGCCGGCTCCGCAGCTGGATGGCGAGCCACCGGTGGTGGTGGAACCAGAAAGCAACGACGCCTGACAGGCAACCGAAAGGCGCAGCGATGCGCCTTTTTACTTTCATTCCGTACATCCCATTATTCAGTGAGCAGCCGTGCCGGTTCCTGCCTGTTGATAGCCATCAGCCGCGCGCAGGCCTCTCTTTCCGCCGCTGCGCTGAACGATGAGCTGTACTACGCAACAGACGGGACTCATGAACACGCATCAGCCTCCTCAGGGCACGTCGCCGCTGGCCACGTGGCTTCACTATCTTGAGCATCTTCACTCACAGGCGATTGAACTGGGTCTGGATCGTATTCAGCGCGTTGCCGCGCAGCTTGACCTGCTGAAACCCGCTCCCTTCATCTTTACCGTCGCCGGCACCAACGGCAAAGGCACCACCTGCCGCACGCTGGAAACGCTGCTGATGGCAGCAGGCTACCGTACGGGCGTCTACAGTTCGCCGCATCTGGTGCGCTACACCGAGCGCGTACGCGTGCAGGGTGCGGAGCTGCCGGAGGCGCAGCACAGCGCCAGCTTTGCTGAAATCGAGGCGGGGCGTGGTGATACCTCGCTCACCTATTTTGAATTTGGCACGCTCTCTGCGCTTAATCTGTTCCGCCAGGCGAATCTTGACGTGGTGATCCTCGAAGTCGGACTGGGTGGCCGTCTTGATGCCACCAACATTGTTGCCAGTGATGTGGCGGTGATCACCAGTATCGCACTCGATCACACGGACTGGCTTGGCCCCGACCGCGAGAGTATCGGGCGGGAGAAAGCGGGTATTTTCCGCGCCGGTAAACCTGCCGTAGTGGGCGAAGCGGAGATGCCGGCAAGCATCGCTGCGGTGGCAGCAGAGACCGGTGCCGTGCTGCATCAGGTCAATCGCGACTGGCAGTGGCAGGGCGGTAGTGATAGCTGGATGCTGCAGGATGCGCAGGGTGAGCTGCGCGATCTGCCGCTGCCGCAGGTGCCGCTGCCGAATGCGGCCACGGCGCTGGCTGCGTTACGCGCATCGGGTCTGCAGGTGCCTGACGCCATTATCCGCGCGCATCTGCCGCAGGCGGTACTGGCAGGGCGTTTCCAGACCATAAGCCATGCGCCGCAGGTGATTCTGGACGTCGCGCACAACCCGCACGCGGCTGCCTGGCTGGCGTCGCGTCTGGCAGCGCTGCCCGCGGGCGGAACGGTTCATGCGGTAGCGGGTATGCTGCACGACAAAGATATTGCCGGTACGCTCGCTGCGCTGGCGCCGCAGGTGACGCACTGGTACTGCGCGCCGCTGGCGGGTCCGCGTGGCGCATCGGCAGAGGAGCTGCTTGCGCATCTGGAGAGCGGTACGGCGTATACCAGCGTTGATGCGGCGTGGCGGGCGGCGCGTGCGCAGGCCAGCCGGCAGGATGTGATTCTGGTGTGTGGGTCATTTCACACCGTAGCACAGGTTATGGAATCGATGGCAGCGGAGAACGGCAGTGGCGAGTAAGTTTCAAAATCGGTTAGTGGGCACGGTGATCCTGGTGGCGATTGGTGTCATTGTGCTGCCGGGCCTGCTGGACGGTAAGAAAAAGCATTATAAGGAAGAGTTTGCAGCGATTCCGCTGGTGCCAAAACCTGACGATCAGCAGGATAGCGAAATGGTGCCGCCGGTCACGCAGCCGCTGCCGTCGCAGCCGCCGGAAGGCGCCGGTGCTGCGCAGCAGTCAGCGACCACTCAGGCCACGCAAAATCCGGCCGTCAGCGGCAGCGCGCAGCCGGTGCAGAACAGCCAGCCGAGCGTAGTCACGCCACCGGCGGTGCATCAGCAGACGCAGCCCAGAACCCAGCAGAAACCGGCTGAGCAGACGAAACCTAAAACCACCGAGCAGAGCAGGCCGAAGCCGGCAGAGCAACCGAAGCCGAAGCCGGTGGAGACGCCAAAACCCGCAGAGCAGCCAAAAGCAGCGGAGCAGAGCAAGTCGGCAGAAACGTCGAAGCCAGCCAGCGCGCCAGCGGGGCAGGCGTATGTGGTACAGCTTGGCGCACTGAAGAACGCTGCGAAAGTGGACGAGATTGTGGCGAAGCTGCGGCTCTCTGGCTACCGCGCCTTTACCGTGCCGTCATCGCCGGTGCAGGGGCAAATCACCCGTATCTACGTCGGACCTGACGCCTCTAAAGCGAAGCTGCAAAGTTCGCTGAGCGAGCTGCAGAGCGTTTCCGGACTGGGCGGCGTGGTGAAACCCTATAGCGTGCGCTGACAGGCTGATAAGTCACGCCGATAGCAGTAACAGGCGTGGCTTATAGCGCGTAAATGCCGGTTTAAAGCAGTTAATTAACTTTAAAATCAGCTATTTAAATATTGCTGATAGTAACGGGCGATGGAATTATTTTTCCTCGCCCTTTTTCATCACCGCGAACGGGAAAAGGCTACGCAAACGTTTTCTTTTTCTGTTAGAATGCGCCCCGAACTGGATGCAGGGGTGCGAAGCACTGTACTGGAAGCGTTCATGATCTGGATTGATTACGTCATTATTGCGGTAGTTGGTTTTTCGGCTCTGGTCAGCCTGATTCGCGGGTTTGTCCGGGAAGCCTTATCTCTTGTTACCTGGGGATGCGCGTTTTTTGTCGCCAGTCATTACTACGCCTACCTGGCAGTCTGGTTTACAGGTTTTAACGACGAACTGGTTCGCAACGGCATCGCAATTGCGGTGTTATTCGTTGCCACCCTGATTGTGGGTGCCATCGTGAACTATGTGATCGGCTCGCTGGTTGAGAAAACCGGCTTGTCGGGAACCGACAGGGTGTTGGGGGTCTGTTTCGGGGCGTTGCGTGGCGTGCTGATTGTTTCCGCCATTCTTTTCTTCCTTGATACATTCACCGGCTTTTCAAAAAGCCCGGACTGGCAACAGTCTCAGCTCATTCCCCAGTTCAGTTATATCATCAGGTGGTTTTTTGATTACCTGAAAAGCACGTCAAGTTTTTTACCCCGGTGACACCATCGGGAGTGCGGCTAATGAGGAAATGACAATATGTGCGGTATTGTTGGTATCACCGGTTTTATGCCAGTAAACCAGTCGATCTATGACGCGTTAACGGTGCTGCAGCACCGCGGACAGGATGCCGCCGGCATTTGTACTATCGATGCGCTGAACTGCTTCCGTCTGCGCAAAGCAAATGGTCTGGTCAGCGACGTGTTTGAAGCGCGCCACATGCAGCGTTTGCAGGGCAATATCGGTATCGGCCACGTGCGTTACCCTACCGCCGGCAGCTCCAGCGCCTCTGAAGCGCAGCCATTTTACGTTAACTCCCCTTATGGTATTACGCTGGCGCATAACGGCAATCTCACCAATGCGCATGAGCTGCGCAAACAGCTGTTTGAGACCGGTCGCCGTCACGTTAATACCACCTCCGATTCAGAGATCCTGCTCAACATTTTTGCGCAGGAGCTGGATCGCTTTCAGCACTATCCGCTCGATGCGGAAACCATTTTTGCCGCGGTAGCGGCAGTGCATCAGCAGGTGCGTGGCGCTTATGCCGTGGTGGCGATGATTATCGGACACGGTATGGTGGCGTTTCGCGATCCGAACGGGATTCGTCCACTGGTGCTCGGCAAGCGCGACATGCAGGATGGCCGCACAGAGTATATGGTTGCCTCGGAGAGCGTGGCGCTGGATACGCTGGGATTTGAGTTCATTCGTGACGTTGCGCCGGGTGAAGCGGTCTATATCACTGAACAGGGCCAGCTTTCGACCCGCCAGTGTTCAGAGGACCCGAAAAGTAATCCCTGCCTGTTTGAATATGTCTATTTTGCCCGCCCGGACTCTTTCCTGGATAAGATTTCCGTCTATAGCGCGCGCGTGCGCATGGGCACCAAGCTCGGGGAAAAAATTGCCCGGGAGTGGGAAGATCTCGATATCGACGTGGTGATTCCGATTCCGGAAACCTCGACCGATACCGCGCTGGAGATTGCGCGCATCCTGAACAAGCCCTACCGGCAGGGATTTGTGAAAAACCGCTATGTGGGCCGCACCTTTATCATGCCGGGCCAGCATCTGCGCCGCAGCGCCGTTCGCCGTAAGCTCAACGCCAACCGTGCAGAGTTCCGCGATAAAAATGTGCTGCTGGTGGATGACTCTATCGTGCGCGGTACGACCTCTGAACAGATTATCGAGATGGCGCGCGAGGCGGGTGCTAAACGGGTTTATCTCGCGTCGGCTGCACCGGAGATCCGCTTTCCAAACGTCTATGGCATCGACATGCCAAGCGCTACCGAGCTGATTGCCCATGGCCGTGAGGTGGAGGAGATCCGCAAGCTGATTAAGGCGGATGCGCTGATCTTCCAGGATCTGAACGATCTGATCGAAGCGGTACGCGAAGAGAATCCGGACATTGAGCAGTTTGAGTGCTCCGTCTTCAACGGCGTTTACGTCACTAAGGATGTGGATCAGCAATACCTCGAGTATCTGCAGTCGCTGCGTAACGACGACGCCAAAGCGCTGCAGCGTCAGAACGAAGTGGAAGGGCTGGAGATCCATAACGAAGGCTGATTGAGCTTTTATCCGGCACTCCCGCGGGGCAGGCGAAAGTCTGCCCCGTCTGTTTTGCGCTTTTTCACCGGGCGCCAGCGCATTTTTGCCTGTGGCAGGCTATCATTGCCGATTCTGAACAGAGTAAGGCAGAGTTATGAAACGTCTCATCGTGGGTCTTTCCGGCGCCAGCGGCGCAATTTACGGCGTGCGGCTGCTGCAGGTGCTGCAATCGGTGCCGGAAGTGGAAACCCATCTGGTGATGAGCCCGGCAGCGCGCCAGACGCTGGCGCTGGAAACTGACTACAGCGTGCGGGATGTGCAGGCGCTTGCCAGCGTGGTGCATGACGTGCGGGATATCGGGGCAAGCATCTCTTCCGGCTCATTTAAAACGCTGGGTATGGTGATCCTGCCGTGCTCAATGAAAACGCTCTCCGGCATTGTACACAGCTACAGCGACAGCCTGCTGACGCGCGCCGCTGACGTCGTGCTGAAAGAGCAGCGCCGCCTGGTGCTCTGCGTACGCGAAACCCCGCTGCACGTCGGTCATCTGCGTATGATGACCACGGCGGCTGAACTGGGCGCGATGATCATGCCGCCGGTGCCGGCTTTCTATCACCGGCCGCAGCGTATTGAGGATTTGGTCGACCAGACGGTTAATCGCGTGGTGGATCAGTTTGATATCACGCTACCGGAAGATCTGTTTATGCGCTGGAATGGCGCATAAACGTTGCGCGCTGCACAATGGATGTGCAAATTCGCGGTGTCGATCACTCTTCGTGCATAATCTGCACTAAAAGTTAGCAAACTCGCTTTTTCTTCTGCATCCCGCTGTTATATTCCCTTCATAACGAACTCTCTGCGTCCCGTTACGACGCTCTCGTTAGCGCGCCTGCATGCTGCATCGCCAGCTCTGAGACCTGGCATGAAAACTGCAATCCATTCAGCGCAAAACACACATCACACCACATAACAATAAGCACGTCACTTGAGGGTAAACTATGAAAAAGCGAGTTCTGGCTCTCTCCCTGCTGCTGGCAATGACCGGCACCGCCAGCGTTTTTGCCGCAGTACCGCAGTCGCTGCGTATCGGGACCGATCCAACTTACCCGCCGTTTGAGTCAAAAAATGCCCAGGGCCAGCTGGTGGGGTTTGATATCGACCTTGCCAATGAGATTTGCAAACGCATTCAGGCCAAATGTACCTATGTGGAAAGTGATTTCGATGCGCTTATTCCGTCGCTGAAAGCGAAAAAAATTGATGCCATTATTTCGTCGCTCTCTATCACCGAAAAGCGTCAGGAGGAGATTGGCTTCTCGGAAAAACTCTATGCGGCTAACGCCCGTCTGGTGGCGGCAAAAGGCTCTCCGCTGCAGCCAACGATTGAATCGCTAAAGGGCAAAAATATCGGTCTGCTGCAGGGTACCACGCAGGAAACCTATGCGAATCAATACTGGCGGCCGAAGGGCGTTACCGTGACGCCTTATGCAAATCAGGATCTGGTCTATCAGGACCTGAACGCCGGACGCATTGATGCCGCTTTCCAGGATGAAGTGCAGGCGAGCGAAGGCTTTCTGAAGCAGCCGGTAGGCAAAAACTATGCGTTTGCTGGCCCGGCGGTGAAAGATGACAAAATCTTTGGTGTAGGCACCGGCATGGGCCTGCGCAAAGATGACAGCGATCTTAAAGCCGCCATCGATAAGGCGTTTAATGAGATGCGCAAAGATGGCACCTACGACAAGATTGCGAAAAAATATTTCGATTTCAACGTCTACGGTGACTGATCGACCTGTTTCCTGATACTGCGGGTTGAGTGACAGGAACCGGGGCCATAACTATTCACTCCGGGCGCTTACTTATGTAAACTCCCGGGGTTCATACGCTTGCCGCTATCCTTCCGTGATTCATATCCCTGGTCAGGACTGTCCGCTATTTCCCGGGCAGCGTGTGTTATTTTCCTCTCACGACAGGATCGAAATCATGTTGTACGGCTATTCTGAAGTCATTCTCAAAGGCACGCTGGTGACGCTGGAGCTGGCGCTGAGCGCCGTGCTGCTGGCGGTTATCCTCGGCCTGCTCGGGGCGGGTGCCAAACTGTCGCGCAGCCGGCCGCTGGCCATCATTGCGGAGGGGTACACCACCCTGATCCGCGGCGTGCCCGATCTGGTGCTGATGCTGCTGATCTTTTACGGGCTGCAGATTGCGCTCAACGCGGTAACTGACGCGCTGGGCCTGGCGCAGTTTGATATCGACCCGATGGTGGCCGGTATCATTACCCTCGGGTTTATCTACGGCGCCTATTTTACTGAAACCTTTCGCGGCGCGTTTCTGGCGGTGCCGAAGGGACAGATTGAAGCCGCTACCGCCTTTGGTTTTACCGGCTCGCAGACGTTCCGGCGCATTCTGTTTCCGGCCATGATGCGTTTTGCGCTACCCGGTATCGGAAACAACTGGCAGGTGATCCTCAAGGCTACCGCACTGGTGTCGCTGCTGGGGCTGGAGGATGTGGTCAAAGCGACGCAGCTGGCGGGCAAGAGTACCTGGCAGCCGTTCTACTTTGCCATTGTGGCAGGGGTGATCTATCTGGTGTTTACCACGCTTTCTAATGGCGTGTTGTGGTGGCTTGAGCGCCGCTACTCGGTCGGGGTAAAAAGGGCAGAATTATGATTGAGATTATTCAGGAGTACTGGAAACAACTGCTCTGGACCGATGGCTATCGCTTCACCGGCGTAGCGATCACGCTGTGGCTGCTTATTCTTTCGGTCGTGCTCGGCGGCTGTCTGGCTGTGATCCTGGCCATCGCCCGCGTATCACCCAACCGGTTTATCTCAACCCCGGTCTGGCTGTTTACCTATGTGTTTCGCGGCACGCCGCTCTACGTCCAGCTGCTGGTGTTCTACTCCGGCATGTATACGCTGGAAGTGGTGAAAGGATCTGAGCTGCTGAACGCCTTTTTTCGCAGCGGTCTGAACTGTACGCTGCTGGCATTTACGCTGAATACCTGCGCCTACACCACTGAAATCTTTGCGGGCGCCATCCGCGCCGTGCCACATGGCGAAATTGAAGCGGCGCGCGCCTACGGTTTTTCAACCGTAAAGCTTTACCGCTGCATCATTTTGCCCTCCGCGCTGCGTACCGCGCTGCCCGCATACAGCAATGAAGTGATCCTGATGCTGCACTCCACCGCGCTGGCGTTTACTGCGACCGTGCCGGATCTGCTGAAAATCGCGCGTGATATTAACTCGGCTACCTATCAGCCGTTTACCGCGTTTGGGCTCGCTGCCGTGCTCTATCTGATTATCTCTTATGTGCTGATTAGTCTGTTCCGCCTTGCGGAGCGCCGCTTTCTGGCACATGTGAAACCCTCTTCGTCGCACTGAGTATCACTATGGCTGAAAATAAATTACAGGTTGCCGAACTGCACAAACGTTACGGTGAACATGAAGTTCTGAAAGGCGTCTCACTGCGCGCCAATGCCGGCGATGTGATTAGCATCATTGGCTCTTCCGGCTCCGGGAAAAGTACGTTTTTACGCTGCATTAACTTCCTCGAAAAGCCGAGCGAAGGGGCTATCGCCGTTAATAACGAACAGATTGCGCTGGTGCGCGATACCGACGGCCAGCTGAAAGTGGCGAACAAGGAGCAGCTGCGCTCGCTGCGCACGCGCCTCACCATGGTGTTTCAGCACTTCAACCTCTGGAGTCATATGACGGTGCTGGATAACGTGACGGAAGCACCCATTCAGGTGCTCGGTCTGAGCAAGGCGGAAGCGCGCGAACGGGCGATCAAATATCTGGATAAAGTCGGGATTGATGCGCGCGCGCGGGCAAAATATCCGGTACATCTCTCTGGCGGCCAGCAGCAGCGCGTCTCCATTGCCCGTGCGCTGGCAATGGAACCGGAAGTGCTGCTGTTTGATGAACCGACCTCAGCGCTCGATCCCGAGCTGGTAGGCGAAGTCCTGCGTATTATGCAGAAGCTGGCGGAAGAGGGAAAAACCATGGTCGTGGTCACGCACGAGATGGAATTTGCCCGCCACGTCTCAAACCATGTGATTTTCCTGCATCAGGGAAAAATTGAGGAAGAGGGGACGCCCGATGAGCTGTTTGGCAATCCAAAGAGTCCGCGCCTGCAGCAGTTCCTGAAAGGCTCGTTAAAATAGGCTGCTGAGCCGTAGCGGCGCAATTCATGGCGCGCTTGTTTGCCATTTTGCGATTAACCCGGCGCGATAAATCGCGCCGCTACGTATTGCAGAAGCGTTTTAATCACCCGCCAAGCAACTTCAGCGCCGTGTCTTCGTCGGTCACTAGCCCGGAGATCCACCCACCCAATAGCGCGGCGCGAATGGCCGGATATTTCCGTGCGCTGCCGGCAAAGCCGATAATCTTCCGCTGCGTCTGGCTCTCCAGCAGCACGCTGGTGAGCAGCGCATCGGTTTCGCCCCACACCCGCTCGCCCTGCTGATTAAAGAAATGGCCAAGCATCTCACCCACCACGCCACGCGTGTTAAGCTCTCTGACCTGCACATCGGTAATAAAGCCTTCGGCATTTAGCGGACAGCCCGGCTGCACTTCACCAATGCCAACAAACGCAACGTCTGCCTGCAGGGCGCGCTGCGTCACGCGCTGATAGACCTGATGCTGCACCCACATGGTTTTGTCTTCTGGCGTGTCGGCATAGAGCGGCGCGGGGATAAAAAAATATTTGCCCTGCATTTTCTCAGCCATCTTTAGCGGCACGTCGTAACGCGTACCGGAATCATCGCGCGCAATCGCACCAATCATCGACACGCACTGATGCTGTGGTCGTTCAATCCACGGCAGCGCGTCGATCATCGAACGCAGCGTTTTGCCGGATCCAATGCCGAACACCTGCGGCTGCTCCTCGCTGATAAACTGGCTCATCACTGAGGCCCCTTCAACGGCCAGCATCTGCTGAATAGCGTCATCCTCCAGGCGGGCAGAAGGCACCACCCGACACAGCTCAAGACCAAATTTCGTCTGCACCTCGTGCGCCAGTTGCAGACAGTGGGTAACCGGATGATCGATTTTGACGCTGACCATGCCCATTTCCCGTGCGCTGGACACCAGCCGCTGCGCCACCTGACGCGATAAGCCGAGCGCGCGCGCAATCTCCTGCTGTGTTACGCCAGCGACGTAATACATCCATGCCGCTCGCGCCGCCAGCTCCTGTTTTTTCTCTTCTCTGCTCATCACGCGCTTCCGTCGAAAACTGAAGCGTCAGTTTATCGCGGAATCAGACGCAAGCGCTAATCGGGCAAAAGCCCTAAATGAGAGCAAATGTATTAATTGTGATGCATCTCGCAGAACCAAATGTTAGCCGCCGACTATGCTACGTCGCATCGGGCAAATGCCCTTCGCAGTGGCAAAAGTTTACTTTGAGGCGATTATGACAACGAATTTGGTATGGATGCACATCGGTGCAGGCTCCTTCCACCGTGCCCATCAGGCGTGGTATCTGCACAAGCTACGTGAGCAGGGTGATGAGAGCTGGAGCATTGCGCTGGGCAACATCCGCAATGATGCAGCAGCACTGCTTAATCAGCTGCAGGCGCAGAACGGTGAATATGTGCTGGAGACTGTCACGCCAGAGGGCGAGCGCGCGTATGAAACCATCACCTCGCTGCGCAAAATCCTGCCGTGGGACAGTGACATCAGTGCGCTGGTCGCCCAGGGCGCAGAGGCGCACACCCGCGTGATCAGCTTCACCGTGACCGAAGCCGGTTACTACCTGACGCCAGAGCATGAGCTAGACCTGGCGCAGCCGGACGTACAGGCCGATATTCACGGTGAAATCCGCACGCTGTACGGCGCGCTAACGCGGATTCTGCAGCAGCGTATGGCCAGCGGCGGCGCAGCGGTTACGCTGCTGAGCTGCGATAACCTGCGCCACAACGGAGAGCGTTTCCGCCACGGCTTTCTCTCGTTCCTGGCGGCGAAAGGCGATATGGCGCTGGCGGCCTGGGTGCGTGATAACACCACGTCGCCTGACACCATGGTAGACCGCATCACACCGCGCCCGACATCCGATGTGGCGGAACGCGTCAGGGCCGCTACCGGTAAGGAGGATGGCGCGGCCGTGATGGCTGAATCCTTCATTCAATGGGTAATCGAAGACAATTTCATCGCCGGTCGCCCGGCGCTGGAGAGAGTGGGCGTTGAGCTGGTGGACACGGTGTTACCGTGGGAAGAGGCGAAAATACGCATTCTCAACGCCACGCACGCGGCGATTGCCTGGGCGGGCACGCTTACCGGACTGAACTACATTGACGACAGCACGCGCCAGCCGGCGATTTATCAGCTGGCGCACGACTACATCACTCAGGATGTTATTCCGTCGCTCACGCCGAGCCCGCTCGATCTCGCCGATTACCGCGATGTGGTACTGGCGCGCTTCAGTAATCCGTACATTAAAGACACCAACCAGCGCGTCGGCGCGGATGGCCTGTCAAAAATCCCTGGCATGGTAACGCCGACGCTGCGTGAGACCTGGCAGCGCGGCGTGGAGCCCGCCGCCACGGCGGTATTGCCGGCGCTGTTCTTCCTGTTTCTGCAGCGCTGGGCCGCTGACGATCTGCCTTATACCTATCAGGATGGCGCGTTGCAGGCAGAGGCATTGCATCAGCAATTTGCGGCCGCCGATGCGCTGGACGTGTTTATCCGCGACAAAGCGCTGTTTGCTGAACTGGCGGATGATGCGGCATTTCACACGCTAATGCACCGTACGGTGGCGGATCTGCAGCGCTGGCTGAAACAGCCTGAACAGATGCTGGCAGCGGTATAAGGAGCGTGTGATGTATCTCGGCATTGATATTGGCACCTCCGAACTCAAAGCGCTGATCGTCAACGCGCAGGGCGACATTGTGGCTTCCAGCCATGCCACGCTTAGCGTGCAGCGTCCACATTCGCACTGGGCTGAGCAGGATCCGGAAAGCTGGTGGCAGGCGTGCGAACAGGTGCTGGCCGCACTGCGACAACAGGTGCCGGATGCCTGGCACGCCATCCGCGCCATTGGTCTCTCCGGCCAGATGCACGGCGCAGTGCTGCTGGATGCCGACGGCCAGGTATTGCGCCCGTGCATACTGTGGAACGACACGCGCAGCGCCGCCGAGTGCGAGACGCTGCGCACCCGACATCCGCAGATGATGCACATCAGCGGCAACATGATCATGCCGGGCTTTACCGCCCCCAAACTGCACTGGGTGGCTGAGCATGAACCCGCGATCTTCCGGCGCATCGCGAAAGTGCTGCTGCCGAAAGATTATCTGCGCTGGCGGCTCACCGGAGCATTCGTCAGCGAGCCGTCCGATGCGGCGGGCACGCTGTGGCTGGATGTGGCACAGCGCGACTGGTCAGATGAACTGCTGGCGATAAGCGGACTGACGCGCGCGCAACTGCCCACGCTGGTGGAGGGAAGTGCAGTCAGCGGCACGCTGCGTGAAGATGTTGCCCGCGCCTGGGGCTTGTCCGCCACGGTGAGCGTGGCAGGCGGCGGCGGTGATAACGCGGCCTCTGCGGTAGGCGTTGGCGCGGTTAATCCCGGCGATGCGTTTATCTCACTCGGCACATCCGGCGTGATCTTCGTGGTTAACGACCGTCTGCAGGCCGATCCACAATCTGGCGTGCACGCTTTTTGCCACGCGCTGCCGGGGCGCTGGCATCAGATGAGCGTGATGCTAAGTGCTGCCAGCTGTCTGCGCTGGCTGTGCCAGCTGTTATCGGTGAGCGAGAACCAGCTAATGGCAGAGATGGCAGAACTGAGCGCGGAGCAGTGCCGCCGCGCACCGCTATTTTTGCCCTATCTCTCGGGTGAACGCACACCGCACAACGATCCTGATGCCTCAGGCGCCTTCTTCAATCTGCGCCACGAAACGCCGCGTGCGCTGCTGGGCTATGCGGTGATTGAAGGCGTAGCGTTTGGCCTGGCGGACGGACTGGCGGTGCTGGGCGATGCGCAGCGACAAATTACCCAGTGCAGCCTGACCGGCGGCGGCGCGCGCAGCACGCTGTGGGCACAGCTGATTGCGGATGTGCTGCAGCTGCCGATCGTCACTCATCCAGCCAGCGCCTCGGGCGCTCTTGGGGCCGCGCGTCTGGCCTGGCTCAGTGCCGGCGGCAACGAGCAGCAGGTATGCCTGAAACCGGCGGTTCAGGCGCGTTACCAGCCCGATGCGGCGCGCGGTGCGGTGCTACAGCAGCGCCTGCGCCTGTTCCGCGAACTCTACGCTCAACAACAGCAGGCACGCGCGCTGCTGCCTGCCTGACGGCTTACTGAACAGAGGAAGATGGTGATGCAAGCGAACGATTACTGGTTTGGCTTACCGAAAAAAATGTTCCGGGGCTTCCTCGCGATTGCCATCTTTATGGCGGGCGACGGCTTCGAAATGGCGTTTCTCTCCCGCCATATTACTGACATGGGCTTCACGCCGGGCCAGTCGGCGCTGGTGTTTACCTTTTACGGACTGGCGGCGGCGCTGGCGGCCTGGGCTTCCGGCGTGGTTGCGGAGTTGATTACCCCGCAACGTGCAATGCTGATTGGCTTTGTGCTGTGGATAGTGATGCACACGCTGTTTATGTCGCTCGGTCTTGGCCTGCGCAATTATCCGCTGATGGTGCTGTTTTACGGCATTCGCGGGCTGGCTTATCCGCTGTTCATCTACTCCTTCATGATGATGCTGGTGCAGGTATTGCCGCGCGAGAAACTGGCTGCCGCCACCGGATGGTTCTGGGCGATGTATTCGGTCGGCATTGGCGTGGTTGGCAGCTATCTGCCCAGCCTGACTATCCCGATGCTGGGTGAAACCGGCACGCTGTGGCTGGCGATTGGCTGGGTAGCGGCGGGCGGCGTACTGGCCTTTTTCAGCCTGCGCAATGTGCCGGTGGACCGTTCGCGCGTGAATCTGCCGCTGCGTGACAAAATGACCGAAATGTCACGCGCAGTGACCATTCTGTTCACCAACCAGCACGTGTTTTACGCCTGTCTGATTCGCATCATCAATACGCTATCGTTGTTTGGTTTTGCGATTATCATGCCGCTGCTGTTTGTTGATCGTCTCGGCTTTACCATCTCTGAATGGTTGCAGATTTGGGCAGTGTTCTTTTTTGTCACCATTTTCACCAACATCTTCTGGGGCATCATCGGCGAGAAAATTGGCTGGATCCGCCAGGTGCGCTGGTATGGCTGCCTCGGTATGGCGATCTCCAGCCTGGCGTTTTACTACCTGCCGCTGTATGCCGGCCACAATTTCTGGGTCGCGCTGATTCCGGCGGTGATGCTGGGGATTTTTGTCGCGGCATTTGTGCCAATGACCGCCGTGTTCCCGACGCTTGAACCGCATCATAAAGGCGCAGCCGTTTCGATTTACAATCTGTCGGCAGGCCTCAGCAACTTTGTGGCACCGGCGATTGCTTCAGTTATGTTGCCGTTCTTCGATATCGTCGGCGTGGTATGGGCGTACACCGGGCTGTATGTGTTTGCCGGCGTGCTGACGTTTATTATTCGCGTGCCGCAACCGGGACACACCCGGGAAGCATCCGCAGTGAAATCACGTATCGCGCAGCAGCGCAGTTGAGCCTGTACGAAAAAGTGCACTATTTGAATATCCGCAGGTTATTGCCTCAGCTAAGCGGCACGTTAAATCTGCAGGCTTCGCTTGAACTCAGCGTACTGGCTGTCAGGCTTAGCCGTGTCAACCGCGAAATAACCCGGAGGAAAGATGTCGCGCTTTGCAGAGTAAGTGGTGGTGATCACCGGAGCTGGCATGGGTGCCGCAGCGGCAATATGGGCGCGTCGATATGCTGGTTAACAACGCCGTTTGCCCTGGCTTTGCTCTCACCGATCTTACCGAAGAGATAAAAAGAGATGAGGCGCTGCATTAACGCTTCTATGATCGCATTCTGCAGCGCCGCGCTGGTGAGCCGTAAGATACCGCTAGCGCAACTGCTTTTATCGCCAGCGATGACGCGCGTTATATCACCGGCGTTAACCTGCCGGTCGACGGAGGTCTGACGGCGTCGAATAGCCAGCCGAAGCAGGCCTGAGCCGCTTCGATGGTTATGGACGGGGCGGTGATCCCGCCACATCCTGCAGCGCCTGCTGTAAATCATACCAGCGAAAGGTAAAGCCGGACGCCTCCAGCCGTTTGGGCAGCACATGCTGACCGCCCAGCACCAGCACTGCTGATTCACCCATCATCAGTTTGATGGCGGCCGCCGGCGTGCGCATAAAAGCGGGCCGGTGCATGACCTGTCCCAGCGTCGCGGCAAACTGTTCGTTACGCACCGGATAGGGGGCAACCATGTTGAACGGACCGCGCAGCGACGGGTGATCCATCAGCCAGATGATGGCATCGATCATGTCATCAATATGGATCCACGGCAGATACTGTTTGCCGCTGCCAATCGGCCCGCCCACGCCAAGACGAAAAGGCAGTTTCATCTTTTCCAGCGCACCGCCCTCACGCGCCAGCACAACGCCGGTACGCAGCAGGCAGACCCGGGTTTGCTCGCTCTCGGCCTTGAGCGCCAGCTGTTCCCAGCGCGCGCACAGCGTATGGGTAAATTCATCCTGACCGGGATCCTCTTCGGTCACAATGACCTCGCCGCTGTCGCCATAGAAGCCAGTGGCTGAACCGGAGATCAGAAACGCGGGAGGAGTACTGCTGGCGTGGATCAGTGAAACCAGCTGTTCAGTGATTTGCCAGCGGCTTTCGCACAGCTGCTGCTTCTGGCTGGCGCTCCAGCGCTTATCAGCGATAGGTTCGCCAGCCAGATTTATAATGCCCTCTATGCCATTAAGGTCGGACTGCTGATCGAGTCCGGACCAGAGCCTGACGCGCTCATCGAGTTTTTCCCGCGCGGCTGCCACGTCACGCGTCACTACATTCACCTGATGCCCGAGCTGCAGCAGTCGCGGGATCAGGTGGCGGCCAATCAACCCGGTGCCGCCGGTAATCAGTAATTGCATCGTGAGCCTCCCTGTAAATTATTATCTGCTCAGCATTGAGCATAGAAGAGAAGCGGAGAGTGAGTGTGACAGCGCCTGCAGCGTGAGGGAAAAAGCGGCCCTGAGGCTGCCGGAGAGGCAAAGATCCGACCAGCAGATTATTGCCTTAGGTGAAAAAAGCCGGTAAAGATGTGGCACCCCGGCTGCTTATGCTGAGGCTGGCGGGATCGGGCAAAGCACGCTAAGCGCTTGCGACAGTGATAAGAACGCTTTACCTTACGCGCATTCTGATAAAGCAATAAAAAAACCGACGCGTGCCGCGCACGCTGAAACGTCAAAAGGGTTACGGATGGTGGATCAAACGGCAGATGACGCTATTGAGTGGGTGGATATCGTCAGCGAAGAGAACGAAGTGATTGCGCAGGCCAGCCGGGCACAGATGCGGGCACAGTGTCTGCGCCATCGCGCCACCTATATCGTGGTTCATGATGGTATGGGCAAGATCCTGGTACAGCGTCGCACAGAAACCAAAGATTTCATGCCCGGTATGCTGGATGCCACCGCGGGTGGCGTGGTGCAGAGCGGTGAAGAGATGCTTGAATCTGCACGGCGCGAAGCGGAAGAGGAGCTGGGGATCGCGGCAGTACCCTTCGCTGAACACGGCAAATTCTACTTTGAAGATCAGCACTGCCGCGTCTGGGGCGGGCTGTTCAGCTGTGTTTCTCACGGTCCGTTTGCGATGCAGGAGAGTGAAGTTGATGAGATTTTCTGGATGACGCCAGAAGAGATCACGGCGCGCTGCGATGAGTTTACCGACGATTCACTGAAAGCGCTCTCGCTGTGGCTGAGCCGTAATAGCGATGCAGCACGCAGCAAGCAGAACAGCGAAAGCTGACCGCTGTATCTGCACGACGCGAAAAAAAAGCATGCGCCTGGCGCATGCTTTTTTTATACCTGAGCAGGGGAGGAGAGCTTATCCTTCCGCCTGCTGCGACTGAATGGCCGTCAGGGCGATGGTGTAGACGATATCATCGACCAGCGCGCCGCGTGACAGGTCATTGACCGGTTTACGCATGCCCTGCAGCATCGGGCCGATAGAGATCAGATCGGCAGAGCGCTGCACCGCTTTGTACGTAGTGTTACCGGTATTGAGATCCGGGAAGATAAAGACCGTGGCGCGTCCGGCAACCGCCGAATCAGGCGCTTTGGACCTGGCAACATCTTCCATAATGGCCGCGTCATATTGCAGCGGACCATCAATAACCAGATCGGGGCGCTTCTCCTGCGCAATGCGGGTGGCTTCGCGCACTTTCTCAACGTCGCTGCCCGCACCGGAGTTGCCGGTTGAGTAAGAGATCATCGCTACGCGCGGATCGATACCAAAGGCGCTGGCGGAATCTGCAGACTGAATCGCGATTTCAGCCAGCTGCTCCGGGTTAGGATCGGGGTTGATGGCGCAGTCGCCGTAAACCAGTACCTGTTCCGGCAGCAGCATAAAGAACACGGATGAAACCAGCGAGCTGCCGGGCGCAGTTTTGATCAGCTGCAGCGGCGGACGAATGGTATTGGCAGTGGTGTGCACCGCGCCAGAGACCAGGCCATCCACTTCTCCGCTCTCCAGCATCATGGTACCCAGCACCACATTGTCTTCCAGCTGCTCCTCCGCCACGACTTCCGTCATGCCTTTGCTTTTGCGCAGCTCAACCAGGCGCGGCACATAGTTTCCGCGCACAACTTTCGGATCGACAATCTCAATGCCGGTGCCCAGCTCCACGCCCTGAGCCGCCGCCACGCGCTGGATCTCATCCGGATCCCCCAGCAGGACGCAGGTGGCAATGCCGCGTTCGGCGCAGATTGCCGCCGCTTTAACCGTGCGCGGTTCGTCGCCTTCCGGCAGGACAATGCGTTTGCCCGCTTTACGTGCAAGTTCGGTCAACTGATAGCGGAAAGCAGGAGGCGACAGGCGACGACTGCGTTCGGAAGTGGCGGTCAGCGACTCAACCCACTCGGCGTTGATAAAGCCGGCAACATACTCCTGCACTTTTTCAATACGCTGCGTATCGTCAGCCGGTACTTCCAGGTTGAAGCTCTGCAGGCTCAGCGACGTCTGCCAGGTGTTGGTTTTCACCATAAACACCGGCAGGCCGGTCTGGAAAGCGCGCTCGCACAGACGGGCAATAGGCGCTTCGATCTGATAGCCGCCGGTCAGCAGAATGGCACCAATTTCAATACCGTTCATCGCTGCCAGACAGGCAGCAACCAGTACGTCAGGGCGATCGGCCGAGGTCACCAGCAGCGAGCCGGGACGGAAATGCTCCAGCATGTGCGGGATGCTGCGTGCGCAGAAGGTCACAGATTTAACGCGGCGTGTCTCGATTTCACCTTCGTTGATGATTTCCGCGTTGAGGTGGCGGCACATATCGATAGCGCGCGTGGCGATCAGGTCAAAGCTCCATGGCACACAGCCCAGCACCGGCAGCGGGCTGTTGGCAAACAGCTGTTTCGGATCGATGTTGGCTACGCTGGCTTTAGAGGAGTCATCAAAAATCTCTGACAGATCGGGACGGGTACGACCCTGCTCATCAACCGGGGCATTCAGCTTGTTGATGATAACGCCTGTGATGTTTTTGTTTTTACTGCCGCCAAAGCTGCTCTGGCTTAGCTCAATACGCTCTTTTAACTGAGCCGGCGAGTCATTGCCCAGCGCCATCACAAAAACAATCTCTGCGTTCAGCGTTTTGGCGATCTCGTAGTTGAGCGCCGAAGCGAACTGATGCTTACGTGTCGGCACCAGACCTTCGACCAGCACCACCTCTGCTTCTCTGGCCGTGGCGTGGTAGTTGGCAATGATCTCTTCCATCAGTACATCCTGCTGGTTTGAACCCAGCAGTGACTCAACGCGTGACATCTGCAGCGGTTCAGCGGCAGGAATAGCGGAGTTCTTACGAATAATGGTGGTCGTCTGGTCCGGTCGGTCACCACCGGCGCGCGGCTGTGCAATCGGCTTGAAAACACTCAGGCGCACGCCTTTGCGCTCCATTGCGCGGATCACGCCAAGGCTGACGCTGGTCAGGCCGACGCTGGTGCCGGTGGGGATAAGCATAATTGTACGTGACACGTTAAAAACCTCGCGGTGTTACAGGGTGTCAAAATCGCTCCGTCAGCCTGAGCTGACGGAGAAGAAAGGGATCAGGCTGTCAGACGCGCGGCATCCTGCGCAATCACCAGCTCTTCATTGGTCGGGATGACGAGTGCAGAGCGGGTACCCTCTTTATTGATAAAACCGGATTTGCCAAAGCGGGCAGCCAGATTGCGCTCGTGATCAAGGTCAAAGCCCAGCAGACCCAGTTTGCCCAGGGCCAGTTCGCGTACCAGAGCAGCATTTTCGCCAATACCGCCGGTAAAGATGACTGCATCCAGGCGACCATCCATCAGCGCCGTATAGCTGCCGATATATTTGGCCAGGCGATGGCAGAAAACATCCATCGCACGCTTTGCATCATCTTTAGTCGCATAGTTATCTTCAACGTAGCGGCAGTCGCTGGTTACTTCCGTCAGGCCCAGCAGCCCTGACTCTTTGGTCAGCAGCTTGTTGATCGCATCAACGCTCATACCCAGTGCATCGTGCAGGAAGAAAACAATGGCCGGATCGATGTCACCGCTGCGGGTGCCCATGACTAAACCTTCAAGTGGCGTCAGGCCCATAGAAGTATCAACACACTGACCGTTGCGAATAGCAGACACGGAGCCGCCATTGCCAAGATGGCAGGTAATGATATTCAGCTCGCTGACTGGCTTGTTCAGCATTTTTGCCGCTTCCTGCGTCACATAATAGTGGCTGGTGCCGTGAGCGCCGTAGCGGCGTACGCCATGCTCGCGATAGAGATGATAAGGCAGGGCGTAGAGATACGATTCTTCAGGCATTGTCTGATGGAAAGCCGTATCAAAAACCGCCACATTCTTATCAGAGAGATGCGGGAAATTTTTCATCGCCTCATCAATGCCGATTAAATGCGCCGGATTGTGCAGCGGTGCAAAAGAAGAGGCATCTTTAATGCCCTGAATGACCGCCTCATCAATGATGACGGACTGGGTCAGTCGCTCACCGCCATGTACGATACGGTGGCCGATTGCAGCGATTTGTGCCGAAAGCTCTGGTTTTTGTGCCAGAATAGATTTAACGATGAAGTTCAGCGCTTCGCTGTGGGCTGCGCCTGCACCCAATGGTGCTTCCTGCTTGCTGCCTTCCAGCTTCCATTTAATCCGCGCTTCCGGCAGGTGGAAACATTCAGCCAGTCCCGACAGGTACTCATCGCCGGTAGCTGGATTGAGGATAGCAAATTTAAGAGAAGAACTGCCGCAGTTCAGAACCAGTACTAACTTCGTCGACATGGAAGTACCTATTTGTTAAATAGTGGCTAAAAATAACGCAATCAGACTAACAGCGTAGCCCATGAGAGCGGGGCGATTTATGATTAACATCATGCGCCAGCTAAAAAGAAAACGACACGCAAAAAAATTCGGTAATTTTACGCAAATTTTTGAAAGCGCTGTAGCAATACCTGGCTCTGGCTGTGCTTTAATCAGGCGGCAGCTTCCGGTAATGTTACTGAAAACGGCGTCAGAATACCCACTGTCACCTGCAAAAACAAAATGTTTTGAAGGATGTCACGTAAAGTTGTGTAGTTACAAATTTATTTTAAATAATGCAGTATTAGTTGAGGTGCATAATGGCGAATGACGCAGGTAATCCGGGCTGGTTTGGCTTATTTCAGCGCGGACAACACTACATGAAAACCTGGCCTGCGGATAAACGTCTGGCGCCAGTGTTTCCGGAAAACCGGGTCGTTACGGCGACCCGCTTTGCCATCCGTTTTATGCCGCCGCTGGCCGTATTTACCCTGACGTGGCAGATAGCGCTGGGCGGGCAGCTGGGGCCAGCCATCGCCACCGCGCTGTTTGCCTGCAGCCTGCCGATGCAGGGATTGTGGTGGCTGGGTAAACGAGCCGGTACGCCGCTGCCGCCTGCGCTGCTGCAGTGGTTCAACGAAGTCCGCAGCAAACTGGAAGAGGCGGGGCAGGCGATTGCACCGGTAGAGGGAAAGCCCACCTATCAGGCGCTGGCTGATGTACTTAAACGGGCGTTCAGACAGCTGGATCGCACCTTTCTGGACGATCTTTAATTCTGCACAATCGGATAAGGAGCAGCAGGTGAATTTTAAAGGATTTCTGTTTGACCTGGATGGCACGCTGGTGGATTCACTGCCGGCAGTAAACCGCTGCTGGACGCAGTGGGGCGAGCGTCATGCGCTCAGCGCTGAGGTGGTACTCGATTATATTCACGGCAAACCCGCTATCGATTCACTGCGCCATTTCATGCGCGGCGAGAGTGAGGCCGCCATCCAGGCGGAATTTCACTGGCTGGAGCAGCAGGAAGCCCGGGATACGCAGGGCATACGGGAGATAGCCGGCGCGCGCGCGCTGCTGACGCAGCTTAATGAGCAGAACATCCCCTGGGCGATTGTCACCTCCGGTTCGGTGCCGGTAGCCCACGCCCGGCATCGCGCAGCTGAGCTCCCTTTGCCAGCGGTGTTTATTACGGCTAACGATATCCGGCGCGGCAAGCCCGATCCGGAACCCTATTTACTGGGTGCTGAGCGTCTGGGCCTGCATCCGTCTGAATGTGTGGTGGTAGAAGATGCGCCCGCAGGTATTGCGGCAGGCCTTGCGGCCGGCAGCGCAGTGATCGCCATCGATCCAGCGGCAGATACGCCTGGTCTGAACCAGGTTCTGTTTAATCTGCCCGATCTGAGCACGCTGAAAATTACGCAGAACGACACCGGCGCCTTTTCGCTGAGCCTGCGCGCCTGAATGATACCCGCTCGCTCAGAGCGGGGTCTCCTGTGAAATCTCATCAAGCGACAGAGTAAAGCTCGGGACGAACACCTGCATAAAATAATCCATTTCAGGTGAACGCCGCTCGGTCAGGGTCTTCTCCAGCCGTGTTTTAGCCAGTGAAAATTCATGGTTGCCGGCAGAGAGCTCCTCAAGGCATTTCAGATAGGCGCAGAGAGCGTCAGCCTGTTTCACCACAGCCTGTTCGGCCGCGCTATAGTGGTGTTCATCAATCAGCGGCCGATACGCTTCCTGCAATTCGGGCGGCAGCATTTCAATCAGCTTTTGCTGGGCAATTTTCTCAATCTTTTTGTATTCATGCGCAATTTGCGCGTTGTAATACTTAACCGGCGTTGGCAGATCGCCGGTCAGCACTTCACTGGCATCATGATAGAGCGCCAGCATTGCAATACGATCGGGATTGAGTTCACCTGCAAATTTCAGATTTTTGATCACTGCCAGCGCATGCGCCACCATCGCGACCTGCAGGCTGTGTTCAGAGACATTTTCTGTACGCACATTGCGCATCAGCGGCCAGCGATTGATGAGTTTCAGGCGGGAGAGGTGAGCGAAAAAGTGGCTTTGAGTCATTACAGCATCCTGTCAGCACAGCGGGGAGGAAACCCCTCCCCGGAATGCATACAGTATATACCTGACTGCAGCCAGGTACATGACAGGTTAAGCGCCTGGCTGGCTGCAGCAGAAGGTGACTTACTGCCGGTAACCCTGCAGAAAACGTCCAAACTTGCCGATCGCCATCTCCAGATCGTCTACCCGCGGCAGAGTAACAATGCGCACGTGATCCGGATGTGGCCAGTTAAAGGCGGAGCCCTGTACCAGCAGCACTTTTTCCTGCAGCAGGAAGTCGAGCACCATCTTCTGATCGTCATAAATATTAAATTTTTTCGGATCGATACGCGGGAACATGTAAAGCGCGCCCTGCGGTTTAACGCAGCTTACGCCGGGAATATCGTTAATCAGCTCCCAGGCGCGCTGGCGCTGCTCGTAGAGCCGTCCGCCAGGGGCGATAAACTCGCTGATGCTCTGGTAGCCTCCCAGCGCGGTCTGAATCGCATGCTGAGCGGGCACGTTGGCACACAGGCGCATAGAGGCGAGCATTTCCAGGCCTTCAATATAGCCTTTGGCGTGCTTTTTCGGCCCGTTTAGCACCATCCAGCCCTGACGAAAACCGGCCACGCGATAGGTTTTAGACAAACCGTTAAAGGTCACCGTCAGAAGATCGGGTGCCAGCGCCGCAATGGAGTGATGCTGCGCATCGTCGTAGAGGATTTTGTCATAGATTTCATCAGCAAAGATGATCAGGTTATGCTGACGCGCTATTTCTACCACCTCCAGCAGCAGCTCTTTACTGTAAACCGCGCCGGTCGGGTTATTGGGGTTGATAATCACAATTCCACGCGTGCGCGGTGTGATTTTGCTACGGATATCATCCAGATCCGGAAACCAGCCGGCTGACTCATCGCATCGGTAATGGACAGCTTTGCCGCTGGAGAGTGAAACGGCTGCCGTCCACAGTGGGTAATCCGGTGCCGGCACCAGCATCTCATCGCCGCTATTGAGCAGCGCCTGCATCGCCTGCACGATCAGCTCTGATACCCCATTGCCGATATAGATATCTTCAACGGTAACGTCGCGCATATCACGCGCCTGATAGTGCTGCATAATGGCTTTACGAGCAGAGTAGAGCCCCTTGGAGTCGCAGTATCCCTGCGCGCCAGGCAGATTACGTATAACGTCGACCAGAATTTCATCAGGTGCTTCAAAACCAAACGGCGCTGGGTTGCCAATATTCAGCTTGAGAACCTTGTTGCCTTCTTCTTCAAGTCGCTTTGCTTCTTTTAGTACCGGTCCGCGAATGTCGTAACAGACATTTTCCAGCTTACCGGATTTATCAATTTGGAAATTCATCGTTGCCGCCTTTTCGGGCAGAGTCCTTTAACCCGCCACCCAGTTAAAACCTGCCCAATTTACTCCTCTCCCGATAACAAAAGAAGGGTGGCAGCGGCTTTTGGCGTGATTGAGACAGATTCCCGGTGTGGGTAGCGTAATTATGGTGATATGCCGGTTAAATTGGTTTTTATGACTGCCTGTGGTTAATTTACAAGACTATTATTTTGGTAAATAGCGATGCGATTTGCCTGTAACGGCTACGCCAGCTGCCCCTCTGTCATAAGAAAACCGGGTTATGCTTTCCATACTAATGATTAGCTGCGCAATGAAATAGTTAAGCGTATCTTGCTAAATGATGCTGTTTTATTCAGCTGGCGTTAACTCATGCATGGCGCAGCGGCAATATCTGCATTCTTATGCGCAGTCTCAGCATAGAAATTGCGCGAATAGCAACGGGTACGATCGCAATACTGGCGGGCAATGAGCGTTTTTCTGTAACTTTATCGCTCCAAATAAGTTTACAAACCAGATGGTCAAAATTTAACCCTGGCGTTGCCGGAGGGAGTAAACGGGCTTATTAGGCAAAAAATTTGATGTTTTGCACGAAAACATTTCCCTTTAAAGCGTAAAAATGATTAAGTATAATTTATTATTTGAAGCACTTTATGGCTTCGTTTCGACATAACAACGTGTTATCTCTTTTTTTGCTCTGCAACCTTTTATGCAGGCAACCAGGCAACTACACAGCTTCCAGCACCGGTACGACTCTTGTCTTTGGCCCTGAAGTTGTTCTGTCTCTAATGACGCCGCCTCTCTGCTGCCAGAGAACGTACGCTCGTCATTACCCGCCTGAACTCGGTTTTAAGACGATCTCCTCTGGAGATTGTCAGTAAGCACCATTGCCACTTATCTCTTTGATTTTGTGGCAATACACCAGGGTAGTAGTTCTAAAAATCTTATAAAGTGAAGAAAAAAATCATGACTAATGCAAATCGTCCGATACTGAATCTCGACCTCGATCTGCTGCGTACATTTGTTGCTGTTGCAGACCTGAATACGTTTGCAGCGGCGGCGGCGGCCGTGTGCAGAACCCAGTCAGCGGTAAGCCAGCAGATGCAACGTCTGGAGCAACTGGTAGGTAAAGAGCTGTTTGCCCGACATGGACGTAACAAACTTCTGACGGAGCACGGTATCCAGCTGCTTGGCTATGCCAGGAAAATCCTGCGTTTTAACGACGAAGCCTGCACCTCACTCATGTACAGCAATATTCAGGGCGTTCTGACTATCGGAGCCTCTGATGACACGTCAGATACTATTCTGCCTTTCCTGCTGAACCGGGTGACGTCAGTCTATCCAAAGCTCGCCATCGATGTACGTGTAAAACGTAACCCGTTTATGATGGAGATGCTGAACCAGGGAGAAGTCGATCTGGTTGTGACCACGTCCAGCCCGGGTAACTTCACGCATCAGGTACTGCGTACTTCACCAACGCTCTGGTACTGTGCCGCTGACTATATTTTCCAGCGCGGCGAAGCGATTCCTCTGGTACTGCTGGATGAACCAAGCCCGTATCGCGATATGGCGATAGACCATCTGAACGAAGCGGGTATTCCATGGCGTATCTCTTACGTGGCATCAACGCTGGCAGCAGTGCGCGCGGCCGTTAAAGCCGGTCTGGGCGTAACGGCACGTCCGGTTGAAATGATGAGTCCTGAGTTGCGCGTAATGGGCGCAGCCGAAGGTTTGCCAGTGTTACCGGATACGCAATACCTGCTGTGCCGTAACGCTGACAGCGATAATGAACTGGCGCTGGCCATTTTCAACGCCATGCAATCGACGAACGATCCTTACAATCTCAGTGCAAATCCGGATAGCTCACTGCTGCTGGATGATGAAGAGTAAGCCGTAGCGACACTGCAGTAATACGCGCGTTACGCGCTGTATAATTGCTATAAAAAAGCCTTAGTCGGCGTAACTGCGACTAAGGCTTTTTTTTTGCCTGTTATCCGGGGCCAGATACGCATTTTTATGGCCGATAATTATCAGGCTTTCCGAAAAACGAGCAGTTGTTTCAATTCCCGTCATTTTAGAAATTTTTTATCAAAAAATGCCTTCTTTGCTCTAACCGATCCTGCCATATGCGCTGCTTTTTAGAGCTAAAAGCGCAGAAGTGTGTTCTGGATCAAAAAAATAACCCTGTCAGGGAGAGGGAAATCTGCGGAAGACCTGTCAAAATGTGAGTGTTAAACGCACGATCCATGCATGTAAAACCCCGCTACACTGAAATTAACCGCACAAACTGAAGCGATTTAGCTGGCGCTGATGAGGGTATATGTTAATAATATGATGCGGGTGTAAAATAATGTTTGGATACTTTTGTCAAAGTTGACAAAAGGTTATAGAAAGGAGTAAAAAACCCCATAAAATTGCTGCCTAATCAGGAAAGACAGCAACGTTTATAAGGTTTTTATCCTTCCCTTGAATCGATGTGGTGTGTTTGCTGCAACAGTGCAGGATGCCATCGCCACTTTTGATGAGTAAGCAAAGCGTATGTCAACAACCACCGAAGTCATCGCTCATCACTGGGCGTTTATTGTATTTATTGTGATCGCATTTGGCCTTTGTGCCTTTATGTTAACCGGCGGCTGGCTGCTTGGTGGACGTGCTAAAGCGCGTTACAAAAACACCCCGTTTGAGTCTGGTATTGAATCGGTTGGCGATACCCACATCCGCCTCTCTGCAAAATTCTATCTGGTTGCCATGTTTTTCGTTATTTTCGACGTGGAAGCCCTCTATTTATACGCCTGGTCGACCTCCATTCGCGAAAGCGGCTGGGTCGGCTTTGTCGAAGCCGCAATTTTCATTTTGGTGCTCCTGGCAGGCCTGGTTTATCTGGTTCGCATCGGCGCGCTGGATTGGGCTCCTGCGCGTCGTCGCGTAGTGGTCAAATCAAGCCCGGTCAGCCACAGTCACACCAACCCTCATAAGCAGTAAAAGCGAGGCAATAAGATGGACTACACGCTGACACGCGTAGACCCGAACGGCGGGGATGGCGATCGCTATCCTCTGCAGAAACAGGAGATTGTTACCGATCCTCTGGAACAGCATGTTCACCGTAGCGTTTATATGGGCAAGCTGGAACACGCTCTGCATGACATGGTGAACTGGGGTCGTAAGAACTCTCTCTGGCCCTATAACTTTGGCCTCTCCTGCTGCTACGTAGAAATGACCACGTCATTTACTGCGGTGCATGACGTGGCACGCTTTGGCGCTGAAGTTATGCGCGCCTCGCCGCGCCAGGCTGACTTTATGGTTATTGCCGGTACGCCTTTTACCAAAATGGCACCCGTTATTCAGCGTTTGTACGATCAGATGCTGGAACCTAAATGGGTGATCTCTATGGGTGCCTGCGCTAACTCAGGCGGGATGTATGACATCTATTCTGTCGTACAGGGTGTGGATAAATTTCTGCCGGTGGATGTTTACATTCCGGGCTGCCCGCCGCGTCCGGAAGCCTATATGCAGGCGCTGCTGCTGCTGCGTGAGTCGATCGGTAAAGAGCGCCGTCCACTCTCATGGGTAGTCGGTGACCAGGGTGTATATCGCGCCAACATGCAGTCTGAACGTGAAAGGAAACGTGGCGAGCGCATTGCCGTCACTAACCTGAGAACCCCGGACGAAGTGTAAGTATCCCGTACACGGATGGAGTAACGGCCACAGCAGAAAATGACAACGTAGTGTGTGCCGCCATCCTGACGCCTTCTTTTGAGTGCCTGATAACAGGCCGGAATGGTGAGTAACGTATGACAGATTTGACCACGCAAGATCTCGCTCAGCCAGCATGGCAAACCCGTGAGCACCTGGATGACCCGGTGATCGGCGAGCTGCGTAATCGTTTTGGGCCGGACGCCTTTACTGTTCAGGCAACCCGCACCGGCATTCCTGTAGTCTGGGTAAAGCGCGAACAGCTGCTGGAAATTGTAACGTTTCTGCGCAAGCTGCCTAAGCCCTATGTCATGCTGTATGACCTGCATGGCTTTGATGAGCGTTTACGTACCCACCGCGCAGGCCTGCCTGCTGCGGATTTTTCCGTTTTCTATCATCTGCTTTCTATTGAACGTAACCGCGACATTATGCTCAAGGTGGCGTTATCTGAAAACGATCTGAATGTGCCAACCATCACCACTATCTTCGCCAACGCCAACTGGTATGAGCGCGAGACCTGGGAGATGTTTGGCATTACGTTCCAGGGGCATCCTCATCTGACGCGCATTATGATGCCGCAGACCTGGGAAGGGCACCCGCTGCGTAAAGATTATCCGGCGCGCGCGACTGAGTTCGATCCCTTTACGCTGACTAAGCAGAAAGAAGATCTGGAAATGGAGTCGCTGACGTTCAAACCAGAAGAGTGGGGCATGAAACGCAGCACGGCCAATGAGGACTTTATGTTCCTTAACCTTGGCCCGAACCACCCCTCTGCGCACGGTGCTTTCCGTATCATCCTGCAGCTCGACGGTGAAGAGATTGTCGACTGCGTACCTGACGTTGGCTATCACCATCGCGGTGCCGAGAAGATGGGCGAGCGGCAGTCCTGGCACAGCTATATCCCCTATACCGATCGTATCGAGTATCTGGGCGGCTGTGTTAATGAAATGCCTTACGTACTCGCCGTAGAGAAACTGGCCGGGATCACGGTACCAGACCGCGTTAACGTCATTCGCGTGATGCTCTCTGAGCTGTTCCGTATCAACAGCCACCTGCTCTACATCTCAACCTTTATTCAGGACGTTGGCGCAATGACGCCGGTGTTCTTTGCGTTTACCGATCGTCAGAAAATTTATGATGTCGTGGAAGCGATTACCGGTTTCCGCATGCATCCCGCCTGGTTCCGTATCGGTGGTGTGGCGCACGATCTGCCGAAAGGCTGGGAGCGTCTGCTGCGTGAGTTCCTCGACTGGATGCCAAAACGCCTGAAAGAGTATGACAAAGCGGCACTGCGCAACACCGTGCTGATGGGACGCTCACAGGGCGTAGCCGCTTACAATATGGATGAAGCGCTGGCGTGGGGCACAACCGGTGCGGGTCTGCGTGCAACCGGTCTCGACTTTGACGTGCGTAAGTGGCGTCCTTATTCAGGCTACGAAAACTTCGATTTTGAAATTCCGGTTGGCGCAGGCATCAGCGATGCTTACACCCGCGTACAGCTGAAAATGGAAGAGATGTGGCAGTCGCTGCGTATTCTGGAGCAGTGCCTGAACAACATGCCGGAAGGGCCGTTCAAAGCGGACCATCCGCTGACCACGCCGCCGCCGAAAGAGCGTACGCTGCAGCACATTGAAACCCTGATCACCCACTTCCTGCAGGTCTCCTGGGGACCGGTGATGCCCGCCAATGAATCGTTCCAGATGATTGAGGCGACGAAAGGGATCAACAGCTACTACCTGACCAGCGACGGCAGCACCATGAGCTACCGCACCCGCGTGCGCACGCCAAGCTTCCCGCACCTGCAGCAGATCCCGTCAGTGATCCGCGGCAGCCTGGTATCCGATCTCATCGTCTACCTCGGTAGTATCGATTTTGTTATGTCAGACGTGGACCGCTAATTATGCACGATCAAAAAATTGCCATTCAAACCATCGACCCGAATGAGGTCTTTGTGCTGAGCGAGGCCGAGCACCACGCTATTGAGCATGAAAAACATCACTACGAGGATGCGCGCGCAGCCTCAATTGAAGCGCTGAAGATCGTGCAAAAACAGCGGGGCTGGGTGCCGGATGGCGCTATTCACGCAATTGCTAATGTGCTGGGTATTCCGGCCAGCGATGTCGAAGGCGTGGCAACGTTCTACAGCCAGATTTACCGTACGCCGGTTGGCCGTCACGTGATCCGCTACTGCGACAGCGTGGTGTGCCACATTACCGGTTATCAGGGCATTCAGGCAGCGCTGGAACAGAATCTTCATATTAAACCCGGCCAGACAACGGCAGACGGCCGCTTTACGCTGCTGCCTACCTGCTGCCTCGGCAACTGCGATAAGGGGCCGACCATGATGGTGAATGACGATACGCACGTTCACCTGACGCCGGAAGGTATCGCCTCGCTACTGGAGCAGTATCAATGATGAAACCCATTATTCGTGCTGCGGAAACGCATCCGCTGACCTGGCGTCTGCGCGACGACAAACAGCCGGTCTGGCTGGAAGAGTACCGCAGCAAAAATGGCTACGCTGGCGCCGAAAAAGCGCTGAACGGCATGAGCCAGGATGAAATCGTTACGGCGGTCAAAGACTCTGGCCTGAAAGGGCGCGGCGGTGCGGGCTTCAGCACCGGCCTGAAGTGGAGTCTGATGCCAAAAGATGAGTCCATGAATATCCGTTATCTGCTGTGTAACGCGGATGAGATGGAGCCAGGCACCTATAAAGACCGCCTGCTGATGGAGCAGCTGCCACATCAGCTGGTGGAAGGCATGCTGATCAGTGCTTTCGCGCTAAAAGCTTATCGCGGCTACATCTTCCTGCGCGGTGAATATGTTGAAGCAGCAGAGAACCTGCGTCGCGCCATCGCCGAAGCTACAGAAGCGGGCTATCTCGGTAAAAATATTCTCGGCACCGGTTTTGATTTTGAACTGTTTGTTCACACCGGCGCGGGCCGCTATATCTGCGGTGAAGAGACGGCGCTGATCAACTCGCTGGAAGGGCGTCGTGCTAACCCGCGCTCAAAGCCACCGTTCCCGGCCAGCGCCGGCGTCTGGGGCAAGCCAACCTGCGTTAACAACGTTGAGACCCTCTCCAACGTGCCAGCTATCTTCCTGAACGGCGTGGAGTGGTACAAAGGGCTGTCTAAAAGTGAAGATGCCGGCACCAAAATGATGGGCTTCTCCGGCCGCGTTAAAAACCCTGGCGTCTGGGAACTGCCGTTTGGCATCACCGCCCGCGAGATTCTGGAAGATTATGCCGGCGGTATGCGCGATGGCCTGAAGTTTAAGGCGTGGCAGCCAGGCGGTGCCGGAACCGATTTTCTGACCGACCAGCATCTCGATCTGCCAATGGAGTTTGCCAGCATCGGTAAAGCGGGTAGCCGTCTGGGTACGGCGCTGGCGATGGCGGTAGATCACGAGATCAATATGGTGTCGCTGGTGCGTAACCTGGAAGAATTTTTTGCCCGTGAGTCGTGCGGATGGTGTACGCCGTGCCGCGACGGCCTGCCGTGGAGCGTCAAGATCCTGCGCGCGCTGGAGCAGAAGCAGGGGCAGCCGGGTGATATCGAAACGCTGCTGCAGCTTTGCCGTCAGCTGGGCCCGGGTAAAACCTTCTGTGCGCATGCACCAGGCGCGGTTGAGCCTCTGCAGAGCGCAATTAAATATTTCCGTGAAGAGTTTGAAGCCGGCATTGCGCCGCAGGTGTTTGGCAATACCCGTTCTATCGGCGGTATTCAGCCTAACCTGCTGAAAACGCGCTGGTAAGCAGACCACCGTAGACGGAAGGCGCCAGACGCCAGTCCGGCTGAAAAGCGGGATAACAGAATTTGATGTTTAACGCTCGTCCCCGGACGAGCCTTACGGAAGCATGTTCACTATGGCTACAATCCATGTAGACGGTAAAGAATATGATGTGAACGGAGCGGACAACCTGCTACAGGCGTGTCTCTCTCTGGGCCTTGATATTCCCTATTTTTGCTGGCATCCGGCGCTCGGCAGCGTAGGCGCCTGCCGCCAGTGTGCGGTGAAACAATTCCAGAATGCCGAAGATACCCGCGGCCGCCTCGTTATGTCCTGCATGACACCGGCATCGGATGGCACTTTTATCTCTATTGATGATGGCGAAGCGAAAGAGTTTCGTGAAAGCGTCGTAGAGTGGCTGATGACGAACCATCCGCACGACTGCCCGGTCTGCGAAGAGGGCGGTAACTGTCATCTGCAGGATATGACGGTAATGACGGGCCACAGCTTCCGTCGTTATCGCTTTACCAAGCGCACGCACCAGAATCAGGATCTTGGTCCGTTTATCTCCCATGAGATGAACCGCTGTATCGCCTGCTATCGCTGCGTTCGCTATTACAAAGATTATGCTGACGGCAAAGATCTGGGCGTCTATGGCGCACACGATAACGTCTACTTTGGTCGTCCGGAAGATGGCACGCTGGAGAGCGAATTTTCAGGTAACCTGGTTGAGATCTGCCCGACTGGCGTGTTTACCGATAAAACGCACTCTGAGCGCTATAACCGTAAATGGGATATGCAGTTTGCGCCCAGCATCTGCCAGCAGTGCAGCGTCGGCTGTAACACCAGTCCCGGCGAGCGCTATGGCGAGCTGCGTCGTATTGAAAACCGTTATAACGGTACGGTAAACCACTACTTCCTCTGCGATCGCGGTCGTTTTGGCTATGGCTATGTCAACCGCAAAGATCGCCCGCGTCACCCGCATCAACTGCGCGGCAGCGATACGATTACGCTGAACGCAGAGCAGGCGGTTAACGCTGCGGCTGACATGCTGCGCCAGGCGAAACGCGTGATCGGTATCGGCTCACCCCGCGCCAGCATCGAGAGCAACTTTGCCCTGCGTGAGCTGGTGGGTGCCGGCAACTTCTCAACCGGCATGCCAGCAGGAGAGCAGGCGCGCGTTGAACTGATGCTGAACGTGCTGCAGAACAGCGGTATCTATACGCCTTCACTGCGCGAAATGGAAAGTTACGATGCCGTGCTGGTGCTGGGCGAAGATCTGACGCAGGTGGGCGCGCGCGTCGCGCTGTCAGTGCGCCAGGCCGTAAAAGGCAAAGCACGCGAGATGGCAGCCGCGCAGAAAGTTGCAGACTGGCAGATCGCCGCCATCCTGAATATCGGTCAGCATGCGAAACATCCGCTGTTTGTCACTAACGTCGATGAAACCCGTCTGGATGATATCGCGGCGTGGAGCTATCGCGCCCCGGTAGAAGATCAGGCGCGCCTCGGGTTTGCCATCGCCAGCGCGCTGGATGAGAGCGCACCCGCGGTGAGTGATATCGACAAGTCACTCAGCAGCAAAATTGATGTGGTAGTGCAGGCGCTGGCAGGGGCGAAAAAGCCGCTGATTATCTCCGGCACCCACTCCGGCACGACCGCGATGATTGAGGCGGCTGCAAACGTGGCGAAAGCGCTGAAAGCCCGCGGTGCCGACGTAGGGATCACCCTGCTGGCCGGCGCGGCTAATAGCATGGGCCTGGGCATGATGGGCGGTCACTCGCTGGATGCGGCGCTGGAGCAGCTGACAAACGGCGAAGCGGATGCGCTGGTAGTGCTGGAGAACGATCTCTATCGCCACGCGCCGAAAGCCCGCGTCGACGCTGCGCTACAGAAGGCGTCAGGCGTGATTGTGGTTGACCACCAGCGGACCGCCACGCTGGAGAAAGCCGGTATGGTGCTCTCCGCGGCCAGCTTCGCTGAAAGTGATGGCACCTCAATCAACCATGAAGGTCGCGCGCAGCGCTTCTTCCAGGTTTACGATCCCGCTTACTATGACAACAGCATTGTGATGCTGGAAAGCTGGCGCTGGCTGCATTCGCTGCACAGCGCGCTGGAGAGCCGTCATATCGACTGGACGCAGCTGGATCACGTGATTGATGCGGCGATTATTGCGCTGCCACAGCTGAAAGGCATCAAAGATGCGGCACCGGATGCCAGCTTCCGCATTCGCGGTCAGAAGCTGGCGCGTTCACCGCATCGCGCCAGCGGTCGTACTGCCGCCCGCGCCAATATCAGCGTACATGAGCCACGTCAGCCGCAGGATAAAGACACTATGTTTGCCTTCTCAATGGAAGGGAACAACCAGCCTGAAGCACCGCGCTCGCAGATCCCCTTTGCCTGGGCGCCGGGCTGGAACTCACCGCAGGCGTGGAACAAATTCCAGGATGAAGTTGGCGGCAAACTGCGGAATGGCGATCCGGGTGTCCGGCTGTTTGAAGCGGGCGAAGGCTCACTGCCGTGGTTTAGCAACGTGCCGGAGCGGTTTGCCAGCGGCAGCCATTTCCGCGTTGCGCCTTACTACCGGCTGTTTGGCAGTGAAGAGATGACGCAGCGCTCTCCGACATTCCAGAAGCGTATGGTGCCGGCTGAGCTGGTGATTAACCCAACGGATGCAGAGAAGCTTGGCGTCAATCACGGTGCTGCCGCAGAGCTGGTTTGCGCCGGCGAAACACTGCGCCTGCCGGTACGCTTCTCCGCTTTCCTGCAGCCGGGTCAGATTGGTCTGCCGCTCGGCATGCCGGGTGTGCCGCCGTTCCTTGCGCATGCGCAAATTGATCAACTGCAGGAGGCTGCGCAATGAGCTGGCTGACATCGGACGTTATCGACATCATTCTGCAGGTGGTTAAGGCGATTGTAATTTTGCTGGTCGTGGTAGCCTGCGGGGCGTTCATGAGCTTTGCCGAGCGTCGTTTGCTCGGCTTATGGCAGAACCGCTACGGACCTAACCGTGTCGGCTGGGGCGGTTCACTCCAGCTGGCGGCGGATATGATCAAAATGTTCTTTAAAGAGGACTGGGTACCACCGTTTACCGACCGCTTCATCTTTACTCTGGCACCGGTTATTGCTTTTGTATCGCTGCTGCTGGCCTTTGCGATTGTACCGGTTTCACCCACCTGGATGGTCACGGATCTGAACATCGGTCTGCTGTTCTTCCTGATGATGGCGGGTCTGGCCGTCTACGCCGTGCTGTTTGCCGGCTGGTCGAGTAACAACAAATACTCGCTGCTGGGTGCGATGCGTGCCTCTGCGCAGACGCTGAGCTATGAGGTGTTCCTTGGCCTGTCACTGATGGGCGTAGTGGCGCAGGCGGGATCGTTTAACCTGAATGCGATTGTTGAAAACCAGACCCACCTGTGGAACATCATTCCGCAGTTCTTTGGCTTTGTGACCTTCTGTATTGCTGGCGTAGCGGTGTGCCACCGTCATCCGTTTGACCAGCCGGAAGCGGAACAGGAGCTGGCTGACGGTTACCATATTGAATATGCCGGTATGAAGTTCGGTCTGTTCTTTGTGGGTGAATATGTCGCCATTACCACGGTTTCCGCGCTGATTGTCACGCTGTTCTTTGGCGGCTGGCATGGACCTTTCCTGCCGCCATTCATCTGGTTCGCCCTGAAAACGGCGTTCTTCATGGTGATGTTTATCCTGATCCGTGCTGCGCTGCCGCGTCCACGCTATGACCAGGTGCTGTCGTTCGGCTGGAAAGTTTGTCTGCCGTTGACGCTGTTGAACCTGCTGGCGACCGCCGCAGTGATTCTGTACAACGCGCAGTAAGGGGTATTGAGATGACATTAAAAGATATTGTCGTTGGCTTCGGCACGACAGTGCGCAGTATCTGGATGATCGGCATGCACGCCTTTGCCAAACGCGAAACGCAGATGTATCCGGAAGAGCCGGTCTATCTGCCGCCGCGCTATCGTGGTCGCATTGTGCTGACGCGCGATCCTGACGGTGAAGAGCGCTGCGTTGCCTGTAACCTCTGCGCAGTAGCCTGCCCGGTCGGCTGTATCTCGCTGCAGAAAGCAGAGACGCAGGATGGCCGCTGGTATCCGGAATTCTTTCGCATCAACTTTTCACGCTGCATTTTTTGTGGCCTGTGTGAAGAAGCCTGTCCGACCACTGCGATTCAGCTGACCCCTGATTTTGAGCTGGGTGAGTTTAAGCGTCAGGACCTGGTGTATGAGAAGCAGGATCTGCTGATCTCGGGACCCGGCAAATACCCGGAATACAATTTCTATCGTATGGCGGGTATGGCGATCGACGGAAAAGAGAAGGGCGACGCGGAAAACGAAGCCAAACCGATCGACGTCAAAGGGTTACTACCTTAAGGAGCCAGGTATGGAATTTGCGTTTTATCTTTGCGGACTGGTGGCGGTGCTGACGACGCTGCGCGTTATCACGCATACGAACCCGGTACACGCGCTGCTGTACCTGATTGTTTCGCTGCTGTCGATTGCCGGCGCGTTTTTTGCCATGGGTGCCTACTTTGCAGGCGCGCTGGAAATTATCGTATACGCCGGTGCCATTATGGTGCTGTTTGTGTTTGTGGTGATGATGCTTAATCTCGGCAAGCAGCAGCAGGAGCAGGAACGCGAGTGGCTTAAGCCCTCGCTCTGGGTGGGACCCGGCATCGTTTCAGCGCTGCTGCTGGTGGTGATGGTTTACGCTATTCTCACCGCCACCGATCAGGGTATTGATGGCACGGTTATCGATGCAAAAGCGGTCGGTATCAGCCTGTTTGGCCCGTATGTTCTGGCAGTTGAGCTGGCTTCAATGCTGCTGCTGGCAGGCCTGGTGGTGGCCTTCCATATCGGTCGCGACGATCGTCACGCTGAAGTGATGAGCCATCGCGTCACGGATGCGGCATCCAATAAGGAGGGACAGGCATGATCCCATTACAACATGGCCTGATTCTGGCTGCGGTGCTCTTTGTTCTCGGCCTGACCTCGCTGGTGCTGCGCCGTAATCTGCTCTTTATGCTGATTGGTCTGGAGATCATGATCAACGCCGCAGCGCTGGCGCTGGTGGTAGCGGGCAGCTATTGGGGACAGGCAGATGGTCAGGTGATGTATATCCTGGCAATCAGCCTTGCGGCAGCGGAAGCGAGTATTGGCCTGGCTCTGCTGCTGCAGCTCTATCGTCGTCGTCAGACGCTGAATATTGACACAGTGAGCGAGATGCGCGGATGAATCTTCTCTATTTAACTGTACTGTTTCCGCTAATTGGCTTTTTGCTGTTAGCGTTTTCCCGGGGCCGCTGGTCGGAGAACCTGTCAGCCGCTGTCGGAATGGGGTCGGTCGGTCTTTCAGCCCTGACCACGCTCTATGCGGGCATGGAGTTTTTCAGTCAGGGGCAACAGCCGTTTACGCAGGCATTGTGGACCTGGATGCAGGTTGGCAACTTTGACATTAAAGTGAACCTGGTGCTGGATGGCCTGTCGCTGACCATGCTCTCTGTCGTCACCGGCGTCGGCTTCTTTATCCATATGTTCGCCTCCTGGTATATGCGTGGTGAAGAGGGCTATTCGCGCTTCTTCGCCTATACCAACCTGTTTATCGCCAGCATGGTAGTACTGGTTCTGGCTGATAACCTGATGCTGATGTACCTCGGCTGGGAAGGGGTAGGGCTCTGCTCCTATCTCCTGATCGGCTTCTACTACAGCAATCCGGACAACGGCAAAGCGGCCATGAAAGCCTTTATCATCACCCGCGTGGGCGATGTGTTCCTGGCCTTTGCGCTGTTTATTCTCTACAACGAACTCGGCACGCTGAACTTCCGCGAGCTGATGGCGCTGGCACCGGCACACTTTGCCGCCGACAACAGCATGCTGCAGTGGGCGACCCTGATGCTGCTGGGTGGCGCGGTAGGTAAATCGGCTCAGCTGCCGCTGCAGACCTGGCTGGCGGATGCGATGGCGGGTCCGACGCCGGTTTCAGCGCTGATCCATGCGGCAACCATGGTAACGGCGGGCGTCTATCTGATCGCCCGTACCCACGGCCTGTTCCTGCTGACGCCTGACGTTCTGCACCTGGTGGGCATTGTCGGGGCTATCACGCTGGTACTGGCGGGCTTTGCTGCGCTGGTTCAGACCGATATCAAGCGCGTCCTGGCTTACTCAACCATGAGTCAGATTGGCTACATGTTTCTGGCGCTGGGCGTGCAGGCGTGGGATGCGGCGATTTTCCATCTGATGACGCACGCATTCTTTAAAGCGCTGCTGTTCCTCTCGTCTGGCTCCGTTATTCTGGCGTGCCATCATGAGCAGAACATCTTCAAAATGGGTGGCCTGCGCAAGAGCATTCCGCTGGTTTATGCCTGCTTCCTGGTGGGCGGTGCCGCGCTGGCTGCGCTGCCGCTTATTACCGCAGGCTTCTACAGTAAAGATGAGATCCTGTTTGGTGCGCTGGCTAATGGTCACATCAATCTGATGGTTGCCGGTCTGGTCGGGGCATTCCTTACCTCTATCTATACCTTCCGCATGATCTTTATCGTGTTCCACGGCGAAGAGAAGATCCACGCGCATGCCGGTAAAGGCATTACCCATCATCTGCCGCTGATTGTGCTGCTGATTCTCTCCACCTTCATTGGCGCGCTGATAACGCCTCCGCTGGCAGGCGTACTGCCGGAAAATGAATTTGGTGAAAACGGCAAAATGGCACTGGAGATCGCCTCAGGCTTGGTCGCTGTCAGCGGTATTCTGATTGCTGCTGCACTCTGGCTGGGCAAGCGTCAGCTGGTGACCCGCGTAGCCAACAGCGCACCGGGCCGCTTCTTCGGCACCTGGTGGTTTGCCGCGTGGGGCTTTGACTGGCTGTATGACAAAGTCTTTGTCAAACCCTATCTCGGTATCGCCTGGCTGCTGCAGCGCGATCCGCTGAACTCACTGATGAACCTGCCTGCGCTGCTGTCGCGTATTGGTAATAAAGGTCTGGTTGTCAGCGAGAACGGGTATCTGCGCTGGTATGTTGCCTCCATGAGTGTGGGTGCCGTTGTGGTGCTTGCCCTGATGCTGGTGATGTAAAGATTGATGGGCTTGGAAGAGAAGATGACAGAAACTGCTTCTCTTCCTGATAGCGAATGTGAAAATTGCCTGAATGACGAAGCGTAATCGGCGCAGCCCGTTTCGTTATCGCCAGCGCACAGCAACCGGAGCGTACTGATGTACGTAAGGATTGCAGGCACTGCCGGAAACGAAACGGGCAAGCAGGATAGCTCGAAACCAGGTTAAAAAAAGGGAAGTATGCCGTGCTATTACCTTGGCTAATAATAATACCTTTCGTCGGGGGCCTGCTCTGCTGGCTGGCTGAACGGCTTGGCGCAAAAGTACCGCGCTGGATCGCCCTGATCACCATGGGGCTCACGCTGGCGCTTGGCCTGCAGCTGTGGCTGCAGGGGGGCTATTCGCTGACGCAGGCCAGCGGTCTGCCGCAGTGGCAATCAAGCTTTGATGTTGCGTGGATCCCGCGCTTTGGTATTCGCTTCCACCTGGCAATTGATGGTTTGTCACTGCTGATGGTGGTACTGACCGGTCTGCTGGGCCTGATGGCAGTCCTCTGCTCATGGAACGAGATTGAGAAGTATCAGGGCTTTTTCCACCTCAACCTGATGTGGATCCTGGGCGGCGTTATCGGCGTATTCCTTGCCATCGACATGTTCCTGTTCTTCTTCTTCTGGGAGATGATGCTGGTGCCGATGTATTTCCTCATCGCGCTCTGGGGACATAAAGCGTCGGATGGTAAAACCCGTATCACGGCGGCGACCAAGTTCTTTATTTACACCCAGGCGTCTGGTCTGGTGATGCTGATTGCGATTCTGGCGCTGGTGTTTGTGCACTACAATGCGACCGGCGTCTGGACCTTCAGCTATGAAGAGCTGCTGAAAACGCCGATGTCACGCAATGTCGAATGGCTGCTGATGCTGGGCTTCTTCATCGCCTTTGCGGTGAAAATGCCGGTGGTGCCGCTTCATGGCTGGCTGCCCGATGCGCACAGTCAGGCGCCGACTGCCGGCTCCGTCGATCTGGCCGGTATTCTGCTGAAAACCGCAGCCTATGGTCTGCTGCGCTTTAGCCTGCCGCTGTTTCCGAACGCTTCAGCTGAATTTGCACCGATTGCGATGTGGCTTGGCATTATCGGCATCTTCTATGGTGCCTGGATGGCGTTCTCGCAGACCGATATTAAACGTCTGATCGCCTATACCTCGATTTCGCACATGGGCTTTGTGCTGATCGCGATCTATACCGGCAGCCAGCTGGCCTTCCAGGGCGCGGTTATCCAGATGATTGCTCACGGTCTTTCAGCCGCGGCACTGTTTATTCTGTGCGGCCAGCTGTATGAACGTCTGCATACCCGCGATATGCGTCAGATGGGCGGTCTGTGGTCGCGAATCAAATGGATCCCGGGTCTGTCACTCTTTTTTGCGGTAGCGAATCTCGGCATGCCGGGGACCGGCAACTTTGTGGGCGAATTCATGATCCTGACCGGCAGCTTCCAGGTCGTGCCTGTGATTATCGTGATTGCCACCTTTGGGCTGGTGTTCGCCTCGGTCTACTCGCTGATCATGATGCAGCGTGCTTACTATGGCGAAGCGAAATCGAAAGAGCCGCTGCCGGGCATGTCAGTACGCGAATTTGCCACCATCGGCGTGCTGGTCGTGCTGCTGGTGCTGCTGGGTGTCTACCCGCAGCCGATTCTCGATACGTCCCATGCTGCGATGAGTAATATTCAGCAGTGGTTTACCGCTTCAATTTCAACTACAAGGCCGTAATTCGCCATGACAATAACTCCTCAACAATTGATCGCGCTACTGCCGCTGTTGATCGTCGGACTGACGGTGGTGGTGGTGATGCTGTCCATTGCGTGGCGACGCAACCACTTCGTTAATGCCACGCTGACCGTTATTGGCCTGAACCTTGCGCTGGTGTCGCTGTGGTTTGTTGGTCAGGCGGGCGCAATGGATGTCACGCCGCTGCTGCGCGTTGACGGCTACTCCATGTTTTATACCGCGCTGGTGATGCTGGCGAGTCTGGCGACCTGTACGTTCGCCTATCCCTGGCTGGCGGGCTTCCCGGATAACAAGGATGAGTTTTACCTGCTGGTGCTGATTGCCGCGCTGGGTGGCGTGGTGCTGGCAAGTGCCAACCATCTCGCCGCGCTGTTTATCGGTATTGAGCTGCTCTCCCTGCCGCTGTTTGGCCTGATTGGCTACGCCTTCCGGCAGAAACGTTCGCTGGAAGCGGCGCTGAAATACACCATTCTTTCTGCGGCCGCCTCGTCGTTTCTGCTGTTTGGTATTGCGCTGGTCTACGCCGATTCCGGCAGCCTGAGCTTTGTTCAGCTGGGTAACAGCCTGACCGACAGCATGATCCAGCAGCCGCTGCTGCTGGTGGGACTGGGAATGATGATTATCGGCCTGGGCTTTAAGCTGTCGCTGGTGCCGTTTCACCTCTGGACGCCGGACGTTTACCAGGGCGCGCCTGCACCGGTATCGACCTTCCTGGCAACCGCCAGCAAGATCGCTATCTTTGGTGTCATTATGCGCCTGTTTATGTACGCGCCGCTGACCGACAGCGAAGCGGTACGCACCGTGCTGGGGATTATCGCCTTTGTCTCTATCCTGGTGGGTAACCTGATGGCGATTTCGCAGAGCAACATTAAGCGTCTGCTCGGCTACTCCTCTATCGCTCATCTCGGCTATCTGCTGGTCGCGCTGATTGCGGTGAAAACGCATCAGCTGTCGCTGGAAACGGCTGGCGTCTACCTGGCGGGTTATCTGTTCAGTAGCCTGGGTGCGTTTGGCGTGGTCAGCCTGATGTCCAGCCCGTATCGCGGTCCGGATGCTGACTCGCTCTATTCCTATCGCGGCCTGTTCTGGCATCGTCCGGTACTCTCAGCGGTCATGACGGTGATGATGCTGTCGCTGGCGGGTATTCCGATGACGCTGGGCTTTATCGGTAAGTTTTACGTTATCGCATCCGGTGTGAATGCGCATCTCTGGTGGCTGACTGCTGCAGTCGTTGCCGGCAGCGCCATCGGCCTGTACTACTATCTGCGCGTAACGGTGAGCCTCTATCTCACCCCGCCAGAGCTGCATACGCGTGATACGCCTGCTAACTGGGCGTTTACCGCGGGTGGTGTGGTTGTCCTGATCTCCGCCATTCTGGTGCTGCTGCTGGGTGTTTATCCGCAGCCGCTCATCAGGCTGGTGCAGATGGCGCAACCGCTGATGTAACGATGCATTCTGCTGACGAAAATCAGGCCTCCGGGCCTGATTTTTTTTATCTGTATCGATGGCCGCTACCATCATGGTGTTACTTCGGCCGGCGGAGTAGTCTCAGAATATTGTCATTTGAAGAGGAGGATATCTGTGGAAATAGCATGGCTTGATTGCCACCACCAGGAACTGACGGCACAGCAACTCTATACGCTGCTGGCGCTGCGTAACCGGGTTTTTATTGTGGAGCAGCAGTGCCCCTATCAGGATCTGGATGGCCAGGATCTGGCTGCAGAAAACCGTCATATCCTCGGTTTTCTTGAAGGGAAGCTGCTGGCCTGCGCGCGCATACTGACACCCGCGCAGCCGGATAAGGCAGTCGTTGTGGGGCGGGTGATTGTCTCTGAAGAGGCGCGCGGGCTGAAGCTGGGCTACCGGCTGATGGAACAGGTGCTGAACAGCTGTGAAACGCACTGGCCCGGGCAGGCAATTTATCTGTCGGCGCAGGCGCACCTTGAGGGGTTTTATGGCCGGCTCGGTTTTCAGGCGGTCACTGCTGTTTACCTTGAAGATGAGATTCCGCATATCGGCATGCAGAAAATATAACGGCGAGGGAAGCCTCGCCGTTATCGTTATCAGCCCGGCGTCATCTGCCGGTCATCGGTATATTTACGCTGATCGGGCGGTGGCGGAAAATACTGGTAGAGCCAGGTTTCGCTCAGCGTCTCATCTTTGGTGCGCAGGAACAGGCGCATCTCCACAGGCGTGGTCGCATCGCTGTTCGGATACCAGTCAAACAGAATGCGATAACCGTTAATCGGTTCAACGTAGAGGATCTCTACCTGTTTGAACGTGCCTGATGAAACGGTAATGACCGGCTCAATGCCCCTGGCAGCGGCTGCTTTCAGGTCGCCATCAATGAAATCTACGGCAAAGCGGCGGCACCAGGTCTCCGGGAAATGTTCACCCGGCGCCCAGCCTTCGGGAAAACCGCCAATGCCGGTACGGGTCGCATCCACGCGCGCCAGATCGCTGCGCACCGGCGGCAGCTGGCTCCAGTAGAGCTTATAGCCAAAGTTCAGCTCGCTGCCCGCCTGAATCGGCTCCTCTGGCTGCCAGAAGCAGACCACGTTATCCAGCGTTTCCCCGGTGGTAGGGATCTCCATCAGATTAATCGCGCCTTTACCCCATTTGCCGGTTGGCTCGACCCACAGGCTCGGGCGTTTGTCGTACCAGCCGATCACATCCTGATAATTTTTAAAGTCGTGATCCAGCTGCAGCAGACCAAAGCCGCGCGGGTTTTCATCTTTATAGGCGTTGAACTGCAGGCGCTGCGGGTTATTAAGCGGACGGGCGATCCATTCACCGCTGCCGCTCCACATCGCCAGGCGATCGGAGTCATGGATCTGCGGATGGTAGGTGTTGCACATGCGGCGTTCGTTGGTACCGCAGCTGAACATACTGGTCATCGGCGCAATGCCGAGCTGACGAATCGCTTTACGTGTATAGAGGTGGTTTTCCACTTCCATCACCACGCGTTTCTCTTCACAGTGAATGGTGAATTTGTAGGCACCGGTCAGGCTGGCACCATCCAGCAGGGCATACACGACAAAGGTAGTGTCGTCTGCTTTTGGCGTTTCAAACCAGAACGCGGTGAAATCAGGAAACTCCTCCTGACCGTTGCTGAACGTGTTAACAGCAACGCCGCGGGCGGAGAGGCCATACTGATAGGTTTCATCCACGGCGCGGAAGTAGCTGGCCCCGAGGAAAGAGACGATATCACGCCGCGCCAGCTCCGGCTTTTTAAACGCGCGGAAACCGGCAAAGCCGAGATCGTTTTTACCCGCCAGCTGCTGCGTGTCGACGCCGGCGTCATGATACTTAAACAGCTCCGGGCGAAAGTGGATTTCCCGTGCTTCGCGGCTGGCCGCATCAACAGAGAACATGCGGATACGCCGTTTAAATCCCATGCCGACGTGGAAAAACTGCACGTCCAGCTCGCGATCGGCGACGTTGTTCCACAGCGAGTGCTGAGCGTCATACTGAATTTCGTTGTACGCTTGCGGCGTAAGGGTCGCCAGCGTGTCAGGCAGCGCACCGGGCGCACCGCCCCAGGGCTTTTTCGCCAGCGCGGCGGCCTTCTGTTTCAATACATCAAAATCGAAGCGCACGGCTTTGCCGTCGGCGATGCCGTCATCGGCCCATGCAGATTGCGCAAACAGCGAGGAGAGCCCGGTCATGCCACTCAGGGCTGACAGAGCGACGGACGCTTTCACAAATTTTCTACGATTCATGCCGGAATTCTAATCCTTAGCTGCTCGGGTGTATTGTGTCTGTTTCCAGACGGTTAGCGTCGGGCTACAGGGGGTTACGACAGTGGCGCAATCAAAAAATTCACTCGCCGGAAAATTTATCAGATTAATCAAATAAACGAAGCAGATTCTCTGTCGCTCAGGGGGATCCGGCCTGTTTTTACAAAGCCGTCACGTTTTTACGGAGCGCACAGACGCAATTTCGGCCAGCAAAGTTATGATTTATGGCTATAGTTAATCGACACGTTATGAACACGGAGGAACCGCATAATGTCATCTTCAGACCAATTTGATAACCGTTATGAATCAGGTATTGACGACGATCTGGCGCTGTTAACTGAAACGCTTGAAGAAGTGCTGCGCGCGTCCGGCGATCCGGCCGATCAGAAGTATATTGAACTCAAACAAAAAGCTGAGCAGGCGCTGGAAGATGTGAAGAGCCGCGTCAGTCAGGCTTCGGACAGCTACTACTATCGTGCCAAACAGGCGGCCTATCGTGCCGATGATTACGTGCATGAAAAACCGTGGCAGGGCGTGGGTATTGGCGCCGCTGCAGGCCTGTTTGTAGGTTTACTGCTGGCCCGTCGTTAATACGCTGCCGGGCGCGCGCAACGCTGCGCCCGGCTTCGCCTGCCATACTTTCTTCGCTATTTACGATCTCTTTCCCGATTTCCCTTCCTGATGATTGTGTTTACCTCGCCTGCTTTCTACAGTAAAGCGTAACCAGGACAAGGAGAATGCAACGTGATACGTGTTGAGATGCTCGCCACGGGCGATGAAGTGCTGCATGGACAAATTGTGGATACCAACGCCGCCTGGCTGGCGGACGTGCTGTTTCAGCATGGCCTGCCGATGACCAGCCGCATGACCGTGGGTGATGCAATGCCGTCGCTGATTGATGCATTACAGAGCCGTAGCCAGGTGGCAGATGTGCTGATTGTTAACGGGGGACTGGGGCCGACCTCTGATGATTTGAGCGCGCAGGCCGCCGCGGCCGCCAGCGGTTGCGAGCTGGTGCTGCAGACAGAATGGCTGGCAAAAATGGAAGCCTGGTTTGCCAGTCGCGGTCGCGTGATGGCCGCCAGCAATCGCAAACAGGCTGAAATCCCGGCTAACGCCACGCTTATCGATAACCCGGTGGGTACCGCCTGTGGTTTCGCACTCCAGCTCAACCGCTGCTGGATTTTCTTTACGCCGGGCGTGCCGTCAGAATTCAAAGTGATGGTGGAGCAGGAGATTATTCCGCGCCTGAAAGCACGTTTTACCCTGCCTGAACCCCCGCTCTGCCTGCGCCTGACGACCTTTGGTCGCGGCGAGAGTGATATTGCGGCTGAGCTGGAGCCGCTGGCGCTGCCTGAAGGGGTGGTAATGGGTTACCGCTCTTCAATGCCGATTATCGAAATCAAGCTTACCGGGCCTGCCAGTGCGCGCGTGGCGATGGAGCAGGTCTGGCAGCAGGTAAAGCTGCTGCTGGCCGAATGTACGATTTTCGAAGGCACCGAAGGGCTGCCCGCGCTGCTGGCGCGTGAGCTGCAGCAGCGTAAGTTTTACCTCGCCACCAGTGAGCAGTATACCGCCGGCTTTCTGCACTGGCAGCTGGCCGCCGCGGGCGTGCCGCTAAGTGCTGGCGAGATTCTGGCGCCGCAGGCAGAAACACTTGAAGCACAGGTTGAGCGAACACGCATGCTGGCGGCAGAGCAGGGCAGCGCTCTGGCGCTCTCTGTCGGTGAGCTGGCCGAAGGAGAAATCGCGATTGCGCTGCAGACGCCGGAAGCGGGCTGGGGACAGCGGGTGAAGTTTTCACACGGCCGCCATAATCAGGAAACCCGGCAGAAAGTGGTGGCGATGATGGCAATGAACATGCTGCGTCGCTGGCTGCACGGCAGCGAAGTTTCAACCGGACACGGCTGGATCGACATCCTGGAAACGGTAAAGCATTAAATATTTTATGCAGCGAGCATCAGCATGGGCAGAGGGGGTGTTAAGCACGCCCGGATCGGCAAAACCCGCATCCCTGCGGGCCTCGGCACGCGGCATCCATGCCGCGTGACGTCCGGCTTAGCTTAACATCCCCTCAGCCCCTCAACGCTGGTGCTGCGGTAAGCTGAAGTTTGCTGGCAGCAATAAATATGCCTCAGGGGCGTGAGAGACGTTGCCGCTTGCAGCAGCCTCCGCGCCAGGACGGCGCGGCGGCAGGCTCCAGGGATGGATTCATGCCGGTGCAGCAAGGGGCAACGTCTCTGACGACTTACCTGAAGCTAATAGCAGGGAAATCTATCAGCAGAAATGGCGGTTACAGCTCAATCTCAATCTCGCCGCGCGCTTTACAGCAGCAGGGCAGGATTTCACCCTGCTGAATAAAAGCCAGCGGGGTTTCAGCGTAATCGACTTCGCCCCGTACCAGGCGCATACGGCAGGAGCCGCAGTAGCCTTCACGGCACTGAAACTCCACGCAGAGATTATGTGCCTCAAGCGTGGTCAGCAGATTAGGATGTTCATCTGCGCACTCCAGGCGGGAGCCTGAACTGCGCAGGATAACAACAGCGCGGCTCATGCTCAGAGCTGGAAATCGTTGAAGTCGTCTTCGCCTACTTCAGAGTCAATCTGACCCACCAGATAGGAGCTGACTTCCACTTCCTGCGGTGCTACCTGCACGTTATCAGACACCAGCCAGGAGTTGATCCATGGAATCGGGTTGGAGCGGGTCTGGAAGGGCAGATCGAGACCCACCGCCTGCATACGGATATTGGTGATGTACTCAATGTACTGGCACAGAATATCTTTATTCAGACCAATCATCGAGCCGCCGCTGAACAGATACTCTGCCCACTCTTTCTCCTGCAGTGCCGCCTTCTTAAACAGCTCGAAGCACTCTTCACGGCACTCGGCAGCAATCTCTTTCATCTCCGGATCGTCTTCACCGCTGCGCAGCAGGTTCAGCATATGCTGGGTGCCGGTCAGGTGCAGCGCTTCATCGCGCGCGATCAGCTTGATGATTTTGGCGTTGCCTTCCATCAGTTCACGTTCGGCAAAAGCGAATGAGCAGGCGAAGCTGACGTAAAAGCGAATCGCTTCCAGCGCGTTAACGCTCATCAGACAGATATAGAGCTGCTTTTTCAGCGCGCGCAGGCTGACGGTGACTGATTTACCGGCAACCTGATGCGTGCCTTCGCCCAGCAGATGCCAGTAGTTGGTCATCTCAATCAGATCGTCGTAGTACTTTGAGATATCCTGCGCGCGCGCCAGAATCTGCTCGTTGGTGACGATATCATCAAACACCAGCGACGGATCGTTGACGATGTTGCGGATAATATGGGTGTAAGAGCGTGAGTGAATGGTCTCAGAAAACGCCCAGGTCTCAATCCAGGTTTCCAGCTCCGGGATAGAGATCAGCGGCAGCAGCGCGACGTTCGGGCTGCGGCCCTGGATAGAGTCGAGCAGCGTCTGATACTTCAGGTTGCTGATGAAGATATGCTTTTCGTGATCCGGCAGTGCCTGGTAGTCGATGCGATCGCGTGAGACGTCGACCTCTTCCGGACGCCAGAAGAAAGAGAGCTGCTTCTCAATCAGCTTTTCAAAAATGTCATATTTCTGCTGATCGAAACGCGCCACGTTCACGGACTGGCCGAAGAACATCGGCTCTTTCAGCTGATCGTTTTTATTCTGTGAAAAAGTAGTATAAGCCATGACTAAGTCCAAAAAGTGAAGCGGGCTGGCAGCGCCAGCCCTGACATAAGTACGCGTCGCCGGTCAGATTTTGCAGGCGCCGCTTTCGCAGCCATCATCCTGAATTGACGGGGCCAGATCGTCCTGTGCATCTTCTGCGCCGTCGCGGGTGTTTTGATAGTAGAGCGTCTTCACACCAAACTTATAGGCGGTAAGCAGATCTTTCAGCAGCTGTTTCATCGGTACTTTACCGTTGGCAAAGCGGCCCGGATCGTAGTTCGTGTTTGAGGAGATCGCCTGATCGATAAACTTCTGCATCACGCCGACCAGCTGCAGATAACCATCATTAGAAGGCATTTCCCACAGCAGCTCATACTGATCTTTCAGACGCTCATACTCCGGTACCACCTGACGCAGGATGCCATCTTTAGACGCTTTAATACTGATGTGGCCGCGCGGCGGTTCAATACCGTTAGTGGCGTTAGAGATCTGCGAAGAGGTCTCTGACGGCATCAGGGCAGAGAGCGTGGAGTTACGCAGGCCGTGCGTGGTGATCGATTCACGCAGCGCTTCCCAGTCGAGATGCAGCGGCTCATTGCAGACGGCGTCCAGATCCTTTTTATAGGTATCAATCGGCAGAATACCCTGTGAATAGGTCGTCTCTTTAAACCACGGGCAGGCGCCTTGCTCTTTTGCCAGCTCATTTGATGCTTTCAGCAGATAGTACTGAATAGCCTCAAAGGTTTTGTGCGTCAGATTGTTAGCGCTGCCGTCAGAGTAGCGTACGCCGTGCTTCGCCAGGTAGTAAGCGTAGTTAATGACGCCAATACCCAGCGTACGGCGACCCATGGCACCACGCTGTGCTGCCGGAATCGGATAGTCCTGATAATCAAGCAGCGCATCGAGCGCGCGAACCGCCAGCACCGCCAGCTCTTCGAGGTCGTCGAGGCTGTTGATGGCACCGAGGTTGAAGGCGGAAAGCGTACAGAGCGCAATTTCGCCGTTCTCATCATTCACATCCTCAAGCGGCTTGGTTGGCAGCGCAATCTCAAGGCAGAGGTTAGACTGACGCACTGGCGCAATCGCCGGGTCAAACGGGCTATGGGTATTGCAGTGATCGACGTTCTGGATGTAGATACGACCGGTTGAGGCGCGCTCCTGCATCATCAGCGAGAAGAGATCGACCGCTTTTACGCGCTGCTTACGGATGCTCTCATCTTTCTCATATTTGGTGTAGAGACGTTCAAACTCCTCCTGATCGGCGAAGAACGCATCATACAGGCCCGGGACATCTGACGGGCTGAACAGGGTGATATCTTCGCCTTTCAGCAGGCGGGTATACATCAGCTTGTTGATCTGAACGCCGTAGTCCATGTGGCGCACGCGGTTACCTTCCACGCCACGGTTGTTTTTCAGCACCAGCAGGCTTTCCACTTCCAGATGCCACATCGGGTAGAACAGCGTCGCTGCACCGCCGCGCACGCCGCCCTGAGAGCACGATTTCACCGCCGTCTGGAAATGCTTATAGAACGGGATACAGCCGGTATGAAACGCTTCGCCGCCGCGGATCGGGCTGCCCAGCGCACGAATACGGCCTGCGTTAATACCGATGCCGGCGCGCTGTGACACATATTTCACGATAGCGCTGGAGGTGGCGTTGATAGAGTCCAGGCTGTCGCCGCACTCAATCAGAACGCAGGAGCTGAACTGACGGGTCGGGGTGCGCACGCCAGACATGATTGGCGTTGGCAGCGAGATCTTGAAGGTGGAGATCGCGTCATAAAAGCGCTTGATGTAGCTCATGCGCGTATCGCGTGGATAGTTTGAGAACAGGCAGGCTGCGACCAGGATATACAGGAACTGCGCGCTCTCATAGATCTCACCGCTGACGCGGTTCTGCACCAGATATTTTCCTTCCAGCTGCTTAACCGCAGCGTAAGAGAAGTTCATATCGCGCCAGTGATCGATGTAGCTGTCCATCAGCTCAAACTCTTCGGTGCTGTAATCTTCCAGCAGGTGGCGGTCATATTTGCCCAGCTCCACCATTTTCACGACCTGATCGTAAAGCTTCGGTGGCTCAAACTGGCCATAGGCTTTTTTACGCAGATGGAAGATAGCCAGACGTGCTGCCAGATACTGGTAATCTGGCGCATCGCGCGAAATCAGATCGGCTGCGGCTTTGATGATGGTTTCATGGATATCAGAGGTTCTGATGCCATCATAAAACTGAATGTGGGAGCGCAGTTCAACCTGAGAAACTGAAACATTGTTCAGCCCTTCAGCCGCCCAGTCGAGTACACGGTGAATTTTATCGAGATCAATGCGTTCCTGACGGCCATCGCGTTTGGTGACGAGCAGACTTTGGTTCATGTCGCGTGTTTACCTGTCCATGAAATAGGAAATTATCCCCTAACTATTCACAAGGTCTATGCACAAGCCGCTCGCTGTGAGTAAGCCTGTGGATAAACACTATATATAGGGGGTTCGGGAAGTTTTACTAACTATATGGTGAGTATTTTAGTCAGCATTCTTTGCTTAACAAGAGTTGATTTTTGGCAAAGAATCAGTCCTGGTAGCCGGGAAAAATCCTGGATCCGCGTGGCATAAGGCCTGGGTTAGCTGTCAACGGCTTCATACTTTTTTTTAATAGTATGACTGAGCGCGTAAATCTCAATCAAAGGCGCGGAACCCGTCATTAAGGCAGAGACGAAACGGAGAAGATCGGCTAGCGGGGATGAAGAAGAGAGGCGCGCTCCGCAGAGCGGGCCTCTGTTATCAGCGTGTTTCGCCTGCGACATCAGCCTGAGCGTGGGTATGAATCATATAGTTCACGTCCACACCTGGTCCGAGACGGAACTTGTTGGTCAGCGGATTATAGTGCAGGCCAATCATGTGGCGTTCGCGCAGTGTGGTTTCGTCTACCCAGTCCAGTAATTCAGCCGGGCGGATAAATTTTTTGGCGTCATGCGTACCGCGCGGCAGCATGCGCAGCACATATTCGGCGCCGAAGATTGCCAGCAGCCAGGCTTTAGGATTGCGGTTTATCGTGGAGAAAAAGACCTCACCACCTGGTTTTACCAGACGGGCGCAGGCCATAACAACCGAGCGCGGATCGGGTACGTGCTCCAGCATCTCCATGCAGGTCACTACGTCATACTGGCCAGCATGGCTGTTCGCATGATCCTCTACCGTCTGCTGAATATAATCGACGCTGACGCCGTTCTCTTCAGCATGCAGACGCGCGACTGCCAGCGGTTCCGCGCCCATATCCAGCCCGGTTACGTCTGCGCCTTCACGCGCCATGCTCTCTGCCAGAATGCCGCCGCCGCAGCCGACATCGAGCACTTTTTTACCAAACAGGCCGTTGCTGTGCTGCGCAATCCAGCCCAGACGCAGCGGGTTAATACGGTGCAGCGGCTTAAATTCACCCTCCAGATCCCACCAGCGCGAAGCGACCGCTTCAAACTTGGCAATCTCGCTGTGATCGACGTTCTGACGGCTTTCCTGCGGTTGTTCACTCATTGAATAACGACTCCTGGCAAAATATCTTCTGAGTATAAACGCTTAAACGTCAGGTGGCATCTCTCAGCGTGAACGAAAAGCGCCAGAAAACCCCGCTTTACGTTCACCGTACGTAAGCAATGTGATATACTTTCGCACCTTTAAAATCCGGGATTAAGTAGAGGGATAGCGGCTCCATGAGCGACCTTGCGAGAGAAATTACACCGGTCAATATCGAAGAAGAGCTGAAAAACTCCTACCTCGATTACGCCATGTCGGTCATTGTTGGCCGAGCCTTACCCGATGTCCGTGATGGCCTGAAGCCGGTGCATCGCCGCGTGCTTTACGCCATGAGCGAACTGGGTAACGACTGGAATAAAGCCTATAAGAAATCTGCCCGTGTGGTAGGTGACGTTATCGGTAAGTATCACCCGCACGGTGACTCTGCTGTATACGAAAGTATTGTCCGTATGGCCCAGCCGTTCTCCCTGCGCTATATGTTGGTTGACGGTCAGGGTAACTTCGGTTCCGTTGATGGCGACTCCGCCGCAGCGATGCGTTATACCGAAGTCCGTATGGCGAAGATCTCCTCTGAGCTTCTGGCCGATCTGGAAAAAGAGACGGTCGACTTTGTGCCAAACTACGACGGCACCGAGCAGATCCCGGAAGTGCTGCCAACCAAAATTCCTAACCTGCTGGTAAACGGCTCCTCCGGTATCGCCGTGGGAATGGCAACTAACATTCCGCCGCATAACCTGACTGAAGTGATCAACGGCTGCCTCGCCTTTATCGATGATGAAAACATCAGCGTAGAAGGGCTGATGGAGCACATCACCGGTCCGGACTTCCCGACCGCAGCCTTTATCAATGGCCGTCGTGGTATTGAAGAGGCCTATCGTACCGGGCGCGGTAAAATCTACATTCGCGCGCGTGGCGAAATCGAAACCGATGCCAAAACCGGTCGCGAAACCATTATTGTCAATGAGATCCCGTATCAGGTTAACAAAGCGCGCCTGATTGAAAAAATTGCCGAGCTGGTTAAAGAGAAGCGCGTTGAAGGGATCAGCGGGCTGCGCGATGAGTCTGATAAAGACGGTATGCGCATTGTCATTGAAGTCAAACGCGACGCCGTGGGTGAAGTGGTTCTGAACAACCTCTATTCGCTGACGCAGCTGCAGGTCTCTTTCGGCATCAACATGGTGGCTCTGCATCAGGGTCAGCCGAAGATCATGCCGCTGAAAGATATCATCGAAGCCTTTGTGCGCCACCGTCGCGAAGTGGTGACGCGTCGCACCATCTTCGAACTGCGCAAAGCGCGCGATCGTGCCCATATCCTTGAAGGTCTGGCGATTGCGCTGGCGAATATCGATCCGATTATCGAGCAGATCCGTCGCGCGCCGACGCCAGCAGAAGCGAAGGGCGCTCTGCTGGCACAGGCGTGGGATCTCGGCAATGTTGCCGCCATGCTTGAGCGTGCCGGCGATGACGCTGCGCGGCCGGAGTGGCTGGAGCCTGAATTTGGTATTCGCGATGGCCGCTACTATCTTACCGAGCAGCAGGCTCAGGCGATTCTGGATCTGCGTCTGCAGAAACTGACCGGCCTTGAGCATGAGAAACTGCTTGATGAGTACAAAGAGCTGCTGGAGCAGATTGCCGGGCTGATTCACATTCTGCAGAGTGCTGACCGCCTGATGGAAGTGATCCGCGAAGAGCTGGAAGCGATGCGCGATCAGTTTGGCGATGCGCGCCGTACTGAGATCACCGCCAACAGCGCGGATATCAATATCGAAGATCTGATCAACCAGGAAGATGTGGTCGTCACCCTGTCGCACCAGGGCTACGTTAAGTATCAGCCGCTGTCAGATTATGAAGCGCAGCGCCGCGGCGGCAAGGGTAAATCAGCCGCACGTATCAAAGAAGAGGACTTCATTGATCGCCTGCTGGTAGCTAATACCCACGACACGATTCTCTGCTTCTCCAGCCGGGGTCGTCTCTACTGGATGAAGGTTTATCAGCTGCCGGAAGCGAGCCGTGGCGCACGCGGGCGTCCTATCGTCAACCTGCTGCCGCTGGAAGCTAACGAGCGCATTACCGCTATTCTGCCGGTGCGTGAGTATACCGAAGGCTTCAATATCTTTATGGCGACGGCCAGCGGCACGGTGAAGAAAACCGCGCTGCAGGAGTTCAGTCGTCCGCGCAGCGCCGGCATTATCGCCATCAACCTGCGTGAAGATGATGAGCTGATTGGCGTAGCGCTGACCAACGGCAATGATGAAGCGATGCTCTTCTCCGCTGGCGGTAAAGTTGTGCGCTTTGCTGAGAGTGCAGTGCGTGCCATGGGGCGTTCAGCCTCAGGCGTGCGCGGTATCAGGCTGGCAGAGAACGATAAAGTGGTGTCGCTGATTGTGCCGCGCGAAGAGGGCGCGATCCTCACCGTTACGCAGAATGGTTACGGTAAGCGTACGGCTAACAGCGAGTATCCGACGAAATCGCGTGCCACTCAGGGCGTTATCTCGATCAAAGTTACCGAGCGTAACGGACCGGTTATCGGTGCGGTACAGGTGGTAGACGGCGATCAGATTATGATGATCACCGATGCCGGCACGCTGGTACGCACCCGCGTATCGGAAGTCAGCGTGGTCGGCCGTAACACGCAGGGCGTGATCCTGATCCGCACCGCGGAAGATGAGAACGTGGTTGGCCTGCAGCGCGTGGCGGAGCCGGTTGAAGAAGAGGAGCTGGATGCCATCGACGGCAGCGTGGCGGAAGGCGAAGAGGATATCGCGCCGGAAGTCGACAGCGATGACGAGGCACCGGACGCAGAAGACGACGCATAATCGTCTGAAGCACCTTATCAGCGGCAGGTCAGGGCAACCGACCTGCCGTTTTATTATCTGAGTTTTCGCCCCGCACCTCTGCACCAACTGGCTTTTTCGCAGCGATAAAGCTAGTGTATGTGCACCTTTTTGGGTCCTGTTAACCGTTACCGCCAGTGAGCCTCTCTTGAAATATCTCGTCTCCTTTCGCACCACGCTTCGTATCTCGCGCTATCTTTTCCGGGCGCTGGCGCTGCTGCTCTGGTCGCTGGGTGCATTGCTGACCACCTTCTACATCATCAATGTGCTGCATGAAAAAGAGAACGGAATACGCCAGGAGTTTGCGACGAATTATGGTAAAGCAGAGTGGTACGTCCGGCACTCGGCTGACGTCATGCGGGAACTGAAGTACATCACGGAAAATCGTCTTAGCAGCAGCGCTAACGGGCTGGACATGCTCAACGCCATGCCCGCCGGTAAAAGCACGCTGCCGCAGTTTACGCCGCTCTTTTCCGACGGTGACTGCACCTCAATGAGCAACACCTGGCGCAACTCGCTCGACTCGCTCAGCTACTATATCAACTACTGGAAAAGCAATTTTGCTGCGGCCTATGAGCTGAATCGCGTGTTTTTTATCGGCGGTGAGAGCCAGTGCCTGGCTGATTTCACCATTGGCAGCAGCAATCCGTTAGATCGGGAACGCAGCATGAAGGCGCTGCGCGAACATGTGCTGCACTATCGCAACAGCAATGAGGAAGATCGGCGCAATCCGATGTACTGGATCACCGACAGCACGCAGCCCGGAAGCGGCAACTTCTATATGGTCGTCCCGGTTTACGTCGCCAACAAACTTCAGGCGCTGCTGGGCGTTGAGCAGAATATCCGGCTGGATGAATTTGTTCAGCCCGGCGGACTGCCGCTGGTGGCGACCATTACCGATGAAAATTACCGCCCGCTGCTAAGCAGCCGCCGCAGCGGACCCGGTTACGCGCTGGACGATCTGCCCGATGAGAGCACCTGGTTTGGCTACCTCGACAGCTACCGCCAGCTGGTGCTGAAAAAGCCGCTGCCGCCGTCAGATCTGAATATCATCTGGTCTCTGCCCACGTCGGTAATGGTGGATCAGCTGCGGCTGCTGCTGCTTAACGCGCTGCTGCTTAACATCTTCAGTGCGATTGTGCTTTTTACTCTGGCGTGGATATTTGAGCGCCGCATGTTCCTGCCGGCGGAAGATAACGCGCACCGGCTGGAGGAGCATGAGCAGTTCAACCGGAAAATTGTCGCGTCGGCACCGGTAGGGATTTGCATTCTGCGCACCAGCGATGGCACCAATATTCTGAGCAACGAACTGGCGCACAACTATCTTACGCTGCTGACGCAGGAGGATCGCCAGCGGCTTAATGAAATTATCAGCGGCCAGCAGGTGAATTTTGTTGATGTGCTGACCGGCAGCAATACCAACCTGCAGATCAGCTTTGTGCATTCGCGCTACCGCAATGAAAATGTGGCCATCTGCGTGCTGGTTGATGTCTCATCCCGCGTACGTATGGAGCAGTCGCTGCAGGAGATGGCGCACGCCGCTGAACAGGCGAGCCAGTCGAAATCGATGTTCCTCGCAACCGTCAGTCATGAACTGCGCACGCCACTTTACGGCATCATCGGTAACCTCGATCTGCTGCAGACCAAAAGCCTGCCCAAAGGGGTGGAGTCGCTGGTCACCGCCATGAACAACTCCTCCAGCCTGCTGCTGAAAATTATCAGCGACATTCTCGACTTCTCGAAGATAGAGTCAGAGCAGCTGAAAATTGAGCCGCGTCCTTTCTCACCGCGCGAAGTGATTAACCATATCACCAGCAACTATTTATCGCTGGTGGTGCGCAAGCGTCTTACGCTCTATGTCTTTATGGAAAACAACGTGCCGCTGGCGCTGGATGGCGATCCGCTGCGGCTGCAGCAGGTGATCTCCAACCTGCTTAATAACGCCATCAAATTTACCCATACCGGTTGCATTATTCTGCACGCCTACGTTAAAGAGGGCTATCTTGCCTTCCGCGTGCGCGATACCGGGGTCGGCATTCCTGCCAGAGAGGTGACGCGGCTGTTCGATCCTTTCTTCCAGGTTGGCTCCGGCGTGCAGCGCAACTTCCAGGGCACCGGGCTGGGACTCGCAATCTGCGAAAAACTGATCAACATGATGGATGGCGATATTGAGGTCGATTCTGAACCGGGAATGGGCAGCCAGTTTATCGTACGTATTCCGATCTACGCCGGGCAGCAGCCGGCGCCGCCGCTGCTGGATGGCCTGCAGGAGAAAGCGATCTGGCTTGACCTGCGCAACGACTATCTCGCTGCGTTTCTGCTGCGCCTGCTGCAGCAGCAGGGACTGAAAGCGGCAGCCTGGCAGGGACAGGCAGAAAGCGATGATGTGGTGATAAGCGATCACGACGATTCACTGGCGCAGGCGGTGCGCGCGCGCATTCTGATCTGCGGTGAGCATATCGATATGCCGCAGGAGCGCTCGCCGGGCGTCTGGGTGCAGAGCAGCGCAACGCTGCACGACCTGCCGCTGCTGCTGGGTCGTATCTATCGCATCACGATTGACAGTGATACCACCACGCCGCTGCCGCCGCCTGCGGCAGAGAATGCGAGCAGCAATGAAGATATTATGATTCTGATTGTGGATGATCATCCCATCAACCGTATGCTGCTGTCGGAGCAGCTCGGTACGCTGGGCTATCAGACCAAAACGGCGCAGGATGGCGTTGATGCGCTTAACGTGCTGAGTCGCAATCATATCGACATCGTACTGAGCGACGTAAACATGCCGAATATGGATGGTTATCGCCTGACGCAGCGGCTGCGCCAGCTGGGGCACGTGTTCCCGGTGATTGGCGTAACGGCGAACGCGCTGGCGGAAGAGAAGCAGCGCTGTATGGATGCCGGTATGGATAACTGCCTGTCGAAACCGGTGACGCTGGATGAGCTGAAAGTCACTCTGGCGCGCTACGCTGCCCGCGTGCGTACCGGTCGTCAGGCGTAGGGCAGGGGATTAAACGAACGGGCGGCCTGCGGGCCGCCTGCAAAGATTAATCTTTGTCGATCTGCGTGGCGCTGACCGAGGAGAGGTAGTTCAGCAGTGCGATATCGTTATCCACACCCAGCTTCATCATGGCTGATTTCTTCTGGCTGCTGATGGTTTTGATACTGCGGTTCAGCTTCTTGGCAATCTCAGTGACGAGGAAACCTTCAGCAAAGAGACGCAGTACTTCACTCTCTTTCGGCGACAGACGCTTGTCACCGTAACCACCTGCGCTGATCTTCTCCAGCAGTTTGGCAACGCTTTCCGGCGTATATTTTTTGCCTTTCTGCAGTGCGGCCAGCGCTTTTGGCAGATCGGTCGGAGCGCCCTGTTTCAGCACAATCCCTTCAATATCGAGATCCAGAACGGCGCTCAGGATCGCCGGATTGTTATTCATGGTCAGAACAATGATCGAAAGATCGGGATAGTGACGCTTGATGTATTTGATCAGGGTAATGCCGTCGCCATACTTCTCGCCAGGCATTGAGAGATCGGTGATCAGAACATTCGCGTCCAGCTTGGAGAGGCTGTTGATCAGTGCTGTGGAGTCTTCAAACTCACCTACTACGTTAACCCATTCAATCTGTTCCAGAGACTTACGGATACCAAACAGAACAATGGGATGGTCGTCGGCAATAATTACGTTCAGGTTATTCATCTTATTGGTTACCTTGCTGCAGCAGTTGATTGACATAGGCGTCAATTTCACTGGTGGTATTTTTAATGGTTAAATCGTCGCACATTTTAATGTGCTGTTCTAACGCTTCACAAAGCTGTTTACCCGGCAGCAAATTGAGCATGGCAAAAACGCCTTTCAGGCGATGCGCTGTCTGAGCAAGAGAAGGATAGTCGCTATCCGACGCTTCAGTATACAGTCTCCTGACATCAGGCGGTACTGTCTCGGTAAACAGCTGGAAATAGCCGCCGCTTAACAGCGGTGTGCCAGCCTCATTTTCTTCACTCTCCTCCATCAAATCACTGGCCAGCTGCTTTTCAATCAGGGCCAGCAGTGCGTCAAGCAGGGCGTTGCTGAGGTTATAATTCACGCGATACTGTCTGTCGTTCAGGGCGTGATGCCCCAGCTCATCGCCCGCCAGCAGTAATGCCCAGCCGCTGAGACGTTCAGGGTCGTCCGTGATCAGGACATCATGCTCCTGACCCGAGAGCCGTTCATCTGAGGTCAGGCACTTAGCGCCCCAGTTCTCCAGATGACGACAGACGATTTTCTGTACATCCTCCACTGCTATATCGACCAGAGCGGTCACGCCCTCCAGTAATTTTTCTTCCTGCTCCTCCAGCAGCAGCTGCAGCGTCAGCGGCAGCTGGATGTTATAGCGCGTGCCGATATCGGGTTTAGCGATAATGTCTAACTGGCCGCCCATCTGCTTGCAGAGCTGTTTACAGAGGAAAAAGGCCATTCCGGAGGCCTGACCAAAACGATCCTGCGACGTCTCACCAAGATAGGGGAAATCGGCGTTGGTCAGTTCATCCGCCGTTAGCCCGGAACCGGTATCGACCAGCTGCAGCTGCAGCACATCAGGCTTGTTCGCTGGCGTTTTCACTTCCAGCGTGATTTTTCCCCATTGCGTGGTAGTGAGCGCATAATGCATCAGGGTGGTCAGCACCTTACGCAGCGCGCGGCGATCGCCGCTGCGCATTTCATCATTCGCCAGCTGGTTGTTTACCACCAGCGTCAGGCCCTTGCGTCGCAGCAGCGGCAGGCTCTCCAGCGCAATCTCATCCAGCAGATCCTGCAGATTAAACGGGCTGGTTTCCGGCGACCAGTCATGCGCTTCCAGCCGGTTCAGCAGCACGATATCATCGACCAGGCGGGCCAGCCGCTGGCTCTCATCCAGCAGATCCAGCACGCTCTCATCGTCACTGCGCTGGCTGAGCTGCACCAGCCGCGTCACCATATCCTGCAGCGGGCGGTTCAGCGCATGGCCAAGCTGCTGCATCAGCTGCTGGCGCATCTGGTGATTGCGGTCCAGTACCTGCTGTGCTTTCTGCAGCTTCTTATTAACCAGCAGTTCGCGATCCTGATCGCGCATCATAAACAGCTGCGTGTGCGGCGACAGCACGCTGCGTGCGTGACGGATCTCATAGACTTCGTTATTGATAGTCGCCTGCAGCACGCCCTGATGCTGATCGGACATATTGATAATCTTCTGCAGGTTCAGGTGCGGCAGCAGGTGATCGGCAATCTTATTACTTAGCAGGGTGCGGTTAGTGGCGAAGTCATACACCAGCAGCCCGACCGGCAGGCTGGCGACGATCTCTTCGTTCAGCATACGCAGCGAATCGAGCTCTGCGCTCTGATTCTCATTCGGGCGCAGCGCCTGCTGACGCAGCAGGGTCACGCCGGCAATCGACAGCAGGAAGAGCAACAGGTTGATAAGCAGCGGCCACATCAGGTTATGCAGCATATCAAGCGCAAGGCTAACCAGCGGTACGCGATAAACCAGCTGCAGCGGCGTGCTGGGCAGCGAGGCAGCGATCTCCAGATCCGGGTTAACCAGCGTAACGCTGGTCGTGCCGTCGCTGCCGTCATCAGTGCTGCTGCCCGGGGTCGCATCCTGACGCAGCTGGAAATTCTCCAGCGGCAGGTTCTGCGGCACCAGATCGTTAACCGGCAGATCGAAAGCTACCACCGTTGCCAGATGACCCGGCTGGTTAAAGGTGGTGCGCAGCGTAAAGTAGTGATCGTTCTGCCAGGTAAAATGACGCAGTGGAGAGAAGCTCTCGCGCTCATCCAGGGCGTTAGCCTGCTGCAGCATCTCAGCCCGGCGGCTGTCGACCAGCGTATTTAGCGCGCTCTCTTTGTAGCGCGTTGCCATATCTTTCAGCGGCAGGGTAGAGATCATGATCAGGCTATTATCCTGACCGTTCAGAAAATACATCGACCACGCCGGGTTTTCCGCACCCCATAAAGTATCGAGATAGCCGGACATACGCATAGTCATATCCAGCGTGCTGCCGTCGTGCGAACCGAAAATCAGCGCTTCCGTTTTGCGGCGCGTTTTTTCCAGATAGTAAACATCCGGGCGCAGCCGGGTCTCCTGCAGCGTGCTGTTTGGCGCAGAGCCGGCCGCACTGGTGGCGAGATTTTCGTAAATCTGCCAGGTGGCGAAGCGGTAAGCGTCGATGCGTTTTTGCATATCACGCGCCAGGTCAGCCATGGCATAACGCTTTTCGGCAATCCAGGCGCTGACGCTATTGTGCACCACGGCGCCCAGCGCCAGCAGCAGCACCAGGTTAAACACGACAACAAAACGCGTAACGTTACCGGAAGTCAGTGGAAATTTATAAAGCATAGTGAGTCTCAGGATCCTGCAATCAACGCGTAACCCGGCGTGCGCTGGCGGCGACAGCCAGCAGCATCAGAGCAATCAGCAGGAATGCACCGCTTAGTGTGAGCCACTGGGAAATAAAGCCGATTAACGCCGGGCCTGAGAGAATACCCGCATAGCCTAACGTTGTCATGGCCGATATCGCCAGGTTGACAGGCATGGCCTGCTGGTTACCGGCGGCATTAAACAGCATCGGCACTGTATTCGCCAGCCCGAATCCGACCAGCAGAAACGCCAGCAGTGCGGTTTGCGGCCAGGGGACCAGCACGGCCAGCGTCATACCTGCACTGGCTGCCAGCGCGCCGGTAAGCATGACGTGATAGCGGCCAAAGCGCTGAATGATTTTGTCGCCGGTCAGCCGGCCAATCGTCATGGCAACCGAAAACACCGCATAGCCCAGTCCGGCATAGGCTACGCTGAGGCCCGGGCTCTGCAGCAGGAGCAGGGCGCTCCAGTCGAGCACGGCACCCTCGGCGAGGAACAGAATAAAGCAGAGGCAGCCGAGAAAAGCGACCCAGCCACGCGGGATCACCAGCCAGGGTTCATCAGCCTGACGCAGCCGCTCGCTCATCAGGGTTGGCAGACTGCAGCAGAGCAGCACGGCGATCAGCACCATCATAATCGCGATGGCCTGCAGCGGCGTCAGCCCGGCACCCAGCAGCAGACTCACCGCACCGGCGCCGATAATGCCGCCGAGGCTGAAGAAGCCGTGAAAGCCTGACATCATCGGCTTGCCCGCCGCTTTTTCCACGTGAACCGCCTGCACGTTCATCGCCACATCCAGCATGCCGAGTCCGGCGCCGAATAGCATCAGCGTAAACGCCATCGCCCAGAGATGATCCAGCGTGGCAAGCAGCGGCAACACCGCCAGAATCAGCAGCGCAGAGCAGGTCATAATCCGGCGGCAGCCAAAACGACCAATCAGCGCCCCCGTCACCGGCATAGCGGCCAGCGAACCGATGCCCAGACATAGTAAAAGCCCGCCGAGGGAGGCTCCGCTCAGCTGCAGACGCTGGCTGGCGTAAGGCACAAGCGGCGCCCAGGCAGACATACTCAACCCGGCGATAAGGAAAACAGTGCGCGTGCCGAAATTAACACGCTGATGCAGTTTGGCTGGCTGTGCGGCGTCCAGTGCAGTCATAGTCGTTATTTTGATCCGCTGTTAAAGCGTCGAAGTTTAGCATCAAAGCAGGCGGTGCAGCGGAATTAACGCGCAATTTGCGTTGCCTGCTGCTGCACAGGAATCGGACATCTTACCGATATTTGCCCGGGCCAGAATTTTTTCCAGATATTTCCTGGTACTGCCTGACAGATATTAAGTGACATAACGCAAATTAAGTCAGGTGATTGATGACATATACTGATGCAATCAGCGAGAGATTACTGGCTGACTATGGTTTTCGCTGGTTGCGCGTTTTACAGCCATTTTCCGGATTTTTGCCACCAGACAGCAGCCGCTAATGCGCGCTAAGATAAAGCAGGCCATCGCTAAAGGGGCCGCTTAGAGCAAGATCGCCACGCACGCCAGCCCGGCCGGGAGCGCGCATTTAACGTCATACCTTTAACCTTGTTACCTGCGGGTAACCCGTTTTCATCAGGTGAAACGGGCCATGCTGTTATGGCCTGTATGGCGCACCGATCTGCCTGAAACATTAATTCAGGTAATCACTGGTGCAATACATACTCTGTAACGAGGTTACCTATGTTTTCAGGCCAATCCACTTCATCGTTCGCGTCGTTATTTACCTCTGGCACTGAGCGTGTCAGCCCGATTATGACCAGCCGGCAGCACCGCGATACCACGCCACCGGCCGCGCTACATCCCTATGAACCGCTGGCGCAGGATGGCGTGATCGCCGCCTGGGAGAGCAATCGCGCCATTCACCTGCGCGGACGCGCGGAGCAGGAGCCAGGCGCAACGGTCACGCTCAGCTTTAATGGCGAAAGCTGGCACAGCACGGTCAACCACTGGGGCTATTGGCATGCCACCATGCCGCCTTCGATATTACAGGGTCTTGCGGATGGCAACTACAGCCTGACGCTGACCATCAGCGATAAAGCGGGTAACAGCACCGCCACCGAAGTCGGGTTTGGCGTCTATGTGGATAAAACGCTCCGTCCGGAGATCAGCGTGGCGCCCGTGAGTGGTGATAACGCGATTAGCGTAGCGGAGGGCATTTACGGCGTGGAGGTGAGCGGACTGGTGACGCATATGCCGCTTAACAGCCATGTCACGCTGACGCTGGGAAACAGAAGCACCACTGCTCTCGTTGATGAGCACGGCGCATGGCAGGCAACGTTTACGCCGGAGGATCTGCACGCGCTGCCGGATGGCGTTTATCAGATGCAGGTCAGCGCCCGCGATCCGAATGGCAAAACCAGCACGGTACAGCATGAGCTGACGCTGGTAACCCATCCGGAGAGCCTGCCGCATATCAGCTTTGACAGCGTTACCGCTGACAACGTCATTAACTTTGCTGAGAGCCAGCAGGATCTGATGCTGAGCGGTACGCTCTCGGCGCTGACTCCGGGCCAGAAGCTGGAGCTCTGCGTCGGGGATAACGTTTATCACGCCGCGATTGATGCACAGGGTCACTGGCAGGCGATCGTTCCTGCCGGCGAGGTCAGCAGCTTTATTTCGCTCGGTGAAGTCCGCGTTTACGCGCTCGACGCCGCCGGCAACAGCACCGACACCACGCTGGAGCTGAATGTCGTGACGACGTTGCCGGACATCTACTGTGAAATGAATATTGGCGGCGATACCTTCCTTAACGCACAGGAAGCGCAGCAGCCGCTGAGCTTTTATCTTGAGGGTGTCAACCAGCTTACGCTCAACGGTAAGGCCTATACGCCAGTCAATGGCATGGTAACGCTCAGCGTGGCCGACCTGCAGGCGCTGCCGGATGGACCGGTCAGCGCTATGGCCGAACGCTGGGACAGCTACGGTAATCACGACAGCCAGACGCTCAGCGATCTGTTCACCGTGGCGGTTCACCAGCTGCCATCGCTGACCCTGCAGCAGCCGTTTGGCGATGGCGTCATCGCGCCCGGCGACATGGATCACTGGCACCTTATTCAGGGTAGCTCTGACCATCTGACGCAGGGAAGCCTGGTCACCGTCACGCTGGGCGATCGGCACTACAGCGCCGCAGTGGATGAGAGCGGAGAGTGGTCGCTGACCATTCTGGCGGGTCAGCTGGCGACGCTGGAGCCGGGCAGCTATCAGATGAGCGTCAGCGCGCAGGATAAAGCGGGCAATCTGGCCAGCGCTGTCCGGACGGTAACGGTAGAGGACGCCGGCAGCACAGATTTCAGCGCGACCACTATCGATTCTCTGCTGGCGCACTACGGTGCCGGAGAGGCCATACCGGATGCCGCAGCGGCGGGGAGTGAGCCTGACCACCACTACGGCAGCAGCGATGCTGCCTGGACGCTGGCCGATCATCTGCAGCAGCAGCCGGTAGCGGCACTGATATAAATTATCTGCGCCACACGCAGGACATCACTCTTTTCTAAAAGGCGACCCAGGGATGCGTTCACCCTTGCATACGCGCGACGAAGCGATTGCCGCGCTAAACCGGGCTGCGGCCGCGCTGGGGATCGCCACCGATCGCCGTCGCCTGCAGCTTCAGTGGCTGGCCGCGGCGTCACCGCAGGCGCAGCTGACAGATCTGGCGCAGCATATGGGGCTGACGCTGCAGTTTGTCAGCGCCCGCAGGCTGCGCTGGCGGCAGGCCGTAATGCCGCTGCTGCTGCGCCTTAACGACGGCACGCTGGCGCTTGCAGAAGCGGCAGATGATGAGGGGAGGGTGCATTACTGGCTGAGCGCAGGCGGTGACGGCCTGCGCTCAGCTCCGCTGAGTGACCTGCTGGCACAGGCGCAGCCGGAAGTAGGCGTGATTACGCTGGCGACCCGCGCACGGGATGCGCGCATGGATGAGTTTGTTCGTCCCTGGCAGCCACACTGGTTATGGCAGCATTTTCGGCCAATGAAGCGACGCCTGGTGGAAATCAGTCTCGCCTCGCTGGTCAGCAATATGCTGGCGCTGGCGGGGATCCTGTTCTCAATGCAGGTGTACGATCGGGTGATACCAGCCCGGTCACAACCCACGCTATGGGTGCTGTTTGGCGGAGTGATGCTGGCGGCGCTGATGGAATATCTGATCCGGCTGGCGCGTACCCGGGTTGCTGACGGCATGGGAAAGCGGATCGATCTGGCTCTCTCTGCGCAACTCTTTGCCCGCGCACTGCGCATCCGCAATGAGGCGCGGCCGCGCTCCACCGGGGCTTTTATTGCTCAGCTGCGTGAGGTTGAGCAGGTACGTGAATTACTGACCTCTACGACGGTAAGTGCCGCAGCGGATATCCCTTTTGTGGTGCTGTTTCTGGTGATTTTATCCGCGATTGGCGGCTGGCTGGTGCTGGTGCCGCTGCTGGCGATCCCGCTGATCGTGATCCCGGGGCTGCTGGTACAGATCCCGATGGCGCGGCTGGCTAAAGAGGGCCAGCGTGAAAGTGCTCTGCGGCAGGCGCTGCTGGTGGAGACGCTGGAAGGGGTAGAGGATATCAAGGCGCTGCAGGCTGAGGCCGGGTTTCAGCGGCAGTGGGAACAGACCCACGAAGTCAGCGCCACGCTCGCCAGCCAGCAGCGGCTGTGGGGCGCGCGTCTTACCGGCTGGGCGGGCAGCGTGCAGCAGCTGACCTACGCGGGGATGCTGGTCGCCGGGGTCTATCTGATCCTGAACAATCAGATCACTACCGGTACGCTGGTGGCCAGCAGCCTGCTCTCCGCGCGTACGCTCGCTCCCCTGATGCAGCTGACGCTGGTATTTTCGCGCTGGCAGCATGCGCGCAGCGCCATGACCGGACTTAATGAACTGCTTAAAAAGCCGGTTGATCAGCCGCAGAGCGGCGTGCCGGCTTATGCGGCGGTGCTCCGCGGACACTATGAGCTGCAGCAGGTGCGCTATCACTATGATGAAAGCAGCCTGCGTGCGGTTGCTATCGGGAGCCTGACAATCCGTCCCGGTGAGCGCATCGCGATTGTCGGCGGAGCGGGAGCCGGTAAATCGACCCTGCTGAAAATCCTGGCCGGGCAGGCGCTGCCCGACAGCGGGCGCATCATAATCGATGGCGTCAGCATGCAGCAGCTCGATCCGGCAGATTTGCGGCGGCAGCTCGGCTGGCTGTCGCAGGATTCGCGCCTGTTTTTCGGTACGCTGCGGCAGAACCTGCTGCTGGGCAATCCGCACGCCACTGAACAGGAGATGCTGCAGGCGCTGCGCATAAGCGGTGCGTTATCGCTGCTGCAGCAGGATGCTGCCGCGCTTGACCGCCTCATTCATGAAGGAGGGCGCGGGCTGTCTGGCGGCCAGCGACAGATGATTCTGCTCAGCAGAATGGTGCTGCGTCAGCCACAGATCGTGCTGCTGGATGAGCCGACGGCGGCGCTTGATGAACCGCTGGAGGCGCAGGTGATCCGTCAGCTGGCGCAGTGGCTGCCGGGGCGTACCCTGGTGCTGGTCACGCATCGTCCGGCGCTGCTGGGGCTGGTCGATCGCATCATTGTGATGAAGAACGGCGAGATTGTGGCTGATGGCCCGCGCGATGCCATTCTGCAGCGCAGCGCTTCACGGACGGAGGTAGCAGATGAACAGAGATAACGAGGCGGCGTCGTCGCGCATTATCTGGCTCTGCGCGCTCACGCTATTGCTGCTGCTGATCTGGGCGCACGTTGCCGTGCTGGATGAGGTGACAACAGGCAGCGGCAAGGTCACGCCCTCCAGCCGGGCGCAGATTATCGATAATCTGGATGGCGGGATCCTCAAACAGCTCAGCGTGCGCGAAGGCGATATTGTCCGTAAGGGGGAGCTGCTGGCCACGCTCGATCCCGCCCGCTACCAGTCCAGCTACGGGGAAGCGAGCGCCAGGGTGCGGACACTGCGGGCGACAGCAGAGCGGCTGGATGCTGAGCTCAGCGATCGTCCCCTGCAGTTCAGCGCGGATATTCGCCGTTACCCGCAGCTGGTCGCCCGTGAAACTCAGCTCTATGAGTCGCGCCAGCAAAACCTGACGACAACGCTGCAAAACCTTCAGCAGTCGCTAAAGCTCGTACAGGCGGAACTCAATCTGACTGAACCGCTGGTGGCGCGCGGTGCGGCAGGTAAAGTTGAAGCGCTGCGGCTGCGGCGCCAGGTCAGCGATCTGCAGGGAAAAATCGACGAGGTGCATAATGACTACGCTGTGCGAACGCATGAGGAGCAGGTCAAAAACAGCGCAGAGCTGGATGCGCAGCTGCAGGTTGCGGCAGGCAGAGAAGATCAGCTGACGCGCACCGCGCTGCTGTCACCGGTGTATGGCATCGTCAAAGCTATCGCTATTACCACGCCGGGCGGTGTGGTAGAGCCGGGCGGTAAACTGATGGAGATTGTCCCGCTGGAAGATCGGCTGCTGATCGAGACACGCGTTGCGCCACGCGATATCGCCTGGATCCGAGCCGGGTTGCCCGCAACGGTCAAAATTACCGCGTACGATACCGCGATTTATGGCGATCTGCCGGGCATCGTCGAGAGCGTTTCTCCGGATACGCTGCAGGATAGCGACCTGCGCGAGCCACCCTATTTTCGGGTCTATGTGCGGACACAGACGGCAACGCTTACCAGCCGGCGCGGTCAGCGCTTTCCTGTGCTGCCGGGTATGCTGGCAGATGTGGAGATAAAAACCGGACAAAAATCGGTGCTGGATTATCTGCTCAAGCCGCTGAATAAAGCGGCCGAAGCGCTGCGCGAGCGCTGAATGCATTATTATATTGGCGGGGAAATAGCGCAGATAAAAAAATGCCGGACAAATATGTCCGGCGGGAATCAGGGTAAAACACTCATTCGGGATGAATGAAGATAATAATAAAATAAATGATGATAGCGTTGATAATTGTAGAGGCTGGCAGCAACAAAGTTTTATCATTCAGTGCGGCATCAAATTAATGTAGCTATTTGAATGCGAAGGAATTTAATCCGGTTTGTTTATTCGTGCTTTATTTTTTGTCAATATGTGCTGATTATTAGTTCCACGATATTTACATCTGGCAATAAATTTGTAATCAAATGAAACACTTTCGGAAATTTAGTATCATTTTCGTGATAGATTATTGCCCGCTATAAAACAACAATGAATTGCCGGCTGAATTTTTAACATTCAGTTTGCAGTGGCATAACTATAAAGGCACATAACCGAGGGTAAATAAATGAATCGTCGCGTTCTCTCCCTGATGATCCCGGCGCTGCTGGTGGCGGGTTCAGCAAGCGCAGCCGAAATCTATAATAAAGATGGCAACAAACTCGACCTCTACGGCAAAGTAGATGGTCTGCACTACTTCTCTGACAACGATGGCTCAGACGGTGACCAGTCTTACCTGCGCTTTGGTTTTAAAGGTGAAACTCAGGTGACCGATCAGCTGACGGGTTACGGTCAGTGGGAATACCAGGCCGCGCTGAACACGGCTGAAAGCGAAGGCACTAAAGACAGCTATACCCGCGTCGGCTTTGCCGGTCTGCGTTTTGGTGACGCTGGCTCTTTCGATTACGGTCGCAACTACGGCATTGCGTATGATATTGGCGCATGGACTGACGTTCTGCCGGAGTTTGGTGGCGATACCTATGGCGCGGACAACTTTATGTTCCAGCGCGGTAACGGTATGGCAACCTACCGCAATAATAATTTCTTTGGTCTGGTGGATGGCTGGAACGTGGCCGTTCAGTACCAGGGCAAAAATGATAACCCGACTGAATCCACCTCTGGCCGTGATGTGCTGGGCGAAAACGGCGACGGCTGGGGTCTGAGCACCACCTATGATCTGGGTAATGGTCTGGCACTAGGCGGTGCTATGTTCCAGTCCGATCGCACCAATAACCAGAATGCCGCAGGCGTACTGGGCCAGGGCGATAAAGCGGAAGCCTATACCGGCGGCCTGAAATATGACGCAAACAATATCTATCTGGCTGCGATGTATACCCGCTCTTACAACGCGACGCGTTTTGGCTCAGTTGATTCTGACGCTTTCGGTTATGCGAACAAAGCGGACAACTGGGAAGTGGTTGCGCAGTATCAGTTTGACTTCGGTCTGCGTCCGTCGCTGGCTTACGTCAATTCACGCGGTAAAGATATTGAAGGTTATGGCAGCCAGAACCTGAAAAAATATATCGACGTGGGCGCGACCTATTACTTCAATAAAAACATGTCGACCTATGTGGATTACCAGATTAATCTGCTGGATGACAACAACTTTACCAACAATGCCGGTATCAACACCGATGACATTGTGGCGCTGGGCCTGGTTTACCAGTTCTGAGCCTCTGGCGCGCGGCCCGGCGGGCTGCGCGCCACCTTTCCTGCGCGCTTCTTATCTGCAGCACCCGCCTCAGGCAGGCACAGCATCTGAACTACTGCACACTGCGCCAGCGCCGGGCTTTTGCCGCCGGACGCGGTTCAGCCTGCACTGCCGCAGCCGGCTGGCTGCCCTCCAGCGCAATACCTGCCAGGGTGAAAGCAGAAAAGCTCAGCCACCGCTGCCACTTTTCACTCTGCGTTTTTGACATCGCCATGCTGCACCTCGCTGAGAATAAACCTGCTCTCAACAATGCAGCATTTATGCCATGCTGCCGCTCTCAGCGTCACACGCTTCAGGCGGGGTTTGTTACACTGCGTCAGCCCTGAAGCAGTGCAGAGTGGGTAATAATGGTGCAGTACTTAACGTCGACGTGCGCTATAGCTCTCCAGTGAACGCTGACGCGCGTGCTGCCAGCTGCGATAACTGCCGTACAGGAACAGCGCGGCGGAGAGGGCGGCGATTAATACATACATCATCTGTGCTCCTTAAAGGTGGTATGCCTGGTGGTAAAGCCTGCAGCATGACCGGCGTTAATTCAATGAGATTTAGCGTAAATTATCCGCAGTTTATGCTTTGTAATACGCTGTATTTCCGTGTAACAGATGAGGAACCGATGCATTTCCGGAATATTTTGTTGACTGCTCTGATCGTGACCGGGCTGACGGCCTGCGACCGCGCACCGCAACGTGAACCCCTGGTCCTGCAGGGAAAAACCATGGGCACCGTATGGCGGGTTACGCTCGCCGGCGTTGATCCGCAGCGTAAAGAGGCGCTGCAGCAGGCGATTCAGCAGCAGCTCGATCGCGACGACGGTGAAATCTCTACCTGGAAAACCACCTCAGTGCTGTCGCGCTTCAACCAGTATCAGGGGACAGAGCCGCAGCCCGTTAGCGCGGATATGGCGGATATTGTGACTCTCTCACTGCGCATTGGTGCCAAAACCGCAGGTGCCATGGATATCACGGCAGGCAGACTGGTGAACTTATGGGGGTTCGGACCCGTCGGGCAGCCGGCGCATCAGCCTGATGTGGCAGCGATCGCGGCGGCCAGAGCTGAAACCGGCCTCTCGCATCTGCGGGTGATCCAGAACGTAAGCGGGCAGTGGCTGCAGAAAGATCTGCCGGGGCTGTATGTGGATCTCTCAACCGTGGGCGAGGGCTACGCCACCGATCATCTGGCTCGGCTGATGGAGCAGCAGGGAATAACCAACTATCTGGTGTCGGTCGGCGGAGCCGTGCTCAGCCGCGGTCGTAATGCCAGCCAGCAGCCGTGGCGGGTGGCGGTTCAGAAACCCACCGATCGAGAAAACGCGGTCGAGGCGCGCGTTGACCTGCAGGGGCACGGCATCAGCACCTCCGGCAGCTATCGCAACTATTATGAACTGGACGGGAAACGCATTTCACACGTCATCGATCCCGCAACCGGACGGCCCGTTCAGCATAAACTGGTTTCTGCCACGGTGATCGCCACTACGGCGCTGGAAGCGGATGGCTGGGATACCGGCCTGATGGTGCTGGGCACCGCGCGCGCAAAAGCGCTGGCGCTGAAAGAGCATCTGGCCGTTTATCTAATCACCAAAGAGGGCGACGGCTTCAGCCACTGGATGTCGCCCGGCTTTAAAACATTTCTTATCGATAAATCGTAACCGGAGGCCGTGATGCTGGATCTGTTTAGCGATGAAGCGCCGTGGCAGGAGCCACTGGCAGAAGGCGCGGTCATTCTGCGCCGCCGCGCCCGCGATGATGCACCTGCGCTGCTGGCAGCGATTGAAACCGTTGCGGCGCAGCATCCTTTTACGCACCGCATCACGCCGGGAGGCTATCGTATGTCCGTGGCGATGACCAACTGCGGCGATGTTGGCTGGTTCAGCGACGCGCGCGGCTATCGCTACAGCGAACAGGATGTCAGCAATGGCCAGCGCTGGCCCGCAATGCCGCCGCTGTTTCGTCAGCTGGCGCAGCAGTGCGCGCAGGAAGCGGGGTTTAGTCACTTTACGCCAGACGCCTGCCTGATCAACCGCTATACGCCCGGGGCAAAAATGTCGCTGCATCAGGACAAAGATGAGCGCGATCTGCGTCAGCCGATCGTCTCCGTCTCGCTGGGGCTGCCGGCGATATTTCAGTTTGGCGGTTTTGCGCGCGGCGACGCCACCCGGCGCGTGCTGCTGGAGCATGGTGATATCGTGGTGTGGGGCGGGCCGTCGCGGCTGCGCTATCACGGTATTCTGCCGCTTAAACCAGGCGTGCATCCCGCGGCGGGGGCCGTCCGCTATAATCTCACTTTCCGCCGGGCAAACTAACGTAACAGGGAATGAGAATTATTCTTGCTATCATCTGACGGGCCATTAAACTGCAGGCAGCATTTTTTGACCTTTGGAACAGATTGATGGCATTGCTTCAGGTGGTTTTTCGTCAGTATTGCTGGCCGTTTACCGGCGTTCTTTTTCTTACCCTGCTGAGTGCCGCACTCGGTATCGGCCTGATCGCTTATATCAATAATGAGCTGATTGTGGCGATCAATAGCGACGCAACGGTGCTGCCGGCGTTTCTCGGTCAGCTGTTTCTGCTGATGGCGGTCACGCTCGCTTCGCAGCTGGCGCTGACGCAGCTGGGGCACCATTTTGTCTGGCGGCTGCGGGGCGAGTTCATCAAGCGTATCCTCGATACTAACGTTGAGCGCATCGAACAGCTGGGCAGCGCTCAGCTGCTGGCCGGACTGACCAGCGACGTGCGGGCCATTACCATCGCTTTTGTCCGGCTGCCGGAGCTGATTCAGGGCATTATCATCACGCTGGGATCGGCGATTTACCTTGCCTGGCTCTCGCCGGAAATGCTGCTGGTCACTATGCTGTGGCTGGTGATCACGCTGGTGGGCGGCTGGCTGCTGGTTTCGCGCGTCTACCAGCATATGGCAAAGCTGCGCGATATCGAAGATGATCTCTATCGCGATTTCCAGACCATTATTGAGGGGCGCAAAGAGCTGCAGCTTAACCGCGATCGGGCGCGTCTGATCTACGATACGGTTTATCAGACGAATGCGGGTCGCTATCGCCATCATATTGTGCGCGCCGACACCTTCCATCTCAGCGCCGTTAACTGGTCTAACATCATGATGCTGGGCGGCATCGGTATCGTGTTCTTTATGGCAAACGGTCTCGGCTGGGCCAACACGGCCGTAGCGGCCACCTATTCGCTGACGCTGCTGTTCCTGCGCACGCCGCTGATCTCAGCCGTCGGCGCGCTGCCCACGCTGCTCAGCGCGCAGGTCGCGTTTCGCAAACTCAACCGCTTCGATCTGGCGCCTTATGAGCCTGCCTTCAGCGCCCCGGCACCGGCCAGCGCATGGCAGACGCTGGAGCTGCGCGACGTCTGCTTTCACTATGGCGAACAGGGCTTTGCGGTGGGGCCGATCAATCTGACGCTGCGACGCGGCGAACTGCTGTTCCTTATTGGCGGCAACGGCAGCGGGAAATCCACGCTGGCGATGCTGCTGACCGGCCTCTATCAGCCGCACGCCGGCAGCCTGCTGCTGGATGGTAAAGAGATAAGCAGTCAGCAATCCGATCTGTGGCGGCAGCACTTTTCAGCGGTATTTACCGACGTGCACCTGTTTGACCGCCTGATTGGCCGCGGCGGCGAACCGGCCGATCCGGCACTGGTTCAGCGCTGGCTGGAGCGGCTGAAAATGAGCGAGAAACTGCAGCTGGATGGCAACCGGGTGCTGAATCTGCAGCTGTCGAAAGGGCAGAGCAAGCGCCTGGCGCTGCTGCTGGCGGCCGCGGAAGAGCGGGATATTTTGCTGCTGGATGAATGGGCCGCCGACCAGGACCCTCATTTCCGCCGGATTTTCTACCGCGAGCTGCTGCCCTGGCTGCAGGCGTCAGGCAAAACGGTGTTTGCTATCAGCCATGACGATCACTACTTTACCCATGCCGACAGGCTGCTGGAGATGCGCAACGGACAGCTGGTGGAACTCAGCGGCCGCGAGCGCGATCTGGCCACGCTCGATGCGGTGGAGCGAACGGATACCGGTCGTTAACGTCAGCGGGTAACACTCATCATAACCGGCCATCAGGCCGGTCATGGCACACAGGCGGCATGCGGCAGCGTCAGTGATTGGGCGGGATGGCAAAGCTTTTCAGCTGAACAACAAAGTGCTGATGGCCGCGGGTGATGCGGGCGCCACGATCGCACCAGTGAGTCGCCAGACGAAAGAAGTCGTCGCTGCCGATATCATAGGCCAGCTCTACTTTGCTGATGCCTGAATGCAGAAGCTCCTCTGCATCCTGCAGGCTTTTTGCTTTGATGACCATAATCGATTTCCCATCAAATAAATGAGAGCATCAGAGTAGGGGATCTTCATGACACTTTTGTTGCGCTTTGATGAAAGCCTGTTCCGGAAGAGGCAAAGTGTGATCGCGATCGGGTGCAGCAGCAACGCGCTGAAAGCCTGAGAATTTCCGGAATAACGGTATCGGCCGGTACTGCGCGATAAACAGGCATGCCAGCCCTGACAGGCATAAAAAAAGCAGCCATAAAGGCTGCTTTTTTCGGGATAATTTGGTCGGCACGAGAGGATTTGAACCTCCGACCCCTGACACCCCATGACAGTGCGCTACCAGGCTGCGCTACGTGCCGAACGTGGAAAACCATACTACTGATTCCCCAGCCGATTGCAAGATGCGTCAGCGTTAACTGCCTCATATTTAATCAGTTTGCCGTGAAGCGCTTCTCTTCCGTCAGCACCTGCAGCAGCAGCGCCAGCTGCGGCTTATGATCCTTCAGCTCACGACCGCTGGCGTCCCACGCGGTATAACTGCCGCTGTTATTCAGCACCAGCGTCACCGATGGCGTGGTGATCACCAGTTTGCCATCTTCACTGCTGGCTACCCAGTTATGGCTGCGCTGGGCGGCGAACAGATCTTCACCCTGCGAATAGCTGACCGGGCTGGTGCGCACGTGCAGCAGACGCTGCATGAGCGTTGTCATTACATCCTGTTGATCGGTCAGGCGATCGATAGTCTGCGCTGGCGTATTAGGCCAGTGCACCACCAGCGGGATCTGCAGCATCGCGCGGTTGCCCGGGTTATCGCTGTTATTAAAGGTCACCGCACGCTGAGCAGTGATCACCACCACCGTATTTTTCAGCAGGTCGCGCTGCTGCAGCGTGGTCAGTACCGCAGCGATCTGCTCATCCACGCTGCCCGCCTGGCGCAGATAGCTGCGCTGACGCGCCTTCGTGCTGTCGCCGCTGGCGCTTATCCCGTTCAGCGCGACCCAGGAGAACCACGGAGAGCGGCTGTTTTTCTGACCATTGAGCCAGTTCTGCCACTGCGTGACGGTCTGGCTGTTAGGCTGCGAGGTCGCTTCCGGCAGCGTATAGTCCGCCAGCAGCGCCTGCCGGTAGAGCGGCTGATTAAACCCATCAGAAGAGAACAGGCCAAACTGGTAGCCCTGCGCGTTCAGCGCGTTCAGCAGCGCCGACGGCGTGCGCGATGCCAGCACGCCATCCATATAGCTGGAAGAGATGCCGTAAAACAGGCCAAACACCCCTTTTTCAGGCTGCACCCCGGCGCTGTAGTGCCGGGTAAAGCGCACGTTCTCAGCGGCAAACTGCTTCAGCGACGGCAGTGCGCTGTCGAGCGTGGCGTTATTTACGCCATCGACCGTCAGCACCAGCAGGTTATGACCTGTTCCGCCGTCACGGAAGGTGATATCGCTTAACGGATACTGGACCGACAGCGCTTCAGGATCGCCCTGCTGCACCAGACGGCGCTGATACTCCTGCGCATCCAGCAGCCCGTGACGCTCCAGGAAGCGGCGCGCGGTCATCGGATAGGAGAGCGGCAGGTTGGCGCGCTGCATGGTGACAGGACGATAGAAATTGGCATCGGCCCAGATATAGAGCAGATGACTGGCAAAAAAGGCGCTGATAAATAGCGCGGCGAGCGGCTTGCCAAATGAGCGTCGGTTAAGACTGCGCAGCTTCTGCCAGCTCCAGGTGGCAAACAGCATCTCCACCAGAAAAATGCCCGGCACGCTGATAAACATCAGCTGCCAGTCACGCGCCATCTCGCTTTGATCGGGGTTAACCACCAGCTCCCAGACCACCGGATTAAGGTGCAGGTGGAAGCGGTTAAACACGGCGCCATCCACCATAATGAGCGTCAGCCCGGCGGTGGCAACAATCGCGGAGAGTACCCGCAGCAGACGCTGCGACATCACCACAAAGGTAAGCGGGAAAATAATCAGCAGATAGGCGGCAAAAACGATAAAGCTGAAATGGCCAATCCAGCTGGTAAAGGCGTAAATCCGGCCCGCCAGTGAGGAGGGCCAGTCAGCGACCAACAGGTAGCGGCTGCCGAGAGCCAGCGCAAACAGAATATTAAACAGCGCGAACCAGTGCCCCCAGCTAATCATCTGGGAGACTTTTTCACGGTAGCGCTGCCGGTTGGTTACCATATATAGGAGTCAGATCTGCAAATTAATGAGCGTTATCATCGCGCACGGAAGACTGCAACGCTTCCGCGAATGACCGGGCCAGGCTACGGCGCTGGGCTGGTGCGATGTCTGTGTTAATCAAATTGGTGACCATGTTTCCCAGAACCATCAGGGAAAGATCGAGAGGCGCTTTATCTTTTTCAAGAATCTGCGCCAGCTGTGCGAGAAGCTGTTCAACGCGCTCGTCGCTATAACGGGATGATTGTGGCATATCGTCGACTAATCAAGTGTGAAAAGGCGGTATAGTACCGTAACTATGCGATTTTTTCCGCACTTTTATCGCAAGCAAAGCGATCGGTTTGCGTACGCAGTTGAAAGCGACGGCGGGCAGTGATTGAATACGCGCCTGAGTTTAAAGGAGAGTCTATCATGAGTCTGGATATTGACCAGATTGCCCTGCATCAGTTAATCAAACGCGACGAGAATCAGCTGGAGCTGGTACTGCGGGATACGCTGCTGCCGGTAACGCAGGCGGTAAGCAGTATGGCCGAAGAGCTGCATCGCGTGTACAGCGCCAAAAGCAAAGCCTATGGCCTGTTCAATGAAGATAGCGAGCTGGCCGACGCGCTGCGCAACTGTCGTCGCGGGCAGGATGACTTCCTGGCGTTCAGCCGGGCTGCCACCGGACGCCTGCGCGATGAGCTGAGCAAATATCCGTTTGCTGACGGTGGCGTGGTGCTGTTTATGCACTACCGCTATCTGGCGGTAGAGTATCTGCTGGTTGCGGTGCTGAACAGCCAGTCGAGCATGCGCGTTAACGAACAGCTGGATATCAGCAGTACGCACTATCTCGATATCAATCACGCTGATATCGTCGCGCGTATCGATCTGACCGAGTGGGAAACCAGCCCGGAGTCAACGCGCTATCTGACTTTTCTGCGGGGTCGCGTCGGACGTAAAGTAGCTGACTTTTTCATGGATTTCCTCGGGGCCAGCGTCGGTCTCGACACCAAAGCGCAGAACCGCGGCCTGCTGCAGGCGGTCGATGATTACTGTGCTGAGTCAAATCTGGATAAGAACGAGCGGCAGAACTACCGTCAGCAGGTCTACAGCTACTGTAACGAACAGCTGCAGGCGGGAGAGGAGATTGCGCTGGACGATCTCTCACAGGAGCTGCCACCGCTGGGGGAGAAAAGCTTTCAGGCGTTTACGCAGGAGCAGGGCTATGAGCTGGAGGAGCACTTTCCGGCCGACCGCAGCACGCTGCGCCAGCTGACAAAACTCTCCGGCAGCGGTGGCGGATTAACGCTTAATTTTGACGCACTGCTGCTTGGCGAGCGTATCTTCTGGGATCCGGCAACCGATACCCTGACCATCAAAGGCACGCCGCCCAACCTGCGCGATCAGCTACAGCGCCGCACCGGCGGGAAGTAAATTATAGGCATAAAAAAACGCCGCAGAGGCGGCGTTTTTTCCGATTTCGTCTGCGATTACGCGCGAACGAAGTCGATGTGGTGCAGTTTTGGCTTGAACGGGTGACGCTGAACAGCCTGAACTTTAACTTTCGTTTCTTTACCGTCAACAACCAGCGTCAGCACATCGGTGTAGAACTCAGGCTTAACCTGCATGTTCATCACGGCGTCGTGATCCAGTTCGATAGAAACTGCAGCTTCATTTCCGCCATAGATGATAGCCGGGAACTTGTTAGCTGTGCGCAGGCGGCGGCTCGCACCCTTACCCTGCTCTTTACGTACTTCTGCGTTGATAGTGAACATCATTATTTCTCTTCAATAATTCCTGCTACAGGCGACCCAGCAACAGGACGGTTATTCAAACGCTTGTGCGGATGCAAAAGCGGGCGGGATTATAGCCGGATCGGGGCAGGGGGGCAAATGATTCTGCCATCTAGCGCAGCTCATTGGCGCGGCGGAAGCGCCCCTGGTAATCAAACACTTTCTCCCGCACCTGCCAGAACTGTCCCCGGGCACGCGCCACCACAAAGTCAGGATGCCGCAGCAGCGGCTGCAGCGCGACCACGTCGGCCGCCTGCTGCCAGCCCAGCTCTACGCCAGGCGCGCGCTGGTGCGGGCGCATAAACAGCTGCTCAAATGCTTTTCGCTGCGCGGGCGTCTGCAGCCGGAAGCGTTCGCTGACGTCGCTGCCATCTTCATCGTAATAGGTCGCTTTCAGCCATTCGCCCTTGTCATCACGGCCATGCGCGAGCGTCATGCCGCTGCAGCGCAGCACCCGCGCATCTTTCAGCTTCAGCGCCGCTTTCAGCATATCATCGGGGTCGACCAGAATTTTGTCGCACTGCTGGCAGCGCCGTGCGGCGATATCATTTTCAGCGCCGCAGTCAGGGCAGCTTTTAAAGCGAAAGCGGAAATCGCACTGCTCACGACCGCCCTCATCATCCTCCAGGATACCCTGACAGCGACGACCAAAGTGCTCAATCACATGCCCGTCTTCGGTGGCTTTTCCCCAGAAGGTATTCGCAAAGCCGCAGGCAGGGCAGAACACCTGCACCGGCTGGTTGTCACTGGCGCCTTTTGGCGCACCCACTTCCGGCGTAAAGAGATCGTGCGGGTTACCGGCGTAGTCGAGGATCAGGCAGTCGCGTTTATCCGGAGCCAGGCGCAGTCCGCGTCCGACTATCTGCTGATAGAGGCTGACGGATTCAGTCGGGCGCAGAATCGCGATTAAATCCACGTGCGGTGCGTCGAAGCCGGTGGTCAGTACCGCCACGTTAACCAGAAACTTCAGCTGCTGCGCTTTGAACTGCTGAATTAGCCGGTCACGCTCTTTCACCGCGGTTTCTGCCGAGACCAGCGCGCTGTTCTCCGGCAGCAGCGACAGAATTTCGCGCGCATGTTCAACCGTGGCGGCGAAGATCATTACGCCGCGCCGATCGTCGGCAAACTCAACGATCTGGCGGATAATCTGTGGCGTGACGCGCTGCTGCTGTTTCAGCTCACGGTTAAGATCCGCTTCGCTGAAGAGGCCGCTGTTCTGCGGCACCAGCCGGCTGAAGTCATACTGCACCACCGGCATATCAAGACGTTCCGGCGGCACCAGAAAACCGTGTTTGATCATGTAGCGTAGCGGCAGCTCGTAGATGCAGTCGCGAAACAGCGCTTTTTCATCGCCGCGTACCATGCCGTGATAGTGGAATTGATAGATCCAGCCTTTGCCCAGCCGGAACGGCGTGGCGGTCAGTCCCAGCAGGCGCAGCTGTGGATTATGCTGGCGCAGGTGGCTGAAGAGCTGCTGATACTGGCTCTCCTCATTGTCGCTGATGCGATGACACTCATCGACAATTACCAGTGAAAAGGCGCTGTCGAAGCGGTCAAGGTTGCGCGCCACGGACTGTACGCTGCCAAATACCACTTTGCCTTCGCTCTGCCTGCGCTGCAGCCCGGCCGCAAAAATATCCGCTTCCAGCCCGTAAGCCTGATACTTGCTGTGGTTCTGCTCGACCAGCTCTTTGACGTGCGCCAGCACCAGCACCCGGCCACGCGCCAGCCGCGCCAGTTCAGCAATGACCAGGCTCTTACCGGCACCGGTGGGCAGCACAATCATCGCCGGCGTGGTATGGCGCCGGAAGTGGGCAACGGTTGCATCAACCGCTTCCTGTTGATAGGGACGAAGTGTAAAGGCCATCAGCATAAACTTTTTTCTGGATCAGAGGCGTATTATGCCATGTAAGCGGATGAAACGCAGGATCGGCACTATTAGCAGGCAAAGCTTCAGGCTATACTGCCCGCACTTTTTTAACGGTTATCCTGGCCGACGTATTCTGCGCACAGGCACCGTTTCAGTTTTTCCCCCGCAGTAACAGGCAAAAGCGAATTCATGCGACTCGACAAATTCATATCTCAGCAACTGGAAGTTAGCCGTGCTATCGCTGGCCGCGAAATTCGCGCCAGAAAGATCACCATCAATGGCGAAATTGTGCGCGATACCGCGTACAAAGTGATGCCGGAAGATGATATTGCCTACGATGGCAACCCGCTGGTGGTACAGCAGGGGCCACGCTACTTTATGCTGAACAAGCCGCAGGGCTATGTCTGCTCCACAGACGATCCCGATCATCCCACTATCCTCTATTTTATTGAGGAGCCGTCAGCCTATAAGCTGCACGCCGCCGGCCGACTCGATATCGATACTACCGGTCTGGTGCTGCTGACGGATGATGGCCAGTGGTCGCATCGCATCACTTCACCACGTCACCATTTAGAAAAAACCTATCTGGTTGAGGTGGAAGCGCCGCTCGATCCGGCACTGGTGGAGACGTTTGCTGCCGGTATCCAGCTGCACAATGAGAAGACGCTGACCAGGCCAGCCCGGCTGGAGATCCTCGATGAAAAAGCGGCGCGACTGACAATCGGCGAAGGGCGCTATCATCAGGTTAAGCGCATGTTTGCCGCGATGGGGAACCATGTGGTTGCGCTCCATCGTGAAAGTATCGGCTCGATTGTGCTGGATGAGGCGCTGGAAGAGGGGGAATATCGCGAACTGACCCCCGAAGAGGTTGACAGCATCGGTCTGCCAGACGAACTGAAACAGCACAAATAACGGAGTACAAGGTGCGCAAGGAGAAAAACTCCCCGGCAGGATTAGTGGTGATTCTGGGATTGCTGGCGATGCTGATGCCACTCTCCATTGATATGTATCTGCCCGCTATGCCGCAGATTGCCCGCGAATTTGCCGTCTCCGCAGGCAGCGTGCAGATGACGCTGAACCTCTACATCCTGGGCTTCGCTATCGGGCAGTTGGTGTATGGTCCGCTGGCGGACAGCTATGGCCGCAAGCCGGTCATCGTGCTGGGTACGCTGATTTTCGCCTGTGCCGCCGCCGCCTGCGCACTCTCCGGCTCTATCGATCAGCTGATCCTGATGCGCTTTTTGCACGGTCTCTCTGCCGCTGCCGCCAGCGTGGTGATCAACGCCCTGATGCGCGACAGTTATTCAAAAGAGGACTTCTCGCGCATGATGTCCTTTGTGCTGCTGATCACCACAATCGCGCCGCTGGTGGCCCCGGTGCTGGGCGGCTGGCTGCTGCTTATCTGGAGCTGGCACGCTATTTTCTGGGCGCTGGCGATTGCGGCACTGATCACGACCGTGCTGGTGGTGACACAGGTGCGTGAGACCCTGAAGCCGGAGCAGCGTCAGCGCTTTCATCTGCGTACGATGCTGGGCAATTTTGTGGCGCTGGTACGGCATAAGCGGGTGTTCGGCTATATGCTGGCCAGCGGCTTCTCGTTTGCCGGCTTATTTGCGTTTCTCAACGCTGGTCCCTTTGTTTATATCGAGGTCAACCACGTATCGCCGCAGGATTTTGGCTACTACTTCGGCCTGAATATCATCTTTCTTTTTGTGATGACGCTGATTAACAGCCGCGCGGTGCGCCGTTTTGGTCCGCTGAAGATGTTTCGCCTGGGGCTGACCATTCAGTTTGCTATGGGCATCTGGCTGCTGATTGTCAGCGCGCTGCAGCTCGGCTTTCTGCCGCTGGTGCTGGGCGTGGCGATGTTTATCGGCTGCGTTTCTATTGTCTCCTCTAACGCCATGGCAATTGTACTCGATGAGTTTCCGCACATGGCGGGGACCGCCTCGTCGCTGGCAGGCACGCTGCGCTTTGGCGTCGGTGGTCTGGTGGGCGCGCTGCTGTCGCTGGTCAGTATGAACAGCGCATGGCCAATGGTAGCAACCATCGCGCTGTGCGCCACCCTTTCCATTATCCTGTTCAGCTACGCTGCCCGCCCGCGTAAAACCACCTAATCCCGCAGGGGCCGCATTCATGCGGCCCTGGCGTATTCATGCGCGCCCGGCATATTTCCCCTCTCAGGCAAAAAAAGAGAACCATGCTCGCTAAACGCCAGCTATTCGTTATGCTTAATGTTTCCGTGATGTGAAAATTTTTAGACAAAAAAGTAACGCTAATGCGTATAAACTGGTTGTCTGCATCTGGCGATCGCGGTACACATAAGCTTAACTGCGAGAATGCTCGCAAATAACGTATTTTTCTATGATTTTGTATTTAAAACGCGAAGGTCATCACTGACATCCGTTTTTTGATTTGAGGTGGGATTTCCGGCTGCGGGCACAGGGTTCAGGCCGGAAACAGGATTAACATCTTTGGGGAACACCATGCTGCAGCTCTCTGTTGTGCATCGTCTGCCACAGCTTTATCGCTGGTCTGCAGATCAGTTAGGCGAAATTGAACTTCTGGAAACCACCAGCGGCATTAACGATGAAGATCTGGTTGCGTTGAGATTACTGAGCCATGAAGGCACGCTGGCGCTGGATATTCTGCAGCAGCTGCGCGAAACGCTGGCGCAGATTCAGGTGGAGTGCAAAATTGCCCGTTGTGAAGGGCACCCCTGCCTGTTGATCCAGCGAATTAACGAAAGTGCTGCAAGCTGCTGCCTGAAAAATCAGGGCGTGGCCATTGCAGAAGATTTTAACGGACGCTGATCCCCGCCCCTCATTTGCTCATTTGCGCCGAGGCCAGCAGCTGGCGTGTATAAGCTGCCGCTGGCGCAGTGAACAGCACCGCGCTTTTTCCCTGTTCAACCACCTCTCCCTGCCGCAGAACCACCAGCTGATGACAGAGCGCGCGCACTACCTGCATATCATGGCTGATAAAAATATAGGTCAGCTGACGATCCGCCTGCAGGCGTCGCAGCAGCGTCAGGATCTGCTGCTGAACCGGACGATCCAGTGAGGAGGTCGGCTCATCAAGTATCAGCAGCTGTGGCTCAAGGATCAGCGCACGTGCAATCGCAATACGCTGCCGCTGCCCGCCGGAAAATGCTGCCGGATAGCGGCTGCGGCTATCGGGATCGAGCCCGGTTTCCTGCATAACGGCAATAACGCGGGCATCCTGCTGCGCTGCGCTAAGCTCCGGCCGGTGTACCGCCAGACCTTCAGCAATAATCTGCTGCACCGTCATGCGCGGATTGAGCGAGGAGTGGGGATCCTGAAAAACGACCTGAATGCGCTGGCGCAGCGGCAGCAGCTCTCTGGCCGTCAGCTGATGCAGCGGCTGGCCGGCAAACCAGATCTCACCGCGTGCGGCGATAAGACGCAGCAGGGCCAGCCCCGTGCTGCTTTTGCCGGAGCCTGATTCACCTACCAGACCCAGGCTCTCGCCCTGATGCAGCGAAAAACTCAGCTGCTTAAGTATCTGCTTCTCCTCTGTTTTGCGCCTGAACCAGCCGCGTCGCAGCGGAAAACTTACCTGCAGATTGCGGACCTGAAGCAGCAGCGGTGTCGCTTTCAGCGGTACCGGTTCACCGGTGGGTTCAGCGGCAAGCAGTTCGCGCGTATAGGGGTGCCGGGGCTGCCGGAACAGCGCGGCGCAGCGATTCTGCTCCATCACGCGTCCGGCACGCATCACGGTAACGCTGTGTGCCAGCTGACGCACGATAGCGAGGTTATGGGTAATAAACAGCATGCCCATATTCAGCTCGCGCTGCAGTTCGCGCAGCAGCTGTAAAATCTGCTGCTGCACGGTCACATCCAGTGCCGTGGTGGGCTCATCGGCAATCAGCAGCTGCGGCTGCGTCAGCAGCGCCATGGCGATCATGACGCGCTGGCGCTCGCCTCCGGAGAGCTGATGAGGAAAATCGCGCAGGCGGCTCACCGGCTGCCGGATACCGACGCGATCGAGGCAGGCAACGATCTCGCCGCGTGCCGCTTCACGCCGCATGCCCCGGTGCAGCGCCAGCACTTCGTTCAGCTGTTTTTCAATCGTATGCAGCGGATTGAGCGACACCATCGGCTCCTGAAAAATCATCGCCATACGGTTGCCACGCAGGCCGCGCAGCGTGCGTTCGCTGGCCTGCAGCAGATCCTGACCCTGAAACAGAATTTCGCCCTGCGGATAACTTACCGCGGGCTGCGGCAGCAGGCGCATCACCGACTGAGCGGTCACGCTTTTCCCGCAGCCCGACTCTCCGACCAGCGCCAGCGTCTCGCCCGCCGCAAGGCGCAGTGAAACATCATGTACGACCCGCTGTTGCTGAAAAGCCACCGCAAGATGATTAATGGTTAACAGATCCACTCAGCCTCCCCGCGCCGGATCAAATGCATCGCGTACCGCCTCGCCGATAAAAATCAGCAGCGACAGCAGCAGCGCCAGCGCAATAAAACCGGACAGCCCGAGCCACGGTGCCTGCAGATTATTTTTGCCCTGCAGCAGCAGCTCGCCCAGTGAAGGCGCACCCACCGGCAAACCGAAACCGAGAAAATCGAGCGAGGTCAGGGTGGTAATGGCGCCGCACAAAATAAAGGGCAGATAGGTCAGGGTCGCTACCAGCGCATTGGGCAGAATGTGGCGCAGCATAATACGGCTGTCGCTGACGCCAAGCGCACGGGCGGCACGCACATAATCAAAATTACGCGTGCGCAGAAACTCGGCCCGCACCACGCCGGCCAGACTCATCCAGCCAAACAGCACCGTCAGCAGCAGCAGCCACCAGAAGCCAGGCTGGATCACGCTGGAAAGCAGGATCAGCATAAACAGCGTTGGCATGCCAGACCAGACTTCAATCAGCCGCTGGCCGGCTAAGTCGATGCGGCCGCCAAAATAGCCCTGCAGCGCCCCGGTAATAATACCGATAACGCTGGAGAAGAGCGTCAGCAGCAGGCCAAATAGCAGAGAGACGCGGGTGCCATAGAGCAGGCGCGCCAGCACATCGCCCCCGCTGGCATCGGTGCCCAGCCAGTTTTGCGCCGACGGAGGCGAAGGGACGGGCGAACGGGTCGCAAAGTTGATTGTGCTGTCGCTAAAGCGAATCGGGGCCCAGAGTGCCCAGCCCTGCTGCGCAATCCGCTGCTGCAGCCACGGATCCTGATAGTCGGCGGCGGTAGCAAATACGCCGCCGTAATCCTGTTCACTGTAATCAACCAGCAGCGGCACATACCAGCGCTGCTGGTAGCGCACCAGCAGCGGTTTTTCATTCGCCAGCAGCTCAGCGGCCAGTGACAACAGGAAAATTAGCAGAAAAAGCCACAGCGACCAGTAACCCCGGCGGTTGTGACAGAAACGCTGCCAGCGCTGGCGATGCACCGCAGAGAGAGCCATCAGCGCGCCTCAAAATCGATGCGCGGATCGACCAGCGTGTAGGTTAAATCGCTCACAATATTCATCAGCAGGCCAATCAGCGTAAAGATGTAGAGCGTGCCAAACATCACCGGATAGTCACGCTGGATAGTGGCATCATAGCCCAGCAGCCCGAGGCCATTCAGAGAAAACATAACTTCGATTAGCACCGAACTGGTAAAAAACAGGCTGATGAACGTGGCCGGAAAGCCGGCGATCACCAGCAGCATGGCGTTACGAAACACGTGACCATAAAGGATACGTTTTTCATCCAGGCCTTTGGCGCGCGCGGTCATGACATACTGCTTGCGGATTTCATCCAGAAACGCATTTTTTGTCAGCATGGTAAGCGTGGCAAATCCGCCGATAACCGTGGCCAGCACCGGCAGCGCAATGTGCCAGAAGTAGTCGAGGGCTTTGCCATACCACGGCAGCGAGGCAAACTGCGGAGAGGTAAGACCGCGCAGCGGAAACCAGTCGAAATAGCTGCCGCCGGCAAACAGCACGATCAACATGATGGCAAAAATAAAGGCCGGAATAGCGTAGCCAATAATAATCAGCAGGCTGCTCAGGCCGTCGAAACGGCTGCCGTGATGCACCGCTTTCCGGATCCCGAGCGGAATGGAGACCAGATAGATAATCAGCGTGCTCCAGAGTCCCAGGCTGACAGAAACCGGCAGGCTCTCTTTGATCAGCTGCAGCACCGGGGCGCTGCGAAACAGGCTATCGCCAAAGTCAAAGCGCAGATAGTTCCACAGCATCTCGCCATAGCGCTGCAGCAGCGGCTTATCAAAGCCGTATCGCCGGGTGATCTCAGCAATCACTTCCGGATCGAGGCCGCGTGCACCGCGATACTGATTGTCACCCGGATTGTCGCGCAGCGACGCACCGCGCGCGCTGCTGTCGCTGCTGCCCGGCAGCCCGGTGGTATAGCCAAACTGAATAGTGGCCAGCGCCTGATCGACCGGGCCGCCAGGTGCTAACTGCACAATAAAAAAATTCAGCGTGATAATCGCCCAGAGGGTCGGGATCACCAGCAATACTCTGCGCAGCAGATAAGCACCCAAGCCAGCCTCCTTAACGTCGATCGGCCGGCAGCCGCCCGGCTTTATTGACATCGTACCACCAGTTTTCCAGCCCGGTTGCGAAAGCGGGCCGGACGGCGGGATAAGCATATTTATTCCAGTAAGCCAGGCGCTGCTCAGCGCTAAACCACATCGGTATCATATACGCCTGCCAGAGCAGAATGCGATCCAGCGCCTGACCCAGCGGCAGCAGCGCCTGCTCATCGCCCTGGTGCGCCACAATCTCTTTGATAAAGTGATCGACCACGGGATCTTTAACGCGCGCGCTGTTCCACGATGAGCCGATATACTCTGACTGCCAGTTCACGCGCAGGCTGGCAGCAGGCCACGGCGCAGCCGGATAGAGCGTCTGAATCATATCGTAGTCGCCTTCGCGCAGCCGGCGCAGAAACTGTGAGTTGTCGACCTGGCGCAGGGTGGCCGTGATGCCCAGCCGGGCCAGACTGTGCTGCCAGGGCAGCGCCCACTCATTCTGCGCGCCGCTGCGCAGCAGGATCTCAAACCGGAACGGTTCACCGCTCTGGCGATTGACCAGCTTCCGGTTGCGGATCTCCCAGCCCGCCTCTTCCAGCAGCTGCATCGCCCGCAGCAAATTAGCCCGGTTATAGCCGCTGCCATCCGAGCGCGGTGGCGTATAGATTTCACTGAAGAGGGCAGGCGGCAGCTGCGCTTTCCACGGCGCCAGCAGCTGCAGCTGTGCCGCGTCGGGATAGCCGGCAGCCGCATATTCTGTGTTCTGAAAATAGCTGCCGGGGCGGCGCCACGCGTGGTAAAACAACGCCTTATTCATCCACTCAAAATCAAAGGCCAGCGTTAACGCCGCGCGCACCCGGCGATCGGCAAACAGCGTTTTTTGATTATTAAAGGCGAGCCAGCGGGTATCCGTAGCGGCGTCCTGAGGCGTGGTCAGTTTTACGATTGTCTGTTCTGCAAATGGCCCGCCCTTATACTGCGTCGCCCACTTTTTTCCCGACAGCTCTTCGCGCAAATCGTAAGCGCCCGCCCTGAAAGCTTCAAAAGCGACGTTGTCATCGAGATAGTAGTCGTAGCGCAGCGTATCCAGATTAAAGCGTCCGCGATTGACCGGCAGATCGGCGGCCCAGTAATCCTTTACCCGACTGTACTGCACAAACTGGCCCGCCTTATAGGCAGAGATCCGGTAGGGTCCGCTGGAGAGCGGCGGGTAGCCAAGCGGCTCATTAAATTTGCGGCTCTGCCAGAACGCTTGCGGCAGCACGGGCAGCGTCAGCCAGCTCAGGATGCGATCTTTATCCGGTCGCGGTGGCGTGATGCGCACCGTAAGGCGATTGAGTGCGGTGACTTCCGTGCCGCGGAACGCGACGCGAAACTGCGGAACGCCTTCGCGCATCAGCTTCTGAAAAGTAAAGGCCACATCGCGGGCGGTGATGGGCGTGCCATCCTGAAAGCGGGCGTGTGGATTGAGGGTAACCTCCATCCAGCGGTAATCCTGAGGATAGCGTGCCACTTCAGCAATCAGCGGATAGTAGCTGGCGGGCTCATCATCTGAGGTAGTAAACAGCGAATCGTAGAGTGTCTCTGTGCCGGCGGCCGGATTTCCGCGTGAAGCAAAGCGGTTGAAGTTATCAAACGTACCGACCACCGCCAGCGTCATGTTGCCGCCTTTCGGGGCAGCGGGATCGGCATAAGCGTAGTGGGTAAAGTTGACCGCGTAGCGCGGCACCCCCAGCTTTGCAAACGCATAGCCTTCACGTACCGGCTCAGCGCGCAGCGGCGTCAGCACGCAGCAGAGCAGCAGAGTGATCAGACGCAGCATAAGTGAAATACTCTCCCGAATAGTCTGTGCTTCAGATCGGCCGGTAAGCGTGTTAAGCCACCTTACCCGAAACGCGGAAAGTTTTGATAGTAGCTGATCAACTTTTCCGGCCGCAGCGGCCGGCTGAACAGGTAGCCCTGCAAATGCGTCACGCCGCGGCTGACCAGCCAGCTGGCCTGTTCGCGCGTCTCCACGCCCTCCGCCACCGTTTTGAGATTGAGCTTCTTAGCCAGCAGCAGCACGGCGTCCAGCACCGGCGAGGTCAGCGTCTCGGTGCCGATACTCTGAACAAATCCCCGATCTATCTTCAGATAATCAAACGGATACTTTTCCAGATAGATCAGCGCGCTGTGTCCGGTGCCGAAATCATCGATGGCAATGCTGAACTGGTTAGCGCGCAGCCAGGCAAACACCTCTCCGGCGTTGGCTTCTTTCACCATGGTGCGCTCGGTGATCTCAAACACATAGCTGAAGTGGTCAGCAGGCATTGCGGCAATCCACGTCTGAACGTCGTGACGAAAGCTGTCGGCGGCAAGGTGCAGCGGGGAGAGGTTCAGGCTCAGACGCGTACCGCGCGGCAGCTGCTGGCTCAGGCTATGCGCATCGCGCGCGACCAGGCAAAACAGATGCCGGGTGAGCGGAATAATCAGGTTCTGCGCTTCGGCATAGCTGATGAACACATCGGGCGGGATCGTGCCCTCTATGGGATGCGCCCAGCGCAGCAGCGCTTCCACGCCGTAGGGTTGACCGTTATGCGCCATGATTAACGGCTGATATTCAACGTAGAACTGCCCGCGCCGGATTGCCAGCATGATCTCGCGCGCCGGGCGCTGGTGGCGGTTAAGCAGCACGCCGGTCAGACAGCCGATCATCAGCGCAAACAGGACGCCGGTCAGCAGCGTCATTTGATAGTCGCGCGTTGCCAGCGTGCTGCCATAGAGAACAAAGCGGATATCACTCTGCGGCAGCGTAAGGGCGGTCAGTCCGGCTGGCAGGTCGCGGCGCGGAATAGCGTGGCTGACGTCGCTCTTCAGCGCATTGTTGCCAATAACCAGCGCCATGCCGGTGATTTCAGGGTGATAAGAGGCGAGCAGCTGGTAGGGCGCAAGAGAGAGATTTACCGTTGTCAGGATGCCGCTCTCTGCGCCGCCGGGATACTTGAGCCACAGCGCCAGCGCCGGACGCGACGGCAGCAGCGGGGTGCCCGGCAGCAGCCGTATATCGCGATCGCTCTCCAGCTCGGTGGCGGGTGAAATCTCACTAACAGGCAGCCTGAAGGCGCCGGTGGCCGATGAGCACCAGGCGAGGCCGTCCCGCACCAGCAGAATCGCGCGGATATTATCTGCAAAGGCGGCACGCGAGGTGAGTTCACGGCTGACGCTGTTGCAATCCAGCATCGTATACTGCTGCAGCGGACGCAGCGTGTCGGTCAGCGTTGCGAGCATCTGCTGCAGGTCGTCCGCGCTGTGCTGCAGCAGCAGTTCATGCTGCTGCTGGCGTTTATGCCAGGTCAGCGTAAGCAGTATGGTGATAAAAAGAGTAAACGAAACCATGCCTGCCAGCGCACTCTTCCGGAACAGACGGCGCATGTGCGTAGCGTGCGGTTTCAGCGTCCGCGACAGTGGCATGGTGTCAATGTTCCTGATATTGCCATGTGAGTAAACCGTCTGAGGCTGCACCGGAGAGGCTGTGAGAATATAACGAGGATGCCAGGAAAGTCTTGTTATATTTCTGATTACCAACTGGATTTCAGCGGAGTAGATATCCACAATAAAAAAACGCTGCCGGGGCAGCGTTTCTGTTTTCTCTGGCTGAGAGAATCATCGGAGAGAGGGGTTAGCTTTGATTTTTAGCCAGAACCCGTCGTGCTTCGCGGTAGCGCGTCTTCCAGTAGCTGTCATTGAGATTTGAAATCATGACGCCGCTGCTGGTAGAAGCGTGGACAAAGTTATCATTGCCCAGATAAATGCCGACGTGTCGCCCGGTTGAGCCGGCGCGGAACAGCACTAAATCACCCGGACGCAGTTTACCGCGTGAAATGCCTTTGCCCGTATCCTGCTGCTCATAGGTTGAGCGGGGCAGTTCCAGACCAAACTGGTCGCGAAAGGTGCGCTGAACAAAAGCAGAACAGTCGATGCCACGTTTGGTGTCACCGCCTAAGCGATAGCGAACACCTTTCCAGTCGCTGTACTGTTCCATGATGCGGGACTTGATGTCCACATTCTGCACCATTTGTTCAAATTCGTCCTGAGACGCCTGAAGTAAAAAACCATTGTGGTTGTTAACTTCATGATTCTCGTTTTTCGCATTCTGGCCATTATGGCTGCTGCTACATGCTGATAAAAGTGTTGCTAATGCTACCGCGGGAATGATCCGCCTGAGGTATCTCAGAATTGGTTGAGACTTGACCATTATACGTGTGTTCCTTCGATGTCCTTACGACAGAATGTCGCCAGCCAGATGACAAAACGGGTTGAGATTAATAAGTACAGCGGTCTAAGACAAATCCTTAATTACTAAAATGTGTTAATGCACACATTTTTCGCTCAGTTTGCCACCACATTTTATGCTGCACCAGGGTAATCGAGCTTGAGGTTAACTGATTACAGACCCGGTGGCGAGTGGTTTTATATAAATTTCTATAGGTTTTTTTGATGTAAATTAAAACATTCACTGAACGGCTACTTTATCACCAATCGGGCGTAATTAATGCGCAAATAAGCGGCGGCTTAAGCAGGTAATTCCGGCGTTAGCGCTGATTTTCAGCGGGTTCTGACTGGACAGGGGATAATAAGAGAAAATGTTAAGGCTTGTTTGCCATCATGTTTTCTTTTGATGGCAAACTGTTAGGTTGCTAATAGTTTTTTTAAACATTCAATAAGCGCAGGCGGGTCACTTTTTGCTCTCCGGTTACCTGCGCTAAACAATTATCCGCGTGGCTTGTATTTGCCAGGCAGCGTGCGATATAGCCACGCCACCAGTTTGTCGCTGGCCGGCGTTAATAACCACCAGCTCAGTCCAACTAATATTACCGACAGCGAACCCACGGCAATATCGGTAAACCAGTGGGCGCCGGCCATTATGCGCGGCAGAGCAAACAGCACCACAATCAGCACGCCGGTTAAAAATGCCCGGAAGCCGAAATAGCGCCACATAAAGCAGGCAAAAATAATCAGCATCATGCCGTGGTCGCCAGGAAAACTGTCGCGCGAGGCATCCTTTGCCGGAATACCGGTGAGTTCACTGACGCGATGGACGTTATCAAAAAACAGCGTCGGGCTGGCGTGTTTCACCGGCAGCAGATGTCCCAGCTGGTTAAGCAAAACTGCCGTCAGCAGCATAGTTATCCCGATAGCCAGCATACGACGACGGCCTTCAGGCGTTTCGCGTCGCCAGAAGGCGAGGTAGAGCAGCCCCATCGCCAGCAGTGAAACCGCATCAAAACCGCGATAGTTGGTAATCGCCACCAGGACGGCAAATGCGTGGTGATCGACCATCAGATTGTTGAAGCTGAAAAAGATCCCTTTATCGATAGTGAACCAGAAACCGTGATTGGCTGGCAGATACCACGAGAGAAATAGCATCACACCCAGCGCATTAAGCAGCAGGATGGTGACAAGACGTGTTGCGCGCATAAAAAGTAACACCCAAAAAGTGAAATAACGGGCAAACCTATCGCAATTAATTTAAACGAATCTTCAACAGCGAGGTCTGCAGAGCATTCCAGTCGGCTGGCTGATGATGGATCAGTTCAATACGGCTGTCGGGAGGCGCGACCGGACGGGTTTCAATAAACAGATCGTCCCCCTGTCGGTTAACGTTCACCAGGCCATCTGGCGTACGCAGCACGCCTTTTACCCGATCGACCGGCGCACGTCGCGCCCATTCCAGCAGTGGAATGGTATCAAACTGCGTCTCTTCATCGAAAATCCAGCCACACGAAGCATAGCCCTGACCTTCATTTAACGCACGCCGCCAGCGCGCCTGACCCTCCAGTTTCAGCGCCGCCAGTCCCTGCGGGCGGGTGCTGTGAGCGTGGTGGAGTGCGTCCGGAACCGGGCGATCGTGTTGTGCAGGGTGTGTCAGCAGCGCCGGATCTATTTTCCCCCAGGCTGTCTCTGTCAGCAGGCGATCGCCCAGATTGTCCCGCTGCCAGTCCGCCAGACGCTGGCGATCTTCCGGCTGCCAGCGATCGCTTTTACTGGCGACGATAATGTCAGCGGCAGTGAGCTGATCGCGAAAATTTTCGTTTGCGGCCACACGCGCATCAGCAAGCTGACGCGGATCGAGCAGCGTCAGCGTCGCATCCACCGTTATCCATGGCTGATAGACGGCGGCGCGCAGCATATTAAGTAACTGTTTGGGATGGCCAAGGCCGGTGGGTTCGATAATCAGACGATCGGGTCTCGCCTGTTTCAGCAGCATATTAAGCCCGACCTGCAGCGGCAGACCGTTAACGCAGCACATGCAGCCGCCGGGGATCTCTTTTAGTTCAGCGCCGCGGTTGGCCAGCAGGGCGCCGTCTATACCGACTTCGCCAAACTCATTGACCAGAATAGCCCATTTTTCATCGGCCGGTTTATGCGCAAGCAGATGCAGCAGCGTGGTGGTTTTACCGCTGCCGAGAAAGCCGGTAATGAGGTTGACGCGCGTCATAGTTTCTCCCTGTGGCCTGCTGCTGTCTGGCAGGCAGTGAACTGAGCGCGCGGCCGGTAACGCGGGCCGCGCCGGATGTTGTTATAGTATAACAACCTGCCGGGCGCGGACAACGCAGCGATCAGTCAGCGCGGCTCATATAGCGTCGTTCAGCTACGTGAATGCGAATACGGTCGCCGTTGCTGAGGTATTCAGGCACCTGCACCGAGAGGCCGGTACTCATCACCGCGGGTTTGGTGCGCGCGCTGGCAGAGGCGCCTTTGATGCCGGGCGTGGTATCAGCAATCACCATATCCACCGTCTGCGGCAGCTCCAGCGCCAGTACCTGGCCCTCCATCGTCAGCACCTGCATACCGGGAATACCGCCCTCCGGGATAAACAGCAGCTCTTCGGCAATCTGCTCCTGCTTAAAGTTGTAGGGCGTGTAATCTTCATCATCCATAAAGACATATTCGTCGCCGTCGATATAAGAGAAGGTCACCGGGCGACGGCTCAGCTGAATGGCATCGATAATATCGTCGCCTTTAAACCGCTCTTCGACCTTGAGGCCGGTACGCACATCGGTAAACCGCATTTTATAGAGCGTGGCTGCACCGCGTGCGCTGGGACTCTGCACATCAATATCCTTCACCAGCAACAGCTTGCCGTTCCAGGTCACGGCCATTCCTTTTTTGATTTCGTTTGCCTTAGGCATGATGTTATTTACTCAGAAAAGAGAGGTGCGCGTCACGTTACGCGCGCGACCGGAAACAGGCAAGTAAGGCCCTGTAAAATTGTTATCTGCACATAGCTTTCAGCAGGCGGGGCTGCTATTGTCGCCGCGAAATCTCTGCCGGAGCGCTTCATGTTATGCCGCGACCAGTGCGGTGCCTGCTGCACCGCGCCCTCAATTTCTTCGCCTATTCCGGGTATGCCTCATGGCAAGCCCGCCAATACGCCCTGCGTTCAGCTGGATGCGCAGCAGCGCTGCCAGCTGTTTGGTTCGCCGCTGCGTCCGGCCGTCTGTGCTGGCCTGCAGCCTGGACCGGAAATGTGTGGCAGCAGCCGGGATGACGCAATGATCTATCTGCTGCAGCTTGAGGCAGAGACGGCACCCTGAAAAGCTGTAAGCCTGCTGAAAATCTGCCCCACCCGCCGCCTTTACTTTCAGCAAACTCATCAGCTGAGGCGTGCGAAAAATCTTAATTTCCCGATGAAGTGTGCGTAGCGTCAAAGATCTGTTCTTTGGTTTACGCATTTTCTTGCCTCGAAGAGCCGCCTGTACCATATTCCCTGAAACGTTTCAGCGTTGTAGTTGCGGCTAAGTGGCTGTGATGCAGCGTGTTTTTTCGCCATTAAGCTGAAACGATTCAATTCAGCAAGCGAGGAGAGATATGTTCCAGCTCGAAGTTCAGGCCATCCATACCGGCGCCACGGCACAGACAAAAGAAGACGCTATTCGTCAGGTTGCCGCCGCGCTGACCGCAGCAGGCAACGTTGCTGAAGGCTATGTCAGCGGCATGCTGGCTCGCGAACAGCAGACCAGCACCTTTCTCGGCAACGGCATCGCTATTCCACACGGCACCACCGACACCCGTGACCTGGTGCTGAAAACCGGCGTACAGGTTTTTCAGTTTCCCCAGGGCGTAGAGTGGGGCGAAGGGCAGATTGCCTATGTGGCTATCGGCATCGCCGCTAAATCAGATGAGCACCTGGCGCTGCTGCGTCAGCTGACGCATGTGTTAAGCGATGACAGCGTGGCAGAGCAGCTAAAAACGGCCTCTGCTGAGGATCTGCGTGCGCTGCTGATGGGTGAGAAGCAGGGAGCTGAATTTACCTTTGATACCTCGCTGATTGCGGTGGATGTCGCGGCGAGCGATCTGATCACGCTGCAGGCGCTGAATGCCGGTCGTCTGCAGGCGGCAGGCGCGGTTGACGCCGCATTTATCACCGACGTTATCTCCCGCACGCCGCTGAGTCTGGGGCAGGGGATCTGGCTGAACGACAGCGCGCAGGGTAACCTGGGCAGCGCTGTCGCGGTAAGCCGCCCGGCGGTGCCGTTTGACCGGCAGGGCGAGCGCGTGGCGCTGCTGCTGACGGTTGCCGCAGTGGATGAGCGTCCGCTGGAGGTGCTGGGCTACCTGAGTAACCTGCTGCAGAACAATAAAGCTGAACGTCTGCTGAAAGCGGATGCAGCCGGCGTACTGGCGCTGCTCACCAGCGAAGTGGATGAAGCCGCTGAAGTGCTGACCGCAGAATTTACCATTCGCAATGAGCATGGCCTGCATGCGCGTCCGGGCACTGCGCTGGTCAGCGTTATCAAGCAGTTTAACAGTGATGTCACGGTTACCAACCTTGACGGCAGCGGTAAGCCCGCTAACGGCCGCAGCCTGATGAAAGTGGTGGCGCTGGGCGTGAAGAAAGGCCATCGCCTGCGCTTTACCGCCAGCGGTGATGATGCGCCGCAGGCGATGCAGGCTATCGAAGAGGCCATTAATTCCGGTCTGGGCGAGGGGGCAGCATGAGCCGTCGCGTCGCCACCATTACGCTGAACCCGGCGTATGACCTGGTTGGCTTTACGCCGGAGATAGAGCGCGGTGAAGTCAATCTGGTCAAAACCACCGGCCTGCATGCAGCAGGCAAAGGGATCAACGTTGCCAAAGTACTCAAAGATCTCGGCATCGACGTCACCGTCGGCGGCTTTCTTGGCCGGGAAAATCAGGATGGCTTCCAGCAGCTGTTCAGCGAGCTGGGAATAGCCAATCGCTTTCAGGTCGTGCAGGGGCGTACCCGCATCAACGTAAAGCTTACAGAGAAAGATGGCGAGGTAACCGACCTCAACTTCTCCGGCTTTGAAGTAACCGCGCAGGACTGGGAGCGCTTTACCGCAGATTCACTCACCTGGCTCGGCCAGTTCGATATGGTCTGCGTCAGCGGCAGCCTGCCGGGCGGCGTGACGCCAGAGGCGTTTACCCGCTGGATGAGCGATCTGCGTACGCTCTGTCCGTGCATCATTTTTGACAGTAGCCGTGATGCGCTGGTTGCGGGTCTGAAAGCCGCCCCGTGGCTGGTTAAACCAAACCGGCGCGAGCTGGAGATCTGGGCTAACCGCAAGCTGCCTGAATTGCAGGATGTGATTAACGCGGCGCATGAACTGCGCGAGCAGGGCATTGCTCACGTGGTGATCTCGCTCGGCGCAGAAGGTGCACTCTGGGTCAACGCATCTGGCGAATGGCTGGCAAAACCGCCGGTCTGTGAGGTTGTCAGCACGGTCGGTGCCGGTGACTCCATGGTCGGCGGCCTGATTTATGGCCTGCTGATGCGTGAATCCAGCGAACATACGCTGCGACTGGCTACCGCCGTGGCGGCAATGGCTGTCAGCCAGAGCAACGTCGGCGTAGCCGATCGTACCCGGTTGGCCGCGATGATGGCGCGCGTCGACTTACAACCCGTTAACTAACAGCAGGAGAGCGATGATAATGAAAACGCTGCTGATAAAAGATTCTTCACTGGGACTGGCCTCCGCACATCTGGCTATCGAACGTCTGCGTGCTGCAGCAGCACAGGCCGGACTGGAGCTGGTCAGCGCTGCCGCTGAAGCCGAACTGATTCTGGTTGCCGGCGACAATATTCCGGAAGATACGCAGCTGACGGGCAAATCCGTAGCGCGCGTTGATGTGCAGCAGGCGCTGCGCGATCCTCAGGCGGCGATAGCACAGGCGCAGGCAAACGCGCAGCGCTGGCAGCCCGCAACCGCACCGGCAGCCGGGGCTGCCGCAGCACCGGTTACGGCCAGCGCGCAAAAGCGCATTGTCGCCGTGACCGCCTGTCCGACCGGCGTCGCACACACCTTTATGGCGGCAGAAGCGATTGACGCGGAAGCGAAAAAACGCGGCTGGTGGGTAAAAGTCGAAACCCGTGGTTCCGTTGGCGCGGGCAACCCGATCACTCCGGAAGAGGTGGCCGCCGCCGATCTGGTGATCGTGGCAGCGGATATCGATGTGGACCTGGCGAAATTTGCCGGCAAGCCGATGTACCGCACCTCCACCGGCCTGGCGCTGAAGAAAACGGCGCAGGAGCTGGATAAAGCGCAGGCGGAGGCGAAAGTTTATCAGCCCTCCGGCAGCCAGAGCGCCAGCGCACAGGGCGACAGCAAAGAGAAAGCGGGCGCCTACCGTCACCTGCTGACCGGTGTCTCCTACATGCTGCCGATGGTGGTTGCAGGCGGCCTGAGCATTGCGCTGTCGTTTGCGTTCGGGATCACCGCGTTTAAAGAGCCGGGCACGCTGGCAGCAGCGCTGATGCAGATCGGCGGCGGCAGCGCATTTGCGCTGATGGTGCCGGTACTGGCAGGCTTTATTGCATTCTCCATCGCCGATCGTCCTGGCCTGACGCCTGGCCTGATTGGCGGCATGATTGCCACCAGCATCAATGCCGGTTTCCTGGGTGGTATTATCGCCGGCTTTATCGCCGGTTATGCGGCGAAGTTCCTGAGCAGCAAAGTGAAGCTGCCACAGAGTATGGAAGCCCTGAAGCCCATTCTCATTATTCCGCTGGTTGCGAGCCTGATCACCGGCCTGCTGATGATCTACGTGGTGGGTAAACCGGTTGCCGGTATCATGAGCGGCCTGACCAGCTGGCTGGCCAACATGGGCACCGCAAACGCCGTGCTGCTGGGCGCCATTCTTGGCGGTATGATGTGTACCGATATGGGCGGTCCGGTCAACAAAGTGGCCTACGCGTTTGGCGTCGGGCTGCTGAGTTCGCAAACCTATGCGCCGATGGCCGCGATTATGGCTGCGGGCATGGTGCCACCGCTGGCGATGGGTTTGGCGACGCTGGTTGCACGCCGCAAGTTCAATAAAGGGCAGCAGGAGGGCGGCAAAGCGGCGCTGGTGCTGGGTCTCTGCTTTATCTCTGAAGGGGCCATTCCGTTTGCGGCGCGCGATCCGATGCGCGTGCTGCCGTGCTGCATCATTGGCGGAGCCGTGACCGGCGCCATCTCAATGGCGATTGGCGCGAAGCTGATGGCACCTCACGGCGGTCTGTTTGTGCTGCTGATCCCCGGTGCGATTACGCCGGTGCTGGGCTATCTGCTGGCGATTATCATCGGTACCGCGATTGCCGGTCTCGGTTACGCCGTGCTGAAGCGTCCGGAAGAGGAGCTGGCGAAAGCTGCATAATCCGACGGACATAAAAAAAGGGAGCTAAGGCTCCCTTTTTTATTGTCCGCTATCCGGCGTGCTGCTCAGCTTTAAGCCAGGCGATCTCATCTTTCCAGATATCGGGATTGATGGTTTCCAGTATCAGCGGAATGTTATCGAAGCGCGCATCTTTCATCAGCCAGCTGAACACGGTTTTGCCGATGTTGCCTTCACCCAGACTGTGATGGCGATCGACGCGGCTGCCAAGGGCACTTTTGGCATCGTTCAGATGCATACCGCGCAGATAGTTAAAGCCCACCACGCGCTCAAATTCGGCAAAGGTAGCGACACAGTCAGCTTCGGTGCGCAGATCGTATCCGCCGGCGAAGGTGTGACAGGTATCAAGACAGACCCCCACGCGCGATTTATCCTCGACGTGCGCAATAATGGTCGCAAGATGCTCAAAGCGATAGCCGAGGTTACTGCCCTGGCCGGCGGTATTTTCAATCACCGCGACGACGTTTTGCGTTTTATCCAGCGTGATGTTGATCGATTCGGCGATGCGCTTCAGGCACGTCTCTTCATCAAGCTGCTGCAGATGGCTGCCGGGGTGGAAGTTCAGCAGCGTCAGGCCAAGCTGGTCAGCGCGCTGCATCTCATCCAGAAACGCGGCGCGTGATTTCTCCAGCGCTTCGGCCTCCGGGTGACCCAGGTTGATCAGAAAGCTATCGTGCGGCAGGATTTGCGCGGAAGAGTAGTTATACCGCGCGCAGGCGCTTTTGAACGCGTCAATGGTCTGCGCAGAGAGCGGTGCGGCTTTCCACTGACGCTGATTTTTTGTAAAGAGCGCAAAGGCGGTGGCCTCCAGCTCATGGGCGCGGATCACTGCCTGATCCACGCCGCCGGATGCGCTGACGTGTGCACCGATATATTTCATGCCGCTCTCCTGTATGGGCGTTAACTAAAGCAAAGCGCACATGATAGCGGAAGCGGCTATGCCATGAAATGTTGCACCAGCAAATTCAGCGCGCCGCCGCCGACGATGAGCCAGCAGAACATCATCAGCCCCAGCAGCAGCGGTTTTGCGCCCGCCTGTTTCAGCGCGGAGAAGCGCGTGGTCAGACCCAGCGCTGCCATCGCCATCGCCAGCAGCAGGTTGGCCAGCTGGTTCAGCGCGCTAACCACTCCGGCTGGCAGCAGCTGCAGTGAATTCACCAGCGCGACCGCGATAAACAGCAGTGCAAACCACGGAAAGCTGCGTGCAGACGTTGCCGTGCGCGGGCCGCGCTGCCGGAGCCAGCTGCCCAGCAGCAGCAGGAAAGGGGCCAGCATCATGACGCGCAGCATCTTGGTGATCACCGCCATATTCTCTGCTTCAGCGCCTATGGCGTGCCCGGCGGCTACTACCTGCGCCACCTCATGCAGCGTGGAGCCGGTAAAGATGCCAAACTGCGCGGCACTGACAGCGGGCAGCAGTGCAAACAGCGCGGGATAAAGCAGGATGCCGGCGGTACCAAACAGCACCACGGTTGCCACCGCCACCGCCACTTTCGAGGCGTCAGCTTTGACCACGGGTTCCGTCGCCAGCACCGCCGCCGCACCGCAGATGCTGCTGCCGGCACCAATCAGCCACACCGTCTCGCGATCCATCTTTAGCAGCCGGATGCCAGCCAGGCAGGTAAGCAGGAACGTTGTGCCGATAATCAGCGTATCGATAATCACGCCGCGCAGGCCGACGCCGGCTATCTGCTGAACGGTGATGCGAAAACCAAAAAGAATAATGCCGAGGCGCAACAGGCGCTGTTTTGCCAGCAGCACACCGCTGTCGCAGTGGCTGGCGATACGCGGGTAAAAAGTATTGCCGGCAATAATGCCGCCAACGATCGCCAGCGTCAGCGCGCCCAGACCGACGTGAGACAGCCACGGCAGCGAGGTAAGCCAGGCGGCGCAGCCTGCCAGCGCCGCCGTTAGTGCCAGACCCGCCACCACCCGGCAGGGCGGAAGCACCGGTTTTATTATGCTAAATTCAGCCATTAACCACCTCCTGAGTATGGCAATAGCCTGCGCCTCTCTGATATAAAAGTGAAATTGATAATATCTTTATAATCGACCGGAATAAGTGATAAGGAGAAAGGCTATGTTTGTGCGTCTGCGCCGCTGGGCAAAGCTGATTAAGCGGGATGTCCTGACGCTGTGGTTTGCCTGTCGCGACCCGCGTACGGCATGGTGGTTCAAACTGATGGCGTTTGGGCTGGTAGCCTATGCGCTCAGCCCGATTGACCTTATTCCGGACTTCATCCCGATTATTGGTCTGCTGGATGATGCCATCATTGTACCGCTTGGCGTGATTATTCTGCTGCGCCTGCTGCCGCGCGATATTCGTATCAGCAGCGCTGAACGCGCGGAAGTACAGCGCGCGCGCGGAGTAAAAATTGTCAGTCGCGCCGGATTTGGCCTGATCCTGCTGATCTGGATCGGCATTATCGTCTGGCTGATACAGCGCTATATGGCCTGAGGAGCAAGCATGCATATTACGCTACGCCAGATTGAAGTGTTTACTGAGGTGCTGAAGAGCGGTTCCACCACCCAGGCCTCGCAGGTGCTGTCACTGTCGCAGTCGGCGGTGAGCGCGGCGCTGGCGGATCTCGAAAACCAGCTGGGAGTACAGCTGTTCGATCGCGTAGGCAAGCGGCTGGTGCTGAATGAGCATGGGCGGCTGCTCTATCCGCGCGCCGTCGGGCTACTGGAGCAGGCGGGTGAAATTGAGCAGCTCTTCCGGGAAGATAGCGGGGCGATCCGGCTGTTTGCCAGCAGTACCATCGGTAACTATTTGCTGCCGGGCATGATTGCCGCCTACCGGCGCGATTTTCCCGCACTTCCGCTGGAGCTGAGCGTCGGCAACAGTCAGGATGCGATTCAGGCCGTTGCAGATTTTCGCGTGGATATCGGCCTGATCGAGGGACCGTGTCACGAGCCGGATATCATCAGCACGCCGTGGCTGGAAGATGAGCTGGTGGTGTTTGCAGCACCCGACTCGGCGCTGCAGCAGCAGCCGGTGACGCTGGCAAGCCTGGCGGCGGCACCGTGGATCCTGCGTGAACGCGGCTCCGGCACGCGTGAAATTGTTGATTACCAGCTGCTGTCGCATCTGCCGCAGTTTCAGCTGGGTATGGAACTAGGTAACTCCGAAGCGATTAAACATGCGGTACGGCACGGCATGGGCATCAGCTGCCTGTCGCGCCGGGTCATTGCCGACCTGCTGGAAGCGGGCACGCTGGCAGAAGTGGCGGTTCCGCTGCCGCGCCTGACGCGCACGCTCTACCGCATTCACCACCGGCAAAAACATCTCTCAAACGCGCTCAACCGCTTTCTTGCCTACTGCTGTGAATAGCCGGCGGCGGCGGGTGCTGCTAATAATCGCCCGCCGATCATGAAGGTAACTAATAACCCGAGGTGAATGCTATACAGCGCAGGGTTAGCTGCTACAATCGCGCCTTATTTTTATCCGGCATAGCGTTTACACATGCATAATGACTCAAAAACAACACAACAACCTGGGCTGCGCCGTGAATTAAAAGCGCGCCACCTCACTATGATCGCCATCGGCGGCTCCATTGGTACCGGCCTGTTTGTCGCTTCCGGCGCCACCATTTCACAGGCCGGACCCGGCGGCGCGCTGCTCTCCTATGCCCTGATTGGGCTGATGGTCTACTTTCTGATGACCAGCCTCGGCGAACTGGCTGCCTTTATGCCGGTTTCCGGCTCCTTTGCTACCTATGGCGCAAAATATGTTGAAGAGGGCTTTGGCTTCGCGCTGGGCTGGAACTACTGGTACAACTGGGCGGTGACCATTGCTGTTGATCTGGTCGCCTCGCAGCTGGTGATGAACTACTGGTTCCCCGATACGCCAGGCTGGATCTGGAGCGCCACTTTTCTCTGCCTGATGTTCCTGATTAACTTCATCTCGGTTAAAGGTTTTGGCGAAACAGAGTACTGGTTCTCGCTGATTAAAGTCGCCACCGTCGTTATTTTTATCGTGGTGGGGATTCTGATGATCACCGGTATTATGCGCGGTGCGGAACATGCAGGCTGGCACAACTGGACCGTGGGCGATGCGCCTTTTGCCGGCGGGTTTTCTGCAATGATCGGCGTGGCGATGATTGTCGGCTTCTCTTTTCAGGGCACCGAGCTTATCGGCATCGCCGCCGGTGAATCTGAAGATCCGGCCAAAAATATTCCGCGCGCGGTGCGGCAGGTTTTCTGGCGTATTCTGCTGTTTTATGTGTTTGCGATTCTGATCATCAGCCTGATCCTGCCCTATACCGATCCGCAGTTGCTGCATAATGACGTGACCGATATCAGCGTCAGCCCGTTTACGCTGGTGTTCCAGAATGCCGGTCTGCTCTCAGCGGCGGCGATCATGAACGCAGTCATCCTGACGTCGGTGCTTTCAGCGGGTAACTCCGGTATGTACGCCTCAACGCGCATGCTGTTTAATCTCGCCCGTGAGGGCAAAGCGCCGCGCATCTTTGCAAAACTCTCCAGAGGCGGCGTGCCGCGCAATGCGCTGATTGCGACGACCGTAGTAGCTGGTCTCTGCTTCCTGACGTCAAAGTTTGGTAATCAGGAAGTTTACCTGTGGCTGCTTAATACCTCAGGTATGACCGGTTTTATCGCCTGGCTGGGCATTGCCATCAGCCACTATCGTTTCCGTCGCGGCTATGAAGCGCAGGGGCGCGATCTGGCCGATTTACCTTACCGCTCCGGCTTTTTCCCACTGGGTCCTGTCTTCGCCTTTGTGCTTTGCCTGATTATTACGCTGGGACAGAACTATCAGGCGTTCCTCGCCGACACCATCGACTGGTACGGCGTGGCGGCAACCTATATCGGTATCCCGCTATTTCTGATTATCTGGATGGGCTACCGGCTGACAAGCGGCAGCCGCGTAGTGAAATATAGCGAGATGGAGTTCCCGGTTTTTAAACAGTAAAACCTGGCGTGGCGGCATTCCAATCCAGACGTAGGGGGCGCATTTTTGCGCCCCTGGTTTCAGGCGATTCACCCAACCCAGGGCGGCATGAATGCCGCCCCTGTGATTGCACGATATGTAGGGGGCGCATTCATGCGCCCCGGGTTTATGCGATTCACCCGACCCAGGGCGGCATCAATGCCGCCCCTACAATTGCACGATATGTAGGGGCGCATTTATGCGCCCCTGCCGGTTTGAGCTTTGTTACAGAGATATAATTGATAATTATTATCACCTGCTCTATTGTGTCAGCCGTTATGATTACGGCTATACAGGTAGACTCATGCGTACGACGGATTCCGTGCTGATAGCGGAACACCCCCCTGAAGCTGACACCCTGACACGTTATCGTCAGGTGCTGCGTCAGCGACTGCTGCTGACTGGCGTACTGGTTGTTGCTATTCTCGCCTCGGTTATTCTCGATTTCACCCTTGGCCCGGCCGGGCTTACGCTGGAAACGCTCGGGCAGACCTTGCTGCATCCGGCCGCTATGGATGCCGGTACCCGCGTCATCGTCTGGGATATCCGTCTGCCCTATGCGCTGATGGCCGTGGTTGTCGGGCTGGCGCTGGGACTGGCGGGTGCCGAGATGCAAACTATTCTGAACAACCCGCTGGCGAGTCCCTTTACGCTGGGCGTCTCTTCCGCTGCAGCCTTTGGTGCCGCGCTGGCGATTATCCTCGGCGTCGGTTTTCCCGGCCTCTCCGATCAGTGGTTTATCTCCGCTAACGCCTTTGTGTTTGCGCTCTTTGCCGCACTGATGCTTGATGGCATTACGCGCTGGAGCAAAGTCTCAACCTCTGGCGTGGTGCTGTTTGGTATTGCGCTGGTGTTCACCTTCAACGCCCTGGTTTCCATGATGCAGTTTATCGCCAGCGAAGATACGCTGCAGGGACTGGTGTTCTGGACCATGGGTAGCCTGGCGCGCGCATCGTGGGAGAAGCTGGGCGTGCTGAGCGCTGCGTTTGCGCTGCTGGTACCGTTTTCCATGCTCAGCAGCTGGAAGCTGACCGCGCTGCGGCTGGGGGAAGATCGCGCCATTAGTTTTGGTATCGACGTGCGCCGTCTGCGACTGGCAACGCTGTTACGCATCAGCATTCTCTCGGCGCTGGCAGTGGCCTTTGTCGGCCCGATTGGCTTTATCGGCCTCGTCGCCCCGCATATCGCCCGCATGATGTTTGGCGAAGATCATCGTTACTATCTGCCCGCCAGCGCGCTGGTGGGCGCATTGGTGCTGTCGCTGGCCTCGGTTGCGTCGAAAAACCTGATCCCGGGCGTGATTATTCCGGTGGGGATCGTGACCTCGCTGGTCGGCGTTCCCTTCTTTCTGAGTATTATTCTGCGTCACCGGGGGAGCGTGTAATGGATTCAGGCTTACGTATTGAGCAGTTCAGCGCCGGTTACCCTAAGCGTCAGGTGATCGACAATCTGGACGTTGCCACGCTGCCGCGTGGCAAAATCACCGTGCTGCTTGGCCCGAACGGCTGCGGTAAGTCTACGCTGCTGCGCGCGCTGGCGGGCCTGGGTAAAGGCGAGGGCGCACTCTGGCTGAACGGCGTTGATTTAATGGCGCAGCCCTTCACGCAGCGAGCAAAGCGGGTGGTCTACCTGCCGCAGACGCTGCCGGCCGGGGTTCATCTGCACGTACTGGAATCGATTATCGTGGCGCAGCGCGCCTCGGGCGGCCTCCATAGTGCGGACAGCGAAGCAGAAATTATGGCGCTGCTTGAGCAGCTGGGTATCGCTCATCTGGCGATGCGCTACCTCGATCAGCTCTCAGGCGGGCAGAAACAGCTGGTAGGTCTGGCGCAGTCGCTGATCCGCCGGCCGGAGCTGCTGCTGCTGGATGAACCGCTGAGCGCGCTGGATCTCAACTATCAGTTTCACGTGATGGATCTGGTACGACGCGAAACCCGGCTGCGCAATATGGTCACGGTGGTGGTGGTGCACGATATCAATATTGCGCTGCGGCATGCTGACCACGCGCTAATGCTGAAGCAGGGCCGGCGTCTGGCGGATGGCATACCCGCAGAGGTGATTACGCCGCAGACGCTGGCGCAGGTGTATGGCGTGCGCGGCCGGATTGAGCACTGCTCGCAGGGCATGCCGCAGGTAATGATTGACGGGCTGGTGGCAGAGTCGCTGATGTAAGGCAGGGCGCGCATGAATGCGCGCCCTGCGCAGTATCGCCCTGCAGGGCGATACCGTTATACCAGCAGATGTTTCGCGTGAAAGCGCAGGTGATCTTCCACAAAAGTGGCGATAAAGAAGTAGCTGTGGTCGTAACCCGGCTGAATGCGCAGCTCCAGCGGGAATCCCTGTTCGCGCGCAATCGCCTCAAGGCGCTCCGGACGCAGCTGGTCCGCGAGAAACTGATCGCCGTCGCCCTGATCGATCAGCAGCGGCAGACGCTGCTCCGCCTCCTGCATCAGCAGGCAACTGTCCCATTCCCGCCACGCCTGGCGGTCGTCGCCGAGATAGGCAGTAAACGCCTTTTGCCCCCAGGGGACGTCGCAGGGATTCACAATCGGTGCAAAGGCTGAAGCGGAAGCAAAGCGTCCGCCGAGGCGCAGTGCCAGTACCAGCGCACCGTGTCCTCCCATTGAGTGGCCCATAATCGACTGCCGATCGCTCAGCTTGAAGTTATCCGCCAGCAGCGCCGGCAGCTCCTCGCTGAGGTAGTCAAACATACGATAGTGCGCCGCCCACGTCTGCTGCGTTGCGTTGAGATAGAAGCCGGCGCCCTGGCCGAGATCGTAACTCTCATCGTTAGCCACCGCGTCCCCGCGCGGGCTGGTGTCCGGCATAATCAGCACCAGACCCAGCTCTGCGGCCACGCGCTGCGCGCCCGCTTTGGTGGTGAAATTTTCGTCGCTGCAGGTCAGTCCGGCGAGAAACCAGACCGCAGGCGGCGGCGTATCAGCTTTGGGCGGCGGTAAAAAAATGCTGAACGTCATCGGGCAGTTCAGCACCGATGACTGATGTCGCCAGCGTTGTTGCCAGCCGCCAAAGATGCGGTGTTCTTCCAGCAGTTCCAGCGTGGATGCCATAACGCCTCCGGTTATTTGTTGAAGTGCACCACAGAGCGAATCGATTTCCCTTCGTGCATCAGATCAAAGGCGTCGTTGATCTCATCCAGCGCCATGGTATGGGTGATGAAATCGTTCAGCGCAAACTTGCCATCCAGATAATCCTGCACGATACCCGGCAGCTGGCTGCGGCCTTTCACGCCGCCAAACGCGGAACCCCGCCAGACGCGGCCCGTAACCAGCTGGAACGGGCGGGTGGAGATCTCTTCACCGGCACCGGCCACGCCGATGATGACCGACTCACCCCAGCCTTTATGACAGCACTCCAGCGCCGAACGCATGACGTTGACGTTACCGATACACTCAAATGAGAAATCGACGCCGCCATCGGTCAGCTCAACGATGACATCCTGAATAGGCTTATCGTAATCTTTCGGGTTGATCAGGTCGGTGGCACCCAGCTTGCGGGCCAAATCAAATTTGCTGGTATTGATATCGATAGCGATAATGCGGCCCGCTTTTGCCATCTGCGCACCGATGATCGCCGAGAGGCCAATACCGCCGAGACCAAAAATTGCCACGGTGTCGCCCGCTTTAACTTTAGCGGTATTCATCACCGCGCCCATGCCGGTGGTCACGCCGCAGCCCAGCAGGCACACCTCTTCCAGCGGAGCTTCTTTACTGATTTTCGCCAGCGAGATTTCCGGTACAACGGTGTACTCGGAAAAAGTAGAGGTGCCCATATAGTGGAAAATAGGCTGGCCATCTTTAAAGAAGCGCGTAGTGCCATCCGGCATCAGTCCCTTGCCCTGGGTGGCGCGGATCGCCTGGCAGAGGTTGGTTTTGCCGGAGAGACAGAACTTACATTTGCCGCACTCCGGAGTGTAGAGCGGGATAACGTGATCGCCCACGGCGACGCTGGTAACGCCTTCGCCCACCGCTTCCACCACGCCGCCACCTTCATGACCGAGAATGGCCGGGAAAACGCCTTCCGGATCTTTGCCGGAGAGCGTATAGGCGTCGGTATGGCAAACGCCGGTAGCAACGATGCGTACTAACACTTCGCCTTTCTGCGGCGGCATCAAATCCACTTCTTCGATTTTCAGCGGCTCGCCAGGTGCCCAGGCAACGGCGGCACGGGTTTTAATCATGTTCATGCAATCCCTCTTGCGGTAGATGCGGGCCAGTGGCCCTGGTGGTCATTACTTATTTCAGCAGCGTCTGCTCGCTGTCCGGCAGCGGATGCAGCAGGCCGTCGTGCTGTGGCCGGTCATCAAACATATCAATAATCAGGTATTTCAGCGCCTCGACGTTCGGCGTAAACGCATCGCGTCGCCACATCAGCCAGGTAGCGGTATCGCGATAGAGCGGCGGCAGCGCGTGCTCCTGTACCCGCTCGCGCGCCGGCATCTGCGCCAGCACGGAGGCGGGCAGCATTGCCACGCCGCCGCCGCCCGCCACGCAGGCAACCATCGCGTGATAGGACTGGATCTCCATGACGTTGCGCGGTGCGCTCTGGCTGTCGCGGTACCAGCTCTCCAGCCGGGTGCGGTAGGAGCAGCTGTTGCCAAAGGCAAACAGCGTATCCTGCTGGGTATCGCGTGCGCTGAGGATCGGCGGATGTTCAGGGCTGGAGATCAGCACCATCTCTTCGCTGAAGGCGATACAGCCGTTCAGGTCATCATAGGGAGCCGGACCATCAACCAGCGCCGCCGCCAGCGTGCCGGCGCGCACTTTGTCGATGATATCGCCCGATGTGCCGGTCACCAGGGAGAGCGCCACCGCCGGGTAGCGCTGATGATAGGCGGCCAGCAGCGCCGGCAGGCGGGTAGCTGCCGTGCTCTCCATTGAACCAAAAGCAAAATTGCCGCCTGGCTCACCGGCGCGGGCGATATTCAGCGCTTCATCGCTCAGCGCCAGAATACGGCGGGCGTAGTTGAGAAAATTATGCCCCATCGGTGACAGACGCATGCGCTGCTTCTCGCGGATAAACAGGTCAACCCCGATCTCCTCTTCCAGCTGGCGCAGGCGCGTAGTGAGATTAGAGGGCACGCGATGCAGCTGTTCAGCGGCACGCGCCAGAGAACCGGTATCGGCTACACAACAGAACATTCGCAGCTGAACTAAATCCATCTTCTCATCCCGTAAACAACAAGTGCAATGTTATTCATATTTTGTGAGTCTAAACTGCCCGCCGGCGGCTGGCAAGTGCGTTATTGCCGCTTTTGCAGTTTAGCCAGGCGCGCTGCTGATAAGTGTAGTGATAGCGACAGCAACAGCCGCTTTTTTGCGCCTTTTGGTGCCGCGCACGCGCACGTGCTGATTGCCAATCAGATTGATTACTGGATTAAGCCTGCGTTGTGTTTCACAATACGCGCTCAGAATTTCCCCCGCGGGCTATGTTCCGCGGGCGCATCACCTGCCGGAGAATGAGAACGATGAGCACCTTAAGTCAGGAAGCCGCCCTGGTTCATGAAGCGCTGCTGGCGCGCGGTCTGGAAACGCCGTTACGCGCCCCGGTGCGCGAAATGGATAGCGAAACGCGCAAGCGTGAAATTGCCGGTCACATGACGCAAATCATGCAGCTGCTGAATCTGGACCTGGAAGATGACAGCCTGATGGAGACGCCGCATCGCATCGCAAAAATGTATGTGGATGAGATTTTCTCAGGTCTCGATTACGCCAACTTCCCGAAAATCACCGTTATCGAAAACAAAATGAAAGTGGACGAGATGGTGACGGTGCGTGACATCACGCTGACCAGCACCTGCGAACACCATTTTGTGATCATCGATGGCAAGGCGACGGTGGCCTACATTCCCAAAGACAAAGTGATTGGCCTGTCGAAAATCAACCGCATCGTGCAGTTTTTCGCCCAGCGCCCGCAGGTGCAGGAGCGCCTGACGCAGCAGGTGCTGGTCGCGCTGCAGACGCTGCTTGGCACCACTAACGTGGCGGTGTCGATTGATGCAGTTCACTACTGCGTAAAAGCGCGCGGCGTGAAAGATGCGACCAGCGCAACCACGACCACGTCGCTGGGCGGGCTATTTAAATCGAGCCAGAATACGCGTCAGGAGTTCCTGCGCGCGGTACGTCATATCTGATCCCCAGGCGGCCCCGGTGCCGCCTTTTTTGATGGCTGAGGGCCGCAATGCAACGCTACCAGGCGCTGGATTTTATTCGCGGATGCGCGGTTCTGGGCATTTTGCTGCTCAATATTACCGGCTTTGGCCTGCCGTCAGCCGCCTATCTTAATCCCGCCTGGCAGGGCAGCGTTACGCCGCAGGATGCCTGGACCTGGGCGATACTGGACGGGCTGGCGCAGCTGAAATTCCTCACGCTGTTTGCACTGCTGTTTGGCGCCGGACTGGCGCTGCAGATCCCCCGCGGTAAGCGCTGGATCAGCACGCGCCTGACGCTGCTGGTGCTGCTCGGGTTTATCCACGGCGTCTTCTTCTGGGAAGGGGATATTCTCCTCGACTATGGGCTTATCGGCCTGATTATCTGGCGTCTGCTGCGTGAAGTGCCCTCTGAGCGTGCGCTGTTTCAGACCGGCGTGCTGCTCTATCTGGTCGGCTGTGCGGTGCTGCTTATCTTCGGAGCGATCTCCGGCAATCAGAGCAGCAGCGGCTGGCAGCCGGGTGCCGCTGTGCTGGAGTATGAAAGTTACTGGAAGCTGGTGGGCGGCTGGGAAGCGGTACGCAACCGGCTCGATCTGCTCGCATCGGGCCTGATGGCGCTGGCATCCCAGTATGGCTGGCAGCTGGCGGGGCTGATGCTGATGGGTGCCGCGCTGCTGCGCTGCGGCTGGCTGACCGGTGAGTTCAGCCTGCAGCACTACCGGCGCGCCGCACTGCTGCTGCTGACGACCGGCTGGCTAATCGCGGTGCCGGGTATCGTTGCGCAGTGGCAGCTGCAGTGGGCGCAGCGCTGGACCAGCTTTTATCTGCAGGTGCCGCGCGATCTCGCCTCGCCTTTTATCAGCCTCGGCTATGCGGCGCTCTGTCTCGGCTTCTGGCCTGCGCTCGCGCGTAACCGGCTATGCAACCTGATTCAGGGAGTGGGGCGCATGGCGCTGAGCAACTATCTGTTACAGACGCTAATCTGTACCACGCTTTTCTACCGGTTTGATCTCTTCCTGCACTTTAACCGGTTACAGCTGCTGGCGCTGGTGCCCGTTATCTGGGTAGTCAATCTTCTCTTCTCAGCGCTCTGGCTGCGCTATTTTCGTCAGGGGCCGCTGGAGTGGCTGTGGCGCTGGCTGACGCAGCGTCTCTCTGCAACCGGCACCGCAGTGCCGCCTGTCAGATAATGACCTGCATCACAAAGATCGCATAAAGCAATGTAACCGTTTTCATTGATGTGAGCTGTTTCACGTAGCTGAAGTCTGCGGCCTGACACTATAGCGCTATTACGCGCCTGTCGCGTCTTTCAGCCTTTGTGGAACCGCTGCATGATAACGATTCGTGATGTCGCCCGACTGGCGGGAGTTTCTGTTGCCACCGTGTCGCGCGTGCTCAATAACAGCAGTGCCGTCACCTCTGATACCCGCGACGCCGTGCTGCAGGCGGTGGAATCGCTGGGCTATCGTCCGAACGCCAACGCACAGGCGCTCGCCACCCAGGTCAGCGACACGATTGGTGTCGTTGTCATGGATGTCTCCGATCCCTTTTTTGGCGCGCTGGTGAAAGCGGTGGATACCGTGGCACAGCGGGTGCATAAGCATGTTCTCATCAGTAATTCCTGGCATCAGGAAGATAAAGAGCGGCACGCCATTGAGGTGCTGATCCGTCAGCGCTGCAATGCGCTGGTGGTACATGCGAAAACGCTTTCAGACGCTGAACTCACGCAGTTTATGGATCAGGTGCCGGGAATGGTGCTGGTTAACCGGGTGATCCGCGGCTACGAGCATCGCTGCGTCTGTCTCGACAATGTAACCGGTGCGCAGGTTGCCACCCGCATGCTGCTGCAGCAGGGGCATCAGCGTATCGGCTATCTCAGCTCCAGCCACCCGATTGAAGATGTGGCTCAGCGCCGCGATGGCTGGCTGCAGGCGCTGTCAGAGCAGGGTATCCAGCCGGCAGAGGCGTGGATCGCCCATGCTGAACCCGATATGCAGGGCGGTGAAGCCGCGATGGTGGAGCTGCTCGGGCGCAATCTGCATCTGACCGCCGTGTTTTCCTATAACGATGGCATGGCGGCTGGCGCCCTGACGGCGCTGAAAGATAACGGCATTCAGGTGCCGCAGCATTTTTCTGTCATCGGTTTTGATGACATTCCTATTTCCCGTTACACCGATCCCCAGCTGACAACCGTACGCTATCCCATTGTTTCTATGGCAAAACTGGCAACAGAGCTGGCGCTGAAAGGCGCAGCCGGTGAGCTGGATCCTCAGGCATCGCACTGCTTCATGCCTACGCTGGTGCGGCGTCACTCAGTGGCCCAGCGACAAATTGTGGAGTCGATCACTAATCCAGGCGATAGCGCCATGTAACCGTTTCCAATATGTGATTACATTCACAGTTAATTACCAGACCGCTCACTATGATGGCAGCGTCTTACCGGACTGAAACATCATGAAACGCCGGGTCACGCCTCTCCGGACAGGTTTCAGTAGCCGATTGAAATGGTTCACAACACTCTTCAGGAAGCGGTTACGTACAGGGAAGTCAGGATAGGGAGAGCGGTCCGGCTAACGCCCGCGCCTGCTCCAGAATGATAGCGTTTCAACCGACTGCGTTCGCTGCCCGCAGGCAGCAGGGCGCAATGAAATACCCTGCATAATTAAAACCGGAGATACCATGAATAAGAAGGTTTTCACGCTCACAGCACTGGTTGCCAGCATGATGTTTGGTGCAACTGCACACGCCGCCGATACCCGCATTGGCGTGACCATTTACAAATATGATGACAACTTCATGTCAATGGTGCGTAAGGATATCGAGAAAGAGGCGAAAACGCTGGGCGGCATTCAGCTGCTGATGAATGACTCGCAGAATGACCAGTCCAAACAGAACGATCAGATTGACGTGCTGATGGCCAAGGGCGTGAAAGCGCTGGCAATTAACCTGGTAGATCCGGCAGCGGCAGCGGTAGTCATCGACAAAGCAAAAGCCAATGACGTACCAATTGTGTTCTTCAACAAAGAGCCGAACGCCAAAGTGCTGGCCAGCTATCCGAAAGCCTATTATGTCGGTACAGACTCAAAAGAGTCAGGTATCAAACAGGGCGAGCTGATTGAGAAGCACTGGAAATCGACGCCAGCCTGGGATCTGAACAAAGATGGACAGATTCAGTTTGTCCTGCTGAAAGGCGAGCCAGGCCACCCGGATGCTGAAGCGCGTACCAAATATGTTATCGACACCCTGAACAAAGATGGCATCAAGACGCAGCAGCTGGCGATGGATACCGCAATGTGGGATACCGCTCAGGCGAAAGATAAAGTCGATGCGTGGCTCTCCGGTCCGAACGCTAACAAAATTGAAGTGATCATTGCCAACAACGATGCAATGGCAATGGGCGCGGTTGAAGCGCTGAAAGCACACAACAAATCAAGCATTCCGGTGTTTGGTGTTGATGCGCTGCCAGAAGCGCTGGCGCTGGTGAAATCGGGTGCGATGGCGGGTACCGTGCTGAACGATGCGGAAAACCAGGCGAAAGCCACGCTGGATATCGCGAAGAACCTGGCAGATGGCAAAGAGCCAACCGCGGGCACTAACTTCAAGATGGAAGATAAAGTGGTTCGCGTGCCTTATGTCGCCGTAGATAAAGAGAACCTCTCTCAGTTTGCGAAGTAATCTATTCCGGGCGCGGCAATTTGCCGCGCCTTATTGCATCTGCATACGCTTTTTTTAGCCAGGTAAATTATGGCCAGTGAGAATCCGACCACACAGCGTGAATATCTGCTGGAGATGACGAATGTCTCGAAATCATTTCCAGGGGTGAAAGCCTTAGATAATGTGAATTTGAAAGTGCGGCCGCACTCCGTCCATGCCTTAATGGGTGAAAACGGCGCCGGAAAATCGACATTGTTAAAGTGCTTATTTGGCATCTATAAAAAAGATACGGGGAGTATTCTTTTTCAGGGCCAGGAGATTGACTATAAAAGCTCTAAAGAAGCGCTGGAAAATGGCGTCTCAATGGTGCATCAGGAATTAAACCTCGTGCTGCAGCGCAGCGTGATGGATAATATGTGGCTGGGTCGCTACCCGCGTAAAGGGCCATTTGTCGATCAGGACAAAATGTATCGCGATACCAAAGCGATCTTTGATGAACTCGATATTGATATCGATCCGCGCGATAAAGTGGCGAATCTTTCTGTATCGCAGATGCAGATGATTGAAATTGCCAAAGCGTTCTCCTATGATGCCAAAATTGTCATTATGGATGAACCGACCTCTTCGCTGACGGAAAAAGAAGTTAACCACCTGTTTACTATTATTCGTAAACTAAAAGATCGCGGCTGCGGTATTGTCTATATCTCGCATAAGATGGAAGAGATCTTTCAGCTGTGCGACGAGATCACCATTCTGCGCGACGGACAGTGGATCGCCACTCAGTCGCTGGAAGGGCTGGATATGGATAAGATCATCGCCATGATGGTGGGTCGTTCGCTTAATCAGCGCTTCCCGGATAAGAGCAACGTGCCGGGCGAGGTGATTCTGGAAGTCCGCAACCTCACTTCACTGCGTCAGCCCTCGATTCGTGATATCTCATTTGACCTGCATAAAGGAGAGATCCTCGGTATCGCCGGACTGGTGGGTGCCAAGCGTACCGATATCGTTGAGACGCTGTTTGGCATTCGCGAGAAGTCGGGCGGAACTATCCGGCTGCACGGCAAAGCGATCAACAACCACAGTGCAAACGAAGCGATTAACCACGGTTTTGCGCTGGTGACAGAAGAGCGTCGCTCCACCGGGATCTACGCCTATCTCGATATCGGCTTTAACTCGCTTATCTCCAATATTAAAAAATATAAATCCAGTATCGGCCTGCTTGATAATAAGCGTATGAAGAGCGATACCCAGTGGGTTATTGACTCGATGCGGGTAAAAACGCCAGGTCACCATACGCAGATTGGCTCGCTTTCAGGCGGTAACCAGCAGAAGGTCATTATTGGCCGCTGGCTGCTGACCCAGCCGGAAATATTAATGCTTGATGAACCTACGCGCGGTATTGACGTAGGGGCTAAATTTGAAATTTATCAGCTGATTTCAGAACTGGCCAAAAAAGAGAAGGGCATTATTATTATCTCCTCAGAAATGCCAGAGCTGCTGGGTATAACCGATCGTATTCTGGTAATGAGTAACGGTCAGGTAGCCGGTATTGTCGATACAAAAACGACCTCGCAGAATGAAATCCTGCGTTTAGCGTCATTACACCTTTAATGAAGCAAGGGCTTTAAAATGAAAGCGACTACTAAAAAGAATGCGCTAACCTGGTTAAAAGAGGGCGGTATTTACGTCGTCCTGTTTGTTCTGCTGGCGATTATTATTTTCCAGGATCCGACGTTTTTAAGTTTAATGAACCTGAGTAACATCCTGACGCAATCGTCGGTGCGTATTATTATCGCGCTGGGCGTGGCCGGGCTGATTGTGACTCAGGGTACTGACCTCTCCGCCGGGCGGCAGGTTGGCCTGGCGGCGGTAGTGGCGGCGACGCTGCTGCAGTCGATGGATAACGCGAACAAGGTTTTCCCGCATCTGGAAACCATGCCGATTCCGCTGGTTATTCTGGTAGTGTGCATTATCGGCGGCGTGATTGGCCTGGTAAACGGCGTGATCATCGCATACCTCAAGGTAACGCCGTTTATTACCACGCTGGGTACGATGATCATCGTGTATGGTATTAACTCCCTCTACTACGATTTTGTCGGTGCCTCGCCGATCGCCGGCTTTGACGCGGGCTTCTCCACCTTTACCCAGGGTTTCCTGCGCTTTGGTGACTTCAAGCTCTCGTTTATCACCTTTTACGCCATTATCGCTATCGTGTTTGTCTGGATCCTGTGGAATAAAACCCGCTTCGGTAAAAACATTTTTGCGATTGGCGGTAACCCGGAAGCGGCAAAAGTTTCAGGCGTTAACGTGCCGTTCAACCTGATTCTGGTCTATGCCCTGTCAGGTGTGTTCTATGCGTTTGGCGGTCTGCTGGAAGCGGGCCGTATTGGCAGCGCCACCAACAACCTCGGCTTTATGTATGAGCTGGATGCGATTGCCGCCTGCGTGGTGGGCGGCGTCTCCTTCGCCGGCGGTGTGGGTACGGTCGCAGGCGTCGTGACCGGGGTAATTATCTTTACCGTAATCAACTACGGCCTGACTTACATCGGCGTGAACCCTTACTGGCAGTACATCATCAAGGGCGGCATCATTATCTTCGCCGTGGCGCTGGATTCACTGAAATACTCGCGCAAGAAATAAGCGTGAAGTAACGGAAAAAGGCTGCGCTGGCGCAGCCTTTTTTTATGGCTGCCGGCCGCAGCAAAGGCTACTTACGCAGCTTCTCTTCCAGCTCCAGCAGCTGTTCAGGCGTGACCGCCGGATAGCTCTGCGCATCTTCCGGCACCGTATGCACTGCCGGAATTGGCACCAGCGGTCCGAGAAAACGCGGCTCGCGCTTCATCAGATAGAGATCGGCCATGGCGCCCAGCCGGGCACCGACTTCGCGTGCGCGCACCGACAGCATATTTTTCGGCGAGGGTACGGCATAGCACTGTGCCTGAATGCCAAGGTGCAGCGCAATGTAGAGCGCCCGCTCGCAGTGAAAGCGCTGGGTGATAATAATGAAGTCGTTGGTGTCAAACACCTTGCGCGTGCGCACAATGGAGTCGAGCGTGCGAAAACCGGCATAATCCAGCACGATGTCGGCTGGATCGACGCCAGCTTTAATCAGATCGCGTCGCATGGTGGCGGGCTCGTTATAGCTCTGCTGGGCGTTGTCGCCGCTCAGCAGCAGGTAGTTAACTTTGCCGCTGTTATAGGCGTTGAGCGCGCCCTGCATGCGATAGAGGTAATACTGATTAATGACGCCGGCACGATAATATTTCGCGGTGCCCAGTACCACGCCAACCTGACGATGCGGCAGCGAGGCGACATCTTCATAGATAAACGGCGCGGTTTTCCAGCTGATCCAGCGATCAAGGCCGAGCGCGGTCGCCACCATCGCTAAGATGATGATGATCAGAGCAAAGAAAACGCGTTTCAGCATGCGCGCGGCAACTCAACAGGCAGGATTCAGGGTGCTTCAAGGCTACTTGAGCCGGGGCGGCTAAGCAAGCTCACCCCGGCTGGCTGATGTTTTTTTCGGCAGTGCCGGATCGAAATCCGGCGCTGAGGCGATCAGATAGAGGTACGGCGGTAGTGGCGATACTGCGGCAGCCAGAAGTTGTTGTGAACCGCTTTAGAGAGCACATCCTCCGACGTTACCACGGCAACGCCAGCCAGCTGTGCCGCTTTGCCCACTTCCATCGCAATCAGTTTAGAGACGCCCTGAATATCTTTGATCTCCGGCAGGACCGGACCTTCGCCGTCGTTAACCAGCGGCGAGCAGTCAGCCAGCGCGCGGCTGGCGGTCATCAGCATGGAATCGGTCACGCGCGTTGCGCCCGCGGCAATCACGCCGAGTCCGATGCCCGGGAAGATATAGGAGTTGTTGCACTGGGCAATCGGATAGGTTTTGCCTTTCCAGGTCACCGGTGAGAACGGGCTGCCGGTGGCAACCAGCGCGGCACCGTCGGTCCAGGCGATGATATCCGCTGGCGTCGCTTCCACGCGTGACGTCGGGTTAGAGAGCGGCATCACGATAGGGCGTTTGCAGTGCTTATGCATCTCGCGAATGATCTCTTCGGTAAACAGGCCTGGCTGGCCCGATACGCCGATCAGAATATCGGGCTGCGCGTTGCGCACCACATCCAGCAGCGAAATCGTGTCGCTGGTGACGTCCCAGGCTTTCAGATTGTCACTTTTCTGCACCAGCCTGCTCTGGAAGTCGAGCAGGTTTGGCAGCTTGTCGGTGAGCAGACCAAAGCGGTCAACCATCATGACGCGCGAACGCGCTTCATCATCGCTCAGTCCTTCAGATTTCATCTGCGCAACGATCTGTTCAGCAATACCACAGCCTGCAGAACCGGCGCCGAGGAAGACCACTTTCTGCTCGCACAGGCGGCTGCCTGCGGCGCGGCTGGCGGCAATCAGGGTACCAACGGTAACGGCTGCGGTGCCCTGAATATCGTCGTTGAAGCAGCAGATTTCATCGCGATAGCGCTGCAGCAGCGGCATAGCGTTTTTCTGTGCAAAATCTTCGAACTGCAGCAGGACGTTTGGCCAGCGACGTTTCACCGCCTGAATAAATTCATTCACAAACGACTCATACTCTTCGCCGCTAATGCGCGGATGACGCCAGCCCATATAGAGCGGGTCGTTGAGCAGCTGCGGGTTATTGGTTCCGACATCCAGCACCACCGGCAGGGTATAAGCCGGACTGATGCCGCCGCAGGCGGTATAGAGCGACAGTTTACCAATCGGAATACCCATGCCGCCGATGCCGAGGTCGCCCAGGCCCAGAATGCGCTCGCCATCCGTGACCACAATAACCTTCACATTCTGCTTGGTGGCGTTCTGCAGCATGTCTTCGATGCGATCGCGATTGTTGTAGGAGATAAATACGCCGCGCGCGCGACGGTAAATTTCGGAGAAGTGCTCGCATGCCGCGCCCACGGTCGGGGTGTAGATAATCGGCATCATCTCTTCCAGATGATTATCCAGCAGGCGGTAGAACAGGGTTTCGTTGGTATCCTGGATATTGCGCAGATAGACGTGCTTGTCGTTGTTGTTTTTGAAATCCAGGAACTGACGCCAGGCGCGTTCCGCCTGCTCTTCAATAGTCTCAACCGCATCCGGCAGCAGGCCATTAAGATTAAATTCGTTTCGCTCTTCCAGAGAGAAGGCGCTGCCTTTATTCAGCAGCGGAAATTCCAGCAGAATCGGACCCGCATAGGGGATATAGAGCGGGCGTTTACTTTCGTACTCGAGTTCCATGCAATGTTTGCTCCGGTTGCAGTGTTTGCTGACGTATCGCTACGAAAAGGTCACGCCAGATCTGATTATTGTGAAGGTCTGGCGCCCGATCCTATGAAAATTCCGGCAGATGTACAGCTTTTGTTAACAGCAGGTCACAAAAGCGGTAAAAGGATCACTAAACGGATGTTTTTGAAACTAAAGTAATCGTCAGCTCACGGCAGCCGAGCGCGGCCAGCGTCGCCCGCGTGGCGTCCGCCTGCGTCAGCGTACCCTCTGCAGACTCGGCCAGCGCCGCGCGGCGAATAGTTTCCAGCGGTTCATGATGCATATTCATCAGGATCAGCGCGGCCTGCAGCGGCGGCAGGCTCGGGTTGAAGGCGGCATTCTCCGCATAGCGGCCGCTGTAAATGGCGCCGCTGTGGCTCTCCAGCGCCACACCGCTGTAGCTGAAGCTGTAAGGCGCGTGGCTCTGGCTGGCTGCCCGGATTGCCGCCTGCTGCAGCGCATCGCCAGCAGGGGCAAAGGCGTGGTCAACCGGCGTCATCAGCCGTTCGGTAATATTGAGGTCGGCAGGACCAAATGCATCGGGCAGGTAGTGGGCCAGCGTGTTCACGTCACGGCCCGGCAGGCTGATGCGGATCGCCGTGCCGCTGTTCAGCTCATTCATAAACTGACGGCAGTGGCCGCACGGCGTGTAGTTTACGGTGATGGCCGCCAGCGCCGTTTCACCGCGCAGCCAGGCGTGGGTAATCGCGCTCTGCTCAGCGTGTACCGTCTGCTGCATCGTGGCGCCGCGAAACTCCATATTTGCCCCAAAATACCAGTGGCCGCTGACGCCACGCGCGATAGCGCCAACGTTAAAGCGCGAGAGCGGCGCAACCGCACAGCAGGCGGCGAGCGGCAGGAGCGCCAGCGCCAGCGCATCCTCTTCCAGTCCGGTGACCTGCTGCAGCTGTATCAACTCGTCAGGGCGGAGCACGCCGTGAAAATCTGGCGCGTCCAGCAGCGGCTGCAGCGCCTGCTGCAGGGCAGCCGGCAGGTCGGAGAAAGCGGAAGAGAATCGTGGGTGCATGGTGTCAGGCCTCATTAACTCATCAGCGGCGGGGCGCCGCCTGCTGAGTTATATGTGATCCATGTCGCTATGACAATGCAAGCTGATTGAGTTGTTTCAACTTTGCGAGATCTCTCGCAAACTTTCAGCCAAACCACGCCATCAGCAGCGGAAAGATAAACGGTGCCAGTAAAGAGGTAATGATGCCGCAGATCACCAGCGCCAGTGAACTGAACGCCCCTTCCTGATAGTCGATTTCCGCCGCCCGCGCCGTGCCCAGCGCGTGTGACGCGTTGCCAATCGCCAGGCCACGCGATGCTTTGCTGCGAATGCGCAGCAGGTTCAGCAGCATGTGCCCGAATACGGCACCAAATACGCCCGCGATCAGCACGCAGATAGCGCTGATGGCCGGAATACCGTGCAGCGAGGCAGAGACCGCCATCGCAATCGGGGTGGTGACTGATTTGGGCAGGAGCGTCGCGGCGATCTCCGGTGTGGCGCCCAGCCACAGCGCCATCGCCGTGCCGGATACCATGGCGGTCAGGCTGCCAATAAAGCAGACGCTGATGATGGTTTTCCAGCGTGCGCGGATCTGATGCATCTGCTCATAAAGCGGCAGCGCTAAGGCCACGACCGCTGGCTGCAGCAGCTGATTCAGCAGTGCGCTGCCGGCAAAATAGCGCGTATAGGGGGTATGCGTCAGCAGCAGCACCGGAATAATGATGGCCATGGCTACCAGCAGCGGATTAATCAGCGAGATTTTGAGCTTTGCCGCCAGTCGGCGCGCCACAAAATAAGCAGCCAGCGTCAGCGGCAGGGACCACCAGGCGTCACTCATGCGGCTGCTCCTGTTTCGGGCGCTGCAGGCGTTCAGCGCTAAAACCCACCACCACCAGCACCATCAGCGTACTGGTGAGGCAGGAGACCACAATCGGCCCAAACTGCGCGGAAAGTACATCGGTATAGCTGATGACGCCGACGCTTATCGGTACAAACAGCAGCGCCATATAGCGGATCAGCAGATGGCAGCCGGGCTTTACCCAGCGGACCGGCAGAATTTGCAGCCCCAGTAGTAAAAACAGCAGCAGCATACCGATAATACTGCCGGGAATAGTAAAGGGAAGCAGGGCGGCGAGCGCGATACCGGCATAGAGCGCGGCATAGATAATCATAAAGGCGCGCAGATAGCGCCAGCAGGCAGTTAACACGTCAGACATCTCCGGCTTCGGTCATCTGTTTTACATCATACGCATTACGCGCTTAGCGTGCCAGACGTCACAAAAGCCGGCGCTGAACCAGAAACTCATAAAAAGGGCGCCCGGGTCCTCTGCGGTTTGCAGACGATGCCCGGAGCCGCAGTCAGAAGCGATAGCTGACGCTGATGGCCGCCTGAGTATCAGACCAGCCGTTATCACCCACCTGCTGACCAATAGTGCCTTTCAGGCCGAGACCACCGCCCAGCGCACCGTCCACGCCCACGCGCGCTTCGGCAATATTGCGACTGCCCTGTTGTGAGACCACTACATCATCCATGCGCACCGCGTATTCACGACTGTTGTGGATCCAGTTGGCTTCGGTGAACAGGCTGAAGCGGCGGTCGTTGCGATCGTCCTGCGCAGCATGGCTCTTCATAAAGGCTTTAACCCCCAGGCTGCTGCTGACATTATCCTGACCGCTGCCTTGCACCAGTGTGCCGTTGCGCTCGGTATGGTCATCAGCCTTAATACCGGACCAGCCGATGCGCGCCTGCGGCTGCAGATAGAAAGCACGACGCTCGCTCTGCGCCAGCGGAATGACATAGCCGGAAGAGAGCGAGGCATTAAGCCCTTTTGAGCGATAAGATTCACCCGCTTCATCCTCACCCTCTACCTGATTGTTAACCCAGCTGTACTGCAGTGTGCTGTCTGCCCACAGGCCTTTTTCATCGGTCCCTTTGGCAAACCAGGTACCATATATACCAGTGGTATAGCCATTGATCTGGCCGCGGGCGCGGTAGCCGGTGATCCCGGATGCAGTACTGCTTTTGCTGTTGCCATAGCCCGCCATCAGGCCGACGCGGGCAGTGTCAGTAGCGGCAATATCGCCGCCGAGCAGGGTCACTACGCTGTTGGCTCGGGTACGTAGCTGGCCGTCACCGGCGTGCTGACGATTATGATCGCCGGAGACGTGCAGCCAGAGTGACGTGTACTGCTGTTCGCCGGTCAGCGGATCAAGGTACCAGGTGCCCTGACGATCGCTCATACGGGTATCGAACAGCGTGGATGCAGTGGCGAGGTTAGCAGCATAAGCGCCGCCTTCCGGGCGCAGTACTGCCACGCTTTCCCCGCCGCCGTTATTACCGCTACTGCCGTTATCACCGCCGCCGCCGTTATCATCGCCGCTGCCGTTATCATCGCCGCTGCCGTTATCACCGCCGCTGCCGTTGTCACCGCCGCTGCCGTTATCACCGCCGTCACCGCCACCGTTGTCGCCACCGCCGCCGATAATCGGCAGGCCCGTTTCCAGATTAACGCGATTGGTCAGATACCAGTTTTTATTACCGCGCAGCAGGCGGTATTCATAGGCGCCCGCTACAATGCGTCCCTGCTGACGGAACGCGCTGCTGTCGGCGCTGCCCTGCACTTCAATCAGCTCAATGCCGTTATAGGTTTGCGCGCCGCGTCCGCCAAGGTTATTCACGACGATATTGGTGGTACCGCTGGCATCGCCGGTGACCACCAGCCGATCGGTACGGGCATTGTCATCATCAAGCTCGGTGCCGAATATCAGAGTGCCGTCGTTACCGGTGTAGTTGCCATCGACAGTAAGGACATTACCGGCAGCGGCGCCGGCAAGCCGGATAGTACCGGCATTGGTGGTGTCGCCCAGCGTCTGACGGTAGCCGTTCAGATCCAGTTCACCGTTGCTGCCAATATTCCAGGTGGAGGCTGTGCTAAAGGTATTGTCTGCACCTGCCCGCAGAGTCCCCCCCGTTACGGTAGTGCTCCCTGAGTAGCTATTGAGGCCAGAGAGTGTCGTTACCCCGGATGTCACCACGACATCCCCTGCACCGGTTACAGGCGAAGCAAAATTATAATTCGCATTGGTGTGGTTAAAATTCACCAGCGCGCGCGAGGTGGGTGAGGAGGCGAGCGTAATCTCCCTGGCATTGACGCGCCCGGCGCTATCAGCAACATAACCATTAATGTTGCCGACAGAGAGCATTGAGGGCGCAGTGGTGCTATTACCGCTTATCAAAAGGCTATCAGCTGCCAGCGTAGCCCCGCTCTGTACCAGTACTATGCCGGTACTCGCCAGCTGTCTGGCCACCGTTAGCGTGGTGCCATTGCCGTTCAGTAACAGGTTACCGCTATTACTTACGCTGCCTGTCAACGCGGTTGCGTCGTTCAGAATTTGTAATGTTCGAAGGTTAGTAAGCTGATTAGTGACCCGCAGAGCAGTATTATTACCACTGACGCTAAACACCGGGCCATTATTATATACCGTACCAGCTGTAACACTGGCACCGTCGGTAAACCGAATCTGACCGTTATTATTACTGAGCGTATCAGCACTGAGCGTTGCGCCTGACGCAACGGCCACCGTTCCCCGGTTAACCAGCCCGTTTAACACATTCAGTGTGACACCACGCCCGGTAACGGTCAGTGCGCCGCGGCCATCATAGCCATTCGCGATATTAACCCGGGTGCCGGCAGTCGCACCCTGAACAATAACCTTACCGCCATTATTCGTTATTGATCCAATCTGCTGGCTGTAACCATTGGTATCCAGCGTGCCTTTAGAGCGAATTTCAAATGTGGCATTCTGACCCAGTGCATTCGGCGCGCCAGCAAGCAGCGTCGCATAGTTTTGTGTCCAGCCATTATCGATCAGGTAGGAGCCTGAGAAGTTACCGCTCTTTGCCAGCGTAGTGGTACCTTCTCTGACATAAATTTCTCCCTCTCCTGCTGTATTACTGAGAAGGCTGGCATTAAAAATATAGTTATTACTGTTGTGTGAAAAGTTAATAAATGAGGTATCAGCAAGCGTTACGGATGAAGCAGAAACCGCACCTGGAGCAGGCGCGATTCCTGTAACAGAACCTCCAATTATAAAAGAAGAGGATAAACGCAGCAAAATGTTATTCGCACTTAGCAATGCGCCGTTGCCGACAGTAATTGCCACATTTCTATCTGTTGTCAGCGTGCCGAGCGTTGCGCGCGTACCGGCTCCGGACAGTACCAGATCTCCTTCACCTGCAAACCTCAGACTGTTAGCCGTAAGCTGGCTGCCGCTGGTGATAAACATACCGCCAACGCCAGGCAATGTTTCAGTTGCAGTTATGTCGTTGCGGGCATCAATCCAGTCAGCACCGTTAGCGGGCGGGGATGACGTAGTGCCCGTAACATTACCCTGATAGGTAATGGTGGCAAATACGGTGCCTGAGCCAGATAATGCTCCGGCTATAGCGAGCGCCAGCGCAGAGGGGTTAAACAGTTTGTGGCTCATGATTCCGGGTCCTGTAATGTTGGTACATTATGAGTTGCGGCCTGAGCCGGTGTGTCTTGCTACGAGAATTAACGCTGCTGGTGGGAAAGCTAAAAGTATAGCAGGCAATAAATTAGCTAAAGCGCTGCATCATCTTAAAATAAAAACAGCATTTTGAGATGGGATTATTATTTTTTGCACATACAGCTAAGTTTTTTGTATAAAGGATGCCTGGTTTTCGGTACGACAGATATATATTTACTCTGCTTTTAAGGCAGATAATTAGTATGTCATAATAAAACAGAATAGTTATATGATTTGATCTCCAGAAATAATCTTGTATTTGCAAGGTAGTTCACAGGTTTATGCTATAACTGGCGTTAGCGCTAAAAGGGTGTTCTGAGGTTGCGTTGCAAAAATCGATTATCTGGCTGTATCGCGTTGTCTGAATAATGGCACTAAAAAAAGCCCTCTCAAAGGAGAGGGCTGAAAGGCGATTACTTAACCGGCATGCCGGGCTGTGCGCCGCTGTCCACCGAGAGCACAAACAGATCGCTGCCGCCAGAGCCGGCTGAGAGCACCATCCCTTCCGATACGCCAAAGCGCATCTTACGCGGTGCCAGGTTGGCCACGATAATGGTCATCTTGCCCACCAGTACCGAAGGATCGGGGTATGCAGCACGAATGCCGGAGAAGATCTGACGCTTCTCACCGCCGAGATCGAGCTGCAGGCGCAGCAGCTTGTCTGAACCCTCAACCAGTTCCGCCTGCTCAATCAGCGCCACGCGCATATCGACTTTGGCGAAATCATCAATGGTGATGGTGTCGCCAATCGGCGCGTCAGCGAGCGGGCCGCTCACCGCAGGCTGACTGGCTGCCGCCGCATCCTCTTTCGATGCCTCAATCAGCGCCTCCACTTTTGCCATCTCAATGCGGCCATAGAGCGCTTTGAACGGTGCCACGCTGTGATTCAGCAGCGGCTGCGCGATGCCATCCCAGCTCAGTTCGCTCTGCAGAAACGCCTCAGCACGCTCGCTCAGCGACGGCAGTACCGGCTTCAGCCAGGTCATCAGCACGCGGAACAGGTTGATGCCCATTGAGCAGATCGCCTGCAGATCAGCGTCGCGGCCTTCCTGTTTCGCCACCACCCACGGTGCCTGCTCATCAACATAGCGGTTCGCCAGATCGGCCAGCGTCATGATCTCACGGATAGCGCGGTTATATTCACGGTTCGCCCACGCCTCGCCAATCTTCTCTGATGCGGCCACAAAGGTCTGATACAGCGCCGGATCGGCGAGTTCAGCGGCCAGCTCGCCGTTAAAGCGTTTGGTGATAAAACCAGCGTTGCGCGAAGCCAGGTTAACGACTTTGTTCACTACGTCAGCGTTAACGCGCTGCACGAAATCTTCCAGATTCAGGTCGATATCATCAATGCGCGAAGAGAGCTTGGCCGCGTAGTAGTAGCGCAGGCTGTCGGCATCAAGATGCTTCAGCCAGGTGCTGGCTTTGATAAAGGTGCCGCGCGATTTTGACATCTTCGCGCCGTTTACCGTGACATAGCCATGCACAAACAGGTTGGTCGGCTTGCGGAAACCGCTGCCTTCCAGCATTGCCGGCCAGAACAGGCTGTGGAAATAGACGATATCTTTACCGATAAAGTGATAAAGCTCGGTCGCGGAATCTTTCTGCCAGAATTCGCTGAAGTCGATATCGCCGCGCTTGTCGCACAGGTTCTTGAACGAGCCCATGTAGCCGATTGGCGCATCCAGCCAGACGTAGAAATATTTGCCCGGCGCGTCCGGGATCTCAAAGCCAAAGTAGGGCGCATCGCGGGAGATATCCCACTGCTGCAGTCCCGACTCAAACCACTCCTGCATCTTATTGGCGACCTGCTCCTGCAGCGCGCCGGAACGCGTCCACGCCTGCAGCATCTCGCTGAACGCCGGCAGATCAAAGAAGAAGTGCTCGGAGTCACGCAGTACCGGCGTAGCACCGGATACCACCGACTTTGGCTCAATCAGCTCGGTCGGGCTGTAGGTGGCGCTGCACACTTCGCAGTTATCGCCATACTGATCGGCCGTTTTACATTTCGGGCAGGTGCCTTTCACAAAGCGATCGGGCAGGAACATCCCTTTTTCCGGATCGTAGAGCTGCGAAATGGTGCGCTTCTTAATAAAGCCATTTTCATTCAGGCGCGTGTAGATCACCTCAGCCAGCTGACGATTCTCATCGGCATGCGTTGAGTGATAGTTGTCATAGCTGATATTAAAGCCGGCGAAGTCAGTTTCATGCTCCTGCTTCATATCGGCGATCATCTGCTCCGGCGTAACGCCCAGCTGCTGTGCTTTCAGCATAATCGGCGTGCCGTGCGCATCGTCTGCGCAGATGAAGTAAACCTGGTTGCCACGCATTCGCTGGTAACGGACCCATACATCAGCCTGGATGTGTTCCAGCATGTGACCAAGATGGATAGAGCCGTTTGCGTACGGCAGGGCGCACGTTACCAGTAATTTTTTAGCGACTTGAGTCATGATTTGCGTAGCTTTCCGTTAATGAAAAATCGGGGTTAGATGTTAACCGAAGCACCCTCCGGCGTAAACACAGGAGGCGCGTCGCGCTCTTTTTCGCGCTGCTCTGATATGATTGACCTTATACCGCTACATTCTGGCGTCATGATGAAATAAGGAGAGGGGATGAGCACACAATCCCGGGATTATCATTCACCTGAAGCGTTGCGTGCCGTGGTCAGCGGCGTGCTGAGCGCATTTACGCACCCCACGCTGCAGCAGAATCTCACTACGCTGAAAGCGCTGCGGCACGTGGCGCTGCTGGATGAAAAACTGCATATCGAGCTGGTTATGCCGTTTATCTGGCGCAGCGCGTTTGAGGATCTCAAAGCGCAGGTCAGCGCGGAGCTGCTGCGGCTGACGCAGGCGCGCGCCATCGACTGGCGTCTGCGTCACGATATCGCCACCCTGAAGCGGGTAAAAAATCAGCCGGGCGTGAACGGCGTGAAAAATATCATTGCGGTCAGCTCCGGCAAAGGCGGCGTCGGCAAGTCGAGTACGGCGGTTAACATGGCGCTGGCGCTGGCCGCCGAAGGGGCGCGCGTGGGGCTGCTGGATGCGGATATTTACGGTCCCTCCATTCCGAATATGCTGGGAACGGAAGCGGAGCGTCCGACATCGCCTGACGGCACGCACATGGCACCGATTATGGCGCACGGGCTCGCGACCAACTCAATTGGCTATCTGGTTACGGACGATAATGCGATGGTGTGGCGCGGACCGATGGCGAGCAAGGCGCTGCTGCAGCTGCTCAACGAGACGCTGTGGCCCGACCTCGACTATCTGGTTCTCGATATGCCGCCCGGCACCGGCGATATCCAGCTGACGCTGGCGCAGAGCGTACCCGTCACCGGCGCCGTGGTGGTGACCACCCCGCAGGATATCGCGCTGCTGGACGCGCGCAAAGGCATCGTGATGTTTGAAAAAGTAGCGGTGCCGGTGCTGGGAGTGGTGGAGAACATGAGCATGCATATCTGCAGTGAGTGTGGCCATCATGAGCCTATCTTCGGCACCGGCGGGGCTGAGCGGCTGGTGCAGGATTACCACACCCGCCTGCTGGCACAGCTGCCGCTGCATATTCACCTGCGGGAGGATCTGGATGACGGGACGCCTACGGTGATCCGCCGGCCAGAGAGCGACTTTACCGCCCTCTATCGCCAGCTGGCGGGGCGCGTAGCCGCTCAGCTTTACTGGCAGGGTGAGGTGATCCCGGGCGATATCGCCTTCCGGGCGGTGTAGCTCACGCCGTTTCGCTGGCGCGTCCCGCCAGCGGATAGTGCATCAGCACATAGGTACCCTGTTCGCCTTCGCCGCTGGCGACGCGCTGCCAGCCGTGATGCTGGTAGAACGCCAGCGCGGCCCGGTTCGCTGCCAGACATTTCAGCGCGCCGGTTGAGGTAAAGCGTGCTGTAACCTGATGCAGCAGTGCGCTGCCCACTCCCTGACCCTGATACGCCGGGTCAACATAGAGGCTGTGCAGAAAATTGTCGTTATCGAGAATGCCGGCAAAACCCGCGCGTTCGCCGCCGATCTCCGCTACCAGCACCGTTTCACCCAGGATCACCGCATCAAAATCCTCCAGCTGCCACGCATCACCGTTAAGCCACGTCCAGCTGTGCCGGCGCGCGGCGAGAAACAGCGTGCGCAGAAACGGGCGATCGCTCTCCTGAAAAGGTCGGATATTCACGTGCGGGGTCTCCTGAATCGCAAGCATCGCTTATGGCACGCGGTCATGTGTGCCAGCTTGTAAAAAAAATAGCAGTTTAGCCGCATTCTGAGAAAGCCTGTTATCGCCGCCGCTTTTCTGTGTAGAATGCCGCGGCAAGCCGCACCGGATCTGGTCTCGCTGCATTGATAGCTTTTGTTTATCTGATTGATAACGTCTGCGTATTAGCACCTGGCCTGAAAAAACTGTAGCCTGCATCACATCTTTTTAACGGAGGTCACTATGTCAATCATTAACACCAAAATTAAACCGTTCAAAAACGCAGCGTTCAAAAACGGCGAATTCATCGACGTAACCGAGAAAGACGTTGAAGGTAAATGGAGTGTTTTCTTCTTCTACCCGGCTGACTTCACCTTCGTATGCCCGACCGAACTGGGTGACGTTGCAGACCACTACGAAGAGTTCCAGAAACTGGGCGTAGATATCTACTCCGTTTCTACTGACACGCACTTTACCCACAAAGCCTGGCACGGTTCTTCCGAGACCATCGGTAAGATTCAGTATGCCATGATCGGCGATCCAACCGGCGCGCTGACCCGCAACTTTGAAATTATGCGTGAGGCAGAAGGTCTGGCCGATCGCGGTACGTTCATCGTTGACCCGGAAGGCATCATTCAGGCGATCGAAATCACTGCTGAAGGTATTGGCCGCGATGCCTCTGACCTGCTGCGCAAAGTGAAAGCTGCACAGTACGTGGCTTCTCACCCAGGCGAAGTTTGCCCGGCTAAATGGAAAGAGGGCGACGCCACGCTGGCTCCGTCACTGGACCTGGTCGGTAAAATCTAAGTTACCTGACGCCATTCGGTCTCTTTTTTATCGGGTGCTGCGGCACCCGATTTTCTTCACAGGAACTCACTATGCTCGACACCAATTTAAAAACCCAGCTTAAGGCTTACCTTGAGAAACTAACGAAACCGGTTGAGTTGATTGCTACCCTGGATGAGGGCACCAAATCTGCTGAGATCCGTACGCTGTTAGCAGATATTGCCGCGCTCTCTGACAAAGTCAGCTTCCGTGAAGAGAACGATCGTCCGGTACGCAAACCGTCGTTTCTGATCACCAACCCAGGCAGCCAGAGCGGTCCGCGCTTTGCCGGCTCGCCGATGGGTCATGAATTTACGTCACTGGTGCTGGCGCTACTCCAGACCGGTGGACACCCCTCTAAAGAGGCGCAGAGTCTGCTGGATCAGGTGATGTCACTTGATACCGATCTGCACTTTGAAACCTACTACTCGCTCTCCTGCCATAACTGCCCGGATGTGGTGCAGGCGCTGAACCTGATGGCGGTACTGAATCCGCGTATCAGCCACACCGCCATTGATGGTGGCGTGTTCCAGAATGAAATTACCGAGCGCAACGTCATGGGCGTGCCGGCCGTCTATCTGAACGGCAAAGAGTTTGGACAGGGCCGCATGAGCCTGGCTGAAATCGTCGGAAAAGTTGATACCAACGCTGACAAGCGTGCGGCAGAAGAACTGAATAAGCGTGATGCTTATGAAGTCCTGATTATCGGCAGCGGTCCGGCAGGCGCCGCAGCGGCTATCTACTCCGCGCGTAAAGGTATTCGCACCGGCCTGATGGGCGAGCGTTTTGGTGGTCAGGTACTGGATACGGTAGATATCGAAAACTACATCTCTGTACCAAAAACAGAAGGGGCGAAGCTGGCGGGTTCACTGCGCGCGCACGTCGATGATTACGCGGTAGATGTGATTGACACACAGAGCGCCATTAAACTGATTCCCGCCGCGCAGGAAGGGGGATTGCACGCCATTGAAACCGCTTCCGGCGCGGTGCTGAAATCACGCAGCATCATCATCGCCACCGGCGCGCGCTGGCGCAACATGGGCGTACCGGGCGAAGATCAGTATCGCACCAAAGGCGTGACCTATTGCCCGCACTGCGACGGCCCGCTGTTTAAAGGCAAGCGTACCGCGGTTATCGGCGGCGGTAACTCCGGCGTGGAAGCGGCCATCGATCTGGCCGGTATTGTTGAGCACGTTACGCTGCTGGAGTTTGCCGGCGAAATGCGCGCTGACAAAGTGCTGCAGGATAAACTGCGCAGCCTGAAAAACGTCGACGTGATCCTTAACGCCCAGACCACCGAAGTTAAAGGCGACGGCAGCAAAGTCACCGGGCTGGCGTATCTGGATCGCACCACCCAGACTACGCACGAGCTGGCGCTGAGCGGCATCTTTGTTCAGATTGGTCTGCTGCCTAATACCGGCTTCCTTGAAGGCGCGGTAGAGCGCAACCGCATGGGTGAAGTGATTATCGATGCGAAGTGCGAAACCAGCCTGAAAGGCGTATTTGCCGCCGGCGACTGCACCACAGTGCCGTATAAGCAGATTATCATCGCCAGCGGCGAGGGCGCTAAAGCGTCACTCAGCGCCTTTGATTATCTGATCCGCACCCAGCCAGCACAGTAAATCTCGCTGTCCGGCCCGCGCCCCGCACCTTGCTGCGGGGCTTTTTTTTGCGCTAAATCAGCCGAGCCAGCGGCGCGCTTCGCTATCGCTGAGGTCGCGGTAGTAGAGCTTATGCAGCTGCACACCACAGCTGCGACAGCGCGCGGTGATAAAGGTAGCCTGACAGTAACGTCCGGCAGGATTCAGGACGCCGTGGCGGCTGATGGTAATCTGATGCCAGCGGTGAGCGTGCGGAATAAGATGGCGCAGCAGGTTAAGCATGGTGATATCCGGCAGGGTGATCCGGCAGCAGATTAAGCATGCTGCCGCGTTGTCGCGGCTTGCGCTGTATCAATAAACCGGTCACTCCAGCGGTCTGTCTGCTTCTGCTACCGCGCAGATCAAGCTTTCTGCTCTCTGCGGCTTGCTTCGTGCGATTGCTTCCCCTAAGCTGCCGGTGTGTCGTAACAGACACCATGACTCGGGGTGCCCTTCTTTGTGAAGGCTGAGAAATACCCGTATTACCTGATCTGGATAATGCCAGCGTAGGGAAGTCAGATGCCTGCGCGCATTCGCCTTCCTGTACGCCTGACAGGAGCGCTATGATGACCCACCCTTCCTCTGTTTTACCGCGCGGCTTGCCCCGTATAAATGCCCTGACCATTGCCGGCACCGATCCCAGCGGCGGCGCGGGCATTCAGGCCGATCTCAAAACCTTTTCTGCGCTCAGCGCCTACGGCACCAGCGTTATTACCGCGCTGGTGGCGCAAAACACCTGTGGCGTACAGTCGGTCTGTTACATTTCACCGGCGTTTGTCGCCGCCCAGCTGGATTCGGTGCTGAGCGATATCCGTATCGATACGGCAAAAATCGGCATGCTGGCAGAGAGCGCTATTGTGGCGGTGGTGGCAGAGAAACTGGCGCGTGCGCGGCTGCCGTTTGTGGTGCTGGATACGGTAATGATTGCCAAAAGCGGCGATGCGCTGCTGGCGCCAGAGGCGGTGGCGGCGATGCGTGAGCGGCTGCTGCCGCAGGTTTCGCTGATCACGCCTAATCTGCCGGAAGCCGCGGCGCTGCTGGAAACAACACCTGCCCGCGATGAGCGCACCATGCAGCAGCAGGGGGAGGGGCTGCTCGATCTCGGCTGTGCCGCGGTGCTGATGAAAGGGGGACATCTGGAGGATGCGGAAAGCCCGGACTGGCTGATTACCCGCAGCGGACGTTTCCGCTTTACGGCCCCGCGCGTAGCGACGCGCCATACTCACGGCACCGGCTGTACCCTCTCGGCGGCGCTGGCAGCGCTGCGGCCGCGTCATGAGAGCTGGGCTGATACGGTGACGGCGGCAAAAGGCTGGCTGCAGCAGGCGCTGCTGCAGGCCGATTCGCTGGAGGCAGGAAAGGGCATCGGGCCGGTGCACCACTTTCATCACTGGTGGTAGGGCGGATAACACGCAGGCATAAAAAAAGCAGCCTTACAGGCTGCTTTTTTTAAGAATCTGGCTCCTCTGACTGGACTCGAACCAGTGACATACGGATTAACAGTCCGCCGTTCTACCGACTGAACTACAGAGGAATTGTGTGGAACGGGGCGCATAATATCGGGCAGCCTGCTGCGTGTCAAAGCCCTTTTGCAAAATTTTTACTGACTGCTGAATAAACCGCCACTGCCTGACTTAATGTGAGGAATATCACCAAAGTACTGCAAAATTACAGCGGGATTTGTTGATTTTGTCGTGTGCTCCACATCAATGATCACAGATATTTCATTTCGCCATTGTGGCGCCAAAAAATGAAACATATATTCCGCGAAACCTCCTCCACTTTTCACGGGTGCAGCATGAACAGAGTCAGAATAGGAATGATCGGCAGCGGATATATCGGGCGGTGTCACGCTATCGCCTATGCGCAGGCGCCCACGGTGTTTGCCCTGAAAGGTGAGATCGTGCGGGAGATGCTGGCTGAAGTCGATCCGGCACTGGCGGCAAAGCAGGCGGCCACGTTTGGCTTCGCCCGCTCCACCGGCGACTGGCGCGAGCTGGTCAGCGATCCGCAGATCGACGTTGTCGATATCTGCGCGCCCAACTTCCTGCATAAAGAGATGGCGCTGGAGGCGATCCGCCACGGCAAACATGTCTACTCGGAAAAGCCGCTGTCGCTGAGCGTGGCGGATGCAGAGGAGATGGTGCAGGCGGCAGAGCGGGCGGGTGTAAAAACGCTGGTGGGTTTTAATTACATGAAAAATCCGACCAGCCAGCTGGCGCGGGAGATCATCGCGCGCGGCGAGATTGGTGAAGTGGTGCACTTTTACGGCACGCATAATGAAGATTACCTCGCCAGCCCGCAGACGCCGCTGGACTGGCACTGTCAGAAAAAACTGGCAGGGCTGGGCGCACTCGGCGATCTGGCCGCGCACATCGTCAATATGGCGCACTATCTGGTGGGCGACATTGAGGAGGTCAGTGGCGACATGATGACGGTAATCGCGCAGCGCCCCGACCCTAAAAATCCTGCGCGTCTGCTGCCGGTCGAGAATGAGGATCAGGCCAGCGCGCTGCTGCGCTTCAGCAATGGCGCGCACGGCGTGATTGAGACTTCACGTATTGCCTGTGGCAGCAAGATGGGGCTGACCTATGTGGTCACCGGCACCCTGGGTACGCTGCGCTATACCCAGGAGCGTATGGCCGAGCTGGCGCTCTATATCCACGACGAACCAGCCGGACGGCAGGGCTTTAAAACGCTGCTCACCGGACCGGCGCATCCCGACTACGCCAGCTTCTGCGTCTCCGCCGGGCACGGTATCGGGTTTAACGATCAGAAAACCGTGGAGATCCGCGATCTGATCAACGGCATTGCGGCAGGCGATCGCATGTGGCCGGACTTTGCCGAAGGGTTACAGGTACAGAAGGTGCTGGAAGCCATCGCAGTTTCGGCGGCTGAGCGGCGCTGGATGAAGGTGTAACACGGGAGGTTAAGCCGTTTTGCCCGGCAAACCACCGGGTGCGTATCAAAGCGCACCCGGCGATGCGTGCGGCGTCAGGCCAGCAGCGCGCACTGGGGCGGCAGGCGACAGCTGAGCGCGCCTGGCAGCACGTCGATAGTAAACTCGCTGCCGCTCAGCGGCTCACCGTCCAGATTAAACGTCATCTCATGCGGCGAACGAATAGTCAGCGAGTCGAGCTGAGCCGACACAATATTGGGGTTCTCATCATCGCGCGTCAGCGAATGCAGCAGCGTTGGCAGCAGCTCCTGCGCGGTAACAATGCTGAGGTTAAGCTGACCATCGTTGATCAGCGCATCGGGGCAGAGGCGCTGCCCGCCACCCGCCTGACGACCGTTACCGATACCGATAACCAGCGCATCACCCTGCCAGCTGAAGCCAGGCCCGCTGATTTCACAGCTGTCAGGTTTGAGCGCATCCACGCGCATCAGGCCGTGAATAAAGTAGGAGACGCCACCCAGCGCGGATTTCAGTTTCTCCGGCGTTTCGGTGGTAATACGCGTACCAAAGCCGCCGGTCGCCATATTGATAAAGTAGCGGTCGCCATTCACCCGCGCCAGATCGATAGCGGTGGCTTTACCCACCACGGCAAGGCGCAGCGCCGGCTCCATCTCCGCCGGAATGCCCACGCTGGTGGCAAAATCGTTAGCGGTGCCGAGCGGCAGAATGCCGAGTACCGGACGTGAGGCCTCGGGTATAGCGGCCAGCGCGGTGGCAATCTCATTAATGGTGCCGTCGCCGCCGCCTGCAATAACGGTTTCCGCCTGCAGAGCAACCGCTTCCTGTACATAGCGATCGCCATCACCTTTTTCCCAGGTGACGCGCACGGCCAGATTAAAGCCCTCTTCGCGCAGCGTATTAACGGCCGCGCGCAGATCTTCATTGCCGGCGCCTTTTCCATTCAGGATCAGCAGCGTGAGCGGTGTAGTGTGCATCTTCAGTTCCTTGAAACGTGAGACAGGGATGTGGTTATAGCATAGCTGCGGCGGGAACTTTATCGGCAGGCGCTGAAAAAAGAAAACCCGCGCGGGGGAGCCGGGCGGGTAAATGAGGTGGTTCCTGGTCGTGCACGCTGGATATTGTTACTCATTAGCAGCAGGCGGGATTCTAAAGCGCGGCGCTGTGACCGTCTGTGATCCTGTTCTAACTTCGCCGCCTTTTTTTCATTTTGTGCGATTTTTGCCGTGCGGATCGCTGGTAGTATTGCCTTCAGTGAGGTTGCGCAGCAGCAGCGCAAAGCGGAGATCCACCTCTGCCGGCACCGGGATCCAGACCCGATGACCGTCGCCAGGAGCGACGGTGACCGCCTCGCCGCGATCGTTTTCCATCGCCTCCAGCGTGCAGGTCAGGTTGCCCTGCGGCGTCATGATCTCTGCCATATCGCCCTGCAGGAATTTGTTTTTCACCGCAATCTGCGCCCGGTCGCCGCGCCGCTCGCCGGTAAATTCGCCCACAAACTGCTGACGTTCAGAAACGGAAAAGCCCTGCTCATAGTTCTGGTAGCTGTCGTAGGTGTGACGCCGCAGGAAACCCTCGGTATAGCCACGATGCGCCAGACCTTCCAGCGTGGCGAGCAGTGAGGTATCAAAAGGTTTACCCGCTGCGGCGTCGTCAATCGCGCGGCGATAGACCTGTGCGGTGCGCGCGCAGTAGTAGAACGATTTGGTACGCCCTTCAATTTTCAGCGAATGAATGCCCATTGCGCTCAGCCGTTCCACATGCGCCACCGCACGCAAATCTTTTGAGTTCATGATGTAGGTACCGTGCTCATCTTCAAACGCGCTCATCACCTCGCCCGGTTTCATCTTCTCTTCCAGCAGAAACAACCGGTCGGTTGGCGCGTTGTGGCCGGGCACGGGAGCCTGCTGCTCTGCCGGTTCATGGATACCGGTAATATTGCCGACCTCATCCTGCTGGCCTTCTGAGACCTTATACGACCAGCGGCAGGCGTTGGTACAGGTGCCCTGGTTTGGATCGCGCTTGTTGAGATAGCCGGAGAGCAGGCAGCGACCGGAGTAGGCCATGCAGAGCGCGCCGTGGACAAAAATCTCCAGCTCCATCTCCGGCACCTGCGTGCGGATCTCCGCAATCTCCTCCAGCGACAGCTCGCGCGACAGAATGACGCGCGTCAGCCCCATCTGCTGCCAGAATTTCACCGTGGCCCAGTTGACGGCGTTGGCCTGCACGGAAAGGTGGATCGGCATCGCCGGAAACGCCTCGCGCACCAGCATAATCAGTCCCGGATCGGACATGATCAGCGCGTCGGGCTGCATCGCCACCACCGGTGTAAGATCGCGAATAAAGGTTTTCAGTTTGGCGTTATGCGGCGCGATATTGACCACCACATAGAATTTTTTACCCAGTGCGTGCGCTTCGGCGATCCCCTGCGCCAGATTGTCATGCGTAAATTCATTATTGCGGACGCGCAGACTATAGCGCGGCTGGCCGGCATAAACGGCGTCAGCGCCGTAGGCAAAGGCGTAGCGCATATTTTTCAGCGTTCCCGCCGGGGAGAGCAGTTCAGGTTTAAACATGGAAGACTCACTGATGTCAGGTCAGCTGACCATCGCGGATGGCCACAGCAGAAGCCGCGGCGTGCGGCTCTGCAAAAGAGGCGGAAATTGTAGGCAGGGTGCGGAGTGAAGTAAATTGATCGGGATCAATAACAGGCTATGCCAGTCGGCACATATCCGCTTCCCAGCGATAGCCGATGCCATATACCGCACGAATAAACGGCTGATCGGCATCCAGCGCCTCAAGCTTGCGGCGCAGATTCTTGATATGGCTGTCTATGGTACGGTCAGTTACCACGCGGTAATCATCATAAAGCTGATTGAGCAGCTGCTCGCGGGAAAAGACTTTGCCTGGCTCCAGAGACAATGTTTTCAGCAGGCGGAACTCCGCCGGCGTCAGCTCCAGCGGCGCAGTACGCCAGCTGGCCTGAAAGCGGCCCTCATCAATCAGCAGCAGCGACGCCTGCTGCGTCTCTTCCGGCGATTTACGCGCGCGGCGCAGAATGGTTTTCACCCGCGCCACCACTTCGCGCGGGCTGAATGGCTTACAGATATAGTCATCCGCGCCGGTTTCCAGCCCCAGCAGGCGATCAATCTCTTCGGTACGGGCGGTGACCATAATAATCGGCAGATCGGAGTGGCGGCGTATCTCGCGGCACAGCGTCATGCCGTCGCAGCCTGGCAGCATCAGATCGAGCAGCATCAGCGCTGGCGTAGTGTGCTGCAGCCAGGCCTGTACCTCGCCGCCATTGGCAATATGGTGCGTGCGGTAGTTTGACGCCTGCAGATAATCGATCATCAGCTGCGCCAGTTTGGGTTCATCTTCAACAACAAGAATTAGTGGATCGCTATTTTCCGGGCTCATACGGGCTTTCTACTGGGGAACATAGGGCAAGTTTAGCCTGATTTGCACGCCACCTAAATCAGAGTGCTCCGCAGAAATCGTGCCGCCGTGCGCCTCGACGATATTTTTACAGATAGCCAGTCCCAGGCCGGACCCTCCGCTGGCGCGATTGCGGGAGTTTTCCGCACGGAAAAAGCGCTCAAACAGCTGCGCCCGCTGCGTCGCCGCTACGCCGGGCGCGCTGTCATCAATACAGAGCAGCCACTGATTCTCCTGCTGCCGCATGGTGATGCGGACCTCGCCGCCGGGATGGGTATAGCGCAGGCTGTTTTCCAGCAGATTCGTAAACAGCTGCATCAGGCGGTCAGGATCGCCAAAGCTGCTGGCTTCAGCAGGCAGCTGCAGCTGCAGCGTCAGCTGGTGTGTGCGATAGCGTCCGGCAAAGCTGCCGGCGATCACCTCCAGCAGGTTAACCAGATCCAGCGGCTGTTTACGATAGGCGAGGGCGCCTGCATCGGAGAGCGAAAGCTGATGCAGGTCATCCACCAGCTTGGTCAGTACCACCACTTCACTCTGCAGCGAACTTATCGCCTCGGGCGTGACCTGCCGGACGCCATCCTGAATCGCTTCCAGCTCACCACGCAGGATCGCCAGCGGCGTGCGCAGCTCATGGGAGATATCCGCCATGAACGCGCGGCGATTACTCTCATTTTTCTCCAGCGACTGCGCCAGCTGATTAAAGTCGCGCGCCAGCTGACCGATTTCATCACCGCTATCCACCTCAACCCGGGTAGCAAATTTTCCCGCAGCCAGCTGATGGGTGCCCTCTACCAGCCGTTTAACCGGCGCCAGCAGGCCGCGTGCCAGCAGCCAGGTGACCAGCGCCGCCAGCAGAGTGGAGAGTGTGACGATCATCCAGTTGGTCTGGCGCTGCTGCCGGTCAAAATTGATGTCGGTGCTGCGCGTCAGGTTTTCCGCCGGAGAGGCAATTACCCAGCCGACAATTTTACCGCTGCTGGTGGTGATGTTACGCCGCGGCCCTTTTGGCGGAATCGGGGCGCGCGGGCCTGACAGCACCTTATATTGCTGATCGATGATCCAGAACTGCGTGCGCCAGCCGTGCGGCGGCAGCGGATTGTGGCTGCCTGGGTTCTGCTCCAGCGAGCGCAGAATGGTGAAGATCAGCCGATCGTTCTGGCGCAGAAAATCCCAGCTGCCGTGCTGCTCATACTGATCTGCCAGCGCATCACTCAGCAGTGTCAGCCGCTGTTCGTTGCCTTTTTTGATGTAGTCAACAAAGCCATGCTCAAAGCTGAGCCGTACTCCCCAGTGCATAGTAATGATGACCAGCATGCAGGTACCAAAAATCGCCATAAAGAGTTTGGCGCCAATGCCGGGCCGGAAACGCGCCATCACTTTTTACTCCTGGTTCTGAGATCAACATTTTTACTGAGTGCTTCCGGTACCCGCCAGAACACCAGCGCCGGCAGGACGATGACGACCACCATGCAGAGCCAGGTCCAGGCAAACGTCTGCTGCGCCATGTCGCTGCCCGCGGCAGCTTGCTGGCCAAAAGCGCCGAGCAGCAGACCCGCCAGCGTGACGCCGATACTCATCGACAATTGCATAATCATCGACAGTAAGCTGTTGCCGCCAGAGGCGAGATCGTCCGGCAGATCTTTCAGCGTCAGGGTATTCATAGCGGAAAAACGCAGGGCATTGACCATGCCGAGCAGCAGTAATACCAGCGGCAGGAGCCAGATCCAGCCAGCCAGCGCGACCACGGCAAACAGCGCCACCACCAGCGCCAGCGCGAGCGTGCTTCCCACCAGTACGCGGCGATAGCCAAACAGGTTAACAATGCGCACCACCACCCGCTTGATGCCCATATTTCCCAGCACCATCGGGATCATCATTAACCCGGCGTGAAACGGCGTAAAACCCAGACCTACCTGCAGAAATACCGGCGTCATAAACGGCAGCATGCCGCTGCCGATGCGCCCGGTAAAGCTGCCCAGCAGACCAATCGAATAGAGGCGGTTATCAAACAGTCGCAGGCTGAACAGCGCGTTGTCATTGTGGCGGCCGTGCATCAGATAAAACAGCAGCGACAGCACGCCCGCCAGAATCAGGAAGCCGGGCAGCAGCGCGCCATTGCCGCCGCCATCCAGCGCCAGCGTCAGCGCCGCCATGCCGGCCGCCAGCAGCAGAAAACCGGCAAAATCAAACCGGCGCGTCTGCATGGTGTAGTTCGGCATCAGCATCAGCGTGGCGACAGCGCCAATAATGCCGACCGGAATATTGATAAGGAAAATCCAGTGCCAGCTGGCGTACTCAACCAGCACGCCGCCGAGGGCCGGACCGAGCAGCGGGCCAATCTGGCCCGGCAGGGTAACAAAGGTCATGGCGGACATATATTGCTCACGCGGCACAATTTTCATGACCGTTAAGCGGCCCACCGGCACCATCATTGCGCCACCGATACCCTGAACCACGCGCGCCACTACCAGCTGGTTAAGCGTGGCAGCCAGCGCGCAGAACAGCGATCCGACGCTGAACAGCACAATCGCGCTGAAAAAGATGTTACGCACGCCAAAACGGTCAGCCAGCCAGCCGCTCAGCGGCAGCATCACCGCAACCGTCAGAACGTAAGAGACGATAACGGAATGCATATGCAGCGGGCTGACGCCGAGATCGCGCGCCATAGAAGGCAGCGCGGTGTTGACAATGGTGGTATCCAGCGTTTGCATAAAAAAGCCAAACGCCACAATCCACAGCTGCCAGCGTACCGTAGTGGCAGGTTTGTTCATCTTCTCTCCTCCAGCATAAGGCGCGTTTGTTTACCCCGGGGTGCATTAATGCAGCAATCGTCCCCACAGGGGCGCCATTAATGGCGCCCTGGGCTCATGCGCGTTGTTTGCCCAGGGGCGCATAAATGCGCCCCCTACGGAAACCGGAAGGCACGTCCCCCTGTAGGGGCGCCATTGATGGCGCCCGGGTTTCGTGTGCGTTGTTTTCCCGGGGCGCATTAATGCGCCCCCTACGAAATTCGGGTGGTTGCTGGCTCTGTGACGGCTTTGCGGCGGCGTAATTTATCCATCAGCAGATAGACCACCGGCGTGGTGTAGAGCGTCAGCAGCTGGCTTACCACCAGGCCGCCGGCGATGGTGATGCCCAGCGGCTGCCGCAGTTCAGCACCGTCGCCGCTGGTCAGCACCAGTGGCAGGGCGCCAAACAGCGCGGCCAGCGTGGTCATCAGAATCGGGCGAAAACGCAGCTGACACGCCTGGAAAATCGCCTCGCGCGGGCTCAGCTGCTGCTGTCGTTCCGCCTCCAGCGCAAAGTCGACCATCATGATGGCGTTCTTTTTCACAATCCCTATCAGCAGCAAAATGCCAATCAGCGCAATCAGGCTGAACGGCGTATCAAACAGTTTAAGCGCCAGCAGCGCGCCGGTTCCGGCCGACGGCAGCGTCGACAGAATCGTGAGCGGATGCACATAGCTCTCATACAGAATGCCCAGCACGATATAGACCGCTGCGATGGCTGCCAGCATCAGCCAGAGCTGGCTGGACTGCGACTGCTGAAACACCTGCGCGGTACCGGCAAAGCTGCCGCGCACGCTGGAGGGCACCCCCAGCACCGTCATGGCGCGATCGATCGCCGCGGAGGCCTGCGACAGAGAGACGCCTTCCGGCAAATTAAACGAAATGGTTGTCGCTGCAGAAAGCCCCTCATGGTTGACGGAGAGCGGTGCGTTAGCGGGCTGCCAGTGGGCAAAACCGCTCAGCGGAATCGCTTTGCCGTCGCTGCTGACCACAAACATCTGGTCGAGCGCGCTGATATCCTGGGTATAGCGCGGATCCACCTCCATCACCACTTTGTACTGATTCAGCGGCTGATAAATGGTTGAGATCTGACGCTGGCCAAAGGCGTTGTTCAGCAGATCGTTGGCGGCTGAAACGTCTATGCCGAGGCGCGCCATGCTTTCACGATCGTATGTAATAGCCATTTCGCTGCCTTTATCCTGCTGGTCGGAGTTAACGTCAGTGAGCTGCGGCAGGGCAGAGAAGGCCTTACGGATTTTGGGTTCCCACTCACGCAGATCGGCAAGGTTATCCGACAGCAGGCTGTACTGATAGCTGGCGTTCGACTCCCGTCCGCCGACGCGAATATCCTGTACGGCGTTGAGATAGAGGCTGGCCCCCGGCTCCTTAGCCAGTTTGGTGCGCAGGCGGGCGATCACCTGCTGGGCGCTTTCGCTGCGCTCAGAGAGAGGCTTCAGCGCCACAAACATCAGGCCGCTGTTGGTGCCGAGGCCGCCGGTAAAGCCGGTGACATTATCCACCGCCGGATCCATTTTGATGATATTCATAAAATCTTCCAGCTTGCCGCGCATCGCCTGAAACGAGATGCTCTGATCGGCAGACAGAAAACCGCTCAGGCGACCGGTATCCTGTTCCGGCATAAAGGTTTTGGGTATCGTAATAAACAGCCAGACGGTCATCGCTATCGTGCCGCCCAGCAGCAGCAGTACCCAGATGGCGTGGCGTAACACCCAGCGCAGCGAGCGGGCATAGCCATCCTGCGTCCGCTGCAGCAGCCGGCTGAACAGCCCGGGCGCGGCAGGCTGTGCCGGTTGCGGCTTCAGCAGATACGCGCACATCATCGGCGTCAGCGTGACGGAGATAAACAGCGAGATCAGGATCGCCACTGACAGCGTAATGGCAAATTCCGAAAAGAAGCGTCCGATAATGCCGCCAATCATCAGCAGCGGCAGAAACACCGCAATCAGCGACAGGCTCATCGACAGCACGGTAAAGCCCACTTCGCGGACGCCGGTCAGCGCCGCCTGCAGCGGCTTCATGCCAGCCTCAACGTGGCGGGCAATATTCTCCAGCACCACAATCGCATCATCCACCACAAACCCGGTGGCGATGGTTAGCGCCATCAGCGACAGGTTGTTAAGACTGAAGCCGCACAGATACATGGCAGCAAAGGTGCCAATCAGTGAGACCGGCACCGCCGCAGCAGGAATGAGCGTGGCCCGGCCGTCGCGCAGGAACAGAAACACCACCAGAATCACCAGCACCACGGCAATCACCAGCGACTGCTCGACTTCATGCAGCGAAGCGCGGATAGTCGGTGAGCGATCCTGGGCAATTTGCAGATCGATCGCCGCCGGAATGAAATCGTGCAGCACCGGCAGCTCAGCGCGAATGCGATCCACAGTATCGATAATATTGGCGTCCGGCGACTTACGGATCACCAGCAGCACCGCCGGCTTGCCGTTGGTCATCCCGGCGTTACGCACATCCTGCACCGAATCCTGCACGCTGGCGACATCGCTCAGGCGAACCGCCGCACCGTTGTTATAGTGCACCACCAGCGGCTGATAGGCGCTGGCGCTCTGCAGTTCATCATTGGTACGCAGCTGCCAGCGCTGCTGGCGATCGTCGATTGCGCCCTGCGGTCGCCGCTGGTTAGCGTTGCTGATGGCGCTGCGTACCGCATCCAGCGACACGCCCTGATTAAACAGCGCCTGCGGATTGAGATCGACGCGCACGGCGGGCAGCGAACTGCCGCCTACCGTGACGTCGCCGACGCCCTCAATCTGCGACAGTTTTTGCGCCAGCTGCGTCGAAGCGTAATCATAGAGCTGACCCGGATTATAGTCGTCCGAGGTCACCGTCAGGATCATAATCGGCGCATCCGAGGGGTTCGCTTTTCGATAAGAAGGCCGGCTCGGCATGCCCGACGGCAGCAGGCTCTGCGCCGCATTAATCGCGGCCTGCACATCGCGCGCGGCACCGTTAATATCGCGGTCAAAATCAAACACCAGAATGATGCGCGTGCTGCCCAGTGAGTTCGTCGAGGTCATTTCACTGACGCCGGCAATGCGCCCCAGCGAGCGCTCCAGCGGCGTGGCCACCGAGGCGGCCATGGTTTCCGGTGAGGCACCCGGCAGCGAGGCTGAAATCATAATCACCGGAAAGTCGAGCTGCGGTAGCGGGGCGACCGGCAGCAGACGAAAACCAAGCATCCCCGCCAGCGCAATCGCCAGCGTCAGCAGGATGGTGGCGACCGGGCGGTGAATGAAGAGGGCAAAAAACTTCACGACTGCGCCTCCGGACGACCGAAGCGCCTGCGGGTAGCGTGCGCCAGGCGATCAAACAGCAGATAGATGACCGGCGTGGTAAACAGCGTCAGGATCTGGCTGAGGATCAGGCCGCCCACCATGGCGATGCCGAGCGGATGGCGCAGCTCAGCGCCGACGCCGGTGCTGAGCATCAGCGGCAGCGCGCCCAGCAGCGCCGCCAGCGTGGTCATCAGGATCGGGCGAAAGCGCAGCAGGCAGGCCTGATAGATAGCGTCACGCGGCGCCATGCCCTGTTCACGCTCCGCCGCCAGCGCAAAGTCAATCATCATAATGGCGTTTTTCTTTACAATACCGATCAGCAGAATGATGCCGATAATGGCGATGATATCGAGTTCGTTACCGCTCAGCATCAGCGCCAGCAGCGCGCCGACGCCCGCGGTGGGCAGGGTAGAGAGAATGGTAATCGGATGAATAAAACTCTCATACAGCACGCCAAGAACGATATACATTGCGACCACGGCCGCCACAATCAGCCAGACGGTGCTGCTCAGCGCGGCTTCAAACGCCAGCGTACTGCCCTGGAACTGCGTGACGATATCCGCCGGCATACCCAGCGCCCCTTCTGCGGCGGTAATGGCCTGCAGCGCTTCCTCAAGTGAATAGCCATCGGCCACGTCAAAAGAGAAGGTTGCGGACGGGAACTGATCGAGATGATTAATACTGAGAGCGGTATGCCGCTCCTCTGTGCTGGCGATAGCGCTGAGCGGTACGCTGCCGCCGTCGCTGCTTTTAAGCCGGATCCCCTCCAGGCTCGCCAGTCCCGGCGTCTGCGCATTATGCTGCTCCAGCACCACGCGATACTGGTTTGCCTGCGTGTAAATCGTTGAGATCAGCCGCTGACCAAACGCGTTATACAGCGCATTATCGACGTCAGCCATGGTGATCCCGAGCCGGCTGGCGCTGTCGCGGTCGACGCGCACATACGCTTCCAGCCCCTGATCCTGCCAGTCGCTGCTGACGTTGCGCAGCTGCGGTGCCTTTTCCAGCTGGCCGATCAGCGCCGGGACCCAGCTGCTCAGGGCGTCAAGCGAGCCAGACTGCAGCGTAAACTGATAGGGGGTACGGCTGCTCTGCGTCTCAATGGTGAGATCCTGCACCGGCTGCAGCCAGAGCGAGACGCCCGGGATCTGCGCCACCGCCTGCTGCAGCCGCGCCTGCACCACCGGAATGCGGTCGTCGCGCTCATCCAGCGGCTTGAGGTTGATCTGCAGCCGGGCGCTGTTAAGCGCAGGATTGGTGCCATCCACCCCGACAAAAGAGGTCAGACTTTCAACCGCCGGATCCTTCATCACCACGGAGGCGACATCGCGCGTGCGCTGCGCCATGCTGGCGTAAGAGACCGACTGCGGCGCCTGCAGGGTGCCCTGAATAATGCCGTTATCCTGCTGCGGAAAGAAGCCTTTCGGGATCATCACCCACAGCAGCACCGTCATCAGCAGCGTGCCGAGCGCCACGCTGAGCGTCAGCCACGGATGCTGCAGCACGCGCGTCAGTCCACGCCCGTAACCGGCAATGACCCGCTCAAACAGCGCCTCGCTGGCGCGTGAGAAGCGGTTCTGCCGGCGCAGTGACTCTGCGCTCAGCATGCGTGCGCACATCATCGGCGTCAGCGTCAGCGACACCACGGCTGAGATCAGAATGGCGATAGCCAGCGTGACGGCGAACTCACGAAACAGCCGGCCAATCACATCGCCCATAAACAGCAGCGGGATCAGCACCGCAATCAGCGAAAAGGTGAGCGAGATAATGGTAAAACCGATCTCTCCCGCCCCTTTCAGCGCGGCGGTGAGCGGCTTCTCGCCTTTCTCGATATAGCGTGAAATATTCTCGATCACCACAATGGCGTCATCCACCACAAAGCCGGTGGCGATAGTCAGCGCCATCAGCGTGAGGTTGTTGATCGAGAAGCCCATAAAATAGATGGCCGCAAACGTACCAATCAGCGAAAGCGGTACCGCCACGGCAGGAATGATCGTAGCCGGTACGTTGCGCAGAAACAGGTAGATGATCATGACCACGAGCGCCATGGCCAGCATCAGCTCATGCTGCGTATCAGATACCGAGGCGCGAATATTGGTCGTGCGATCGGTCAGCAGTTTCATGTCGACCGATTTGGGCAGCGTGGCGGTAAGCGATGGCAGCAGCGCCCGGATATTATCAGCGGTGTTGATAATATTGGCGCCGGGCTGACGCTGGACGTTCAGCACAATCGCCTGCTGGCGGTTAGCCCAGGCGCCCAGCCAGCTGTTCTCTGCGCCCGATTCGATGGTCGCAACGTCGCCCAGTCGCACCGGCGCGCCGTTGCTGTAGCTGATAATCAGGCGGCGGTAATCCTCAGCCGATGTCATCTGATCGTTTGCTGACAGCGTGATAGATCGCGCCGGACCATCAAGGCTGCCTTTCGCTGAGTTGACGTTGGCGTTGCTGATAGCCGTGCGCACATCTTCGCTGGTCAGTCCTAACGCTGCCAGCGCCTGCGCATTCATTTTGACCCGCACCGCCGGACGCTGTCCGCCGGAAAGGGTAACCAGGCCTACGCCGGAGACCTGCGCAATCTTCTGCGCCACGCGCGTTTCCACCATATCCTGCACCTGCGTCAGCGGCAGGCTGGTCGTGGTGACCGCCAGCGTCATGATAGGCGGATCGGCCGGGTTGACTTTGCTGTAGGCGGGCGGATTAGGCAGATCGCCAGGCAGCAGGTTAGTGGCGGAGTTTATCGCCGCCTGAACCTCCTGCTCCGCCACATCCAGCGCCAGCGACAGCTGAAACTGCAGCGTGATCACCGAGGCGCCGCCGGAACTTTGCGATGCCATCTGTTTCAGCCCGGACATCTGGCCAAACTGGCGTTCCAGCGGTGCGGTAATCGACGAGGTGACCACATCCGGACTGGCTCCGGGATAGAGCGTGACAACCTGAATAGTGGGGTAGTCCACTTCCGGCAGGGCGGAGACCGGCAGAAAGCGGTAGCCAAGCAGGCCCGCCAGCAGAATCGCAATCATCAGCAGCGTGGTGGCGACCGGGCGTAAAATGAACTGACGTGACGGACCGCCGCCAGCGTCAGGAGGCAGCACCTGCATTATTGACGCTCTCCCCGGGCTGGCTGCGCGGCACGCGTGGTCTCTGTTGCCGTACTCTGTGGCGCCACGACGTCAACCGTTGCGCCGTCAGTGAGGCGATCGATGCCGTCGGTGATGACCCGCTCGCCCGCCTCCAGTCCGGCACTGATCACCACTTTCTGGCTATCCTGCAGTCCGGCGGTGACGCGTTTCTTGCTGACCTTGTTTTCGCTGTTAACTACCCAGACAAAGTGGCCCTCATTGCTCATCTGCAGCGCGGCGGCCGGAATAGTCACGGCGTTCTGCAGCGTATCTGCTTTCAGACGTGCGTTAACAAACTGGTTGGGAAACAGGGTGTCATCTTCATTGCTGAAGCGTGCTTTCAGCTTAATGGTGCCGGTAGTGGTATCGATCTGGTTGTCCAGGCTCAGCAGCGTGCCCTGCGTCAGCAGCGTGGTGTTGCTGCGATCCCAGGCCTCCACCACCAGCGGCTGACCGCTTTTCTGCGCTTTCAGGATCTGGCTGATATAGCTCTCAGCCACGCTGAATACCACATCAATCGGATGCGTCTGGGTGATCACGACCAGGCCATCGGTGTCGCCGGTGGTAATGTAGTTGCCGATGTCGACCTTGCGTAACCCGATACGTCCGGCAATCGGCGCGGTGATGCGGCTGTAGGTCAGATTCAGCTGCGCGCTCGCGACGTTGCCCTCATCCGCTTTAATGGTGCCCAGCGTTTCGCTCACCAGCGCGCGCTGGGTGTCGAGATCCTGCTGCGATACCAGGGACGTTTTCGACAGCTTCTCATAGCGGCTGAGATCGCGGCGGGCATTCGCCAGCGTGGCCTGATCCCGGGCCAGCTGGCCCTGCGCCTGCGTGAGAGCAACCTGATACGGGCGCGGATCGATCTCAGCCAGCAGCGTGCCGGCAGCCACCTGCTCGCCTTCCGTAAAGTGCAGCGCCATCAGCTGCCCCTCAACACGGCTGCGCACCGTAACCGTATTTGCAGCGGTGACGGTGCCGAGGCCGTTCAGATAGTAGGGCACGCTTTGCAGTTCAGCCGTTGCCGCCTGTACCGGCGCGGCTGGCCGGTTTGCTCCACCGCGCTTCTCTTTAGCCTGCGCCGGCTGTGCTGGCGTGGCGCGCGAGTGCCAGGCGTAATAACCGCCAGCCGCTACCGCCAGCGCGATAAGAATTAACAGACCTGTTTTGGTTCGACTCTTCATTACTCTGCGTGCTCTCCAGCCATGTCGCTTTCCTGATACGCTTGCCCGACATCCGGACAGCGCAAACGAAAATAAGTGTAGCCGCCTGCGCCAGGCGAAAATTGAAGGAATTAAGAATATCTGCTCAGCGCGGCGTAAAGGATTTCCCGGTTCTGACACTATTCTGGCATGAATAGACCCCGGTGCGACTTTTTCATTTGCTACGCTTAAAGACAAACCTATCTCGTTTAACCAGGGAGAGCGCAATGAAACAACCTGCAACCCGTCAGCTGGGCGACAGCGGTATTACCGTTCCGCGCCTGACTTTTGGTGGTAACGTTTTTGGCTGGACAGTCGATGAGAAGACCTCCTTTTCACTGCTGGATGCGCTGGTCGAAAATGGCCTGTTTTTTATCGATACCGCGGATGTCTATTCCCGCTGGGTGCCGGGCAATCAGGGAGGTGAATCGGAAGCGATCATCGGCAAATGGTTAAAGCAGAGCGGCAAACGCGATCGCATCGTGCTGGCGACTAAAGTCGGCATGGAGCTGTCGCCGGAAAAAACCGGGCTGAAGCCTGCGTATATCCGCCAGGCGATAGAGGATTCCCTGCGCCGGCTGCAGACGGACGTGATCGATCTCTATCAGGCGCATCGCGATGATGAGCAGACGCCGCTGGCAGATACCCTGAAAGCGTTTGATTCCCTGATCAAAGAGGGCAAGGTACGCGCTATCGGCGCCTCAAATTACTCCGCAGCGCGTCTGCAGGAGGCGCTGGATGTCAGCAGCAAAGAGGGGCTGGCGCGCTATGAAACGCTGCAGCCGGAATATAACCTTTACGATCGCGAAGGGTATGAGAACGGCCTGGAGCAGGTGGCGGTGAAAAACGGTCTTGGCGTGATCAACTACTACTCGCTGGCGAGCGGCTTTCTCAGCGGCAAATATAAAAAGCCGCAGGATGCGGGTAAAAGCCCGCGCGGTCAGGGGATAGTGGAAAAATATCTCAATGAGCGCGGCAGCCGCATTATTGAGGCGCTGGAGGATATCGCTGCCTCACACGATGCGTCAGCCACGCAGGTGGCGCTGGCGTGGCAGATTGCGCGTCCCAGCATTACCGCGCCGATTGTCAGCGCAACATCGCTGGCGCAGCTGGATGAGCTGGTAAAAGCCACCCAGCTGGAGCTGAGCAAACAGGAAATTGAGGAGCTGGCGCGCGCCAGTCACCTCTGATCCCGCCCGGGGTGCTGCGGCACCCCGTATATTGATACAGGGCAATCAATAGTCACTGTCACACTTTGAATGTTTAAATCTTAGATATTCATCACAAATGCGCTAATCCACTGACTGAGCAGGCGTAAATCCACACGAAATTGCAAAACCCTGCTGCTGCCCGGCACTATCCTCTGCGCGGTTTTCCTTATAACTTTGCAGAAGATAACAACGATGAAAAAAATTTTTGCTTTGCACCCGCTGCCGCAGCTGGCTGCGGGCACGCTGATGCTGGCTATGTTCAGTTCTGCCGCCGTCGCGGCAGATGCGTTCAGCTACGATTCGCCCTGGATGCTGGGTGACTGGAACGGCAGCCGCACGCAGCTGGAGAGTGCCGGCGTGAAGTTTGACGTAAATTACACCATGGAGAGCGCCGCCAATCTTGGCGGCGGAGCAGACAGCCACACCTCAATGCGCTACAGCGATCAGTGGGCGTTTGGCGCGAATCTCGATCTGCAAAAGCTGCTCGACTGGCAGGATGCGCAGTTCCAGGTCACCGTCACTAATCGCGACGGGCGTAACATCTCCGATCAGGTAGCCGATCGCCGCACCGGCATGCTCTCCTCCGTGCAGGAGGTCTATGGCCGCGGCCAGACGTGGCGTCTGACACAGTTCTGGCTGAGCAAAGGGCTGTTTGACAACCGGGTTAATCTCAAGGCCGGACGGGTCACCGTGGGTGAAGATTTTGACAGCCTCGACAGCAGGTTTCAGAACCTTGCCTTTGGCAGCGGTCAGGCAGGCAACTGGCGCGGCGACCGCTGGTTTAACTGGCCGGTTTCACAGTGGGGCGGACGCCTGAAAGCGAATATCACGCCCGAACTCTTCTTCCAGGTCGGCTTTTATAACCAGAATCGCGCCAACTACGATCGCGGCGACGGTTTCCGCCTGGATACCCGTCATTCAGAAGGCAATCTGGTGCCGGTCGAGCTGGGCTGGAAACCGACCCTGGGCGCAGCGGGGCTGCCGGGCAACTATCGACTCGGCTATTACTACTCATCCGTAAACGGGGATAATTACGGCAGCTGGCGGGATGGGGGCTATCAGCGTCAGGAGCACGCTTATGGCGGCTACCTGCTGCTGCAGCAGCAGCTGACCGCGCAGGGCGGAGACGCCAGCCGCGGACTGGGGGTAACGGTGCAGGCGGTCATGAACGATCGTAAGACGTCGAAAACCGATAATTATCAGTCCATCAGTTTTACCTGGAAGGGGCCGCTTGATGCGCGTCCGCAGGATGAAATCGGTATTGGTGCCGCGCGTATTCACGTTAACAGCGCCTACAGCCGCGCCCTGCGCCAGCAGAACGCAGCCAGTGGTGAAACGCGCTTTGACAGCCCGGCTTATCTGCCGCTGCAGGCGGGATCGGAATACAACTATGAGATTTACTACAATGCGCAGCTGGCGAAGTGGCTGCAGCTGCGGCCTAACCTGCAGTATGTCGTGGCGCCGGGCGCGGTCGGAGAGGTAAAAGATGCCTTTGTCGGCGGCATCTCAGCCAATATCAACTTCTGACGGGCAGGGAGGAGGCGCAGGCTGCGCCTCCTGTTACGATCCGCTAGCGGAACATCACCTCTGCCCAGCGCGCCAGTCCGGCGGTCACCGAACCAAAGTCGTCGCCGCCGGCAATCGGGGTATCAGGCAGCGCCTGCTGCAGCGCCGCACGCAGCAGCGGCGAGCGTGCGCTGCCGCCAGTAAGATAGATCACGTCCGGTCGGGTCTCGCTGGTGGTCAGCGCCAGCTGTACCTGCTCCAGCATCCGCTCCAGCGGCTGGCTGATCGCCTCTTCCAGCTGCGTCGCGCTGATCTCCGCCTGCAGCGACTGCGCAATAAACGCCAGCGACGCATCCGTTTCCGCCTGCGCTGAGAGCGCAATTTTGCTCTCTTCAGCCGCGCGTACAAGCCGGTAGCTTAGCTTCTGCTGCCATACTTTGAGCAGATGCGCCACGCGGTTTCCCTCTTCTGCATCGCGCACCAGATCCTGCAGCAGCTTGCCGCAGGCGGCGGAGTAGAACTCGCTCTGTGCCGGAACGTCGTTAATTGCGACAGCGTTCCACCACGGCAGGGCGGGGAGCGCCGTGCCCTTGCGGGTGCTGCCGCCCAGACCCAGCAGCGGCATCAGCGTTTTAAACGCCAGCATGATATCGAGATCGTTGCCGCCGACGCGGCAGCCGCTGTGCCCCAGCAGGCTGGCGTGGCGGTCAGCTTTCTGGCGCCACTCCGGCCCCATCAGCAGCATGGAGCAGTCGGTGGTGCCGCCGCCGATATCGACCACAAGCACGCGCGTCTCTTTGTCCAGCGTGGCTTCAAAGTCCAGCCCGGCGGCCACCGGCTCAAACTGAAACTCAACGTCACGAAAGCCGGCGCGCTGTGCCGCACGCAGCAGGATCCCCTGCGCCTGCTGGTTGGCATCGTCACCGCCCAGCCCCTGAAAGTTGACCGGGCGACCGATAACCGCCTGGTTGATCTGCTGCCCGAGCTGCGCTTCACCCTGCTGGCGGATATGCAGCATCATGGCGCACACCAGATCTTCAAAAAATGCGATCTGCTGCGGCTTCAGGCCAGAGGCGCCCAAAAAGGATTTCGGTGATTTGACGAACCAGACATCTTCCGGCTCTGTCATATATTGCTGCAGCGCGGTCAGGCCAAACTGCACGCTGCCAGGGGTTATCTCGATATCTTCTTCGCGGTTGTAGCGCAGCGCGCGCTGCAGCAGGGCGGTGTTTTCGCTCGCGGGCGTGGGCACCTGATGGTGGCGATGCAGCCATTCGCTGATCGCCTCGCGCACCGGGGCGCAGATCATTGAGGGCAGCAGCGGCTGGTCATTTTCCAGCGCCAGCATCCGCGGCGTGCCGTTATCGCTTACTGCAATAGCGCAGTTCGCTGTGCCGTAGTCAAAACCGATATACATCTTATGCCCCATGCCAGAAAAAAAGGGGGCGACTTTAGCGCAGGCTGGTCATGCTGGCAATATGCAGTGCTTTATCTCTCTGCATCCTGATAAACCTGATACTGACCGCGCCCGGCATGTTTGGCGCTGTAGCAGGCGACATCGGCCTGCGACATCACCACATTGCTGAGGCAGTTGCGCGCATCAATCTGCGTGATGCCGGCGCTGGCACCCACCTGGTAAGGATGCGTTTTCCAGTAAAATGTATAGTTATTGACGACATTCACGATGCCCTGCACCAGATCGCGGATCTGATCGACCTCGCAGTGCGGCAGCAGGATGCCAAACTCATCGCCGCCGAGGCGCGCCAGCATATCGCTGCTGCGCAGCTGCTGCTGCATCAGCACCGCCAGCTCGCGCAGCAGCGCGTCCCCCGCCGCATGGCCGGCGGTATCGTTGACCGCTTTAAATTTATCCAGGTCGATAAACACCAGCACATGCGGCGTGCCGGTGACGGCCGCATCATTCACCAGCCGTTTCAGCCGATCTTCAAAGCTGGGCCGGTTAGGCAGCTGCGTCAGCATGTCGTGTGACGCGCTATAGCTCAGACGCTTCATGATCTGGCGCGATTCGCTGACATCCTGAATGACCATCACCACCCCAATAGTGCTGCCGGCCAGGGTTTTTAGCGGCGTAATACTGTAGTGGATCTCTATCTGCGCGCCTGCCAGCGTATGCAGCACCAGTCCCTCATCCAGCGCCGGAGAGATTTTTTCATCCGGCAGCGTGCAAAGCAGCAGATTGTCGATGCGCGGGCCGTCAGCGCCGCGCGTGATATTCAGCAGCTCGCCAAGCGGCGTGCCGGCCGCCTGCTCCTGCGGCCAGCCACTCAGGCTTTCAGCAACCGGGTTCATAAAGGTCACGCACATCTCATCGTCGGTGCTGATCACCGCTTCGCCAATCGAATCCAGGGTGATCGCCATACGCTCTTTTTCCTGGAACAGCGCGTCATTAAGGGTACGCAGTGAGGTGATATCCTGGCAGATCCCGAGCATGCGCTCGATCTGTCCATCCTGGCTCAGGATACGGTTCGCTTCTGAGCGAATAAACTGTACGCCGTGCGGCAGGTTGAGACGATACTCAAGATGAAAGGCCGAGCGGCGCTCAATCGCCTGCTGCACAATCAGCGCCAGGCTTTCGCGCTCGGCAGGATCGACCAGATGCAGCCAGAGGTCATACGTGGGTTTCTGCTGCGGATCCAGTGCAAACAACTCATACATGCGCTTGTCCCAGAGCATCTCCCCGGTTTTCAGGTTCCACTCCCAGACGCCGATGCCGCCCGCTTCATTGGCCAGCGTAATGCGCTCCATCAGCTGGCGGTTGCGCTGCTCGCTCTGCCGCAGCTCGGAGATATCGACAATCTGCGCGATAAAATAGAGCGGCTGCTGCTGCGCGTCGCGCACCATAGAGACGGTCAGACGCGACCAGACGATCTCGCCATCTTTGCGAAAATAGCGCTTTTCAAAGGTATAGGACATCAGGTCGCCCGCCAGCAGACGCTCCATCAGCTGCAGATCGCTGTGCAGATCGTCCGGATGGGTGATCTCCTGGAAGGTCAGCTGCGTCAGTTCATAGGCGCGATAACCCAGCGTACGGCAAAGTGACTGGTTCACCTGCTGCCACTTTCCGTTGGTGCCGACCAGCGCCATACCGATAGCAGAGTACTCCATCGCATTGCGGAAGCGCGCTTCACTCTCGGTGATATGGTTTTTCTCGCGCCGGAAGGCGTCCATGATCAGCGCCATGACATGGCTGGGCAGCAGCACCAGCAGAAAGGGCAGCCAGGCAGAGACCAGACCGGGCGAAGCGCCACTCTGTACCGGGTTGACCCAGTCCAGCGCCAGCAGCAGCGAAATGAAACTGGCATTAATAAAGCAGAGCAGGAACGCTTCAAATTTTGGCAGCCGGACCGCACACCAGAACAGGATCACCACGATAAAGGTAAACGGCCACGGCAGAAAGCGCAGGGAGAGATAGCTGGCGAGCAGGGTAACCAGCAGCGTCAGCAGGGTCTCCAGCTGGCGGCCCGGCGCGATCAGTTCACGCAGCGGCTTAGCGGGCCACAGCAGTACCACCGGACCAAACGCCAGCACGCCGATCACTTCCGAAATCACCCAGGTGGAGAAGAAGGGAAGCAGCGCCTGCTGATCCACCTGCAGCAGCCAGATCGCAATCAGCCCGCCCAGCAGAGGAGCCAGCAGGCCGGCGCAGAGCGCAAAGCGGATCCAGTCGGGCAGGGCGTTCAGCGGCGCGCGGCGGTTCAGCAGCAGACGCAGCATGCCGCCGGCCAGCAGCGCCTGTATCAGATTCAGAAGGGCAAATTTAGCATTGCTGAGCGCGGGACCAATAACCAGCAGATTTGCCAGCGCGGTGCCCGCGACGCAGCCCGCCAGCAGCAGCGGAATATGTTTTAGCGGCGCGCGGAAAACGACGCCGGTCATCAGCGCCGTTGAGTACCACAGCGGCGAAATACGACCGCTGACCACAATCAGCTCCAGACAAAACAGCGTAAGCAGAAAAGCCAGTATGCTCAGCGTAACGGCAGTCAGCCAGCGGCCTGGCGATTTATCCTGCGCGGTGACTATCTCAACAATCATGTACCAGTCCAGCAGCGCGCAACCCGGTATGGGGAAAATACGCCAGTCAGTTTCTGCCCTGCATGCTAGCACATTCAGACAGGATCTTTACGCTGAATTGGCTTAAGTCATGGCGCTGTCAGCGAAAAAGGTCGGCACGCTTAAACGGTTTTTCCAGTCCGGCGAGCTTGACCGACAGACGCTCCAGGAACTGCTGCGTGGTGGCGACGCGCCCGTGACTCATCAGCAGCAGCGGCACCAGGAAGGCGACGCCAACCTGCAGGGCGCTAAAGCCTTTCAATACCGTGCGGCGCTGGCTGATGAGAAACGCGCTGCTCAGGGTAAAACCGAGCAGCAGGCCCGCCAGCACTTCACTGACGGAGTGCGCATGAATAACCAGGCGGGAGAAACCCACCATCAGCGGGATCGCATACCCGATGGCGATCGTCACGGCGCGCCAGAAAGTGGACCAGCGCCCGGAGATCAGCCACATCATTACCGGCCAGAGCGTGGAGGACATCGCGCTGTGGCCGCTGAAGCCGGTGAAGTTAAAGCGTGCGCTGCCGATGCCAAAGCCAAGAAACATAATTTTAGACAGGCTGACCAGCAGCCCGGCGAGACCAAACGCCAGCAGCCAGTACCAGACGGTACGCTGACTGCTGCTTTTCCACGGCAGCACCAGGGCGATGATCACCGCGGTGGGGATCAGCAGCATGCTGTCGCCAAAATAGGTCAGTGTTCTCCAGCTCATATTTTTCCTTGCAGGGCTAACGGGCGACCCGCACAAACCGGGCGCGGGCAGCCCGACAGTCTATCGGTTCAGCGGCTGCCTGCCAAAAGGAGATTTTCTGAAAAAGGGCGCCGCCGCATTTACTCTGGCGTCAAACCGGCGAAATACCTATAATTGCCGCCACCAAACCCTCTCATTTGGCCCGTTGCTGCTTCGGCAGAGGCGTGCTCCCAGTTATCAGGTCTCAAAAAAGTATGACTGACAAGTCCCATCAGTGCGTGATCGTTGGCATCGCAGGTGCATCTGCATCCGGAAAAAGCCTTATTGCCAGCACGCTCTTTCGTGAAATCCGTGACCAGGTCGGTGACGAGCATATCGGTGTGATCCCCGAAGATGCCTACTATAAAGATCAAAGCCACCTCACCATGGAAGAGAGGGTAAAAACCAACTATGACCATCCGAGCGCGATGGATCACGATCTGCTGCTGCAGCATCTGCGTGCGATCAAGTCAGGACAGGATATCGATCTGCCGGTTTACAGCTATGTTGAACATACCCGCACCAGTGAAAGCATTCATCTGAAGCCAAAAAAAGTGATTATCCTTGAGGGCATTCTGCTGCTCACTGACGCGCGCCTGCGTCAGGAGATGAACTTCTCTATTTTTGTCGACACCCCGCTGGATATCTGTCTGATGCGCCGCATGAAGCGCGACGTGAATGAACGCGGTCGCTCTATGGATTCCGTCATGAATCAGTATCAGAAAACGGTCCGTCCGATGTTCCTGCAGTTTATCGAGCCTTCCAAACAGTACGCCGACATTATTGTGCCGCGCGGCGGTAAGAACCGTATCGCTATCGATATTCTCAAAGCGAAAATTAATCAGTATCTTTAATACGCTGTTTCGGCATGGATCGAATGCGTCAGGGCTGTCACCGTGCTGGCGGCCTTTCGCTACACTTTAATTAGGGAGTTTCTGCGATGAGATTATGCGATCGCGATATTGAAGCCTGGCTCGACAGCGGCAAGCTGGCCATTGAGCCGCGTCCGCCGGTGGAACGCATTAACGGCGCCACGGTGGATGTGCGGCTGGGTAACGGGTTTCGTACCTTCAGCGGCCATACTGCCGCCTTTATCGATCTGAGCGGACCCAAGCAGGCGGTAAGCGCCGCGCTGGATCGGGTGATGAGTGACGAGATTGTATTACCGGATGGCGAAGCGTTTTTCCTGCATCCGGGTGAGCTGGCGCTGGCGGTGACGCTGGAGTCGGTGACCATTCCGGACGATCTGGTTGGCTGGCTGGATGGACGTTCTTCCCTGGCACGACTAGGGTTAATGGTTCACGTTACGGCACACCGCATCGATCCGGGCTGGCAGGGGCGTATCGTGCTGGAGTTTTACAACTCCGGCAAGCTGCCGCTGGCGCTGCGTCCCGGTATGCTGATTGGAGCGCTGAGCTTTGAACCGCTGTCGGGCCCGGCCGCGCGTCCCTATAACCGGCGTGAAGATGCAAAATATCGCGGTCAGCAGGGTGCTGACGCCAGCCGTATCGATAAAGATTAATCGCTGTACCCGCGCCCGGGCAGGGCTGACGAGGCGCGGATCATCACATTGAGGATGCAATGAGAAGATTGATAACCACGCTGGCCATCCTGTTAGTGGTAGTGGTGGCAGGGATGGCCGCACTGGTACTACTGGTTAACCCCAACGACTTTCGCGCCTACATGGTAAAACAGGTAGAGCAGCGCAGTGGTTATCAGCTGGTCACGGGCAGCGATTTGCGCTGGCACGTCTGGCCTCAGCTCAGCATTCTTTCCGGACGTATGAGCCTCACCGCACCCGGTGCCAGCCAGCCGCTGGTGACCGCCGAAAATATGCGGCTGGACGTCGACCTCTGGCCGCTGCTCACGCATCAGCTCAGCGTCAGTCAGGTAATGCTGAAAAACGCGATTATCCGCGCCACGCCGGAGAGCGCGCCGCAGAAGCCTGGCGGCGCCCCCATCGGCCCTGGCGACAGCGAGCCGGCATTAGCCGCCTCACAGAGCTGGAGCCTGGCCATTGCGAAACTGCGCGTGGCTGACAGCCTGCTTATCTGGCAGCAGCCGGGCGGGGAAGAGTACAACTTCCGCAATCTTAATCTGAGCCTGGATCAGGACAGCCGCAAACAGAACCACATTGAGCTGAGCACGCGCCTGTCGCGTAACCAGCGCAATCTCAGCGTTAATCTGCAGGGCGAGATGGATGTCTCACGCTATCCGCATCAGGTCAGCGGCGAGCTGGCGCAGCTTGATTATGCGCTGGATGGCGCGAACCTGCCGGTGCAGGGAATTAAAGGCGCGCTGAGCGGAAAAGCGATATGGAATGCCGATAAACAGCAGTTCTCGCTGGCCGATATGCAGCTTACTGCCAATGACAGTACGCTGCAGGGCAGCGCGGAAGGACGCATTGCAATGCCGCAGCAGCTGCGCCTGGCGCTGCATGCAACCTCGCTAAACATCGATAACCTCGCCGTCAGTACGCCGGTCAGCAGCGGCAGCGGGACCGTGCAGGCCGCGCCGGTGCAGCCGCCGGTCATTGCGGAACCGGTACTGCGCAATAACGCCGATTCACCGCTTAATACGCTCGATCTGCAGCTTGCCCTGAAGGCGGACCAGAGCCAGTGGCGCGGGCTGACGCTCAGTAACCTGCAGATCGACGCCAGCAATCAGCAGGGTCTGATGACGCTCAGCCGGTTACAGGGCCGGCTGGGTGACGGTCATTTCTCGCTGCCGGGTCAGATTGATATCCGGCAGCCGGTTACCCGGGCTGCGTTTCAGCCTGAACTGGAGAATATTGCGATTGCCCCTCTGCTGAAAGCGCTGGCGCTGCCCGCTGCGCTTGAGGGGACGCTATCGCTGCAGGGTAAGGTGAGTGGAGCCGGGCTGAGTGTAGAAGAGGCGAAGCAGAACTGGCAGGGCAGTGCCGATCTTGAGGCCACCAATCTGCAGCTTACGCAGCTTAATCTGCAACAGATGGTACGCCGCGCCGTCGCGCGCGCCAGTAGTGAGGTCACCAACGATCAGCCTGATAGCCAGGGCATACAGCAGCTGGCGGGCCATATCAGCCTGCAGCAGGGAAAAGTAGCGTTTACCGATCTGCAGGGCGGCAGCAGCCAGCTGGCGCTTCAGACGCGCGGAACCGTTGACGTTGTGCAACAGCAGCTGGATGTCACCATCAATATGATGCTGCGCGGCTGGAAAGGGGACGAGCGTCTGGCAAAAGTCCTGAATCAGCAGCCCATTCCGCTCCGTATGTATGGTCGCTGGGACAAACTGCAATATTCGCTGCCGATAGATGATGTTGTGCGCCAGCAGCTGCAGAGCGAAGCAAAATCGCGTCTTAATCAGTGGCTCGATCGCCACCCGTCAGGGGCGCATTAATACGGCAGGTGCGCGTTAACCACCAGGGGCGCATCAACACGGCTGGGTCGCATAAACACGCCAGGGGCGCCTTAATGCGCCCCCTACGGTTTTGTAGGGGCGTCGTTTACGGCGCCCGAATGCCGGGTTGTGGATTCACCAGGGGCGCATTAATGCGCCCCCTACGTTTACAGGGACGCTGCTACGGCGCTTCTGATAAAGGATGCGGCATAATTTCCACTTTCTGCACCCGATGATTCTCCACCTGCAGCGCGCGCAGCAGGTAATCTCCTATCCGCAGCTCTTCACCCTCTTCGGGGACATGCTGCAGCGTGTCCATCAGCAGGCCGGCCAGCGTGTGATAATCGCGTTTATCATTTACCGGCAGCGCGACATAGAGCGCCAGATCGTCCAGCGGCATATGCCCGTTTGCGATCCAGCCTCCCTGCGGGCCGGGTTCAATATCGTAGCGCGCATCCAGCTCCTCTCCTTCATTAGGCAGATTACCGGCGATCGTCTCCATCACGTCGCTCAGCGTCACCACGCCTTCGACGGAGCCAAACTCATCGACAATAAAGGCAAAATGCGTGCGCGCCTGGCGAAACTGCTCCAGCGCCTGCAGCAGCGTTACCCGTTCCGGAAACACCAGCGGCTGACGGATCAGCGCGCGCAGATCAAGGGAATCACTGTGCAGCGACTGATGCAGCAGATCGATAACGTGCACCACCCCCAGCGGATCGCGGCCATTTTCCGTCACCAGAATACGCGTGTGCTGATTGCGATCGAGCTTCGCCATAATCTCTTCAGGCGCTTCACTTAAATCAACCGATTCCACATCGTGCCGGGAGGTCATAATGGTGTTGATCTGCCGCTGCGCCAGCCCCAGCACCCGGGCGATCATCAGCCGCTCCTGACGATTAAACAGAGCGCCTTCATCGCTATGGCTCAGCAGCGAGGCCGTATCCGCATCCAGTTCAGCACGCTGCGCCTCTCCGCGCAGAATGCGCAGGACCGCTTCGGCCGTGCGCTGGCGTAGCGGACGGCCGGCTGACAAAAAGCGGCGGCGATTAAAGCTCGCCAGCTGATTGAGCATTTCAATCAGAATAGAGAAACCGATAGCGGCGTAGAGATACCCTTTGGGAATAACAAAGCCAAACCCCTCTGCAACCAGGCTGAAGCCAATCATCAGCAGAAAGCTCAGGCAGAGGATTACAATCGTGGGATGACTATTCACAAAACGTGTCAGCGGCTTGCTGGCGAGCAGCATAAGCAGAATAGCAATGGTGACCGCGGCCATCATTACCGGCAGCTCATTGACCATGCCCACTGCTGTGATGACGGCGTCGAGGGAGAAAATGGCATCCAGCACCACGATCTGCGCCACCACCGGCCAAAATTTAGCGCCGTTCTTATTTTGACCACCCTCATCGTCACCCCCTTCGAGTCGCGCATTTAGCTCAGTGGTCGCTTTATAGAGCAGGAAAATACCGCCCAGCAGCAGCAGCAGATCGCGTGCGCTGAAGCTATGCTGCCAGAGGGTGAGCAGAGGCTGTGTCAGCGTGACCAGCCATGAAAGCGAGGCCAGCAGCCCGAGGCGGGTCAGCAGCGCCAGCATCAGGCCAATCACGCGCGCCCGGTCGCGCAGCAGCGGCGGAAGCTTTTCGACCAGAATGGCAATAAACACCAGGTTATCAATGCCCAGCACCAGTTCCAGAATGATTAGCGTTACTAATCCCGCCCAGAGCGACGGATCAAGGATCCACTCCCACATACTCATGTCACCGTAATGTCTCAAAATGGGTTTAATCTGATGATAGTGAATGGCCGGAAACAGGGCAAAACCCTGCCGACCCTGCTGGTATAAGGTTATACGTGTCAATCGGGAAAATGTTTAGAGTGCAGCAGGCAAAATAAGCAAAATGTATGGATTAAGAATGCAGGAGGAGGGGCGTCGCGCACAATTAATTGTTATGCCAGGTGGTGAGGTTTGCCGCGTACATTTTACCAATCGTATATCCGAATAATTCTGAATTTTCACCGCTGATTGCGCGGCAGATGTGGCGTCATTACTAATGGCTGGTAGTCTTTTTCCTAAAATAGCACAGGGGGCACGGGCCCTACTTGTAAACAAGCCAGTAATAACTAGTATAGCAACGTGTCAGTAAATGTCTGCGCCAATCTGGTTAATAGCGCAGGGTAATGCATTTTAAAGTTGTGAATTGTGAACCTGCACGATCCTGCCAGGAGTTATCCTGGAAAAATGGTTAAAAAAGCGCAAAACAGGATGAGCAGGCGGTATTGGCAGCGACAGCCAGGGGCGGTAGCGTGCCTGAACCGGCTTAAACAGGAAATGAACTGTCTGGTGTAGCGGCAATGGAACTCAGACTAATCCGTTGGTATTTATCACAATTTTCTGGCGAAAAGCAATAGAGAATTGACCTAAATACCGGGGAGTTCGCCGCAGTTTGCTCAACAGGCTCCGACTGAGTATCGCTCATTTATTACACAGGCCTGTAGCGTTAGGGATTAGGGAAATAAAATAAAAGAGTTAAATATGCGCGATAACGAATTTACATATAAAAGTCTTCTGACCAAATTTTTACTGGCGTGCTCAGATTTAATTTGTTTTAACGCGGCGTTGTTTATTGCACTCGCCCTGATTAATTCATTATCTGACTCGCCACTGGCTGATATCTCTGAAAAAGATCTCAATTTAAAAATTGCTACTCACATCTGTCTGTCAATTATCTGTACGGGCTGGTTCTGGGTTCGTCTGCGCCATTACACTTACCGCAAACCTTTCTGGTTTGAGCTGAAAGAGATATTTCGTACCGTGTTTATTTTCTCGGTTATCGATTTGTCTATTTCTGCATTATCGCAGTGGCAGATGTCGCGTTTTGTCTGGGTACTCACCTGGATTCTGGCGCTGATCCTGATCCCGGTGGCGCGTGCCGTTTCCAAACGGGTACTGAACCATTTTGGTATGTGGAAAAAGCAGACCATCATCATTGGCAGCAGCCGTAACGCACAGGAAGCCTGGCAGGCGCTGCAGAGTGAAGAGGTGATGGGCTTTGACGTTATCGCCTTCTTTGATGTCGACGGCAGCTGTCCGCAGGCCAGCATTTCCGGCGTACCGGTACTGCATAACGAAGCTGAGCTCTGGCAGTTAACCAACAGCGAAACGCAGTTTATCGTTGCGGTTGAGTCTGAACAGAGTCAGCATCGCGATCTGTGGCTGAAAAACCTGGCTATGCACAATTGCCGTTCAGTCTCCGTTATTCCGACGCTGCGTGGTGTACCGCTCTATGGTACGGATATGGCCTATATCTTCAGCCACGAAGTGATGATTCTGCGTGTAAACAATAACCTGGCGAAGCGTACCTCGCGCTTCCTCAAGCGCGCGTTCGATATCGTTGGTGCGCTCGGTATTATCGTGGCGCTGTCGCCGGCGCTGCTGGTCCTCGGCTTTATGGTTGGCCGCGATGGCGGACCGCCGATTTACGGTCACGAACGCGTCGGTATGAACGGACGTAAGTTTAAATGCCTGAAGTTCCGCTCAATGGTGATTAACTCCAAAGAAGTGCTGGAGGAGGTGCTGCGCACCGATCCGGTTGCGCGAGCGGAGTGGGATAAAGATTTCAAACTGAAAAACGACCCGCGTATTACCAAAGTCGGCCATTTTATCCGTAAAACCAGTCTGGATGAGCTGCCGCAGCTGTGGAACGTGGTGCGTGGTGACATGAGCCTTGTCGGGCCGCGTCCGGTGATTGAAGATGAACTCTGCCGTTATGCCGGGGATGTAGATTACTACCTGATGGCGAAGCCAGGCATGACGGGATTGTGGCAGGTCAGCGGTCGTAACGACGTTGACTACGAAACACGCGTCTATTTCGACTCGTGGTATGTCAAAAACTGGTCGCTGTGGAATGACATCGCGATTCTGTTTAAGACAGTCGGCGTAGTGCTTAAGCGCGACGGCGCATATTGATAGACAGCGAAGGCGGGGGAGGGTATCTCTCTCGCTGAATAACTGCCGGTGCTGGGAGTCTTGTTATCTGAACACTGCCATTATCGAGCCTGATTAAAGCGGAGAGGTTGTTGAGCTGCACTATTCCGCTTTAATTGATGTCGTCCGGGGGCACGGTGACAACATAAAAACCAAGGGAGCAATGATAATGACCCACAGTTTCAGTGTTTAACCCGTTAAATTAAATTTTTGTAAGACGCTTACACAGCGGCGTTTTCGCCTCTATCAATCATTAACTGATAGCGAATAACCAGATGATAATGAAAACTAAATTGATACCTTTACTGGTATCCGCAACTTTTCTCTCCGGGTGCACCATTGAACCAGGTTCGCACCTTACGACCAGCGGAAAAGATGTCATTGAGCAACAGGATAGCAACTTTGACATCGATAAATACGTAAACGTCTTCCCGATGACTCCTCGTCTGGTTGAACAGATGCGTCCTAAGCCACTGGTTGCACAGGCTAACCCACAGCTGCAGAACGAGATTCAGAGCTACGAATACCGCATCGGCGTGGGCGACGTGCTGAATGTCACCGTCTGGGATCACCCGGAGCTGACGACCCCGGCCGGCCAGTATCGCAGCGCCAGCGACACCGGCAACTGGGTACAGGCTGACGGTACGATTTTCTATCCGTACATCGGCAAGGTACGCGTTGCGGGTCGCACCGTAACGGAAGTGCGTGCTGAGATTGCGCGCCGTCTGGCGCAGTACATTGAAAGCCCGCAGGTAGATGTTAACCTGGCGTCTTTCCGCTCGCAGAAAGCGTATATCACCGGTTCAGTGACCACTTCCGGTCAGCAGCCTATCACCAACGTGCCGCTTACCGTGCTGGATGCGGTTAACGCCGCGGGCGGCCTGGCTGCTGATGCTGACTGGCGCAACGTCGTGCTGACGCACAACGGCCGCGAGCAGCGTATTTCGCTGCAGGCGCTGATGCAAAATGGCGACCTCAGCCAGAACCATCTGCTCTATCCGGGCGACATTCTTTACGTTCCGCGTAATGACGACCTGAAAGTCTTTGTGATGGGTGAAGTGCGTCAGCAGGCTACGCTGAAGATGGATCGCAGCGGCATGACGCTGGCAGAAGCACTGGGCAACGCGCAGGGTATGGATCAGACCACCTCTGATGCAACCGGCGTGTTCGTTATCCGTCCGATTCGCGGCGCGAACCGCACCAAAATCGCCAACATCTATCAGTTGAATACCAAGGATGCGGCGTCAATGGTGATGGGTACGGAGTTCCAGCTGGAACCGTATGACATCGTCTACGTCACCGCGACACCGATTACCCGCTGGAACCGCGTTATCTCCGGACTGCTGCCGACCATCGTAGGTATCGACGATGCAAGCTCGTCAGCGCTGCGCTTCCGCAACTGGTCGAACTAAGGTTTTACCATGATTAAGTCAGTGTTAGTGGTCTGTGTGGGTAACATCTGCCGTTCGCCAACCGCCGAGCGGCTGCTGAAGCGTGCACTGCCGCAAACGCGCGTGGCCTCGGCGGGCCTGGGTGCCCTGGAAGGGTACCCGGCCGATAAGATGGCCAGTGAGGTTGCCGCTGAACATGGCCTCTCGCTCGACGGACATCAGGCGCAGCAGTTAACGGCAGAGATGTGCCGTGACTTCGACCTGATTCTGGTGATGGAGAAGCGCCACATTGAGCAGGTCAACCGCATCGATCCCGCCGCGCGCGGAAAAACGATGCTGCTGGGGCACTGGCTTAATCAACAGGAAATTGCGGACCCGTACCGAAAGAGCCGTGAGGCCTTCGACGCTGTGTACGGGTTACTGGACAACGCAACCCAGAAATGGGTCAACGTATTAAGCCGATAGTTGGGATTATCCATGAATATTAAAAACAAGGTCATGACCGCGCCAAAAGAAGATTCGAATGGATGGGATCTGGCGCATCTTGTGGGACAGCTGGTTGATCACCGCTGGATCATTGTTGCCGTTACCGCCTTCTTTATGCTGGTGGCAACGCTCTACACACTGTTTGCGACGCCAATCTATAGCGCAGACGCCATGGTTCAGGTTGAGCAGAAGAACACCGCTTCGGTGCTGAACGACCTGACCGACGTTCTACCAGCCATGCCGGCATCCGATACCGAGATTCAGATCCTTGAATCCCGTATGGTTATCGGTAAAACCGTTCAGGACCTGGGCCTGGACAGCGTGGTGCAGCAGCACTACTTCCCGGTTATCGGTAAAGGCCTGTCGCGCCTGATGGGTAACAAGCCAGGCCAGATCGCTATCTCACGCCTGGAAATCCCGCGCAGCATCGATAAGCGTACCGTTGAGCTGGAAGTAACCGGTGCAGATACCTATACCGTAAGCAGCGACGGCGACGAGCTGTTCAAGGGCCGCGTGGGTCAGCTGGAGCAGCATGGCGAAGTCACTATGCTGGTCAGCGGTATTCAGGCGGATGAAGGCACGACCTTCAGCGTCACGAAACTGACCGACCTGCAGGCGATTAAAACCGTTCTGGGCGCGCTGACCGTAGCCGATAAAGGCAAAAGCACCGGCGTACTGGGCCTTGAGTATCGTGATGAAGATCCGGAGCAGGCGAGTCGTGTCCTGAACCAGATCGTCAACAACTACCTGCTGCAGAACGTTGAGCGTAAATCTGAACAGGCGGAAAAGAGCCTGCAGTTCCTGCGCAATCAGCTGCCTCAGGTGCGCGCCAAGCTGGATGATGCGGAAGATAAGCTGAACACCTTCCGTCGTCAGAACGCGTCAGTGGATATGTCGCTGGAAGCCAAATCCGCTCTGGATACCTCTGTCAGCGTGCAGAGCCAGCTGAACGAGCTGACCTTCCGTGAAGCGGAAGTATCGCAGCTGTTCACCAAAGATCACCCGACCTACCGCGCGCTGCTGGATAAACGCAAAACGCTGGAAGCGGAGCAGGCTCAGCTGAACAAGCGCATCTCCTCTATGCCGCAGACGCAGCAGGAGATCCTGCGACTGACGCGTGACGTACAGTCCGGTCAGGAGATCTACATGCAGCTGCTGAACCGTCAGCAGGAGCTGGGGATCAGCAAGGCGAGCACCGTAGGTGATGTGCGTATCATCGATAACGCTGAAACGGCCGGTAGCCCGGTTGCACCGAAGAAAACGCTGATTGTACTGGCTGGTCTGATTCTCGGTCTGGTGCTCTCGGTTGGTCTGGTGCTGCTGAAAGCGCTGTTCCATCACGGTATCGACAATCCTGAGCAGCTGGAAGAGCTGGGCATGAACGTCTACGCCAGCGTCCCGCTCTCTGAGTGGCAGCGCAAGAAAGATACCGAAGCCCTGGCGCGTCGTGGTCACAAAGAGAAGAGCGATCCGCACAATACGCTGCTGGCGCTGGGTAACCCGACTGACCTCTCCATCGAAGCGATTCGCAGCCTGCGTACCAGCCTGCACTTTGCGATGATGGAAGCGAAGAACAACATCCTGATGATCACCGGCGCCAGCCCGGGCATTGGTAAAACCTTTGTCTGTGCCAACCTGGCAACCCTGGTCGCCAAAGCGGGTCAGCGCGTACTGTTTATCGATGGTGATATGCGTCGCGGCTATACCCATGAGCTGCTGGGTGCGGATAACAAGCAGGGCCTCTCTAACGTCCTTTCCGGCAAGACTGAGTTCTCTCCGGCGATGATTCAGCGCGGCGTCTACGGCTTTGATTTCCTGCCACGCGGTCAGGTGCCACCTAACCCGTCTGAACTGCTGATGCATCGTCGTATGGGTGAGCTGCTGGAGTGGGCGAGCAAGAACTATGATCTGGTGCTGATCGATACCCCACCAATTCTGGCGGTTACCGATGCATCCATCATTGGTAAGCTGGCTGGAACGTCGCTGATGGTTGCACGCTTTGAGACCAACACCACGAAAGAACTGGATGTCAGCTACAAGCGCTTTGCGCAGAACGGCATCGAGATCAAGGGCGTGATCCTCAACGCCGTGGTACGCAAAGCGTCAAACGCCTACGGTTATGGCTACGACTACTACAACTACGAGTACGGCAAAGAAGCCAAAAGCTAAATAACACCTTCACGGGGCGGTTTATCCGCCCCGTTTTTATGGTGAAGAATAGCGGCTTACCGCAGGGCAGGGGCTTTTCAGCCTCACCCTCTTTTTGGTGCGTTTTGCACCGCAAAACAGACACACAGCACAATCTTTGGTATTTCCGTAATGGTACGCGGCATCCTCAGAAGAAAGAGTAATAACGGTATGATTTTTCGGAATAAAACCGATTTCTTTCCATGGCCTGCTCGCGCTACCGTTGGATCTGGAACAGCTGTTTAAGAGGTGCTGGCAATGCAGGACATTCGCTTCTCAATCGTTATTCCGGCGTATAACGCGTCGAAATCGATTATCACCACGCTCGACTGCGTTAAAGCGCAAAGCTATCGTAATTTTGAAGTCATCATTGTGGATGACAAATCAGCTGATGCGGCCGAGCTGGCGCAGGTGGTGCAGGGTGAGCGCTATCAGGAGCTGACAATTAAGCTGGAGCTCTCTGAGGTCAAACTCAACGGCGCCGGCGCCCGTAACAAAGGTATTGAACTGGCTGAAGGCGACTTTATCAGCTTCCTCGATGCGGATGATGAGTGGCACCCGAACAAACTTGCAGAGGTACGCGACACCATTGCGCGTCTGGAAGCGCAGGGGCGGTCACGCTACGTCATTTTCAGCCAGGTCAATATCCACCAGGATGGCCACTTTCTGAAAGTGATGCCGATGCAGGCGCCGGGCAAAAATGAGACCGTCGCTGAATATCTGTTTGGCTGCTACGGCTTTATCCAGACCAGTACCATCGTGCTGAAGCGCGAGGATGCGCTGAAAATCCAGTTCGATACGCGCTACATCCGCCATCAGGATTACGATTTCTGCATCCGCGCCGATCGCATGGGCTACGAGTTTGTGATGATTGCCAAACCGCTGGCAACCTATCACCTGGTGACCAAATTTGGCTCTAAGCATAAAGGGGAGTCGGTGAAATACTCCTACTTCTGGCTGGATAGCATGAAGCCGCATCTGACGACGCGAGACGTCCATACCTATAAGGCATTTAAACTGCCGCTGCGCTACAAGATGGACGGTAAATCGCTGCAGGCGAGCCTGAGCTTTGCCCGCTACTTTTTCCTGACCAACCGCGACAACCGCGCCTACTTTATGAATCGCCTGAAGGATAAGGTGAAATCGCGGTTTGGCGGCAGAAAAGCGGTCTCCTGACACACATTCACTTGCTCCCTGCGCGGGAGCAATTTTTTTGGTTCCTGACACTCCGGGCAATAAAAATGACAAATCATGTTGGCACCATCGGTATTGTGATGCCGATGTATAACGCACGTAAAACGGTACTGCGCGCGGTAGAGTCGATTGTTAAACAGACCTACAGCGACTGGCATCTCTATCTGGTTAACGACACCTCCACGGATGACTCTCTGGCCCTGGTGCGTGAGCACTGCCAGGATGCGCGCATTACTATCCTCAGCAATGAGGTTAACCAGGGCGCAGCAGAAACGCGCAACGTCGGACTGCGTGCTGCCAGCGAAGAGATCATCGCGTTTCTCGACAGCGATGATGAGTGGCACGCTGAGAAGCTGGCTGAGCAGGCTGCCGCCATTGCCGCCGGTGATGACTTCGTTATTACCCACTACCACTATAAAACGCAGAGCGCCGAACACGATATCACCTGGGGCAAACCGTACCTGCAGCAGGATAATTTCGTGAAGAAGCAGTATCGCGTCTGCTTTTCATCCGTCTGCTTCCGTCGTCCGCCGCAGGGGATCTTCTTCCAGCGCAAAGGGCATGAAGACTTTCTTTTCCTGTATGAGCTCTTCTCCCGCTACAAACAGGCGCGGGTGATCCGCAAAACGCTGGTGAACTATTACGAGCTGGGTGATTCGCTGTCGCGCAACAAAAATAAAGCGGCGAAATGGCACCTGGAATTATTAAGAATTATCTACAAAAACAACCCATTAAAAGTCTATTACTATTACACCTGGTATATGGTGAATGGCGTCCTTTTCGCCCTGAAGCATCGCTGAAATCCGCATGTTTGCGTGCAGTCATGCAGCCAGTAGGGGTTTTACGTTCACTATTTTTGAGGTGGAAAGCGTTAAATGAAAAAAGTCGTTTTGGTGATCAAAGATGCCTACTCCTATGCGGGCACCGAGAACATCTGTAACTTCATGTCAGAGTGCCTCGGTGAAGAGCACGCCGTCACTGTTTACTCCCTTGAGGGCCATGGCGAAACCTTTTACCCCTTTACACATGTAAAAGAGATCGTCAGTTTTGAAGGCCACAGCAACCCGATTAAAAGCGTAGTAGCACGTATCCATCAGGAAGGCTTCGACAGCGTTTTTCTCATCAGTATGGGCCGTCTGAGCGTCATGTTTGCGTTCTGGAACCTGATGATGCTGAAGAAAAAAACCTTTAAGTCCTACGCCTGCGAGCATATCGCTATCAACTCTTTCAGTAAGCCGATCAAACTCATGAAGTGGCTGCTGCTGCGCTACCACGATCGCGTGATTGTCCTGACGGATAAAGATCAGCAGGTCTTCAGCCGCTGGCATATCCGCAGTCAGCAGATCCCCAATCCGGTGGTGTACAAAGACTTTGAACGGCGTCAGCGCAGTCGCCAGGCGCTGGCGGTCGGGCGGCTTGATCACCAGAAAGGGTTCGATCTGCTGCTGGATATCTGGGCAGATTTCAGCAAAAAGCATCCGGAGTGGACGCTGGCGATTGCCGGCGATGGCGAGCTGCGCCAGCAGCTGCATGAGCAGGCGGCCGCACTCGGCATTACCAACAGCGTGAACTTTGTCGGCAAGGTCAGCAACATCAATGACTACTACCGCGACAGCGATATGGCGCTGATGACGTCGCGCTATGAAGGGCTGCCGCTGGTGCTGCTGGAGGCGAAATCCTGGTCTCTGCCGGTGGTTGCCTATGACTGCCCGACCGGCCCGCAGGAGATCATCAACCACGGCGCAGATGGTTTCCTGGTGCCGATGAACGATAAAGCCGCTTTTCTGGCGCGGATGGAACAGCTTGCCAGCGATGACGCCCTGTTCTTTGCTATGAGCGATAAGACAAAAGAGACCGCACTCAAGTTTGACGGTAATCAGATCAAACAGAGCTGGCTGGCGCTGGTATAAGCGTCACGCCTTTTTATGCCTGCCGGGACACACTGACTTTGACCACGGGATTATCAGCATGAAAAGAAGAGAAGTGTTGCAGGCAGCCGCCTCCTCCATTGTCACCGCGCTTTCCGTAAGCGCGTTTTCCAGCTATGCGGCGAAAAGCGGCCAGCCCGCGCTGAAGCCGGTCGATCCGGCCAGCGTGCCGCAGGGCGATGTGCCCATCCTTACGCCGGAAAATGTCTATACCATGCCGCCGCAGTTCTGGCAGAACTTTGAAGGCAGGCTGTGGATCGGTAAAGCGGGCAGCGACGCCAGCCAGAAAGGCAATCAGATACCGGTGTATCTGCGCGACGCCAGCGGTAAAGTGGCGCAAATCAGCCAGCCGATCGCGCTGAACAAAGGTAATTTTGCGCAGTTTATTCATGATAACGCTGCGCTGATTGCCAATCCGGCGCACTCCATGGCGGTGGAAGACAGCGAAGGAAACACGCTCTTCTCCATCACCGATGTCTCACGCCCCGGCCAGAATAATTTCAGCCAGCGTCTGGCCCAGCCAAACGGCTATCAGCTGATTGGCGAGATCCCCTCCGTTGAGGAGCTGCGTAAAACCCGCCCGCTGTTTGCCGGCGCCAAGATCAAGCTCAAGAGCTGGCATGAAGGGCTGGAAGTGGGTGGCGGTGAATTTGTCGGGACGTACGGCGACGCGCGCGATGATGATGGCGTCATCTTCAGCGGCAGCGGTTTTTACTGGCGGCGCGTGGTGGAAGATTTTAACCGCCTGACGCTGTTTGAATTCGGCGCTATCGCCGACGGCAAAACGGATGCGGCGCCGGCCATCAAAGCGATGTATCAGTGGTCGCTCGATAACAGTCAGCCAATCTGCGTGCAGTTTCCGGCCGGTAAGTTCTTTGTCACCGGCTGTGACTTCGGCGAGGAGGAGCAACGCTTTTTCCGCATCTCCGGCGCGATGGTTAACTTCGGCTATTTTCCGGCGACCACGCTGGTCTCTGATGGCCGCTCCGACTTTGTGTTTAAAGTCAAAGCGCGCTGGACTGAAATCTCCAACCTCAACTTCAACGGCCAGAATGACAAGCGGCCCAACCGGCAGGGACTGTTCAGCAATACCTGTCCGGGCGGCCAGTTCTTTCGCGGCGCCTGCCTGCGCTTTAACCGCGTGGGCGGCACCTCAATCAGCCTGCTCGATACGCTCGACTGCAAAATTGACCAGTGGTATGCCGATACCTGCACCGGCGATGTTATCAAAGCGGGCTGGTCAGGTCAGAAAGCGGGCGCCTGGGATCACAGCACGGCGATAGAGCTCTCTAACTTTAACGCCCAGCGCTGTACCGGCGGGATGGTGCTGAACCTGCCGCGCTGCAGTCAGTCGATTATTCATAACGGCTGGATTGAGCACAGCGAGCATCCTGGCGATATCTCTAACGGACAGTGGATTATCGACGCGCTGAGCCTGGAGGATTGCAAAAACCCGCTTAATGCGCGCAACTCACGCCTCAATATGCGCCAGACGAATCTGCAGTCAGGCAGCTGGATCGACAACTCGCTGCAGGGTGAGCGCTGGCTGAGCATCTGGGAGATGGGCTCCACCCGCGTGGAGTCTTATGGCGTCGCCATCGACGGCAGCCTTAAATATAACTACATCACCTCGCGCTTCCGCCTGAGTAATAACACCAATCAGGCGACGTGGTTTGAGCTGGGCAATTTCTACTCGCCGGACGTGGGCGACAGCTGGGAAATTGAGCTGTTTGGCCAGTCACAGTTCAGCCCCGGCACCGATAATGCGCCGATGATGGAGGTGACCGGCGGCAAGCAGACTGGCGGACGGGCGGTGATCCAGCTGCAGCGCAAAACGCAGAAAGCGGAGGCGAGCTGGTCAGCCGAAGGCAGCTCCCCGGTGCTGGAAGTGCGGCTGGTGGCACGTTCCGACACCGATACCAAAGTCTGGGTCAGACTGGCAGGCTGGACGCCGGCCACCGTGGTGCTGATAAAAAGCACCGCCAAAGATCGCTTTATGACCGGACGCTGCGCGCGCGTTGACGCCACGATGGTCAAAGGCACGCCAGGCAACGGCAGCCAGCAGGCGCCGCAGCGCTTTAGTCTGCATAACGGTAAAGCGGGCATCGGCGGCAATGAGCAGGGCGATCTGCTGATGGCGTCACGCGAGCTGAAACCGGAGCAGGTGGATACGCGTCAGCCAAAAGGATTTGTGTCGGTAATAATCAACGGCGAGCAGGTTGCGATGCCTTATTTCGCCCTTAAGGGATAAATAAACGCTGCAGGGGGCACATTAATGCGCCCCAATGGGATACACAGGGGTCACATTTATGCGCCCCTGAAATCCCGTAAGAAGCTTTAGGTTAGATAACAGGCAGTTGGCATTACTTTTCGGGCGTTGTCCCATTGCAGTTTTTTTTGCCAGAGTTCACTTTGCTGCTCAGGACAGAAGCGGCGGCTTGTAAGAATTACAAAAATACATCTGGAGTTTGTATGAGGATTTTATTGGCGGGTAATCATACCTGCGGGAATGGCGGTGATGGCGCAATTTTGCACGGGATGACTGACTTACTGCAGGCAGCGTACGCAGAGCAGGATAGCGATCCGGCCTGCTGTTATCAGCAGCAGAAAACGCCCCGGAGCCTGATGGCTCGCGTAAAGCGTAAGAGCGTGCTGGCTGACGACGGCAATGTAAAACTTAACGTAAATACCGCGGTCGCGCAGGCGCGTGAAACAGGCAACCGCATCACCGAAGAACTTCTGACTGTACTGGGGTAAGTGATGAAGTTAACCTTTTTCACCATGCGTTTTCCGGTTGCCTCTGAGACGTTTGTCCTCAACCAGGTAACTCACTTTATTGATGCCGGCTATGACGTTGAAATCATCTCGGTGTTTCCGGGTGATATGATCAACCGTCACGCCGCGTTCGACGACTATAACCTGGCGGCAAAAACACACTATCTGCTGCCGGAAGAGAAGGTATCGAACCTCGACAAGCTCACGCAGCGTATCGGCCTGATGCTGCCGAAGATTGCCAAACCGGCGCTGATCAAATCGCTTAACGTGGGCCGCTACGGTGCACAGGCGAAGAAGCTGCTGCTGCCGGCGATTGTCGCTAATGCGAAACAGACCTTCACCGCCGATGTCTTTCTGGTGCATTTTGGCTACGCCGGCGCGCTGGCTAACAAGCTGCGCGAACTGGGCGTGCTGAAAGGCAAGCAGGCAACCGTATTCCACGGCGCTGATATCTCACGTCGCCATATTCTGGAAGAGCACAAGCAGGATTACGTCAATCTGTTTAAGCAGAGCGAGCTGATGCTGCCTATCAGTCACCTGTGGGAGAACAAGCTGATTGAGATGGGCTGTCCGCGCGAAAAAGTGCACGTGACGCGCATGGGCATTGAGCCGGAGAAATTTAACTTCCGGCCGCGCGAAGCGTTTCACCAGCCGCTGCGCATCGTCTCTGTGGCGCGCCTGACCGAGAAAAAAGGGCTGGACGTTGCGGTCAAAGCCAGTGAAATTCTGCGCGACAAAGGCGGCCAGTTTGAATTCACCATTATCGGCAATGGCGAGCAGGAAGGGATGATGCGCGAACATATCGCCCGTGCCGGCCTGAAAGAGATGGTCAGCATGCCGGGCTTTAAGCCGCAGGAGGAGATCCGCCAGGCGCTCAACGACGCTGACATTTTTCTCCTGCCTTCAAAAACGGCCGCCGACGGTGATATGGAAGGGATCCCCGTAGCGCTGATGGAAGCCATGGCGGTAGGGCTGCCGGTGGTATCCACCTACCACAGCGGCATTCCGGAGCTGATCCAGAACAACGTCAGCGGCTGGCTGGTCTCTGAGAACGATGCTGATGAGCTGGCTGCTACGCTGCTGCGTCTGTCACGCGGGGACATAGATGTGGCACCGGTAGTCGCTGCCGCGCGTCATAAAGTGGAAACAGAGTTTAACCAGCACATTGCCTACGGGGAACTGGCGAAAATTCTGGAGCAGATGGTGTAAGCAGAATAGAAGCCCGGGCAGGCTATCGGCAGGGTCATTTGCGTGCCAATGCCGGGCACCTGCGCGCTGGCTCAGAATCCCACCGGCAGGGGCGCTCTTTATGGCGCCCCTGTTTATTGTCTGACCACCCTATGCGCGTCGTATCATTCTGAAAAACGCCGGTCTTAACCCCATGCCCGAATGTTATTTACGTCACGCTTTTGACCGCCTTTAGCGCTTGAATTTGCCCGGAAAGTTACCGCTGCTCACCGCCTTAAATAACTAATTTTTGATGCTGTGACAGAGAGTTAGTGTCGGATTTTCAGATAAAGATTATACTTGCCCGAGCGGCCATTCCTGCATAATCGATGCATGTCTACACTTCATAAAATGGAACAAATATGACCAAGCTTAAAGCAGTAATCCCGGTTGCGGGCCTCGGTATGCATATGCTCCCTGCGACTAAAGCCATTCCAAAAGAGATGCTGCCTATCGTCGACAAACCAATGATCCAGTATATCGTTGACGAGTGCGTGGCGGCAGGCATCAAGGAGATTGTGCTGGTCACCCATGCTTCCAAAAATGCGGTGGAAAACCACTTCGATACAACCTACGAGCTGGAAGCCCTGCTGGAAGCGCGCGTTAAGCGTCAGCTGCTGAGCGAAGTGCAGTCCATCTGCCCGCCAGGCGTTACCATCATGAACGTGCGTCAGGCCGATCCGCTGGGTCTGGGCCACTCCGTACTCTGCGCGCGTCCGATGATTGGCGACAACCCGTTTGTAGTTGTGCTGCCAGACGTACTGCTGGATGACTCTACTGCCGATCACCTGCGCTATAACCTGGCCGCCATGGTCGCGCGTTTTGAAGAGACCGGCCGCAGCCAGGTTCTGGCAAAACATATGCCGAATGAAGATCTCTCTGAGTATGGCGTGCTGACCACCGAGCAGCCTATCGACAACCCGGGCGATATCAGTACGATCACCAGCATCGTTGAAAAGCCGGAGCATGCCGCTGAGCTGAACTCTGACCTGACGGCAGTGGGTCGCTATGTTCTGTCTGCAGACATCTGGGCTGAGCTTGAGAAAACTGAGCCAGGCGCATGGGGCCGTATCCAGCTGACTGACGCCATCGCGTCGCTGAGCAAAACCAAACCGGTTGATGCCCAGCTGCTGACCGGTACCAGCTTCGACTGCGGCCGTAAACTCGGCTACATGCAGGCGTTTGTCTCCTATGGCCTGCGCAGCAACGCACAGGGCCGCGACTTCCGCGAAGCGATTCATAAGATTCTGGATAAGTAAGCATTCCCATACCGCGCAGCCTGCGCGGTTTCCAAGGAGTAGACATGGCTATTTTGGTAACGGGCGGGGCAGGGTATATCGGATCCCATACGGTACTGGCGCTGCTGGAGCGCGGTGACGACGTGGTAGTTCTGGATAACCTTTGCAATGCATCACGCGAAGCGATTAACCGCGTTGAAAAACTGGCGGGTAAAAAAGCGGTATTCGTTGAAGGCGATATCCGCGACCGCGCCTGCCTGCGCGATCTGTTTGCCAGCCACAGCATCTCTGCTGTGATCCACTTCGCTGCGCTGAAAGCCGTTGGGGAATCCACGCGTAAGCCGCTGGAATACTACGAAAACAACGTAGCCGGCACCGTGGTCCTGCTGGAAGAGATGCGTGACGCGGGCGTCTGGAACTTTATCTTCAGTTCATCAGCCACCGTATATGGTGCTGACGCCCCGGTTCCTTATGTGGAAACCACGCCGATTGGCGGCACCACCAGTCCTTATGGCACCTCCAAGCTGATGACCGAACTCGTGATGCGCGATTTCGCCAAAGCGGAACCCAAATTCAAAGCTATCGCGCTGCGCTACTTTAATCCGGTAGGCGCGCATGAGTCTGGCGAGATTGGCGAAGACCCGACCGGTATCCCGAACAACCTGCTGCCGTACATTGCGCAGGTGGCGATTGGCCGTCTCGACAAGCTCGGCGTATTCGGTAACGACTATGAGACGCCAGATGGTACCGCTCAGCGCGACTATATTCATGTTGTCGATCTTGCAGAAGGGCACCTGAAAGCGCTGGATCACCTCAGCAAGGTTGAGGGCTATAAAGCCTATAACCTCGGCGGCGGCGTCGGCTTCTCTGTGCTGGAGATGATCAAAGCGTTCGAAGCGGCTTCCGGCAAAGCGATCCCGTTTGAGTTCAAACCGCGCCGTGACGGCGACCTGCCCGCCTTCTGGGCCGATGCAACGCTGGCGAACAATGAACTCGACTGGCGCGTCACGCGCGGCATTGACGCGATGATGCGCGATACGTGGAACTGGCAGTCGAAGAATCCGAATGGATTCAGATAACTCTATAAGCCGGTAAGGCATATACAGTTAACAGAGACTTATGAATGGGGTAACTGCGGGTTAAGACCAACTCAGCGGTTATCCCATTTTGCGTTTCATAGATGCTAACAACCTGAAGCTGGACCCGATGCATATTTTTATTAACATGCAGTAAAAAAGCTGTTTAATAAATAGTCTGTTAACGCGTTCTGGCCTAATTTTTATTCAGCCACCTGACAAACTAACTCTTTAGCGCTTGTAACTCGTGTATCAACATACGAAAATCGAATCACTATTTTTAAACTGCGCCTTAACAATCGACATTTGTTAAATATGTTCTGTGCTTTTTGCCGGCTGCGCTGAAAGCAAAAGCGTATGAGTATTCTGGTAGCTGTAAGCCAGGGGCGGTAGCGTGGTTTTTTTCAGGATCGGCCAGGAGAGACGACAAGCGTGAAAATATTAGTTACAGGCGGTGCAGGCTTTATTGGTTCTGCCGTAGTGCGTCACATCATTGATGCTACGCAGGATTCTGTCGTCAACGTCGACAAGCTGACCTATGCCGGCAATCTGGAGTCGCTGGTCACCGTGGCAGATTCAGCGCGTTACGCTTTTGAGCAGGCCGATATCTGTGATGCACAGGCAATGGCAGCTATCTTTGCAAAACATCAGCCAGATGCGGTCATGCACCTCGCGGCTGAAAGTCATGTTGACCGCTCAATTACTGGTCCAGCAGCGTTTATCGAAACCAATGTCGTCGGAACTTACACGCTGCTTGAAGCTGCGCGTCAGTACTGGAACGCGCTGAGCGCAGAACGCAAAGCGGCTTTCCGCTTTCACCATATTTCGACTGACGAAGTCTACGGGGACCTGCCGCATCCGGACGAATGGCAACAGGATGCACCGCTGCCGCTGTTTACTGAAACCACTCCGTATGCGCCAAGCAGTCCTTACTCTGCGTCTAAAGCCTCCAGTGACCATCTGGTCCGCGCCTGGCAGCGCACCTATGGCCTGCCGGTACTGGTAACCAACTGCTCAAACAATTACGGCCCTTATCACTTCCCGGAAAAGCTTATTCCGCTGGTTATTCTCAATGCGCTTGAAGGTAAAACGCTCCCGGTATACGGCAAAGGCGATCAGATCCGTGACTGGCTCTATGTAGAAGATCATGCGCGCGCGCTTTACACCGTAGTCACGGCGGGCAAAGTGGGGGAAACCTATAACATCGGTGGTTATAACGAAAAGAAAAATATCGATGTGGTATTGACCATCTGTCAGCTGCTGGATGAGCTGATGCCTAAAGCAGGCTCGTACAGAGATCAGATTAGCTACGTCACCGATCGTCCGGGTCATGACAGGCGCTATGCAATCGATGCCAGTAAGATTACCCGCGAGCTTCACTGGAAACCGGCAGAGACGTTTGAGAGTGGCATCAGGAAAACGGTGGCGTGGTATCTGGCGAACAGCGAGTGGGTTGATAACGTTAAAAGCGGGAACTATCGCGAATGGTTGTCAGAGAACTATAAGGATCGCAACTAATGCACATCCTTCTCTTTGGTAAAACCGGACAGGTAGGCTGGGAGCTGCAACGTGCACTTGCGCCACTGGGAAAAATCACTGCATTAAGCACCCGTTCAACTGAGTGGTGTGGTGATTTGACGCAACCGGAAGAAATTCGCAAAAGCATACAAAACCTGCGTCCCGATATCATTGTCAATGCTGCTGCTTATACTGCAGTTGATAAAGCTGAATCTGAACCCGATCTCGCTGAACTGATCAACAGTATCAGTGTTAAAGTCATGGCTGAAGAAGCGAAAAAGCTTGATGCTATTCTGATTCACTACTCTACTGATTATGTCTATTCAGGAGAAGGGCAGAACCGGTGGCGAGAGAGCGACAAACCTGAACCACGTAATGTATATGGTAAAACAAAACTATCCGGTGAGCAGGCTATAACTGCAGCAGATATACAATACCTGATTTTTCGCACCAGCTGGGTATATGCGTCACGAAGCAATAACTTTATTAAAACGATGTTGCGACTGGGCAGTGAAAAAGAAGCACTCAACATCATCAACGATCAAATTGGAGCACCTACTGGCGCTGCGCTTATTGCTGACATTACGGCTCATGCATTACGCATGATTCAGGCTAATCCGGAACTGAGTGGAATATATAACCTCGCTGCAGCCGGTGAAACGTCCTGGTTTGATTATGCATCATTAATTTTTACAGAGTCAGAAAAATATAGCACCGGGCTTAAAATCAGGAAATTAATTCCCATCAAAACTGCTGAATATATCACTCCGGCAAAACGGCCACTCAATTCTCGCTTAGATTTATCAAGGCTTGAAAAAAGTTTTGGTTTGAATATGCCCCCCTGGCAGGATGGCGTACGCTACGTTATTCAAGAGATTCTTACGTAAGATACGTATTCATTAAACAGATCACATCAATACTCTGAGAAAAAATATGGCTCGTAAAGGTATTATCCTCGCTGGCGGCTCTGGCACGCGTCTGTATCCCGTAACAATGGCCGTGAGTAAACAGTTGTTGCCTGTCTATGACAAGCCTATGATTTACTATCCGCTTACTACACTGATGCTGGCCGATATCAGAGAGATATTGATTATCAGCACCCCGCAGGATACACCGCGCTTTGAACAGCTACTGGGCGATGGCAGTCAATGGGGATTGAAGCTTCAATACAAGGTGCAGGAGAACCCGGATGGTCTTGCACAGGCATTTATCATTGGTGAAGAGTTCATTGGCGATGACAGTTGTGCCTTAGTTCTGGGCGATAACATATTTTACGGACACGACCTTCCAAAAGAGCTAATGAAAGCGGTTGATCAAACTTCAGGAGCAACCGTATTTGCTTACCATGTCAACGACCCGGAACGTTATGGCGTTGTTGAGTTTGATGAGAATGATAAAGCTATTTCTCTTGAAGAAAAACCGAAAACGCCAAAAAGCAATTATGCAGTAACGGGTCTCTATTTTTACGACAACGACGTTGTCAGACTGGCCAGGAGCCTTAAGCCATCACCTCGCGGTGAGCTGGAAATTACAGATATCAATAATCTTTACATGCAACAAGGTAAACTTTCGGTTGCGATGATGGGAAGAGGCTTTGCATGGCTGGACACGGGTACGCATCAGAGTCTGATCGAAGCAAGTAATTTTATCCAGACAATTGAACAGCGACAGGGTTTGAAAGTGGCATGTCCTGAAGAAATTGCATACCGCAGCGGTTTTATAGATAAAAATCAGGTGGAAAAACTTGCTAAGCCATTGTCAAAAAATAGCTATGGGCAATATCTTCTTAAAATGATTAAAAGTGTATAAATAAGATGAATGTAATCAAAACTGAAATTGAAGATGTGCTTATCCTGGAGCCTAAAGTGTTTGGTGACGAACGCGGGTTTTTTATGGAGAGTTTTAATCAAAAAATTTTCAATGAGATTGTAGGTAAAGAAATTAATTTTGTTCAGGATAATCACTCCAGATCTGTTAAAGGCGTTGTCAGAGGATTACATTTCCAGGCGGCCCCTTATGCGCAGGGTAAGCTGGTTAGATGTGTTGCCGGAGAAGTTTTTGATGTTGCTGTGGATATCAGGAAGAACTCCAAAACTTATGGTAAGTGGGTGGGGGTAATGCTTTCTGCTGAAAATAAAAAGCAACTGTGGATACCTGAAGGATTTGCACATGGTTTTCAGGTAATCAGCGAAAGTGCAGAATTTGTTTATAAAGCAACTAATTTTTATAATGCTAATGCAGAGCATGGAATATCCTGGGATGATAGTGATTTAGGGATAAAATGGTTTGAAAACGGAAACGTGATGCTCTCTGCCAAAGATAATGAAAATATGTCATTTGAAAGTTACACAAAAATGGAATTGTGGGGTTAAGATGCCAAATAAAAAAATAATTGCTTATTATCTCCCGCAATTTCACGAAATAAAAGAAAATAATGAATGGTGGGGGCCTGGTTTTACAGAGTGGACGGCGTTAAAAAAAGCTAAAACTTACTTCAAAAACCAGGAGATTAGAAAGCCAGTTGAGCCACTGGGATACTATTCATTAGATAATAGTAAAGTAATGGAACAACAGTATGAGCTAGCCTGTGAAAATGGCGTAGAGGCTTTCTGTATCTGGACATACTGGTTTGGCAAGGGAGAGACTATACTTCAAAAACCATTAGAGAACATTTTAAAAGATAATGCCAGGGTTAAATACTGTATCGCTTGGGCTAATCATAGTTGGTTTAATAAAACTAAAGGTGTTTTATTGAAAGAGCAAAAATACCTAGGTGAAAAAGATTACAAAAACTTCTTTAAATATGTTTTGCCGCATTTTAAAAATGAATTTTATATAAAAAATAATAATAGACCAGTGGTTACTATCTTTGATCCGAATTCAATACCTGATTTAGATGTTTTTATCAATTGCTGGCAAGTGTTAGCGAAGGAAAATGGCTTCAATGGTATTTACTTCATTGGGGATTTTACAAAAGAAAATGATTCACATGCTAAGAAGTTGAATGCATTTTTAGATTCAAGAGTAATGTACAAAAATAGAACGTTAAGCCAGCGTATATTAGAAAAGTTGGTCCGTAAATACAAGTTCTCTTCATTAGGTCCAGTAAAGTATGACTATGAGAAAATGATAACGCCATTATGGAGTGATAAACCAACCGCTAAGAATGAAATTCCTATAATATTTTCAGGTTGGGATACAACTATTCGTCACGGTAGGTTGGGAGTTTATTACGATAAGTTTAACATGTCTAACTTTGAGAAAAATGTGCGCTCTGCACTAAAATATAATGACGAAGAAGAATATGTTTTCTTGAAGTCGTGGAATGAATGGGCTGAAGGCAATACAGTTGAGCCAGATAGTATTAACGGTAATAAGCCACTTGAAATCATAAGCAAATATGTTAAATGAAAAAGAATTTATTTTACCTTTTCATAGTTCAGGGGGTAAATTACTTATTCCCTTTAATTACGCTTCCATATTTAGTAAGGACTTTAGGTGAAGTTCCATACGGCCATTTGATTTTAGGGCAGGCATTAATCCAGTATTTTATAATTATTACTGATTACGGGTTCAACTTAAGTTCTACTAAAAAGATAACACAAGCAACAAACCATGATGAGCTTAGCAAGATATTTACAATTACAATTAATGCGAAGATTGTTCTTTTAATCTCATGCTTTCTTTCATTAATTGTTGTAGTAACGTTTGTACCAATGTATCAACATATTAAAACAGTATGCTTTATCCTTTTTCTGGCTGTTGTAGGCAGTGTTTCATTTCCTCTTTATCTATTTCAGGGGATGGAATTGATGCGAGGGATTACCTGGATATCTATTTTGGCGAAAATGATATCTTTTTTAATGCTAATCCTTACTGTAAAAGGGCCTGGTGATATTAGGTATGCCGCACTAGCTTTTTCTCTGGCATATCTCTCTATGGGCTTAATTAGCCTTTATATAATACGTAAAAGAAAGCTGGTAAAATATACAGGTTTTTCTCTCAGGCATAGTTTGATTGAATTAAAGTCAGGGTCGCATATATTTATCTCTCAAATAGCCATTAGCTTTTATACGACTTTTAATGTAATACTGGTCGGGCATTTTTACGATGCGCGTTTAGTAGCGATTTATTCAGCTGCTGACCGGCTTCGGGGTGCAGTTCAGGCTTTATTTATTCCGGTTCAGCAAGTTATCTTCCCGCGAATAAATAAAGATAGTAAACCCATAGGAGAAAAGCTTAAAAAATATGGCGGGATGTTCATTTTATTTTCACTTGCCATTTCCTTAGTGGTTTTTTTTGCAGGTGAAAAAATTGCAATATTATATTTTGGGGGGAATTTTTCTTATTCGGGCACATTGTTTAAGTGGAGTTCAGTTTTAATTTTCATAGTGTCGATTTCAATTGTGGTGGCGCAATGGGGGCTAATTACAATTGGTAAAGAAAAGAGCCTGCTAAAAATATATTGTCTTGGGGCTGTTTTCCATTGCATGTATACTCCTCTCATAACCATTCAATATGGTCTAATCGGTATGTTAGTATCGGTTATAATAACTGAGTTTATTTTGGTTTCAATAATGAGTCATACATTATTGAAATATATCAGAAGGTAATATGGATAAAATGATACAGGAAATAGATTTCATCATACCTTGGGTTACTTCCGATGACGAAGAATGGCAAAAAGATTTTAAGCTAAATTTCAAAGATGATAGCGGTGCTGATGCGAGAATATTGAGATACAGGGATAACCATTTATTAAAATATTGGTTTAGAGGTATTGAGAGTTTTGCTCCATGGGTCAGGAAAGTTCATTTTGTCACGTATGGCCATTTGCCTGATTGGTTAAATAAAAATCATAAAAAATTAAATATTGTTAGGCATGAGGATTATATAGATAAGAAGTTTCTGCCGACCTTTAACTCTCATGTGATTGAAAATAATTTGCATCGTATAACAGGACTAAGTGAAAAGTTCGTATATTTCAACGATGACACATTTTTGATAAACAAAATAGATGATTCATTTTATTTTAGAGATGGTTACCCTAATGATTGTGCAATACTTAATGCAGTAACACCTGGGGGATTATCACACATCATTTTAAATGATCTGGAAATTATAAATAGGCATTTTTCTAAAAACAAAGTCATTAAAAATAATCTGCGCAAATGGTTTAACATTAATTATGGAGTGAATTTATTAAGAACAATTTGTTTGTTAGTATGGCCCAGTTTTATTGGCATTAAAGATACACACTTACCTATACCGTACTTAAAAAAAACTTTTCAAGAGGTATGGGCGGCTGAAGGTAAATTATTAGATCAAACTAATAATTCAAAATTTAGAAATTTGAATGACGTTAACCAGTACTTATTTAGATATTGGCAGTTGGCAAGTGGCTCTTTTATTGCGAGGAATACGATGTCAGACTCGATTTATATGGACATAAGCACCAATAGTATTGAGCAACTCAAAGAGGCATTAAATGACAAAAGGCATAAACTTTTAGTGATAAATGACGGAGAAGTAGAGGATTTTGAATTAGTTACTAAAAGTCTCGACCTTATGTTTTCTGAGAAGTTCCCTCATAAATCAGCATTTGAAATATAATGGTTGTTCAATGTTTGAAACTTATAGTACATATATTTTAATATTATTCTTTTCATCGCTATTTGCATTTTGCTATCAAAAATCGAAAAGCCCACTTTCCTTTTTTTTCTTAATTTTAACTTTTCTTTGTTTATGGATTCCTGCTGCCATCAGGTTTGGTGTAGGTACAGATTACTTTAGATATCTCGGAATGGTGCAGTCTGTCAGGCTCGGATATATAGCAACAGAATACGGTTACTATATCATCAACTATATAGTTATGTATTTAAATATCAGTCCACAATGGGTTATGGCAATTACTAGTTTTTTAATTGTCTTCTTTGTCTTTCTGGCGATAAAAAAAGAACATTTTTTTATTGCAATTTTCATATTTGTTTGTCTTTTTTATTTGCCATCCATGTCTTTAATAAGGCAAGCCATTGGTGTTTCTATAATAGCCTGGGGTGTTAGTGAATATTTAAAAAGCAAAAAGAATACGTGTTTTTTTGCAATCATTATTGCTAGTTTTTTCCACATTTCGATGTTGATCTTGTTGCCAGTATATTTTGTATCAAGGTTAGGATTAAAAGCCAGACCCCAACTTTTGATTCCAGTTATTTTGGCTATGTTTTTTTTGTCAAATGAAATAATAAACTTCTTAAGTTTTCCATTTGTAGCACAATCAAAATATGGGTTTTATTTGAATAGCTATTTTGCGGAAAAACCAGAATTAGGTAGCGGGATAGGTGTTTTAATTAAAATATTTTTGCCTCTATGTTACCTTGTCAGAGCCAGGCATTTTCAAAAAATCCATAAAAATCATAATATTCTTGCGTGGTTAAGCTTTACTGTAATTGCTGCTAATCTAATATCTATTAATATTCATATATTTAGCAGGGTGGCAGATGTCTTTCTTTTTGTGAGTTTTGTTGCAGGGCCTTACGTTCTTCTTGGTTTTGATAGAAAGGTCATTAAGCAGTTATTTGTTTTTTTTACTATAATATTATTAACTGCGTTTTATATACGCACTGTTCAGGTAAGTATAAATAACGACGAAGGCGGCATTGGTATCTCCCCTTACCAAACTATATTCCAGTAAAATATGAAAAATGAATTGATTTCAATAGTAATGCCAGCATTTAATGCTGAGAAAACCATAATGGATTCTATACAATCTGTTATTGAACAAAGCTATACTCATTGGGAGCTGTTAATTTGTGATGATTCATCAACTGATAATACGAAAAGTATAGTCAATTCATTTAAAGATTCCAGAATAAAATTAATTGAAAATTCATTTGCTAAGGGAGCTGCCGGCGCAAGAAATTCTTGTCTTGAGAAAACTGCTGGAAGATTTGTTTCTTTTTTAGATAGTGATGACTTATGGCATAAAAATAAACTAAAGCGACAGTTATCTTTTATGATTGCCAGGCAGTGTCATTTTTCTTTTTGCAACTATAATGTTCTCGTTGATGGAAGGGTAAAAGGATGTTTTTTAGCTCCCGCTAAAATTAGCTATAATGATCTGTTAAAAACATGCTCTATTGGATGCTTAACAGTAATGCTGGATAAAAAATTTTTCCAGGAAGTGCTTTTTCCTAATACAGCTAAAGAAGATTATTACTTGTGGCTAAACTTACTACAAAACAAAAAAGTATGTGCTTACAATGTTAATGAAGTGCTCGCTACATACAGAATTTCTGAAAAATCTATTTCTGCTAATAAATTTAAAGAGATATTTCGTCAGTGGAAGGTCTTGTCGAGATTCGAATCAAACTACTTTAAGCGCGTTTATTATTTATGTTGCTACATAGTAAACGGATTGATGAAACAGCGTAAATACAGAGGCAGAAAATAATGAATAAAAAAGTTACATTTTTGATTGCCGATGTTACTTTTATTGGTGGGATTGAACGAGTCAATTCCCTACTCGCAAATAAATTTGCTAAAGATGATTTCGAAGTTAATATAGTTTCTCTGTATAATACTAATAATGTTATAAATTATACTCTCGATGCGGGGGTAAATTTAAGCTTTATAAATAATAAGCCATATTCAGGTAAGCCAAAGAGTCTTACCAGATTTTTTTCTCATATCAAATCATTATTCCGCTTGTATCGTAATATGCTGAAATATAAAGAGGGCGTGTTTATCATTAATACGTTCCCTCTTGCTTTTTTATTATATCCTTTTGCGTTTTTTCGTAATTGCGTTGTCATAGAGCATGTTCATTATTCTTATTATGGGAAAAAGGTGCAACTAATAAGAAATTTTATTTATAGGAAGTTTAAAAAAGTCGTATGTGTTAATAAAAATGACGTGTTATTATTCTCAAAATATCTTGATAATGTTTGCTTTTTACCTAACCCGCTAAGTTTTACCGCAGAAAAATGCACATCTCTTGATGAGAAGAAAATTATTGCTGTTGGAAGATTAGAATATCAAAAAGGTTTTGACCGGCTTATTGATATATTTAGCCAAGCCAATAAAAACGTTGCGGGATGGCAATTGCATATTTATGGGGTTGGCAATTATAAAAATGAGCTTAAAGATAAAATTCAAAGCTATGGCCTTGAAAACGTCAAGCTGATGGGTAGTGTTGATAATCTGGAAAAAATATATCCTGATTATTCTATCTTTGCCTTTAGCTCGAGATTTGAAGGTTTTGGCATGGTCCTCACTGAAGCAATGGAATGTGGTTTACCATGTATATCATTTGATTGCCCCACAGGTCCGGGAGAGATTTTAGAAAATGGTAAGTACGGGGTTTTGATACAAGATAATGATATTAAAGGCTACCAATTAAAATTAGAGCAGTTGATGCAAAGTAAGCCTTTAAGAGTTGAGTATTCTTCATTGTCTAAAATCAGATCGGCTGATTTTAATTTGGATCCAATTTTCGATAAATGGAAGTGTCTGGTTTCAGAAGCTAATAAATAGTAAGTGTATAATTTCTGTGTTCGTATATGATATATTGATTTAGCGTGTATCGAATAGTTTTTAAGAATTAAAACTATTCATTAAGACTTAAGGAGTCAAAATGTCTAAGCAACAGATCGGCGTAGTAGGGATGGCAGTAATGGGCCGTAACCTGGCTCTCAACATCGAAAGCCGTGGTTACACCGTTTCTATCTTCAACCGCTCACGCGAAAAGACCGATGAAGTCATTGCTGAGAATCCGGGTAAGAAACTTGCTCCGTTTTACACCGTAGAAGAGTTTGTTGAGTCACTGGAAAAGCCGCGCCGTATTTTGCTGATGGTGCAGGCGGGCGAAGCGACGGATAAGACCATTGCATCGCTGACGCCGCATCTGGATAAAGGCGATATTCTGATTGATGGCGGTAACACCTTCTATAAAGACACCATCCGTCGTAATCAGGAGCTCAGCGAGCAGGGCTTTAACTTCATCGGTACCGGCGTCTCCGGCGGTGAAGAGGGCGCGCTGAAAGGTCCTTCTATCATGCCTGGCGGTCAGAAAGAAGCTTATGAACTGGTTGCTCCTATCTTCGATAAGATTGCTGCCCGTGCAGAAGATGGCGACGCCTGCGTGGCGTATATCGGCCCGAACGGCGCTGGTCACTATGTGAAGATGGTGCATAACGGTATCGAATATGGCGATATGCAGCTGATTGCTGAAGCTTATGCGCTGCTGAAAGGTGCGCTGGGTCTGAGCAATGAAGAGCTGGCTGAAACCTTCACCGACTGGAACAACGGCGAGCTGAGCAGCTACCTGATTGACATCACCAAAGATATCTTCACCAAGAAAGATGAAGAGGGTAACTACCTGGTTGATGTGATTCTGGATGAAGCAGCAAACAAAGGCACCGGTAAGTGGACCAGTCAGAGCTCGCTGGATCTGGGTGAGCCGCTGTCGCTGATCACTGAATCTGTATTTGCCCGCTACCTCTCTTCACTGAAAACGCAGCGCGTTGCTGCCTCTAAAGTCCTGAGCGGTCCACAGGCGCAGGCAGTAAGCGGTGATAAAGCGGAGTTCGTTGAGAAAGTGCGTCGCGCACTCTACCTGGGCAAAATTGTCTCCTATGCGCAGGGCTTCTCACAGCTGCGTGCGGCATCAGAGCAGTACAGCTGGGATCTGCAGTATGGTGAAATCGCGAAAATTTTCCGTGCCGGCTGCATCATTCGTGCACAGTTCCTGCAGAAAATTACTGACGCCTATGCTGCCGATGCCAATATCGCCAACCTGCTGTTAGCGCCATACTTCAAAGATATCGCTGACCAGTATCAGCAGGCGCTACGCGATGTAGTGGCTTATGCAGTACAGAACGGCATCCCGACCCCGACCTTCTCCGCAGCTATCGCGTACTATGACAGCTACCGTTCAGCGGTGCTGCCTGCTAACCTGATTCAGGCGCAGCGCGACTACTTTGGTGCGCATACCTACAAGCGTACCGATAAAGAAGGTGTATTCCACACCGAGTGGTTAGAGTAACTGTCCTTAACACCTCCCGTCCGGGAGGTGTTTTTTTATGCTGATAATGATTGGCGAGTAATGAATTTATGAATGCAAACAATAAGCCCGGACTGAATAACGATCCGGGCGTTCTGGCTTCAAACAATAATGATGAAATAGATTTGCTCGACATAATTGTCCAGCTGTGGAAAGGCAAATGGATAATTATTGTGACGATGGTAGTGACGATGTTGTTAAGCATTGTCTATTTAAGCGTGGCGAAGGAAAAATGGACGTCTGAGGCCATTGTTACGCAGCCTTCAGCGGGACAGGTTGCCAGCTATAACGCCACGCTGAGCGTGCTGTATGCGCAAAACATTCAGGAAAAACCGTCAGTTACCGATCTGCAAAACCAGCTGTTCGGCCGCTTTAGCGCCTCAATGAATGCGCTCGCTGGCGCCCTGGCAAATCAGGAAGAGCCTGAAACATTAAAAATCAGTCAGGTGAATAAAGGCAGTAATGATGCGCTGACTATCTCTTTTGTCGCGCAGAGCGCAAAAGAAGCGCAGGCGCAGCTGAAAAAGTATCTTACGACTGTAAATAATGAAGTCGTCAGCGATTATGGTCAGGATCTAAAACATAGCCTGGGCGTAAAAGCCAAAGAGCTGAAAGAAATTCTGGATGCGCACAAGCAGATCGCCATTAACAAAAAACAGCATCGTCTTGATGTGATTAATCAGGCGCTGAAGGTGGCGGAAGCGGCCGGCCTCGCAAAATCACAGCTGAGTCAGGCAGAGTATCTCTCTGATGACACGCTCTATCTGCTGGGCAGTGAACCGTTACGGGCGATGGTAACCAATGAAGCGACCAAGCCGCTCGATTTTGATGATGACTATTACAGTGCCGAGCGCGCGCTGCTCTCTATTACGCACGTCACCATCAAGGCAGACAACCTGCAGTCGTTCCGCTATATCGCTGAAGCTGACCTGCCGATTCGCCGCGACAGTCCGAAAAAGACCCTTACCGTATTGTTAGCCCTGATCCTGGGCGGCGTGCTGGGTTCGGCTATCGTGATTGGCCGCAGCATCGTCAGCAACTACCGCAGTCGTCACTAAAATAAAAAAACCGGCCCCTGAGCCGGTTTTTTTATGCCGTCACATCACCAGCAGCTCACCGCTGCGTCCCGCACTTTCCCCCGCCAGCCGCACCGCCAGCATTCCGGACGTGACAAATTTGGTCAGGTTTCTGGCGTAGAGCACGCCGCCATACTCAGCAACCAGCGGCGTAATGTGGTCGCTGACCGGATCGATCACTTCTGCCACCACTTCCCCCGGTTTAATCCACTCACCCAGCTTACGCCGGTTCAGCAGCAGGCCGGAGTAGGGCGCATGAATATATTCACAGCCCGCCAGCGGCGTGGGCGGATGGCGCAGGGCAGGAGAGACGCCCGGATCGCCGCTGATATAGCCGCTTTCGGTGAGCGCATTAATGATTGCATCGGCATCTTTTTCCGCCTGTTCCGCAGAGACATCGGCGACGCCGCGCAGCTCCAGCGTCACCGGCAGCAGACCGCGCGGCATCGGGTAGTCATCGCCAAAGCGTTTTGCCAGCGTCAGCCAGGGTTCGCAGCACGCTTCGTCGAACGGCTCACCGCCGGAAATCTGCGCCAGCAGCTGCACCTCACTGCCGAGCCAGCGCGCCAGCGGTTCCACTTCAGACCAGGCGTGAGGCGTTGTATAGAGATGCGGCAGCGCATCCCAGTCGCAGTGCAGGTCGATCATCAGATCGGCCTGACTTGCCATACGCATCAGGGTATAGCGCTGCGACTCCAGCTCGGTTCTGGCTATCTGATCGCGGTAGTAAAGGTCGATGGCATCGCGGATCAGGCGTCTGTTTTCATATTCACTCTGCGTCAAAGACCCCGCCAGTTCAGCGGCCAGCTTCTCACCCAGCGCCGGAAAGCGCCGGTTAAAATCCTGGCCAGAGAGAGTATGAAAACGCCCCAGATGCGTGCCGTGCCAGTGCTGACCCAGCGCCAGCGGATTGGCTACCGGGACCAGTGTAATTTTGGCTTTCAGCTTGCCCGCGGACTCCAGCGCCAGCAGCTTCTGTTTGAGATACCAGGCAACCGCCATACCCGGCAGCTCATCGCCGTGCAGGGCGGCCTGAATATAGACGCGTTTTTGCGAGTCGGTACCGAAATGAAAGCTGACTATCTCTCGCTGGGTGCCCAGCGAGGCGCTCAGTAATGGATGATGTTGTTGTTGCATAGGGCGGCCGGTGTCCTGTTTCTGAGGCTGCAATAGCGCGCATGCCTGTTAAGGTGACTGAACAGAGTATAGTTCCGTTAAAAAAGCGGCGGCAAACGCGCCGCCGGAGATTCACGGCTGGACAGAGATATCTGTCGCGAAGTAGCGCTTCTGAATAGTGTCAAACGTGCCGTTTTTCTTCAGCTCATCAAACGCGCCGTTGAGCGCAGCTTTGAGTTCAGTGTCGCCTTTACGCAGGCCGATAGCGGTGCCGGGGCCAATCAGCGGGTCCTGTACAATCGGGCCGGCCAGCGCAAAATCTTTCCCCTGCGGATGCTTCAGGAAACCGATCGCCGCCTGCGCAGCGTCGGTAAACACCGCGTCCAGACGGCCGGAGATGAGGTCGCTTTCCACCTGAGCCTGGTCGCCATACGGCACCACATTGACGCCGTGCGGCTGCCATTTAGCGCGCGCATAACGCTCCTGCACCGTACCCTGTTCCACGCCCACGCTTTTGCCCTTCAGCGACTCTGCGGTCGGCAGCAGGCCGGAGCCTTTACGCGCTATCAGCTGCACGTGCGTGTCATACATCGGTTCGGTAAAGTCGATCTGCTTCAGGCGCTCTTCGGTCACGCCCATATCGGAGAGGATAGCGTCAAACTTGCGCGCCTTCAGCGCCGGGATCATGCCGTCAAACTGGCTTTCCACCCAGACGCATTTGGCCTGCATCTGCGCGCACAGCGCGTTGCCCAGATCGATATCAAACCCCACCAGCTTGCCCTGCGGGGTTTTGGACTCAAACGGCGGATAGGTCGGATCAACCGCGAAACGCACCTGATCAATCTTTGCCTGCGCGCCAAAAGCGCAGCCAGCCAGCAGCGCCAGCGCTGCGGTATTGCGCAGACGCGCGGTAAAACGGGAGTGTGCCATAAACGGGTTCTTCTGTTGTAAAAGCGGGTATTCCGAGAGTACCCCCCGCGGTGGCGGATGGCAATTAGAGGATTATTTTCATCACGTTACCATTATGCAGCCGCTGGTAATCGTTAATATTCAGCACTACGGATCTCTCCAGCACTCCGGCATTAAACGCGATTTCGCCATAGCGTTCAAACAACAGCGGATCGACTACCAGCCGTAAATCTTCATGAAAGCTAAACGGTGGAATCGCCCCAAATACACAGGCGGTCAGGGCATCCACTTCTGCCGGGGAGGCCAGCGAGGCACGACGTCCACCCACCGCAGCCGCCACTTTACTCAGGTCCGCCTGCCGATCGGCCGGCAGCACCGCCAGTACATATTGCTTGATACCGTTACCTTTGACATGGCACACCAGCGCTTTCGCACCCTGGCCCACCTCTGTACCTCGCAAAGCCGCCACTGCTTCACACTTCCCGTTCGCTGCATGCTCCAGCAGGCGATATTGAGCGCCGTGCTGGTCGAGCAGGGCGATAAGTTTTTCATGGGTGGTCATGGGATGCGCCCTGTTGAGCCAGCAGCGCAATCAGCGTTTGCCGCATGTGAGATTGTTGTGGCAACAAACCCATTTCCAGCCCCAGCGGCCTGAAAGCGCGATTCAGCACATTCAGGGTTACGCTCTCTTTATCCTGTTCGATATCTGACAGGGTACGCCGGCTGATGCCAGCCAGCGCCGCATAGCGATCCTGTGAAAATCCCAGCACCTGTTTGCGGAGTTGCATAAGTAACTTGCCGTGGCTGGCTTTTTCTTCAATCGACTGACGTAATAACGCCAGGAATAACGCTTCACGTTCAAACGGCGTCATGGTTTTCATCATAATTTCCACCCTGCGATGCGCTCATCCAGAAAATTGAAGCCAACGCCGGGCATTTCGAGAATTGACGCAGGCACACCGCATTGCGCCAGGCGCACCTTAAGACCAGTCAGCTTTTTCGCTAGTATACGTAGCGCCTCCAGTAACCTTTTCTCAGAGACCAGATAGTTCAGACGTTGTGCAATCAGATGCCAGTTGTAATGACCGCCTTCTTCATACGGTGAGCCCCATTGTGTAGTACGAACCACACCTTCAGGATCGGCTTTCATGGGCGCAAAGTCGTAAACGGGGGCAAGCCACATACCGCTGGGTTTTTTCAAAATAGCACTGTTACGGCCATGATTATCGGAGTTGCCAAAGGCAATGTTCAGCATGTCGCGTTTAACCCATTCAATAACCAGTAATTCGCGTTCTGCCTCTGCCAAATTCAACTTTTCTATCAGACAGTGAATGATGTCGAAATGGTTGAGATAGCTTCCCGGCGCTTTTTGCATCAGTGAGTAGACGGATTCCAGTCCATACAGGACTTTTCTGTTTTCAACGAACGCTATATCAAATCGTGGTAGCCATAGCGATGGGTAACGTGTGCCTTCGCACAACAGCATTTGCCTGGTATCAATAGTGTCTATGCCCAGTGCCTGAAGTTCATGATAGAAGTGATACTCGGCGCGCAGAATATCGCAATCAATCGGGCTGCGAGCACCACGCGGATATTTAACGAGATAAGAGGTATCCTGATTCAAAGGATCGTCTTGCCAGGTATCTATCCACACTTCCTGTTGTGCATTCCGGCGTAACAATAATTTTGGCGCTTCCCCGCCTGCACCCGTTGCACCGCCGCTGGCCGCGCCCATCTGCTGTGCGTATTCAAGAAAATCACTGTCGCGCTCAATAGCCCATTCTGCGGAAAAACGCCGGGTTGGCAGAGTGCTATTCACAGGAAGCTGTGGCAGAGACTCTTTAATACGCAGATTACCCACGGGGGCGATGGTACCCGCTTTCAGTAGTGCGTAATCCTGCTCACCTGCGGATTTGCCCTGCAGTCCCAGTTGGCTGATCCAATAACGACGGCTGGCACCGGCCGGAATAATATCATCCAGAAACCCAAACCAGGGCTGCGCAAAATGGCTACCGATTAGCATGACAGGATAATTCAGGCTACAACTGGCAATATCATTGCGCTCCAGGTGTTCTGCTGCATAGGTAAAGTCATAAGCCAGTAATGCTTCGCTGCCACGACCAAGCTGGGGGGCTTTAACATTGAGCATGGCAGCATCATGCCAGACTCCGTCAAGGCAAAGTTGTAAGGTCAGCATAACCAGCCTTCTTTGAGCAATATATTGCTCAATATTAGCTGGATTTGCTTTTTTTGAGAAGAATGCTGCTCAAAATAATTCCTGGTTACTAATTTTGAGCAGCATGTTGCACAATTGGTTACTTATGACGGACGCGCAAATTGTTAACGATCGCGCTTAAATCCAGATCCTGGTCCTGCAGCAGCACCATCAGGTGATAGAGCAGGTCGGAGGCTTCGTTGGTCAGTTCATGACGATCGTTCACCGTGGCCGCCAGCGCGGTCTCCACGCCCTCTTCGCCAACCTTCTGCGCAATACGCTTGGTGCCGCTGGCGTAGAGGCTGGCGGTATAGGAGCTGGCGGGATCGGCATCTTTCCGCGACGCCAGCAGCTGCTCCAGTTGATAGAGGAACGTCCACTCCGGGGCGGCAGGCGAGAAGCAGCTGGAGGTGCCAAGATGGCACGTCGGTCCGATGGGGTTCGCCAGCACCAGCAGCGTATCGTTATCACAGTCTGGCGTAATGCTCACCACTTGCAGAAAGTGGCCGGAGGATTCGCCTTTGGTCCAGAGCCGCTCTTTGGTGCGCGAGAAAAAGGTGACGTTGCCTTCCGCCAGCGTTTTTTCCAGCGCCGCCTCATTCATATAACCGTGCATCAGCACTTCGCCGGAGACGTTGTGCTGCACGATAACGGGCATCATGCCCGCGGTTTTGACCCAGTCCAGGCGGGCCAGTTGGTCTGCTGTTAACACGCGCGAATCTCCACACCGTTGTCGATCAGAAAGTTTTTCAGCTCACTGATATTAATAATCTGCTTATGAAACACCGACGCCGCCAGGGCACCATCAACGTTTGCCTGCGTAAAGGCGTCAAGGAAGTGCGGCATGGTGCCGGCACCGCCGGACGCGATTAGCGGCACGCTGCACACTTCGCGGACCTTCTGCAGCTGAACCAGATCGTAGCCGTTACGTACGCCATCCTGATTCATCATATTCAGCACGATCTCGCCCGCGCCGAGCTTCTGCACTTCCCGCACCCAGTCAAGGGTTTCCCACTGCGTAACCCGGGTGCGCGCTTCATCACCGGTATACTGGTTGACGTGATATTTACCGCTCGCCTCATCAAACCAGGTATCAATGCCTACTACTATGCACTGCACGCCAAAACGGTCGGCGAGACGGGTGATCAGCGTCGGATCGGCCAGCGCCGGGGAGTTGACCGAGATTTTGTCAGCGCCAAACTGCAGAATGCGCGCGGCATCCTCCTCGCTTCTGATGCCGCCCGCGACGCAGAACGGAATGTCGATCACTTCCGCTACGCGGGAGACCCAGCTTTTGTCGACCACGCGGCCATCCGATGAGGCGGTGATGTCATAAAACACCAGCTCGTCGGCCCCTTCCTGCGCGTAGCGCTGCGCCAGCGGCACAATGTCGCCGATGATTTCGTGATTGCGGAACTGCACGCCTTTTACAACCTGTCCGTCACGCACGTCCAGACAGGGGATTATCCGTTTTGCCAGCATGAAATCGCCTCCGCTACCGTAAATTTATCTTCCAGCAGGGCACGACCGACGATCACACCCTGCGCACCGCTGCCGCGCAGCGCGGCGATATCCGCCAGCGAGCCGATGCCGCCGGAACTCTGAAAGGCGATGTCCGGAAAAGCAGCAGACACCTCTTTATACAGCGCTACGTTAGAGCCGCTCAGCGTGCCGTCGCGTGAAATGTCAGTGCAGAGCACATGCTTCAGGCCCACCGGCTGATACCAGCTAATCACCTCTTCCAGCGTAACGCCCGCCGCTTCCTGCCAGCCGCTGATCGCCACTTCTTTACGGTTAGCCGCGTCGATGCGCACATCCAGCGCCAGCACGATGGCGTCGGCACCGAATTCGCTGAACCAGCTTTTCACTTCTTCCGGCTGTTTTACTGCCGTTGAGCCGACCACCACGCGCGTGGCCCCGGCGGCAAGCAGGGCGGCCACATCATCACGCTGGCGAATGCCGCCGCCAACCTGCACCGGTACGCTGACGCCGCGCAGCAGCGTGGTCAGCAGCGGGATCTGGCGCTTAGCCGGATCTTTTGCACCGGTCAAATCCACCAGGTGCAGCACACTGGCGCCCTGGCGTTCATACTCCTGCAGGCGCGGCAGCGGATCGCTGCCGTAGTCGCGCTGCTGACCGTAGTCACCCTGATGCAGGCGCACCACCTTGCCATCAATCAAATCTAACGCGGGGATAATCATTACATCTCCAGAAAGTTTTTCAGCAGCTGCGCGCCCGCTTTGCCGGAGCGCTCGGGGTGAAACTGCACGCCAAAGAAGTTATCTTTCTGCAGTGCGGCGGTAAAAGGCAGGCCGTAGTCACACTGCGCAATCGTGGCGGCGTTAACCGGCATCGCGTAGCTGTGCACAAAGTAGAAGTAGCTGCCATCCGGAATATCGCGGAACAGATGGTGTCCCGCTTTGGCGGTGATCTGATTCCAGCCCATGTGCGGCAGCGGCAGGCCCTGCGTATCCATCAGCGCCACCGGCTCATCAACGATACCCAGCGTGCTGATGCCGCCATTCTCATCGCTGCCGCGTCCCAGCAGCTGCATACCGAGGCAGATCCCCAGCACCGGCTGCGTACAGGCTTTGATCAGATCAATCAGCTCGCGCTCTGCCAGCTGGTTCATCGCCGCCTGTGCGGTGCCGACGCCCGGCAGCAGCAGTTTATCGGCGCGCAGTACCACATCGGCATCGCGGCTCACTTCAGGCGTATAGCCGAGGCGCTCAATCGCCCATCTGACCGACGAGAGGTTGGCGCAGCCGGTGTCGAGAATGACCACGTTCATCACAGCACTCCTTTTGAGCTCGGCAGGGTATTCCCCTCGACGCGGATCGCCTGGCGCAGCGTGCGGCCAAAGGCTTTGAACAAACTCTCCACGCGGTGGTGATCGTTACGGCCTTTGGTTTTCAGGTGCAGCGTGCTCATCATGGCGTAGGAGAGCGAGCGGAAGAAGTGCTCGACCATCTCAGTGCTGAGATCGCCTACGCGCTGATAGCTGAACTCCGCTTTGTATTCAAGATGCGGCCGGCCGGAGATATCGAGCGCGCAGCGCGCCAGACACTCATCCATCGGCAGCACAAAGCCGAAACGGCCAATGCCGCGCTTGTCGCCCAGCGCCCTGAGCAGCGCTTCGCCCAGCGCCAGGCCGGTATCCTCCACCGTGTGGTGATCGTCAATATAGAGGTCGCCTTTGACGTCGATATTCATGCGAAAGCCGCCGTGTACCGCGATCTGGTCCAGCATGTGGTCAAAAAAGCCGACGCCGGTGTTGATTTTGCTGCCGCCTTCACGATCGAGCCACACTTCCACTTTGATCTGCGTCTCTTTGGTGTTGCGGTTGACCAGCGCATAGCGGTCGCGTTTGGTGAGCTGCGCCTGAATGGAGGCCCAGCTCTCGCCTTCGGCGCCGTAGCGCAGGCCCTGAATGCCCATGTTTTCCGCCAGCTGCAGATCGGTCTGACGGTCGCCAATCACATAGCTGCTGGTTTTATCCAGCGCGCCCTCTGCCAGCCACGCCTCAACCAGCCGGGTTTTGGGTTTACGGCAGTCGCAGTTATCGGCGGGCAGGTGAGGGCAGATCAGCACATCGCTGAAGTTGATTCCCTGCGAGGTAAAGATCTGCATCATCAGCGTATGCGGCGCATCGAAATCGGCCTGCGGGAAGCTTTCGGTACCCAGACCATCCTGATTGGTGATCATCACCAGCTGGTAGCCCGCTTCCTGCAGCGCCAGCAGCGCGGGGATCACATCTTTCTCCAGCGCCAGCTTATCCAGGCGATCTACCTGAAAGTCAGACGGCGGCTCGGCAATCAGCGTGCCGTCACGGTCAATAAAAAGGATCTTCTGGCTCATGCTTGCTCCACAGAAAAGGCTTGCAGCGCGGCGATCAGGCGCTCGCACTCGGTTCGGGTACCAATTGAGATGCGCAGGCATCCGGCAAGACCGGGATTTTTGTTCTGGTCACGCAGAATAATGCCCCGATCCCACAGCGATTTAAACACGGCTGGCGAGTCGGTGAAGCGCGCGAGAATGTAGTTGGTCTCGCTCGGAAACACCTGCTCCACCACGGGCAGCTGCGGAAGCTGTTCATACAGCCATGCGCGGTTCGCGTTGAGTTCAGCGACATGCTGACGCATCAGCGCAATGCCCGCCTCGCTCAGCGCCTGCGCCGCAACGTCAGCGACCGGCGTGGCAAGCGGATAAGGTGCGATCACCTTCATCAGCAGATCGATAACCGGCTTGTTAGCCAGGGTGAAACCGCAGCGCAGACCCGCCAGCGCGAACGCCTTTGAGAGCGTACGCAGGATCACCAGATGCGGATACGCCTGCAGCCACGCCGCAAGCGTTGCGGCCGGGCAGAACTCAATATACGCCTCGTCTGCTACCACCAGCGCTTTACCGGCGGTCATGTCCAGCAGCGCCCGGATATCATCCTGATTGATCAGGTTACCGGTCGGATTGTTCGGGCTGCAGAGGTAAACCACTTTTACGCCATCGAGCTTACCGGCAATGGCCGGCAGGTTAAGCTGCCAGTTGTCCAGCGCCGGCACGGTACGGTACTCAATACCGATGGTTTCGGCGCTGACGCTGTACATACCATATGTCGGCGGACAGAACAGAATGGCATCTTTGCCCGGCTCGCAGAACGCGCGCATCAGCAACTCGATGCCCTCATCAGCGCCGCGGCTGACCAGAACCTGCTCCGGGGTTAAACCGGCGTAGGCGGCATAGCGCTCAATCACCAGCCGCGGCTGGCACTCCGGATAGCGATTCAGCGTCTGCTGTGACAGCTCAAACGGCACCGGCAGCGGAAATTCGTTAGCGTTCAGCCAGACATCCCCGTTGCCACCCAGGCGACGCGCTGACTGGTAGGGCGTCAGGGCGCGGACGTTAGCACGCGCTAACGTTTCAATTTCAGTGCTCATGCTTGCTCCTTCAGGGCGGCAACGCGCAGGGTAACGGCGTTTTTGTGTGCATCAAGCTGCTCGGCGGCGGCCAGGGTTTCAATGGTGGCGGCCAGGTTCATAAAGCCCTGCGGTGTCAGTTCCTGCACCGTCATCCGCTTCTGGAAATCTGCCAGTCCGAGGCTGGAACTGGTGGCGGTATAGCCATAGGTTGGCAGGACGTGGTTAGTGCCCGAGGCGTAGTCACCGGCAGATTCCGGTGACCAGTCGCCGAGAAATACCGAACCGGCACTGGTGATAGCATCGACCAGATCGCGCGGCTGGCGCGTCTGAATGATCAGGTGCTCCGGACCATACTGGTTTGAAATCGCCACGCACTGCGCCAGATCCTGCGCCACGATCAGGCGGCTGCTCGCCAGCGCCTGACGCGCGGTGGCGGCGCGCGGCAGTGCGGCCAGCTGCGCCTCAACGGCCTGTGCCACCTCTTCGGCCAGCCTCTGCGACGGCGTCAGCAGGATCACCTGAGAGTCAGGACCGTGTTCCGCCTGCGACAGCAGGTCAGAGGCGACAAACGCGGGCGTCGCCCCTTCATCTGCGATCACCAGCACTTCAGAGGGGCCGGCAGGCATATCGATAGCCGCGCCGTCGAGCCGCTGGCTGACCTGACGCTTCGCTTCCGTCACCCAGGCGTTGCCCGGGCCAAAGATTTTGTCCACTTTCGGCACCGATTCGGTGCCGAAAGCCAGTGCAGCAATCGCCTGCGCGCCGCCGACCTGAAACACCTCCTGCACGCCGCACAGCTGTGCGGCATAGAGAATTTCATCGGCAACCGGTGGCGGCGAGCAGAGCACTACGCGGCCGCAGCCAGCGATGCGCGCCGGCGTTGCCAGCATCAGCACGGTGGAAAAGAGAGGCGCAGAGCCGCCCGGAATATAGAGGCCTACCGACTGCACCGGCCGCGTAATCTGCTGACAGCGCACGCCGGGCTGCGTTTCGACATCCACCGCGGCCAGAATCTGGGCGTTGTGGAAGGTCTCAATATTGCGCACGGCAACCGCCATCGCCTGTTTAAGCTCGTCGCTCAGGCGTGCGCTGGCGGCCTGCATCTCTGCCGCAGAGACGCGCAGCTGGCTGATCTGCGCCTTATCAAACTGCGCGCTGAAGTCGCGCAGTGCCGCGTCGCCGCGCGATTTCACTTCCGCCAGCACGTTCTGCACGGTGGCGCTGACGGTGGCAGAAGCGGCAATGGCCGGACGCTGCAGCAGCGCCTGCTGCTGTGCGGCGTCGCACTGCTGCCAGCTGATTGGGGTCATCAGGGTGCTCATCGGTTACTCCAGCATTTTTTCAATCGGCAGCACCAGGATCGAGCTGGCGCCCAGCGCTTTCAGTTTTTCCATGGTTTCCCAGAACAGCGTCTCGCTGCTGACCATGTGCATCGCCACGCGGCTCACTTCGCCCGCCAGCGGCAGCACGGTAGGGCGCTCGGCGCCAGGCAGCAGGGCGATAACCTCTTCCAGCCGCTCGCTCGGCGCGTGCAGCATGATATATTTTGATTCGCGCGCTTTGATCACGCCCTGGATGCGCGTCATCATGGTGTCGACCAGCGCCTGCTTGGCAGCCGGCAGCTCGCCGTCGCGCTGGATCAGTACCGCTTTGGAGCGGTAGATCACCTCGACCTCACGCAGGCCGTTGGCCTCCAGCGTGGCGCCGGTAGAGACCAGATCGCAGATCGCATCAGCCAGGCCTGCGCGCGGCGCGACTTCTACTGAACCATTCAGCAGGCAGGATTTAAACGGGATACCCTGTTTGTCGAGATACTGTTTCAGCAGATGTGGATAGGAGGTGGCGATACGGGCGTTGTTCAGGCACTGCGGACCGGTATAGTCGGCATCTACCGGCATCGCCAGCGACAGGCGGCAGCCGCCGAAATCCAGACGACGCAGCGTAAAGTAGCGCGGATCCTCACCCTGCGAGCGGCGGGTCAGCAGCTCCTCTTCCAGCACGTTCTCACCGACAATGCCGAGATCGACCACGCCATCCATCACCAGACCGGGAATATCGTCATCGCGCACGCGCAGGATATCGATAGGCATGTTCTCCGCAAACGCAATCAGACGCTGCTGCTGAAGGTTGATTTTGATGCCGCAGCGCGCCAGCAGTTCGCGTGATTCATCACTTAAACGGCCAGATTTCTGCATAGCTATGCGTAAACGGGTGTTATCTAACATGGTTCCTGTCCTCTTATTTGATCCTGTCTGAACGTGTTACGTTTGCGTTCGCCCATAAAAAAACCCCCGGAAGATGATCTTCCGGGGGCTCTCTTTGCGTTCGCACCACTGGAAGATCCTGAACGTCTCCCAGCACACATCGCCTGAAAGACTAGTCAGGGTGATGGTGGTGATGATGGTTGAACTGAACGCGTGTCATAATAAATTCCGTTGCTGAATGAGTATTCATTTGCGTGCTGATTAACCTAGCGAAGATGGCGCGGCTTGGCAACCCTTTTTTAACGTCAGTTTACGGAACCTTCCGCAACACTTTGCGCTGGTTTGCCGGGCGGCGCCGCTCTAAGATGAGATAACGATGGCGCGCAACAGCAGGAGCAGAGATGAAACGAGTCGCGATTACGGGTCTGGGCTGGCTGGGGATGCCGCTGGCAATGGCGCTGACGGCGCGGGGCTGGGAAGTGACCGGCACAAAAACCACGCCGGATGGCGTTGAAGCCGCGCGGCGCTGCGGCATTGAGGCGTATCAGCTGAAACTGACGCCGGAAATTGAGTGTGATGCTGACGAACTTGAGGCGCTGATGCAGGTGGATGCGCTGGTGGTTACGCTGCCGGCCAGCCGCACCGTGCAGGGGGCTGACGCCTATATGCAGGCGGTACAAAACGTGGTGGACACGGCGCTGGCAAGCCGGGTGCCGCGCATTATTTTCACCAGCTCCACCTCGGTCTACGGCGCAGGTGAGGGGATCATGAAAGAGCAGAGCGCGCTCCAGCCGGAGACAGTCGCCGGCAAAACACTGGTCGAGCTGGAGCACTGGCTGCACGGCCTGCCGGGCACCAGCGTGGATATTCTGCGGCTCGCCGGTCTGGTGGGGCCGGATCGCCATCCTGGTCGCTTTCTGGCCGGGAAAACCGGGCTGGAACAGGGCAGTCACGGCGTGAACCTGGTGCATCTGGATGATGTGGTAGAGGCGATTATGCTGCTGCTGCAGCGGCCAAAAGGCGGGCACACCTACAACCTCTGCGCGCCGCATCATCCGTCGCGGGATACGTTTTATCCTGACGTGACAAAGAAGCTGGGCCTGGTGCCGCCCACGTTCAGTGCGCAGTCCGGCCGCCCGACCGGCAAACTGATTGATGGCACAAAAATCTGCGATGAGCTCGGCTTTGAGTATCGCTACCCCGATCCGGCACGCATGCCGCTGGCATAAACCCGGCAGGAGATCTGCGTCTCCCGCTGCGGCTCAGACGCCCAGCCGATCGCGCAGCGCATACCATACGGCGCCCATTGCCGTCAGAGGAACTTTAAACCGGCGTCCGCCAGGGAATGGCAGATGCGGCAGCCGGGCAAAGGCATCAAACCGCTCCGCCTGACCGCGCAGCACCTCGGCAATCAGCCTGCCGGCGAGATGCGTGCAGGTTACGCCATGGCCGCTGTCGCCCTGCATAAAATAGGCGTTCCGCTCCAGCTGACCAAACTGCGGCATCCGCGACAGCGTCAGCAGAAAATTACCGCTCCAGCGGTGGCTGATTTTGATATTGCGCAGCTGCGGAAATGTGCGCTGCAGCTTGGGCAGGATCAGAGCGTCAATGTCAGCTGGTTCGCGCGCGCCATATACCACGCCTCCGCCATACAGCAGACGGTTATCCGCGGTAAGACGAAAGTAATCGAGCAGATAGTTACAATCTTCCACGCAGTAGTTGTTAGGCAGCAGCCCGAGCGCCTGGTCGCGGCTCAGCGGTTCAGTGGTCACAATCTGCGAGCCGCACGGCATGCTTTTGCGGCTCAGGCGCGGCTCCAGCTGCGCCGGCAGATAGGCGTTGCCGGCAAAGATCACAAAGGTAGCATGCACCTCCCCGTGCGCGGTGGTAATGCGGTGCGGTGCGCCGTAGTGCACGGCGAGGGCGGCGGAGTGTTCATAAATACGCCCGCCGTGGCGGCGGATCGCCTCCGCTTCTCCCAGCGCCAGGTTCAGCGGATGCAGATGCGCACCGCGCTTATCCAGCAGACCGCCGACATAGCGATCGGTAGCGATTTCCCGCCGGATGCCGCGCTCATCCAGCAGCTCCAGGCTCTGATTGCCGTAGCGCGCCCAGCTCGCCTGCTGACGATGCAGGTGGCCCATCTGCCGCGGGTTGAGGGCAGCGAAAATACCGCCCGGCCGGTAGTCGCAGCTGATGGCGTAGCGATCGATACGGTCGCGGATAATATCGGCACCCTCAAACATCATGCTGCCGAGCATCGCGGCGGTTTCTTTACCGTAGCGCTGCTCGATCACATCCACGTCGCGGCTATAGGAATTAACCACCTGACCGCCGTTACGTCCGCTGGCACCAAAGCCGATGGTGGCCGCCTCCAGCACGACCACTTCGTAGCCCGCTTCGGTCAGAAACAGCGCCGAGGAGAGACCGGTAAAGCCGCCGCCGATAATACAGACGTCGCACTGAATACTCTCCTGCAGCGCAGGCCAGGGGGCGTGCGGATTAGCGCTGGCTGCGTAATAGCTCTCCACTTGGTGCATCACATCCTCCTCAGGGTCGTGCCTGGTGATAATCGCTGGCGGCCTGAATAAAAGCAGCAAACAGCTGGCGTGAAACCGGGTTCTGCTCAGACTGCCACTCCGGATGCCACTGTACCGCCAGCGCAAAAGGGTGATGACGCAGGCTCACCGCCTCAATCACGCCATCTGCGGCGCGTGCTTCTATGCGCAGCTGCGGACCCGGCGTGCGTACGCCCTGCGCATGCAGTGAGTTAACGGCGAAGGGGGCCTGGCAGTCAGGCAGCTGACTCAGCAGCCCGCCCGGTTCCGGCGTGACCAGATGCGCCGCAGCGTACTGTTGCGACAGCGGCCGGGCGGGGTCTTCACGGTGATCCTGAAACCCGTCAACCTGATGCAGCTGACGATAGAGCGCGCCGCCATTGGCGACCACCAGCTCCTGCAGGCCACGACAGATACCCAGCAGCGGCATCTGCCGGCTGGTGGCCCAGGTAATGGCCGCAAAGGCCAGGCGATCGCGCCCCGGATCGCTGTGCGCTTCACTGCCCGCTTCGCCATAGTGCCAGGGTTCAATATTGCTGGGGCTGCCGGGCAGCAGCAGGCCGTCCAGCAGCGCCATGCTTTGCGCCAGCAGCTTTGGTGCCTGCAGCAGCTGATGCGGCAGCGGCAGCGGTACGCCACCGGCCGCGACCACCGCATCCGGATATTTATTGTGCAGCGTCTGAGCGGGGTGGGGACCGGCCATGTTCTGGCACATCACTATTCCGATCAGCGGTTTTACAGCATCTGTCATCATCGGGTTACCACGCTGAGAGTGCTGACGCTCTGCCGGCAAATTCAGGCAGGCGTTTAAGCGAGCCTGTTATTCTCAATCTAATCTGCCCGCGCCGAACTGCAAACCAGATTGTTACATTTGCACACTATTTGTGTTGGCGCTATGTTAGAGCTGTAGTTCGGAATTAAAGCATCGCGCAAACCTCATTAACGGTAACTGGCGGGTGGTATATGACGAATATCGTGGAAGTAGAAGATTTCACGCGGCACAGTGAAGAGAAGCGAACAAGCGCGTTCCAGCTGGAGGTGAAAACCTGGCTGGAACGCCATCCCGAAACGCAGTATGTCGATATCCTGTTAAATGATTTAAATGGTGTTTTTCGCGGTAAGCGCATTCCGGTTGCCGCGCTGCCAAAGCTGGAAAAAGGGTGTTACTTTCCCGCCTCTGTTTTTGCCATGGATATTCTCGGCAACACCGTTGAGGAAGCCGGTCTCGGACAGGCACTTGGCGAACCCGACAACCTCTGTATTCCTGTTCCTGGCACGCTTATCCCTTCTGCTTCCGATCCGCAACGCATTGCCCAGCTGCTGCTGACGATGTGCAACCAAGATGGCACTCCCTTTGACGTTGAACCCCGAAACGTGCTGAACCGGCTGTGGCAGCAGCTGCGCAATCGCGGGCTGTTTCCGGTGGTAGCGGTAGAGCTGGAGTTCTATCTGGTTGATAAGCAACGTGACGCCGGCGGCTTTATTCAGCCACCGTGCTCGCCGGGCAGCGCAGAGCGCAACATGCACTGTCAGGTTTACTCCGTGGATAATCTCGACCATTTTGCTGACGTGCTGCGCGATATCGACGCGCTGGCGCAGCGGCAGGGGATCCCGGCCGATGGGGCACTGGCAGAAGCCTCGCCGGGGCAGTTTGAGATCAATCTGCATCACACGCAGGATATTCTCAAAGCGTGTGATGACGCGGTTCTGCTGAAGCGGCTGGTGCGGCAGGTAGCGGAAAATCACGGTATGACCGCCACGTTCATGGCGAAGCCCTATGAAGAGTATGCCGGCAGCGGTATGCACGTACATATCAGCATGCTCGACGCGGCGGATCATAACGCTTTCTCTCTCGATGATGGCAGCAACTCGCCGCTGCTGAAGCGCGCGCTGGCGGGCATGATTGACCTGATGCCGGCGTCAATGGCGCTGCTGGCGCCCAACGTCAATGCTTACCGGCGCTTCTCGCCAGAATCGTTTGTGCCGCTGCAGGCGTCGTGGGGACATAACAATCGCACCGTGGCGCTGCGCATTCCGTGCGGCGACAAAGAGAACCATCGCGTGGAGTATCGCGTAGCGGGTGCGGATGCAAATCCCTATCTGGTCGTGTCAACAATTCTTGCCGGTATTTTGCACGGTCTGGATAATCAGCTACCTTTACCTCATGCGGTGACCGGAAACGGACATGCGGCGGAAGGGCTGGCACTGCCGATTCGCCAGAGCGACGCACTCTATGAGTTTGAGAGCAGCTACCCGCTGCAGAAGCTGCTGGGAGAGCGTTTCAGCCGCGTGTGGCATAGCTGCAAGCAGTGTGAGCTGCGCGAGTTTGAGCGATTGATCACCGCTACAGAGATTGACTGGATGCTAAAGAACGCCTGACGCACAGAAGAATTGCGTTAACGTCTTGTGTCGATGGTATAAGTTGGGGCAAAATATGCCCCCTGCAAAAGACAGAACATAGCCGACGCATTGAGCGTCGGTTATTTTTTTGCATAATGTTTTTAATACATACATAACCGAGGCCGGACACGTATCCGGATAGATAGACACCGAAACACGCTTCTGCGTGAGATTTGAGGAACAAAGATGGGACTGTTTACAATTGCACCAGCACTGGCTGGTTCTCGCTTTCGTGATGATTACGGCGCGGCGACAATCGCAAACACTAATATCACTTCTCACTGCAGCACGTTGCGCAGTATCCCTGTGGTACAACTGACATCAGTTGCTGCTGTAGGGGGTCTGAACAATGTCGCTTAATACCTCTGCCGCACCTCAGCGTGCACATCTGAAAAAAACTCTGACCCTGCTTCCGGTCGTCATGATGGGCCTGGCGTATATGCAGCCAATGACCCTGTTTGATACCTTCGGCATTGTGTCAGGTTTAACCGACGGCCACGTCGCCACCGCCTATGCTTTCGCCCTGATTGCGATTCTGTTTACGGCTGTGAGTTACGGTAAGCTGGTACGCCGCTTCCCATCTGCGGGCTCCGCTTATACCTATGCTCAGAAAGCCATCAGTCCGCACGTCGGCTTTATGGTGGGCTGGTCATCGCTGCTGGACTATCTGTTCATGCCGATGATCAACATCCTGCTGGCAAAAAGCTACTTTGAGTCGCTGGTGCCGGGCATTCCGTCGTGGATTTTCGTTGTGCTGCTGGTGGCCTTTATGACCATCTCCAACCTGCGTGGTATCAAAACCGTGGCCAACTTTAACAGCGTCATCGTGGTGCTGCAGGTTGTAGTCATGGCCGTGATCACCGGTATGGTGGTTTACGGTGTGGCGCACGGTATTGGCTCCGGTACGCTGGTGAGCACGAAGCCGTTCTGGTCTGAGCATGCTCAGGTGGTGCCGATGATCACCGGTGCGACGATTCTCTGCTTCTCGTTCCTCGGCTTTGACGGCATCAGCTCGCTGTCGGAAGAGACCAAAGATGCTGAACGCACCATTCCGCGCGCCATTTTCCTGACGGCGCTGATTGGTGGTGTGATCTTTATCGCGGTCTCCTATTTCCTGCAGCTCTACTTCCCGGATATCTCGCGTTTCCAGAATCCGGACTCGTCACAGCCTGAAATCATGCTGTTTGTGGCCGGTAAAGCGCTGCAGATCGGGATCCTGATCTTCTCCGTGGTGACCGTGCTGGCGTCAGGCATGGCAGCACACGCAGGCGTTTCACGTCTGATGTACGTGATGGGCCGCGATGGCGTCTTCCCGCAGCGTATCTTTGGCTTCGTGCATCCAAAATATCGCACGCCGTCACTGAACGTACTGCTGGTCGGCGCGGTGGCACTGCTGGCTATCAACTTTGATCTGGTGACCGCTACGGCGCTGATCAACTTTGGTGCGCTGGTCGCGTTTACCTTTGTTAACCTCTCTGTGATCGCGCAGTTCTGGATCCGTGAGAAGCGTAACAAGACGCTGAAAGACCATCTCAACTATCTGGTGCTGCCTGTGATGGGCGCGCTGACGGTGGGTGCACTCTGGATCAATCTCGAAGAGACTTCCATGGTGCTGGGTCTGGTATGGGGCGCAATTGGTATCATCTACCTGGCGTTCGTGACCCGTACTTTCCGTAATCCGGTCCCGCAGTTCAGCGAAGAAGTGTGATGTTCGTGACCGGGTGCGCAGCGATGCGCACCCGGTCTGCTCTCTGCAGTACCTGCCTCCTGATATCCGTTACCTGCGCCTGCCGTTTCCTCTCTGTGCTTCCAACTCTTTGTTCATCATTACTCGTCCCTCAGCAGCAGCATAATGACGCCACTATCCCGGCGGGCCGGGCGATGGTGAAACCTAACGCTCACTGCTACATCGTCGATAACACGCCACACAGCTTTATTAAGCCACTGAGCCGCGTAATGAAGTCTGCTAACACCTTTTCGCGAATAAATCACAGTTTTTTATTTTATTCACAACTTAATAAAATAAAAAAACATCAATAAGAATATCTGCCCGCGTGCTTCTGCTAATTCATAAGCTGACTTATGTAAAGTTGCTTTATTTTTTGACTAAATTGATTGTGCTTTATTTAGCAGGATTGAATAATTATCAATATTACTCTCTGTGTCCTTTTAAAAGGAATATTAAATGGCGCTTCTCAGGCTCGTTACAGCGACAGGCTGTCAATTCATCCTCGGGGCTGCTCTCTGCAGCGTGCCTGTCTCCCGGGCTCAGGTTTCTAACTCAGGCGATTCATCTCTCACCTGTCAGCCATCGGGAGGCTGTTCAGGCAATATTGGTATTTTAGCCACGGGAACGGCAACCCTCTCTGATGGATCGTTTTCCAGCCTTTCAGACATTATCAGAGTAGGCCGGTTTGGCACGTTTTTGCTGACTGGCGCGACTACTCATCTCACTTCTTTTGACATGAGCCTCGGTGACAGCAGCGCGCCGGGCGCAGGTTCAGTGCTGGTGAGCAATGGCGGCCGTCTCTATCTACAGCGAAGTGAGATCTATGGTACCGTGACGGCCAGAGGCAGCGGTTCACACTTTAACTTGTATAACTTCGATAATAATTATTCATTAGATAAGGGATCGGTGCTCAATATACTGGATGGTGCAACAGGCAATGTTGCGCAAATAAACGGTTTAATCAGTGACGGCAGCACAATTAACGTTTCTGGTAAAGGTTCATACCTGAGGATGCATTCAAGCATACTCGTGGATGACCAGCGGTTAACAAACAGTACTATTAATATAGACAATGGCGGCCTGCTCGATATACGGGCGGGGACCAGTAGTAATGCCCCTCCAAAAAATATAATAGCGAACGGGAGTTTAATAAGCGTCAACGGCGCGAACTCAACTCTGCAGGTGGCTGACCTGATTGCCACTGGAACCAACCTGCAGGTTCTGAACGGTGGATTAGCCGATCTGACGGGCAATATGGTTCAGACCGGGGGGCGCCTGCTGCTTGCCGGAGGCGGCACTCTGACGGCAAATACCTTCAGCTTAACCGGAGGCTCAGGCTCAGCCCCGGCAACCCTCCAGATTGGTGATGCCACAAATGGAATAAATGGGCCAGGCGTGATCAATACCCGTTTAACCCGTTCAATTGCCCTGGCTTCAACGTCATCATCGCGTGCAGGCGTGGTATTTGATCACACCGGTTCAGATTATGTTTTTACCCATGCTCTCACAGGCAACGGGGATGTCGCCGTGTTATCCGGCACCACTACTTTGGCTAATCAGAACAGCTATTCAGGCACCACCTCTGTAACCGGCGGAGTGCTGCGCGCGGGAGCGGCCAACGCCTTAAGCAGAAACTCCCGCTATCGCCTGTCAGGCACAGGTACGCTGGACCTGAATGGCCTAAGCCAGGATCTGGGGCAGGTAACCAACGACGGCACCGTCATCGTAAGCGGTTCAGCATCACCAACCGTTGTGAATATGAATGCAGGATATACAGGCAGCGGACGGCTGTCAGTGGCTGGCGAGAATACAACGCTTAATATTACCGGACCGTTTACAAATGTGGGCGCTGTTGAGGCGGCATCCGGCGCAAAAATCACTGCAGCTGCGCTGACTAATAATGGCCGGGTCATGCTCAGAGATACCGGGACCACGCTCACGCTCGCAGACGGGCTGACCAGCAATGCTGACTTCAGCGTCACTGGCGGCGCAGCAGTTACCACCCGGCGCGTGACGAACGGCGGCACTATGCTGCTGAGTGGCGCAGGCAGCAGCATGCGTCTCTCCGGCCAGTATGACAACGCCGGCATCCTGCAGCTTGAAGAGGGTGCTGGCTTTACGTCAGGCACTTTCGTTAACGACGGCACCGTGCTGATTACCGGCAGCGGTACGCAGCTTCACACTGACACCCTGACAAACAACAGCACCGGTCTTATTGACCTTAACGGCTTTAGCCGGACGCTGGGCGACATCATCAACGCCGGTACCATCAACCTTGCCGGGAGCAGCGCCGGTGCGGTGCTGACCGTAAATGGCAACTACACCGGCTATAACGGCCTGCTGCTGTTTGGTACTGAACTGGGCGACGACAGCGCCACTTCAGATCGGCTGATCGTGACCGGTGATGTAACCGGCACTACCCGGGTCCGGGTGAATAATCTGGGCGGTAGCGGCGCAGAGACGCTGAACGGTATTACGTTGATTGAGGTAGAGGGCAGCGCGGACAGCAGCGCCTTTACGCAAGAGGGCCGCATCGTGGCGGGCGCCTACGACTACCGTCTGGTGCGCGGGAACCGGGACTGGTATCTCACCAACCGTACGGATCTTGAAACCGGGCTTCCCATTATTCCGGATGAAGAAGAGGGCAACGGCAGCGGTGGCGATAATGGTGGCGGTGATGGTGATAGCGGCAGCGGTGATAACAGCGGTGGTGATAACGGCAGTGGCAGCGGGGGCAGCAGCGGTAGCGACGGCAGCGGCAAAGGCGTCATGGTGCTGCGTCCGGAGGGGGGCGCCTATGCGGCAAACCTGGCCACGGCTTCGACGCTGTTCGACACACGCATGAACGACCGCCAGGGCACCTGGTACCTTGATCCGGTCACGGGGGAAGAGAAGCATACTTCGCTGTGGCTGCGCACATCGGGCGATCATAACCGCCTGAACGCGGGCGGCGGACAGCTTTCAACCCGCGCTAACAGCAGCGTGACGATGCTGGGCGGTGATGTGGCGGCGACGGAAACGGCGCGTTTTGGTCTGATGGCGGGCTACGGCAACAGCAAAAGCAACACCGCATCAACCATCACCGGCTACCGGGCCCGGGGGCAGGTTAACGGGTACACTACCGGCCTTTACGGGACCTGGTTCGCGCAGGGCACGGACGAAAGGGGCCTGTGGGCAGACAGCACGCTGCAGTACAGCTGGTTTAACAATAGCGTGGATGGTGAGGACGAGGCGGGCGAGTCCTACAGTTCAAAAGGGCTGAGCGCATCACTCTCCACCGGCTATGTGATCCCGCTGGGCGAAGGAGCGCGCACGGCATTCTTTCTGCAGCCGCAGGCGCGGGTGAGCTGGTCAGGAATTAAGGCGAATGATCACACCGAGCGCAACGGTACGCTGGTGCAGGGTTCAGGCCAGGATAACATAAGCAGCAGCCTGGGGATGAAGGCGTTCATGAAAGGTCACTCGCAGCTGGACGACAACACCGGACGCCAGTCCGGGCTGTTCGCGGAGGTGAACTGGATCCACAACACGCGCGAGTACGTGGTGCGGATGGATGGCGTCAGCGTTTCGCAGAACGGCAGCCGCAACATCGCGGAGGCGCGCGTGGGAATAGACGGGGCGCTGGGCGGCGGCTTGGGCGTAAAAGGCACCATCGGACAGCAGGTGGGTGATAAAGGCTGGTCAGATACGGCGGCGGCGATAAGCATCAGTTACCGGTTCTGAGCCTGTGCGGCCTGATACGGGCCTGCGGCGGCAGGCAACACCCTGCCGCCGCAGCGCCTCTCCTCAGGAGACCAGCGCCTGAGCGTAGTGATAGAGCGCTTTCAGCTGCGCCATCTTATCCGCATCCTCTTCGTGCAGGCTGGCGAGCGACTCCAGCTCCAGCAGAAACGCCTGTACCCGCTCTGGATTTAACGCTTCGCGGCGATGCTGCAGCCAGCGCTGCTGCTCGCGATCGTCGAGGGTGCCGGGGAAATTACGCGCCCGGTAGCGGAACAGCAGCGGATTGACGCGCGCGTCGTTAAACGTAAGATCCAGCGCGGGCAGGTTCTGCGGCGCCGTCTGACGCAGAATATTCATGCCGGCGCGATCGGCATCGCTGAAGAAGCCGTCATAGAGCTGCGCATCAACATCCTCCGACGGCGTAAACGGCTCCGCTTCAGCAAACAGCGTCACCACTTTTTCGCGTACGTCGACGTGCTGGCGCAGCAGGGCGAGGTTCGCCAGACAGTGCTGGCGATCGATCCCGAGCCGCTCCGCATCCTCCGGGCGAAGCGTACTGGCCGGGGCCAGCACCGGGCACTTATTGATGTGCACCAGCTTGATCGGCACCGGAGCCGCATCGCCCAGTTCGCTCTGCCGCGTATAGAGGCGCTCGCGCAGCGCGTCCGGCTCCAGTTCCAGCAGCGGCGTCATATCACCCGCCAGGTCCGCCACAATCAGCGCATTTTTATTATCAGGATGCCACGCCAGCGGCACGATCCAGCTGGTATTGCCCCGCGCGGCGCCAAACATACCGGAGACGTGAACCAGCGGCTTCATCTGCGGAATATCAATCAGGGTCATCAGCTTCTGCTTATTACGATGCGCAAACAGAAACGCATACAGCTTTGGCTGCTTCTCTTTGACCAGTTTTGCCATCGCCAGCGTCGCCCATACATCCGACATCGCATCGTGCGCCTGTTCGTGCGCCACGCCGTTGGCTTGCGTGAGATGCTCCAGCTTAAAGCTGGGAAAGCCCTCATCATTTTCCGGCCAGACAATCCCTTCCGGGCGCAGCGCATAGCAGGCGCGCATCACATCCAGCAGATCCCAGCGCGAATTGCCGTTCTGCCAGCTCCAGCCGTAGGGATCAAAAAAGTTGCGGTAGAAGATGTTGCGCGTGACTTCGTCGTCAAAGCGCACGTTGTTATAGCCGATCACGCAGGTATTGGGCTGGGTAAACAGCGCGTGGATACGTGCAGCAAACTCCGCTTCCGTAACGCCGCGCGCGCGCGCAACCTGCGGCGTAATGCCAGTGATCATCACCGCTTCCGGCTGCGGCAGATAGTCATCTGCAGGCTGACAGTAGAACACCTGCGGTTCACCCACCGGGTTAAAGTCGGCATCGGTGCGCAGGCCGGCAAACTGGGCCGGACGATCCAGCGACGGGCTCTTCCCGAAGGTTTCATAATCATGGAACAGAAAGGTGAACTCAGAGGCGGGCACGGCGTTATCCTGGATTGAAAAATCAACCCACAGAATAGTCGGGCGTTTCAGTCAGTACAACCCTCATCCGCTGTACTGCGGGCGGACCTGAGTTTTTTCTGTACGGGACATACTTTTTTTCAATTTATTCAGATATCAAAGCGCTATTTGCCGTACAACGTGCGGCGGTAAATTCATTTTTAAACTGAGGACGATGTGTTGAAAAGGCGTGTGTGGGTAACTCTTTCTGGATTAGTGTTTGTGGCATCAATAGCGCAGGCGGAGGACAGCCTGGCGTTTCCCGTGACGGCGCCGGGTATTGATGCCGCATCATGGGTATTAATGGACGCTACCACCGGGCAGATCCTCACTGCCGGCAATCCGGATGCGGAGCGTAATCCCGCCAGCCTGACTAAACTGATGACCGGCTATGTGGTTGATCGCGCCGTCGATCAGGGGAAAATTACCCGGGATGATGTTGTCACCGTAGGCAAAGATGCCTGGGCGGCCGGAAATCCGGTGTTTAAAGGCTCTTCGCTGATGTTCCTCAAGCCAGGCGATAAAGTCACGGTACGCGATCTGATGCGCGGGGTCATTATCGACTCCGGCAACGACGCCTGCGTGGCGCTGGCAGACTATGTCGCCGGCAGCCAGGAAAGTTTTGTCACCATGATGAACCACTATGTACAGAAGCTCGGTCTGACGCATACCCATTTTGAAACCGTGCACGGCCTCGATGCGCCGGGCCAGCACACCACAGCGCGCGATCTGGCGGTGCTGTCGCGCGCCATTATTAATGGCGAGCAGGACTTTTACGCCATGTACAGCGAAAAGACCCTGAGCTACAACGGCATTACGCAGAACAACCGTAACGGCCTGCTGTGGGATCAGCATCTGCATGTCGACGGCATGAAAACCGGGCATACCGAGAGCGCCGGGTTCAATATCGTCGCCTCCAGTGTTGAAGGGCGTCACCGGCTGATTGCGGTGATCATGGGCGGCAAAAGTTCCAAAGGACGCGAAGAGCAGGCGCGCAAGCTGCTGACGTGGGGGCAGAGCAACTTCGATACCGTGCAGCTGTTCCATGCCGGTAAGAAGATCGGCAACGAAAACGTCTGGTACGGCAATCCGCATAAAGTCGAGGTAGGCACCACGCAGGATATCTATCTGTCTCTGCCGCGCAGCGAAGTGGCTAACGTGATGGCGAAATATGTTATCGATCGCAAAGATCTTACCGCGCCGCTGAAAGCGGGCGAGCAGATTGGTGAGATTCAGGTACTGGATAAAGACAAACAGCTGGCGAGCTATCCGCTCTATGCGCTGCAGACGGTTGAAGAGGCGGGCATTCTTACCCGTATCAGCGACTACGTGAAGCGTAAACTCTGACAGGTTTAACCGTGGCGTTATCGCTGCGTTTCTTTATTGAAAGCAGAATGTAACGCCACGGTTACCTGATACGTACGGATAGAAAAAAAGCGGGAAAAAGCGGCGGCAGGGGCTGAAGCCAGCTGCCATGCCAGGGTAACATAGCGCGCAAATTTTTCCCGTTTCCGGATCACCATGTTACGCGCTGACAAGCCTGTCTCGTCGATTGAATTCTGGTTCTACCGCCACTACCGCGCCGTACACGGCGTGCGTATCGCTATCGCCTTTGTGCTCTGCTTTCTGTTTGTCAGGCTGACAAATATTCCTGAAGGTACCTGGCCACTGATTACGCTGGTGGTGGTAATGGGACCTATCTCAACCTGGGGAAACGTGCTGCCGCGCGTGATCCAGCGCATCAGCGGAACCTTTGCCGGGCTGATTTCCGGACTGATTGCGCTGAAGCTGGAACTTATCTCGCTGCCGCTGATGCTGGTCTGGTGCTTTGCGGTAATGATTGTCTGTGGCTATCTGACGCTGGGCAAACATCCCTACATGGCGCTGCTGATTGGCATCACGCTCGGCGTGGTAGTAGGGGCGCCAGCCGGTGATTTCACCGTGGCGCTGTGGCGCGGCGGCGATGTGATTTTAGGCTCGCTGATGGCGCTGCTGTTCAGTGCCATCTGGGCGCAGCGCGCCTATATCCACTGGCGTATACAGCTTTCAGATGCGTTTGTCAGCATGGCAAAGATCCATCACGCCGGCTTTTCCCCTAATCTGGTCGAGAAGCCACGTCTCAATACGCGCTTTCAGAAGCTGCTCAGCAGCGTGATCAGAATGCGCGCGCTGCTTGAGCCCGCCAGTAAAGAGACGCGTATTCCAAAATCGGTGTTTGAAGCGATCCAGACCATCAACCGTAACATGGTCAATACCATGCAGATGCAGATTGAAGCCTGGTGGGCCTCACGCGAGAGTCATCTGCTGCTGCTCAGTGCACCTGCGCTGCGGCGTACCCAGCAGATGACTGAAGAGACGCTGAACGCGCTGGCGCTGCTGCTGCAAAAAGGCGAGACGGAACAGGTTATCGCAAACAGCCACGCCCTGGAGGAGATAGTGCAGGAGCTGGAGGCGCTGATCGCCAGCGGCAGCGCGCAGCTTGAAACCACGGCGATTTACGGCTACGTCTGGCTGAGCCTGGAGCAGGCGCGGCAGCTGGAGCGCATGACCGATCTGGTCCGGCTGGCGCTGCGTAAATAGTTTTCTCCGGCAACCACTTAGTGCGAATCGCCCTTTCTTTGCGCTAAGATAAGAGCCAGTCTGAAATTTGCTGTGAGAATTGCTAACCCGGCTCAACAGCCGCTAAGCTACAACTCTTGACGTTATATGACTATTCCGCCTGCTGCTGCAGGCCTTAAGAAAGGTGCCAACATGGAAAATGCCAAGCAATCATTTCAGGACGTGCTGGAGTTTGTGCGTATGTTTCGTCGTAAAAACAAACTGCAGCGCGAAATTCACGATAACGAAAAGAAAATCCGTGATAACCAGAAACGTGTGTTGCTGCTGGATAACCTGAGTGAATATATCAAACCCGGCATGAGCGTGGAGGCGATCCAGGAGATTATCGCCTCTATGCGCGTGGACTATGAAGATCGCGTGGATGAGTACATCATTAAAAACGCCGATCTGTCGAAAGAGCGTCGCGACCTGTCGAAAAAACTGAAAAGCATGGGTGAGCCGAAAGGACACTAAGTGCGGCAGTAAGGTTTCACTGTGACGAGGTCGCCATTATGGCGACCTTTTTAATGCCTGCGCCAGGACCTGCAGCTGGCGGGCAATTTCGCTGTTATCCAGGCCATCCTGCTGCGGAGCGGCCGTGGTTTCGCGCAGAATCAGCCCGGTCTCGAGCAACGGCGCAGGCAGCGTCTCTCCGGCCAGCTGCGCCAGGATCCGGTCCACGCTGATACGCCCAAGCTGCTGCAGATCCTGCCGGATGGTGGTCAGCGGTGGCTGATACCAGGCGCTCTCTGCGGTGTCATCGTAACCAATCAGCGAGATATCCGCCGGGATCGCCACGCCGTGTTGGTGTAGCGCGCGCATCGCACCCAGCGCCATCTGATCGTTAGCCACCAACAGCGCCTGCGGCAGCCGATCCGGCAGCAGGGTGAGCAGTGCCTGATAGCCGGACGCCGCGCTCCAGTCACCCTCCAGAACACAATAAGGCTGCAGCTGATGCTGTGCCAGCGCCCGCTGCCAGTCCGCAAAACGTGCGCGGGCAGAGGCTGAGCGCGCCGGACCGTTCAGCACGCCAATTTCACGATGCCCCAGCGCCACCAGATGATCCACAGCCTGCCGCGCCCCGCAGCTACTCTGATACTGACACTGCGGCACCGGCGCGCAGGTTTCGACATCAAGAAACAGGGCGGGTTTACTGCCGCACTGCTGCTGAATCTGCGCCGCCTGTGCGGCATCCAGCGGCAGGTTAATCAGCAGGGCATCAACGCGCTGCGCCAGCAGCTCATTGACCGTATCGGATGCGGCGCTCTGCGCGTTAGCCATGGCGATCACCAGGTGATACCCCGCCGCCGCGGCCCGCTGCTGAATCGCAGAGGCGATCTGCGCCGGCGCCATCAGCGCCAGATCGCTGGTGGCCAGTCCCAGCGTGCGCGTTGCCTTTCCCGCCAGCTGCTGCGCCACCCGGTTGGGTACGTAGCTGAGTTCTGCCATCGCCGCCTCTACCCGGGCGCGCGTGCGTGCCGAGACCTGCGACGAATGGTTCAGTACCCGGGAAACCGTTTGATAAGAGACGCCGGCCAGGCGGGCGACATCATCCAGCGTTACAGAGCGCGCGGTCATTACATTCTCCTGAATTGACTGCGGCGAGTGTAACAAATTTTCCCGTTAGTCACCTGTTCCCGCGTTGTTCAGAGCCGGGTAACGCCCATGGCTGCCGCCTGCTGCTCCCACGCGAGCACCTCATCATAGTAGCTGCGGCGGGGCACGGAGAAACCGGCCAGCAGGTTAGCCTGCATCAGCGGTTTAAAATCCTCAACGTTGGCCAGTTCAAATAAGGCGCTGCGCAGTTTTTCCAGCAGCAGGCTATCGGTGCGGGAAGAGGTAATAAGCGGCAGGGCCGGGCAGAGCGGCGTCTCGCCAATAATTGTCACATCGGCCAGCGCCTGCGGCTGATACTTCTGCAGCAGCGCCCAGGTAATGCAGTCAATGGCGGCGATATCCGCTTCATTGCGGCGCAGCGCCGCCAGCGACTGCTGATGGCTGCCGCTGAAGTGCGTTTCGGCAAAAAATTTACCGTTCTCTGCAAGCGGTGCGATCGCATAGCGCAGGGCGTTGTAACCGGAGTGTGAGTCAGCGCTGTTGCATACGGCACGGCGTCCGCGAAAATCTTCCAGCATGCGGGCGTTCTCCGCCTGGCGCACCACCAGCCAGCTGCGATAACGCAGATCCTGGCAGCCCGCTGCGCACGACTGCATCGTACCAACCAGCTGTACCTCCGGCAGCTGACTGACCAGCGCATAGCCGCAGGTCTGGCTCAGCAGCAGATTGTCGTCGCGCCAGTGGGTAAGCAGATCGTCCGGGGCGACCACCTCTGCTGTCACATCGCGTTTTGCCAGCAGTTTCAGCAGCGCGCTGGTTGTTGTCGCCGTCGTCGCGCTGTCGATGTCATACATAGGTAAAGAGATAAGGTGCATAGGGCATCCCTGAGTGCATCAGCCTGTTCGGCAAATCAGTGTTTAAGGATAGCTGAGATTGATAAGCGAGAGGGTGGCTGCGGTTGTACAAAAAAGTTGAAGATGCGCACGAAAACTATTGGCTATCACTGCCTGCCGCGCTGGCGTACCCTTTGTTTATCGATTTATGCACACGTAACGCCAGGCGGTCCTGTCGCCGGCGGGGAGCACTGAAACATGAAAAAAATTGGCTTTCTCTCATTTGGTCACTGGACGCCGTCACCCTATTCTGCCACCCGTTCGGCGCAGGATGTGCTGCTGCAGTCTATCGACCTTGCGGTGGCGGCAGAAGAGCTGGGGGCCGACGGCGCCTACTTCCGCGTCCACCATTTTGCCCGTCAGCTGAGTTCGCCGTTTCCGCTGCTGGCGGCGGTGGGGGCGAAAACCCGCCGCATTGAAATCGGGACTGGCGTTATCGATATGCGTTATGAAAATCCGCTCTATATGGCAGAAGATGCGGGCGCAGCCGATCTGATCTCTAACGGCCGTTTGCAGCTCGGACTGAGCCGCGGTTCACCGGAGCAGGTGATTGAGGGTTATCGCTACTTTGGCTTTGATCCCCGCGCCGGCGAGAGCGATGCAGATATGGGACGCCGGCATACCGAGGCGCTGCTGGACGTGCTGCGCGGTGAGGGGTTTGCAAAGCCAAATCCGCAGCCGATGTTCCCGAACCCGCCAGGGCTGCTGCGCCTGGAGCCGTTCTCTGAAGGGCTGCGCGAGCGTATCTGGTGGGGCTCCGGCTCAAACGCCACTGCCGTCTGGGCCGCAGAGCAGGGGATGAACCTGCAGAGTTCTACCCTGAAAGATGATGAAACCGGCGAACCCTTCCATGTGCAGCAGGCGCAGCAGATCCGTGCCTACCGTGCAGCCTGGGCTGCCGCAGGCCATCAGCGCACGCCGCGCGTGTCGGTGAGCCGCAGTATTTTTGCGCTGATGAATGATACCGATCGCGCCTATTTTGGCCGCGGTGGTCAGGATCAGGATTCAGTCGGTTTTCTGGATGAGAAGACGCGCGCCATCTTCGGCCGCAGCTATGCAGCCGAGCCGGATCGCCTGATAAAGATGCTGGCAGAAGATGAAGGCATCGCAGAGGCAGATACGCTGCTGCTGACAATTCCAAATCAGCTCGGCGTTGATTACTGCGCGCACGTTATCGACAGCATCCTCACCCACGTCGCCCCGGCGCTCGGCTGGCGTTAACCGGCCGTTTGAAACCAGGGCCGCATAAATGCGGCCCCTACGTTGCATTATCATTCATGGCGCCCTGGCCGCGTATAAAACCAGGGCCGCATAAATGCGGCCCCTACGGTACACCATCATTGTAGGGGCGCCATTCATGGCGCCCTGGCCGCCGATGAAAACCGGCGCCGCTATGCGGTACCGCGCTCCCACCACAGCTTGTCCAGCGCATAATAGCGGTCGCGCTCTTCTTCTGGCTGATTGAGATCGCGCTTCCACGGCTTGGCGAGGATATAGTGCAGGTTTTTAACTTTATCCTGCTGCCACATAGCGCTGTGCTGAAATGGCAGCGTCTTCAGCGCGTTATAGATATAAGAGAGCGGCAGCCAGCGTCCGGCAAACACCTCATTCAGCAGATCCTGCTCGGAGAAGGGATAGCGCTTAAGATCGTCAATCTCCTGCACTTTCTGCTGCAGCCAGCTGAACACAGCGTTATCCGGTTTCAGCACCAGGAAACCGCCATTGAGATAAGCATCAAGCGTGGCGGGCGCCGTTTCACCCCGGTCATGCCAGGTATAGTGACAGTTTTCCGGCTGCCAGCTGGCCGGATAGCTCGCAATCTGGTTTGGATTACAGCGGCAGGCGTGGCAGGCGGCCAGCGCATACTTACCCATATCCAGCGTAAACAGCTCATCCATATTCTGCAGGACCAGCATATCGGCATCCAGAAAGACCACGCGCTCATAGTCGGTCAGCTCCCACGCGCGTAGTTTACTCCACACCTCGCCAAACTGTGCCGAGGCGTAGTGCTGCTCCAGCGCGCTGTCAGGCATCAGCGGTGCGACCGGATGGATCACGCAGCCCGCAGCCTGCAGCGCAGCGCGCGTGTCAGCATCGATTGCATCCGTTACCATCACAACCAGCGGCCAGCGGGTTTCACTGCGCTGAAGCGAACGGTGCAGCGCTTTCACGCCAATAACATAATCGGGCTGCGTCAGCAGCGTTACCCAGGCGAACATACTCTCTCCCTGTACAAACATCAGTCAAAAAGCGCGGTGGTATAGTCGTTACTGAAACGACGGGCAGGATCCAGCGTCTCACGCACCGCGCGGAACGCATCCCACTGTGGATAGATATCGCGCCACTGATAGCGCTGCGGATCGTAATATTTCCCCCAGTGCGGACGTCCGCCTTCGGCAGCCAGCAGCTTCTCCACCTCCGTCAGAAAATGCAGGCCCTCCTGCGACAGCGAGCCATCATCCGCGTAGTAGACCACAAAGCCAAAGAAGCAGGAGGGCTGCTGATGTGACGGGCTCAGCCAGCCCTCCGAGGCGCCGGTGCAGCGCAGGATAATCGGGTAGTGCATATGCGGCTGATGCTCAGCGTACCAGGCTTTGATTTTGCTGATAACCTGCGGCGTTCTATCGAGCGGCACGGCAATTTCTACGTTGATCTGCGGCACCGCAATACCGCGACAAAAAAGCTGATAAATATCGCCGCTGACATCGGTGAAATCGCGGAACCGGGTGACGGTGCGGAACTGTTTACCGCCTTTACCGTGGATTTGCGTATCGCGGTGCATTTGCGCCAGCGTCTGATCGATCGTATGGTTCAGGCTGCTGTCGGCGTTATCGCCATGCTCAATCACCTGACGTCCGTTGGCGTGCCAGGCCTGCGTATCCTCATCGCTCGCCTGTTCAGCGTTCCAGACGTGCATCAGGTTGTCATCGACAAACCACCAGGCTTTGCTCAGCTCATAGTCGCTATTCCACTTCAGCAGATCCTGCTCCAGTCCATCGGCACTGACGGCAAACTTGTAGCAGGTAAATAAGCGAAACGGCTGGGTGCGCAGCGTAACCGCCGTCACGACGCCAAGCGAACCCAGTGCAACCTGCGCTGCCGGAAACTCGGGCTCACCGCGCGTAAACTCGCGTACGCTGCCATCAGCCAGCACCATACGGATGCGCAGCGCTTCATCGGCCAGTGAACTCTGCTGTAAACCCTGACCGTGAGTGCCGGTCGCCAGCGCGCCGGCCAGCGTCTGAACGGCAATCACGCCCGGCGAAGAGGCGAGCATGCGATCGCGTGCGGTTAAGGTGTCGTAAACTTCCTGCAGCAGCGTACCGGCTGCAAAAGTGATGGAATTGTCATCTTCAGCCACCACGCCGGTAAAGGCGCTCAGGTCGAGCAGCAGGTCATCAGGCTGCACGCAGAGCATCCGGCCTGGCGACAGCCGGCTGCCGACCAGACGCACTTTTCCGCGCGTATCGCGCAGCAGCTGCTGTAGCTCAGCTTCCGTTTGCGGCTGATGCAGCTGCTGACGCTGGCCCACGACAGAGTTCTGCGCCCAGTTCCACAGGGCCGTATCATGTTCAGTATCCTGGGTGTTGCGTAACGGATAGAGAAGGGCATCTTTGTTCACTTCAGTGTTCCTTAGTCTCAGGTCTGTGACGGTCCCGTTGATGAGATCAAGCGTAGACCATCACAGCGAACCCGCAGACGACGGGGCCTGGCGAATGTAACGCAGCGTTGCCGCCACAGCCAGCTGGCGGTTGCGGCGGATGGTTTCCGCTTCGCTGTCGTCAGGCGTGAATAGCGTATGAAAGGTGTAGCGGTTCGACACATGATGCACGCAGATACTGCTGATCAGGCGGTGCACATCCACGCTGTTAAGGTCGCGGTAAAACAGCCCCTGCTGCTGGCCACGCGTCAGTATCGCTTCAAGCAGATCGAGCGCGCTGCGGTTAAGCGTTTTGATCCGCTCAGACTGCATGATATAGCGCCCGCGCAGCAGGTTCTCGCTGCAGACCAGCCGCATAAAGTCCGGGTGCGCCACATGATAATCAAAGCTCGCCTCAACCAGTTTGATCATCGCCTGTTCCGGTTCGAGTGTGGCAAGCTGCAGGCTGGTTTCATGCTCGCGCATGGCGCGATACACCTGCTCCAGCACCTCAATGTAGAGCGCTTCTTTGCTGGTGAAGTGATAAACCACCATGCGTTTCGTGGTCTGCGCCAGCGCTGCAATCTGCTCCATGCGCGCGCCCGGCAGGCCATATTCGGCGAAAACAGAGAGCGCAGCCGCAATGATACGGCGCTTTAATCCTTCCGGATCGTTTTTGCGTTTACCGGGGGTCTCAGACATGGTTCTCACAGCGTTGATTAAAAACCCCATGATAACACAGGCATACTCCAGCCCGGACAGCAGTACGTGTGGCGCGAAGCCAGCGGTGAATTTCAGGCCGTAAGGAGCGAATTTAGAGAGCGCGCAGAGAGGAGATCATTTTTACTATAGGGCTGTTTTTTAGACGCAGTTCAGGAGAAATTATGTCAGTTCCCTCTTTAATCAGTACCAAAGAAGCTTCCCGGCTTAGCGCCTATGCGATGGGCATCGGCAGTGAATTGAATATGAAAGATGTTACCCGGCCAAAAAGTATGCTGGAGCGTGTTGTTGATATTTTTACATTTGGCGGAGTCAGAAGAGAAAAGGAGGAAGTCTATAAGTCAGTGATAGCTCAACTCAGAACCGAACTTCGTGATAGAAAAGTTACGCCAGATTCACTGCAAAATATGGAAAAAATAGAGCTACATCTTAATAAAATGGATATTACGTTAAGGCCTGATAGCCGGTATAACGCAATGCAGATTATCGTATCCAGAGGAAGCGAAAAGGCAGAGGGTTTTGTACCTGACAGCAATTTTACTGCTCTCTGTTCATCGATCATGCTCAGAGAAAAATTAGGGCTCAGCAGGGATAATGATCTTCTTATGCCATCAGGAGAAATTAATCTTACAGATATTCATGAAGCTAATTTGAATGCGAAGGATATTTTTTCGATTCTTAGTAATGCGCCTCCTCAGATAAAATTAATTACAACTGAAGAGAATACAGATAGGTTAAAACGTGAATATGATGAATTATCAGGAATGAATAATAATACTAAACCTTCTGTTAGCAATGAACCAGAACCAAAGATAAATACCTTAGAAAAAAGCATAACAAGCAATGATATAGTTTCTTTTATCGAATTTCGAAAAAATTCTGAGTCTGATCTCGGTCCTGCTACAGGATATTCTTCGAGTATATATTCAGACAGCGACACGTTGAGTCAATATTCCACGCTTGAAGGAGATACCGAAAGCAATACAACTCTTTATCACAATATGCGAAACCGCAAAGACATGTCGATTAAAGTGAGTTAATTCTTCCATTGCTACCAAAGCCTGACCCTTCAGGCCAGCCTGGTACACTACCAGCCAGTACCACATCAAAACGCAACATAGCAAAAAGCCCGCTCAGGTTTCCCTGAGCGGGCTTTTCTAATTCTGGCTCCTCTGACTGGACTCGAACCAGTGACATACGGATTAACAGTCCGCCGTTCTACCGACTGAACTACAGAGGAATCGTGTGAACGAGGCGAATAGTAGCGAGCGCGATCCCGCTTGTCAAAGCTGTACTGCACACTTTTGGTTTAAGTGCGCGCAAAAGCACCATTCTGCTGCTTTTCTGCCTGATATGGTGGCAAAGCAAACTGCCAACAGGATCTCACTTCAGAGGCATTTCCGCTGAGATGTTAGAGGCGTGTCAAATTTTTGCGGTTTGCTGATTTTAAAACAACCGTTTCAGTGCTTTTATGATGAAAATTTCATATGAAGCAAGTATGAAACAAATGAACTGCTTATCATCACGCCGGAAACTATTTTTTACCCGGCGGCGGTGACAGCAAAATTAACCTGTTGATAAGGAGCGCGTTCTTCAGAACAACATCAGCTGGCTTCAGCGCGAAAAGTGCAACTATCCAAAATCTGTACCCAAAAATAACGCCAGCCGCGGTGCGCAAAGGCAAAAAATTTTTTTCATTTACCTGATGCATCATGCTGTGCGTGCGTTAACCAACAATAAGAAGGTAGAAGGTGCCCTATGAAATTTAAAAAAGCGTTAGTCACTTCCCTGTTGGCCTGCATGTTGCCCGCTGCGGTTATGGCGAAAGATCTGCAGGTTGGCGTCTCAATGGCGCTGTTTGACGACAATTTCCTGACCATTCTGCGCACGGCCATGCAGAAAGAGATGCAGAAAGATAACGTAAAAGGCCAGCTGGAAGATGCCAAAGGGGATGTGTCACAGCAGCTGCAGCAGGTACAGAACTTTATCGGACAGGGCGTGGACGCCATCATCGTCAACCCGGTGGATACCAACGCCGTGAAACCGATTATGGACGCGGCGAAAAAAGCCAACATTCCGCTGATCTTCGTTAACCGTAAACCTGCCGGTGAACTCACGGACAAGATGGCGTATGTCGGCTCAGACTCCGAGCTGGCGGGTCGCCTGCAGATGGAAGCGCTGGCTAAAGCGATGAACGGCAAAGGCAACGTGGCGATCCTGATGGGCGATTTAGCGAACGAATCAACGCGCGACCGCACCAAAGGGGTGGAAGCGGTGGTCGCGAAATATCCCGATATCAAAGTGGTGCAGAAACAGACCGCAAAATTCACCCGTAACGACGCGGTGGATGTGGTCAGCAACTGGATGACCGCCGGCGATGACATCCAGGCTATCGCCTCTAACAACGATGAAATGGCGATTGGCGCACTGCAGGCGCTGGGTAAAAACCCGAACCATATCCTGATCGCCGGCGTGGATGGCACCCCGGATGCGCTGCAGATGCTGAAAAACGGCAAAATGGTCGCCACGGTTTTCCAGGATGCCAGCGGGCAGGGTGCAGGCGCAGTGCGGGCTGCGGTAAGCCTCGCAAAAGGGGAGAAAGTTGAGAAAGTGATCAACATCCCTTACCAGCTGATCACCAAAGAGAACATGGCGCAGTTTGAGAATCGCAACCAGAAATAACCGCTCTCCCCTTAAGCCGTATGGAGGTGATGTATGACCGCTTTTGCGCTTGAAGCCGAAGGCATCAGCAAGTTCTTCCCCGGAGTGAAGGCGCTCGATAACGTCTCACTGCGAATCAGGCCGGGGTCGGTACATGCCCTGATGGGCGAGAATGGCGCAGGCAAATCCACGCTGATGAAATGCCTTATCGGGATTTACCGTCCCGATAAGGGCACTATTCGCATCAAAGGGGAACCCGTGCAGTTTCAGGACACCATGGACGCGCTGCGTTCCGGCATCTCGATGATCCATCAGGAGCTGAACCTGGTGCCGCATATGACCGTGGCGGAGAACATCTGGCTCGGGCGTGAACCGATGAAGTTTGGCTTCGTCGATCACGCCCTGCTAAACCGCCAGACGCAGGAGTTGCTCAACAAACTCAATATTCGCCTCAAAGCGGATCGCATGGTGGGCGAGCTGAGCATTGCGGCGCAGCAGATGGTGGAGATTGCCAAAGCGGTATCGTGGAACTCTGACGTGGTGATCATGGATGAACCCACCTCCGCGCTGACCGAAACTGAAGTGGCGCACCTGTTCACTATCATTCGCGACCTGCGGGCGCAGGGCAAGGCGATTATCTATATCAGCCATAAGATGGATGAGATTTTTACCATTACCGATGAGATCAGCATCTTCCGCGACGGCACCTGGGTCGGCAGCAACGATACCAGCGCGTTTACGCGGCAATCGCTGATCACCCAGATGGTAGGGCGTGAGCTGACCCAGCTGTTCCCTAAATTCAACGGCACCATCGGCGACGATGTGCTGACGGTGCGCGGCCTGAGCAGCAAAGAGCGCTTTAGCGATATCAGCTTCAGCGTGCGCAGGGGAGAAATTCTGGGCGTGGCCGGGCTGGTGGGCGCAGGGCGCAGTGAGGTGATGGAGAGCCTGTTTGGCATGGAGAGCTACGACAGCGGTGAAGTGCTGATTGACGGCGTGCCGGTCAGCATCGATTCGCCCTCCACGGCCATCGAGAAAGGCATGGCGTTTCTGACTGAGGATCGCAAGAAGTCAGGGCTGTTTTTGGTTCTCTCAGTAATGGAGAACATGAGCATCGTTAACATGCCCGGTTACACCGGCAAAAGCGGCTTTGTCAGCCATGTGAAAATGGCGCAGGACTGTATGGAGCAGATCCGCAAGCTCAATATCAAAACCCCGACCATGGATCAGATCATCAATAACCTCAGCGGCGGTAACCAGCAGAAAGTGCTGATTGCGCGCTGGCTGCTGGCACAGCCGAAGATCCTGATTCTGGACGAACCGACCCGCGGCATCGATGTGGGAGCCAAAGCAGAGATCTACCGCCTGATCAGCGAACTCGCTAATCGCGGCGTCGCTATCATCATGGTCTCCTCTGAGCTGCCGGAAATTCTCGGCATGAGTGACCGCATCATGGTGATGCACGGCGGGCGCATAACCGGCATCCTCAGTAAAGAAGAGGCCGATCAGGAAACCATTTTGTCGCTGGCATCTGAGTGAGGCTTGAGATCCCTATGAATAATGTAAAAGCTACGGCCCCGCAGGCCACTGAACAAAGCTCCTTCTTCAGTAATCTGCGCCATAAACTGCCAAAAGATACCGGCATTTTTGTGGTGATGTTAGGCATTGCGCTGATTTTTGAAATTGCCGGCTGGTACGTACGCGACCAGTCTTTTCTGCTCAACACCAACCGTTTAGTTCTGATTGTGCTGCAGGTCGCCATCATCGGTATTATCGCGGTCGGCGTTACGCAGGTCATTATCACCACCGGTATCGATCTCTCCTCCGGCTCCGTTATCGCCCTGACGGCGGTGGTGGCGGCAAGCCTGGCGCAAACCTCAGAAAGCCTGTCGCCGATGTTTCCCTCGCTGGTTAACCTGCCTGCGGCTATCCCTATCGGCGCCGGTATTGGCGTCGGGCTGCTGTGCGGCGTCATCAACGGCGTGCTGATCACCCGCACCGGTATTCCGCCCTTTATCGCCACGCTGGGGATGATGGTGTCCGCGCGCGGTCTGGCGCAGTACTATACGCAGGGTAATCCGATCAGCTTTCTGTCAGACAGCTTTACCTCGATTGGTCAGGGCGCCATGCCGGTTATCATCTTCCTGGTGGTGGCGTTCCTGTTCCACATCGCGCTGAAACATACCCGCTACGGCAAATATGTCTATGCGATTGGCGGCAACATGACGTCAGCTAAAGTGTCCGGCATCAACGTTAACAAGTATCTGATCATTGTCTACACCATCGCCGGCGCGCTCTCGGGCCTGGCAGGCGTCGTACTGGCAGCACGCGTCAGCAGCGGCCAGTCAAGCATGGGGATGGCGTATGAGCTGGATGCTATCGCCGCAGCGGTTATCGGCGGCAGCAGCCTGATGGGTGGCGTGGGGCGTATCACCGGCACGCTGATCGGCGCCGTGATCCTGGGACTTATCAAAAGCGGCTTTACCTTCGTGGGCGTGGACGCCTATATACAGGACATCATCAAAGGCATGATCATTGTGGCTGCGGTTTCCATTGATATGCATCGCAACCGCAAAAAACGCTGAGTCACCTCGCTCTGCGACACGGCTGACCCCGGCATAACCGGGGTCAGGCCGGAGGCGGCACGGGACGCTACCACCTCTCCGTCATCACTTTTTTGCACGTCTGCCTTGCAGGTTTTGCACCAGCAGAGTGCATGCCATCCTCCGCTTTACCCGCCCGCTGCGGCATCAGCACGCTCTGTTTCCTTTCAGGTAATCACAAAAGCTTATTTTCCAGTCTCTTAATTACCACTGCCCGCCGTTTTTTTCCGCGATGAAATAACTGGCCTGCTTATTGCAAAACTCTGTTTATCGGCCAGCAGGCTAAGCGCCCTTCAGGGGTTAACCGGATTGACGGAGGCAACATGAACTTAAGACGGCTGAAATATTTTGTGAACATCGTCGATATCGGCAGCCTGACCCGCGCCGCCGAAGTGCTGCACATTGCGCAACCGGCGCTCAGTCAGCAGGTGGCGACGCTGGAGAGCGAGCTGGATCAGCAGCTGCTGATCCGCACCAAGCGCGGCGTAACGCCCACCGACGCGGGTAAAATCCTCTATGCGCACGCCCGCACCATATTGCGCCAGTGTGAACAGGCGCAGGCCGCCGTCAGCAAAGCGGGCCAGACGCTGAGCGGACAGGTTTCTATTGGTCTCGCACCCGGCACGGCCGCCTCTTCTCTGACCATGCCGCTGCTGCAGACCGTGCGCGAGCAGTATCCGGACGTGCTGGTGTATCTGCATGAAAACAGCGGCAGTTCGCTGAATGATAAAGTGCTGAACGGTCAGCTCGATATGGCCGTGCTCTACGATCGCTCGCCTGCGGCTGGCGTGACCAGCCTGCCGCTGCTGAAAGAGGAGCTCTATCTGGTCGGCGCCACCGCCTGTCCGGGATCGGCGGTGGATCTGGCCGACGTGGCGCAGATGAACCTGTTCCTGCCGCGCGACTACAGCGCGGTACGCAAGCGGGTAGACGAAGCGTTTTCACTGCGCCGCCTGAGCGCGCGCATCATCGGCGAAATTGAATCGATCGCCACCCTGACCGCCGCGGTCTCCAGCGGGCTGGGCGTAACCGTGCTGCCTGAATCCGCGGCCCGGGCGCTGGTCAGCTCAACGCACGCCTGGATGGCGCGCATTACCTCACCGTCGCTGACGCTGCCGCTGTCGCTGAATATGTCTGCGCAGCTGCCGCTCTCACCTGCGGCGCAGGCGGTCAAAACCATACTGCTGTCGCTGCTGAATAAGCCAGCGGTTGCCGATCGCGAGCTGATGCTGGTGGGCTAAAAACCACAGCATCGCGATAACGCTCCTTATTACTAAACCGCATAACAGGCGGTTTTTTATTATTTGTTGTATTGACGCCTGCTCCCTACCATGGCGAAAACCGTGCCAGAAGGGGGAGAGGGTGTGAATTTCCAGCAACTTAAAATTATTCGGGAAGCCGCCCGCTGCGACTTCAATCTGACTGAAGTCGCCAACACGCTGTTTACCTCGCAGTCCGGGGTCAGCCGGCATATCCGCGATCTGGAAGATGAGCTGGGCGTAGAGATATTTATCCGGCGCGGAAAACGTTTGCTGGGCATGACGGAGCCGGGCAAAGCGCTGCTGACCATAGCCGAACGCATTCTCGATGAGGCGGGCAAGGTGCGGCGTCTGGCCGATGTGTTTACCAATGAGACCAGCGGCGTGCTGACGATTGCCACCACCCATACCCAGGCGCGTTACAGCCTGCCGCGCGTCATCAAAGCGTTCCGCCAGCTCTATCCCAACGTGCGGCTGGAGCTGAATCAGGGCTCGCCGCAGGAGATTGTCGCCATGCTGCTGGCCGGCGAGGCGGATGTCGGTATCGCCTCCGAACAGCTGGTTAACCACGCCAGCCTGGCGGCTTTCCCCTGGTTCAGCTGGCATCACTCGCTGCTGGTGCCGCCCGGGCATGAACTGCTGCAGCAGCAGCCGGTGTCGCTTGAAAACCTGAGCGCCTGGCCGTTAATCACCTACCGGCAGGGGATCACCGGTCGTTCACGCGTGGATCGGGCGTTTCAGGCGGCCAGCCTGCGGCCCGATATTGTGCTGAGCGCGCAGGATTCTGATGTGGTGAAAACCTATGTTGAGCTGGGGCTGGGCGTTGGCGTACTCGCCGATCAGGCGTGTGATATCTATCAGGGCGAAAACCTGGTCAAGATTGATGCCCGTCACCTGTTTGAAGCTAACACCGTCTGGCTTGGTCTGAAGCGCGGACAGCTGCAGCGCAACTATGTCTGGCAGTTTCTGGAGCTCTGCAACGCTAATTTGTCGCTGGAGGAGATCAAGCGACAGGCGCTCTCCTATGAGAGTGAAGAAGAGCCGGCGCTCGATTTTCAGATCTGAGGCTGTCAGGCTCGGCAGCGGTGTGGCACTCTTCTTCTGCATTCACTAAGGGAGAACCGCATGAGCATGACGTTGCGTGATATTACGGCGGCCGACGCCGCGGCGGGCCATGCCCTGACGCAGCAGGCGGGCTGGCCACACCGTCCTGAGGACTGGCAGCAGCTGATTGCGCTGGGTGAAGGCGTGGTGATGGAGGAGGCGGGACGACTCTCCGGCTGCGCGCTTGGCTGGCGCTGGGGAAGCAGCGCAGCCACCATCGACCTGGTGGTGGTGGATCAGCAGGCGCGCGGACGCGGTATCGGCCGCAAGTTAATGCAGGCGCTGATTACGCGCTTCGCCGGCTGCACGCTGCGCCTGCATGCAACGGAAATGGGTAAAGGGCTTTATGCACAGCTGGGATTCAGGGAGTGCGGTCAGGTATGGCAGTACCAGACGGCGGCATTAGCCGCGCCTCCCGCTATAGCGCTGCCGCCTGCGCTAAGCCTGGAGCCGGCATGCAGCGCAGCCTGTGCGGAACTCTGCACGCCCGACTGGCAGGCGACCGGCCTGCAGCGTGCGCGTCTGCTGCAGCAGTTGCTGCCCGGTAGCGTGCTGGCACGCGATGCGCAGGGGATACAGGGCTTTGCCAGCCTGCGTCGCTTTGGTCGCGGCTGGACCATCGGCCCGGTTATCGCCCGGGACGGCAGCGTGGCGCAGGCGCTCGTTGCCACGCTGCTGCAGACGCTGACCGGTCAGTTTGTCCGGCTGGATACGCCCGACGCCGGGCTGGCGGAGTGGCTGGCAACGCTGGGTCTGCAGCAGGTCGATGCGCCGCACATTATGGTGCACGGCACCCCCTGGCGCCCGACAGAGGAGATGCACTGTTTTGCGCTGGTCTCCCCGGCGCTGGGTTAGGCAGCCAGCGGGCGCAGTCAGGCCATAATCCGGCAGATCCTCTGCACGCCCGTTTCTGTCAGCTACCCTTAAAAGCTGACAACAGCCTTTAAGGGAGCAGCGGGATGAGTAAAAAAACCAGCGATTTTTTTGTCGAGCGCCTGCAGGCGTGGGGCGTCACGCGCATTTATGGCTATCCGGGCGATGGCATCAACGGCGTGCTGGGCGCTATCCAGCGCGCCAATAAAGCGGGCGCCGGAATTGAGTTTATCCAGGTGCGGCATGAAGAGATGGCAGCATTTATGGCTGCCGGCCACGCCAAATTTACCGGTGAGCTTGGCGTCTGCCTCTCTACCGGCGGGCCGGGTGCCACCCACCTGCTGACCGGTCTTTACGATGCCAAAATGGATCATGCACCGGTGCTGGCGATCGCCGGACAGGCTGAAGTGACCGCGCGCGGCGCCAGCTATCAGCAGGAGATGAACCTCGATCGCGTGTTTGCTGATGTCGCTAATTTCGTACAGGAAGCGGCCGCACCGGCGCAGATCCAGCATCTGGTCGATCGCGGCGTGCGTATCGCAAAAGCGCAGAACGGCGTGGCGGTGCTGATCCTGCCAAAAGATATTCAGGATGAAACCTGGCAGCCGCCGCAGCACGCGCACGGTTTTACCCACTCCGGTCCTGGCTATCAGCGTCCGAAAATCGTGCCGTATGAAGCAGATCTGCAGCGTGCGGCAGACGCCCTCAACGCCGGCAGCAAGGTGGCGATCCTGATCGGTGCAGGTGCGCGCGGCGCGGCAGTGGAAGTGGTGCAGGTTGCGAACCTGCTTGGCGCGGGCGTCGCCAAAGCGCTGCTGGGTAAAGATGTGCTGCCGGACGATGCGCCGTTTGTCACCGGATCAATCGGCCTGCTTGGTACTAAACCGTCGTGGGATCTGATGCAGGAGTGCGACACGCTGCTGATGATCGGCACCGGCTTCCCGTGGACCGAATTTTTACCCGCTGAAGGTAAGGTGCGTGCGGTACAGATTGATATCGATCCGGCGATGCTGGGCCTGCGCTACCCCTGTGAAGTCAACCTGCACGGGGACAGCGCCGAAACGCTGCGGGCGCTGATCCCGCTGCTGCAGCACAAAAGCGATCGCCACTGGCAGGAGCAGATTGCGCTGCAGGTGCGCGACTGGTGGCAGCTGATGGAGGAGCGGGCGCTGGCGCCAGCTAATCCGGTTAATCCACAGCGGGTGGTGTGGGAGATGTCGCCGCAGCTGCCGGATAACGCTATTGTCACCTCAGATTCCGGCTCCTGTGCCAACTGGTTTGCGCGCGACTATCGCGTGAAGCAGGGGCAGCGCGCCACGCTCTCCGGCGGTCTTGCCTGTATGGGTGCCGCCGTACCGTTCGCTATCGCCGCTAAATTTGCTTATCCCGATAAACCGGTTGTGGCGCTGGTCGGAGACGGGGCGATGCAGATGAATAATATGGCTGAGCTGATCACTATTCAGAAATACTGGCAGCAGTGGGACGATCCACGGCTGATCGTCTGCGTGTTTAACAATCAGGATCTTAATCAGGTGACCTGGGAGCAGCGCGTGATGGAAGGCAATCCGCGCTTCGAGGCGTCACAGCAGCTGCCCGATGTGCCCTACGCGCGTTTTGCCGAGAGTCTTGGCCTGCAGGGGATCGTGGTGGATAATCCGGATGAGTTAGCCGCCGCGTGGCAGCAGGCGCTGAGCGCAAACCGCCCGGTGGTGCTGGAGGTGAAAACCGATCCGGAAGTCGCACCGCTGCCGCCGCATATCACCTTTAAGCAGGCGAAATCCTTTATGGCCTCCATGGTTAAAGGCGATCGCGGCGTGGCACAGATTATCGGTGACACCGCCAGTCAGCTTATCCGCCCCAAACGCTGATTCCGTCGTAGGGGACGCATTCATGCGTCCCTGACGTCGTTTATGCGCCGTGCCCGGTTATTACCAGGGCGCCATAAATGGCGCCCCTACAGATTATGTGCGGATGCGATAAATAACGTATCCCCCGGTGCTCGCAGGGGACGCATTAATGCGTCCCTGGCGTCGTTTATGCGCCGTGCCCGGTTGTTACCAGGGCGCCATAAATGGCGCCCCTACAGATTATGTGCGGATG
>NZ_VWXE01000029.1:0-213 GCF_011752675.1 Pantoea sp. Acro-807 | reverse complement strand
TTCTTTACTGCCCTCAGGACCGCGCCTGAAGCCAGGTGTTTCGCCCTCTCCGCGTCACCGGGAGGTCACGACCAGAAAGTCTGGTCTTAATTGGATGCCTGGCAGTTCCCTACTCTCGCATGGGGAGACCCCACACTACCATCGGCGCTACGGCGTTTCACTTCTGAGTTCGGCATGGGGTCAGGTGGGACCGCCGCGCTGTGGCCGCCAGGC
>NZ_VWXE01000028.1:0-218 GCF_011752675.1 Pantoea sp. Acro-807 | reverse complement strand
TAAATACTCCTGACTGACCGATAGTGAACCAGTACCGTGAGGGAAAGGCGAAAAGAACCCCGGCGAGGGGAGTGAAACAGAACCTGAAACCGTGTACGTACAAGCAGTGGGAGCCTCTTTTATGGGGTGACTGCGTACCTTTTGTATAATGGGTCAGCGACTTATATTCTGTAGCAAGGTTAACCGCATAGGGGAGCCGAAGGGAAACCGAGTCTTAA
>NZ_VWXE01000027.1:0-218 GCF_011752675.1 Pantoea sp. Acro-807 | reverse complement strand
CTCGCAGGATTGATATCACAAGCCTACGGGCTTTAAAAAATATCAAGTCTTTGCTGAGTGAACACGTAATTCATTACGAAGTTTAATTCACAGAGCACCGCTTAACTTGTTTAAGCAAATCAAACTTTAAATTGAAGAGTTTGATCATGGCTCAGATTGAACGCTGGCGGCAGGCCTAACACATGCAAGTCGGACGGTAGCACAGGGGAGCTTGCTCC
>NZ_VWXE01000026.1:0-236 GCF_011752675.1 Pantoea sp. Acro-807 | reverse complement strand
TTTTTCAACATTAGTCGGTTCGGTCCTCCAGTTAGTGTTACCCAACCTTCAACCTGCCCATGGCTAGATCACCGGGTTTCGGGTCTATACCCTGCAACTTAGCGCCCAATTAAGACTCGGTTTCCCTTCGGCTCCCCTATGCGGTTAACCTTGCTACAGAATATAAGTCGCTGACCCATTATACAAAAGGTACGCAGTCACCCCATAAAAGAGGCTCCCACTGCTTGTACGTACAC
>NZ_VWXE01000025.1:0-245 GCF_011752675.1 Pantoea sp. Acro-807 | reverse complement strand
TCTATACCCTGCAACTTAGCGCCCAATTAAGACTCGGTTTCCCTGCGGCTCCCCTATGCGGTTAACCTTGCTACAGAATATAAGTCGCTGACCCATTATACAAAAGGTACGCAGTCACCCCCATAAAAGAGGCTCCCACTGCTTGTACGTACACGGTTTCAGGTTCTGTTTCACTCCCCTCGCCGGGGTTCTTTTCGCCTTTCCCTCACGGTACTGGTTCACTATCGGTCAGTCAGGAGTATTTA
>NZ_VWXE01000024.1:0-248 GCF_011752675.1 Pantoea sp. Acro-807 | reverse complement strand
GGGTGACGAGTGGCGGACGGGTGAGTAATGTCTGGGAAACTGCCCGGTGGAGGGGGATAACTACTGGAAACGGTAGCTAATACCGCATAACGTCTTCGGACCAAAGTGGGGGATCTTCGGACCTCACGCCACCGGATGTGCCCAGATGGGATTAGCTAGTAGGTGGGGTAACGGCTCACCTAGGCGACGATCCCTAGCTGGTCTGAGAGGATGACCAGCCACACTGGAACTGAGACACGGTCCAGACT
>NZ_VWXE01000023.1:0-671 GCF_011752675.1 Pantoea sp. Acro-807 | reverse complement strand
CTTTGTGATTCATGACTGGGGTGAAGTCGTAACAAGGTAACCGTAGGGGAACCTGCGGTTGGATCACCTCCTTACCTGAAGATACCTTCCCGCGAAGTGCTCACACAGATTGTCTGATAGAAAGTAACGAGCAGAAAAACCTCTACAGGCTTGTAGCTCAGGTGGTTAGAGCGCACCCCTGATAAGGGTGAGGTCGGTGGTTCAAGTCCACTCAGGCCTACCAGATTTGTCTCATGCTGCGTTATGTCTCCGGCTCGCATAGTTCACTATGCTTCGCGGAAACACGCCTTGCCTGAGCCAAATCAACGTTTCTCCCTGGAGAGAAGTTGAGTGGTAGTAGATGGTCTCTGCAGTGACTGTATGGGGCTATAGCTCAGCTGGGAGAGCGCCTGCCTTGCACGCAGGAGGTCAGCGGTTCGATCCCGCTTAGCTCCACCATTACAGTCCTGAAAAATACTTCAGAATGCACCTCAGGGCGCATTGCGAAGTTTTGCTCTTTAACAATCCGGAACAAGCTGAAAATTTGAAACGACCGCGTCGTATTCGTTCTCCGTAATAAGAACGATGCGCGATGCGGCCGGGTCTCAAGATTATCGCGATTCACAGCGTTCAAAACGCCTGTGGGTTGTGAGGTTAAGCGACCAAGCGTACACGGTGGATGCCCTGGCAGT
>NZ_VWXE01000022.1:0-683 GCF_011752675.1 Pantoea sp. Acro-807 | reverse complement strand
CGCTTACCACTTTGTGATTCATGACTGGGGTGAAGTCGTAACAAGGTAACCGTAGGGGAACCTGCGGTTGGATCACCTCCTTACCTGAAGATACCTTCCCGCGAAGTGCTCACACAGATTGTCTGATGAAATTTAAAGAAGCAGTAAAACTCTCTCCAGGCTTGTAGCTCAGGTGGTTAGAGCGCACCCCTGATAAGGGTGAGGTCGGTGGTTCAAGTCCACTCAGGCCTACCAAATTCTCCCGATTTCTGCGTTATGACAACGGCTCGCATAGTTCACTATGCTTCGCGTCGTCACGCCTTGAACTCGAAAGAATTGGGTAAAGGGTTTTGCGAATCATTGGGGCTATAGCTCAGCTGGGAGAGCGCCTGCCTTGCACGCAGGAGGTCAGCGGTTCGATCCCGCTTAGCTCCACCATCAACGTCCCCACGTTGATACTCAACTTCTGAATGCATTTTCGAGTGCATTGCGAAGTTATTGCTCTTTAACAATCCGGAACAAGCTGAAAATTTGAAACGACCGCGTCCGGTCACCCTCCGTAATAAGGGTGGCAGAACGATGCGGCCGGGTCTCAAGATTATCGCGATTCACAGCGTTCAAAACGCCTGTGGGTTGTGAGGTTAAGCGACCAAGCGTACACGGTGGATGCCCTGGCAGTCAGAGGCGATGAAGGACGTGCTAAT
>NZ_VWXE01000021.1:0-836 GCF_011752675.1 Pantoea sp. Acro-807 | reverse complement strand
TCACACCTGCACGCTTAAACCGGGACAACCGTCGCCCGGATAACCTAGCCTTCTCCGTCCCCCCTTCGCAGCAACACCAAGTGCAGGAATATTAACCTGCTTCCCATCGACTACGCCTTTCGGCCTCGCCTTAGGGGTCGACTCACCCTGCCCCGATTAACGTTGGACAGGAACCCTTGGTCTTCCGGCGAGCGGGCTTTTCACCCGCTTTATCGTTACTTATGTCAGCATTCGCACTTCTGATACCTCCAGCATGCCTCACAGCACGCCTTCTGCGGCTTACAGAACGCTCCCCTACCCAGCGACGCAAGCGTCGCTGCCGCAGCTTCGGTGCATGGTTTAGCCCCGTTACATCTTCCGCGCAGGCCGACTCGACCAGTGAGCTATTACGCTTTCTTTAAATGATGGCTGCTTCTAAGCCAACATCCTGGCTGTCTGTGCCTTCCCACATCGTTTCCCACTTAACCATGACTTTGGGACCTTAGCTGGCGGTCTGGGTTGTTTCCCTCTTCACGACGGACGTTAGCACCCGCCGTGTGTCTCCCGTGATAACATTCTCCGGTATTCGCAGTTTGCATCGGGTTGGTAAGCCGGGATGGCCCCCTAGCCGAAACAGTGCTCTACCCCCGGAGATGAGTTCACGAGGCGCTACCTAAATAGCTTTCGGGGAGAACCAGCTATCTCCCGGTTTGATTGGCCTTTCACCCCCAGCCACAGGTCATCCGCTAATTTTTCAACATTAGTCGGTTCGGTCCTCCAGTTAGTGTTACCCAACCTTCAACCTGCCCATGGCTAGATCACCGGGTTTCGGGTCTATACCCTGCAACTTAGCGCCC
>NZ_VWXE01000020.1:0-841 GCF_011752675.1 Pantoea sp. Acro-807 | reverse complement strand
CCCCACACTACCATCGGCGCTACGGCGTTTCACTTCTGAGTTCGGCATGGGGTCAGGTGGGACCGCCGCGCTGTGGCCGCCAGGCAAATTCTGTTAATCCGGCAAAACAAGCTGAAAATCGGGTCTCTCAAAACGCCTCTGGCGTTGTAAGGTTAAGCCTCACGGGTCATTAGTACCGGTTAGCTCAACGCATCGCTGCGCTTACACACCCGGCCTATCAACGTCGTCGTCTTCAACGTCCCTTCAGGGCTCTCGAGGAGCCAGGGAGAACTCATCTCGGGGCAAGTTTCGTGCTTAGATGCTTTCAGCACTTATCTTTTCCGCACTTAGCTACCGGGCAGTGCCACTGGCGTGACAACCCGAACACCAGCGGTGCGTTCACTCCGGTCCTCTCGTACTAGGAGCAACCCCCCTCAATTCTCCAGCGCCCACGGCAGATAGGGACCGAACTGTCTCACGACGTTCTAAACCCAGCTCGCGTACCACTTTAAACGGCGAACAGCCGTACCCTTGGGACCTACTTCAGCCCCAGGATGTGATGAGCCGACATCGAGGTGCCAAACACCGCCGTCGATATGAACTCTTGGGCGGTATCAGCCTGTTATCCCCGGAGTACCTTTTATCCGTTGAGCGATGGCCCTTCCATTCAGAACCACCGGATCACTATGACCTGCTTTCGCACCTGCTCGAGCCGTCACTCTCGCAGTCAAGCTGGCTTATGCCATTGCACTAACCTCCTGATGTCCGACCAGGATTAGCCAACCTTCGTGCTCCTCCGTTACGCTTTGGGAGGAGACCGCCCCAGTCAAACTACCCACCAGACACTGTCCGCAGCCCGGAT